>CAZZMD010000049.1:29926-36312 GCA_964655355.1 uncultured bacterium
GCTCGTACTCACCCAGGGAAAAGTAAGCATTGCCGAGATTCCCCAGGGAGGTTGCTTCTCCACGGCGATCACCTAGTTCACGGTCGATTTTCAACGCTTGGTTATGAAAGTTAATGGCTCGCTCGTACTCACCCAAGGAATAGTAAACCAAGCCGAGATTCCCCAGGGAGGTTGCTTCTCCACGGCGATCGCCGATTTCACGCTTGATTTTCAACGATTGGTTATGAAAGTCAATGGCTCGCTCGTACTCACCCAGGGAAAAGTAAGCATTGCCGAGATTCCCCAGGGAGTTTGCTTCTCCTTGGCGATCGCCTAGTTCCCGATAGAGCCTCAATGCCGTTTCCCAAGATTGCAACGCTTCCCGAAACTGGCTGGTCTGGAACTGACGGATTCCTTGCTGAAAAATACGATCTGCTTCTGCTTTTTTGGAATCTTGGTTGCTCTGGGCTAGCTCAATCGCTAATTCTCCCCGCACCACTATTGGTTCAATGGCGATCGCCCCACCTCCAAAACCCAGGGCGATCGCCCCCAATAGCCCGAGTCCAATTGATTGCGATCGCCCCATTCCCAACACCTCAAAAGCTTGGACTTAAAAGCTTGGACTTAGTATAGATTTCCTGTCAAGTTCCAGGGAGTGAGCTAGAGGAGCCATTTACCTGAGCGAATTTTTAGCGAATTGGTATTACCGGTTGGGACTGGCTCAATGAAGGACTCCCAATCGCAGGAATTTAGAGAATTGGTTGGTACTAGGGCTTCTGGCGCTTAACTGGGCACACGCCCTAGGCACTGGCCTCCCCATTATCGCCCTGCATTTTTTGCGACAGACCCCACAACCGCTTGCGCCACCTCGAGAAAGGCTTGGAGCTGCGGCGAGCAATGCTGCTTAGGCCACGCGACAGCGACCTGGATTTCGGGCGTGGGAAGCTCGGGGATAGCAGCCTCGAGCGGCACAAACTTCACGTCCGACGTCGCGATCGCCGCGACTGATTTAGGCAACAGTGTCACCCCCAATCCCGACGCGATCAGCCCAAGCATCATCTGTAAATCATTCGCTTCTTGACGAATCTCTGGCACAAAACCATACATCGAACAGGCATCGAGCAAACGTCTCAACAGTCCACAACGTCCGTTATGTTGCCCTGTCACCCAATCATCCTCGCTCAGTTCACTCAATCGGATACTCTCGCGATCGGCAAGGGGATGACTTCGATTCATAGCAGCCGCAAGGGGCTCTTTTAGTAATAATTGAAGCGTTAAATCCGCGGTTGCAAAGAGTGGGTCAATCGCCCCAATATCAATATCACCTTTCTGTAGGGCAGCCACCTGATTCCCAGACGACATTTCCCGGACAATGATTTCAATGCCTGGGTATTGTTGACGGAATTGACGCACAATAGTCAGGAAGGAATCATGGGAGATAGATCCTTCAAAGCCAATTTTTAAGCGCCCGGCTTTACCCAAAGAAACCTGCTGAGTGCGGTGTATCCCTTGTTCGATCGCCTGAAGTATTTTACGCACTTCTTCCAGGAAAGTTTGTCCCGCCACCGTCAGTGAAACTCGACGATTTGTTCGTTCGAATAGCTTGACTCCCAGGGCTTGCTCGAGGTTTTGGATTTGTCGGCTCAAGGGGGGCTGAGCAATTCTTAGCCGCTCTGCTGCCCGCGTGAAATGCAGCTCCTCAGCGACCGCGAGGAAGTATCGGAGCTGCCGAAGTTCGATATCACTATTCATACCAACAAAGTATCATTAGAGCCGAGATCGGTATTGGACGCGATCCGTCATTGCCAAATAATATAGCGATTAACGAAGGCGTTTCCGATCAATATTGTTTGATTTGCTTTGGGATGATCGACTCGCTTTAATCTTTTTAGCTATGGTTTTTCGCCATGACTTATCAGTATTCTCGGCTGAATAAAGATGATGCGGCAGTGTTGCTCATCGATCATCAAGCCGGACTCGTTTCACTTGTTCAAGACTATCCACCCAATGAGTTTAAAAATAATATTCTCGCCCTAGCAAGCATTGCAAAGTTTTTCGATCTACCAACTATTTTGACCACGAGTTTCGAGAATGGTCCCAACGGTCCAATTGTCCCGGAACTCAAAGACCTGTTTCCCGATGCGCCCTACATCGCCCGTCCGGGTCAGATTAACGCTTGGGATAACGAAGATTTCGTTGCCGCCGTTAAAGCGACGGGTAAAAAGCAGCTCGTGATTGCGGGCGTTGTGACTGATGTTTGTGTGGCGTTCGTGGCGCTATCGGCAATCGAGGCGGGCTACGAGGTTTTCGTCGTGACCGATGCGTCAGGAACCTTTGATGAAACGGTTCGAGCGGCGGCCTGGACGCGCATGGGCGCAGCGGGGGCGCAGTTACTCAATTGGTTTGCGGTGGCCTGCGAGCTACACCGCGACTGGCGCAACGACATCGAAGGGCTCGGCAACCTGCTCTCAAATCACATTCCGCTCTATCGCGGCCTGATGACCAGCTACTTCGCCCTTGCTAGCGACTGAGAACCGGCGCGTCAATGGCCCTGCCCCTCTCGGATATCCTGCCTCGGATATCCTGCGCGAGGGCTAGTTTTAGGGAAGATGATGGCCACCGTCCTTTCTTCCCATTGAGCAATGCCAACCTCCGATCGCGTCACCGCCCAGCGCCCCTGCAACCCCAACCAGCATGTCACCGCCGTGATTACCCATCGCGTCCGCAGCGATCGCGCTGCCGGTTATGAGGAGTGGCTTAAGGGCATCGCATCGGCAGCTCGCGAGTTTGCGGGACACCTGGGCGTCAGTATCCTGCGTCCCCGGCCGGGCGAGGCACCGGATTACGTCATCGTATTGCAGTTCGACTCGGCGGCGAACCTGGAAAATTGGCTGACCTCGGACGAGCGCAACGGCTGGATTGATCGCGCCAAGCCCTTGATTCACGAGCAAGAGAGCGTCCAGGTGCTGTCGGGCTTGGAATCTTGGTTCGAGCTGCCCTCACAGCTCAAGCGCAACCCTCCGAAGCGTCACAAGCAAGCGGCTTTAGTGTGGGTCGGTGTCGTATCAGTGTCGATCGCCCTGACGCCGCTGCTCGCCCCCATTCTCGGGTCGCTGCCCTGGTTCGCACGAATCGCCATTCAGGCAGCGATCGCCGTACCGCTGCTGACCTACGTGGTGATGCCGAGACTGACACGCTGGTTTCAGGGATGGCTGTTCCGGTAGGCGGATTGCGACTGAAATCGCCAGCGTTCGGGCAGCGGAAATGGTGATCGTGTTCTCCACACTCTCCTCAAATCATGTCTAAATTCTCCCAAGCCAGCCGACGCGAATTTCTCCAGTGGGCGATCGCAGCGGGCTTCACCACCTATGCCGCCCACAAAGGTCGCGCCTGGGCAAACGAGCATCGGTCTGGCGGTCAAAAAGCCGACCTGATTCTCTACAACGGCAAAATCGCCACCCAAGATCCGCGCCGCACCTTCGCCGCAGCGGTTGCCATTCGCGACAACCGCTTCCTCGCCGTCGGCACCGAAAAAGACGTTATGGCCTACCGCAGCGACACGACCCGCGTGATCGACCTGAACCGCCGCACCGTCATCCCCGGCATCAACGACACCCACACCCACCTCATTCGCGGCGGGCTGAACTACAACATGGAGCTGCGCTGGGACGGTGTGCCATCGCTGGCCGATGCGCTACGGATGCTCAAAGCGCAGGCCGAACGGACGCCAGCCCCCCAGTGGGTCCGCGTGATCGGCGGCTGGAGCGAATTTCAGTTTGCCGAGCGACGGATGCCAACATTGGACGAGATCAACGCCGTCTCCCAGGACGTACCGGTATTTATCCTCAATCTATATAACCGGGCATTCCTGAACCGTGCGGCGCTACGGGCGCTGGGCTTCGATCGCAACTCCGTCGACCCGCCCGGATCGGTCATCGAGCGCGATCGCAACGGCGACCCCACCGGCTTACTGATCGCCCAACCCAACGCCGCCATCCTCTACAGCGCCGTCGCCCGGGGTCCAATCTTGGGCGCGGACGACCAACTCAACTCGTCGCGCCATTACATGCGCGAGATGAACCGCCTCGGCATCACCAGCGTCATCGATGCGGGCGGCGGTGGACAAAACTTCCCCGACGACTACAGCATCATCCAGCAGCTCCACGATCGCAACGAAATGACCGTGCGCGTTGCGTACAACCTGTTCACGCAGAACCCCGGCGACGAAAGGGCCGACTTCGAACGCTGGATCGCCCTCGCCCAACCGGGCCAGGGCGATGACTTCTATCGGCTCAACGGCGCAGGCGAGATGCTCGTATTCTCAGCGGCGGACTTCGAGGACTTCACCGAGCCGCGCCCGGACGTGGCCGATGCCATGGAGCGCGACCTGAGCTCCGTCGTGCGCCTGCTGGCGGAAAATCGCTGGCCATTCCGCCTCCACGCCACCTATAACGAGTCGATTACGCGCTTCCTCAACGTCTTCGAGCGAGTCAATCGCGAGGTTCCCTTCACCGGCCTGCACTGGATTCTCGACCACGCCGAGACCATTAGCGATCGCAATATCGAGCGAGTCAAAGCCCTCGGCGGCGGCATCGCCATCCAGCACCGCATGGCCTACCAGGGCGAATATTTCATAGATCGCTACGGCTTCGAGGCCGCGTCCCACACGCCCCCCATTTCCAAAATCCTGAAGATGGGCGTGCCCCTCGCCGCCGGCACCGACGGCACGCGCGTCGCCAGCTATAACCCCTGGGTCGGGCTCTACTGGCTGGTGTCCGGCAAGACCGTCGGCAGCACGCCGCTCTACCCCGAAGCCAACCGCCTTGATCGGGTCGAAGCGCTGAATCTCTACACCGCTGCTGCGGGCTGGTTCTCCAATCAGGCGGGCGAAAAGGGGGCGATCGCGCCGGGGCAGCTTGCCGACTTAGCCGTGCTATCGGACGACTATTTCTCTGTACCAGAAGACGACATCAAGCGCCTCGAGTCAGTGCTGACGATCGTCGATGGCAAGCCCGTATACGGCGCGGAAGAATTCGGCGAGCTGTCGCCGCCGCTGCCACCGGTCAGCCCGAACTGGTCGCCGGTGATTCACTACGGCGGATACTACGGCAAAAATCGCCTGGTGAGTGTGAACACCGCGCCGACACAGGGGACTGCCCCCATTCGGAACGCGCGTAGGCTGTTGTCGCTGAACAATGCGGGCAATCTATCGCACCTGTGGAACGGGATTGCCTGTGCCTGCTGTTAGGCAATATGCCTAAGTTATTCCTCAAGATCTTGACCAATCATAATTCGATGTCCATCGATAGTTCTTAGTCCAAATTCTCGCATTCCCCATGTTTCATTCTTGAGAGGCTTAACTATCTCTGCACCCTTTGAGGTAACCACGTCATAGTAATTATCGACATCATCAACAACAAAATACCCAAAATAAGAATGATCACCCATGTCACTGGGGTGGATCGCATCAGGACAATGTCCAGCCATTATTCGACAATCATCTTTTGCAAACATTCGCCATCCTTGATCGCCAATCTCGTGAATCGTGAAACCCAATACATCGCGAAAGAATTCAGCCGATTTTTCAAGGTCTGGCACTGCCAGAACATAAATAGTTCGTTGGATTTTCATGTCTAATTACATGTCTAATTACATGAGCCAGAACTGTTTTACAAAGACCCACCAAGGGAATCCTGATTATGCAAAACCATGCAGGTTCATGGGGATAGGGTACCGCCATCCCATTGGTGATTGAGATCTGGATAGAATGCCACCCCGCTACCCTCACCACCGCCGCAGCGAATGGCTATTATCCAACCGCCAGGGACTTTTGCTCTCCATGCCCCCAATCCCCTTATTGTTTGATTTTTGCACAGAAATTCTGCCATATGATTATCTAAACAAAAATCTTAAATTAGCGCAGCCTGCGGCATAACGGATCTGTTGAGCGGCTGCCGATAACCTCTGCGACAACACTGAGTCGCCTTGCCAGTTCGCGCCAACGGTTCGCGCCAACAGAATTGTTCTACCGCGATCGCCACCGGTGCCGTTGGTAAGGAGCATCAGGATGATGCCCCCATGGAGTAAGCCTTAGAACCTCAGGTCAGCCTTAGACGATTCCGCCGCCGCTGAGTAGCATCGCCGTGAAGTGGTCGGATGGCATTCACTGGTTAGACATTTTGGGCACGCGGATCATCTGCCTCTGAATGTAAGGATTGGCCTGGTGTGAAATGTATAAACTTACATCCGTTCGGAGCGCCGGGCTTATGCCAAATTCCCCTCGGGACAACAAAAGATGATCCCGAGTTAATAACGTGTTTTGAGGGTGTTTCACCGTCAAACACGGCCATTTCAAACTGCCCCTCGAGAATGTAGAAAAACTCGTCTGTGTCCGGGTGCATTTCCCA
>CAZZMD010000050.1:0-4607 GCA_964655355.1 uncultured bacterium
CGGGAGACGTGACGCCGCCTCGGGTGACCTTTCTGCCCCCCAATGGCAGCACGTTGACGGATCCCAATGCCAATTTAACGGTGGACTTTAACGAGCCCATCCGCATCGCCGAGAACGATCGCCCCTTCGTCGACAGTGCGATCGCACCGGTATTTACCCTGACGGAATTGGACGCTGCGGGCAGCCCCGCCGGTGAGGTGCCCTTTACGGGGGTCTACGATGCGGGCACCCGTCGGGTGACCTTGGATCCCAACCAGTCGTTAACCCTGGGCAGCCAATATCGGTTGACATTGCAGGGGGATCTGCTGGAGGACGAGGCCGACAATGCGATCGCCGGGCGGACCGTTAATTTCATCGTAGCGACCACCCCAACGGCATTTCCGACGCCCCCCGTCAGCCGAGACGGGACCACCGGCACCGTCAACGTTGCCCCCCTGGCCAGCGATATCACCACCATTTCCGTTACCCCCGGTGTCTCCCCCCAAACCCAAGTCAACCTGCCCGCCGAAGTCAATCGCGATCGCCGGCTGCGGGTCAACCTAGAAACCCCGGCGGGGGGCGTCGTCTTCACCGGTCCCACATTTCAGGGAGCTTTGGAAGTGGCCTTACCGCAGCCCCTGTCCAGCCAACGGGGCAATGTAGTCCTTGACTTTTCCGGGCTCGGGGGCGGCGGCAATCGCAGCCTGTCCATCCGCGATCGCAATTTCAACGGTCCCCTCCAACTCAATCTGCCGGACAATAATCAGCCAGTCACGCTAGAGCTAACGGATTTTGAAGCCGATACGGACCTAACCCTAAACGGCGATGGTTTTTCCGGTGAGGCCACCGTGGTCGTGCCCCTGGGCCTAACGGCGGATCCCACCCAACGGCGATCGCTACGGATCCAAAATTTTGGTCAGCAAAGTCGGGTTGTGATGGATGGCCGCCGAACCGGTCTCGCCTTTGCCATCGAGTCCGAAACCCCCATTTTCGGCCAGCTTGGGGCCGGGGGCGATATTGTCCGGCTCACCGGTGGCAGCTTCGACCAGCCGGGGGTATCCCTCCTCGGCCTAGGGGACGGGGGCGATTATTTTGAGGATCGCCGTCTGATCTCCACCGCCCTCAACCTCAACGGCAATGGGGGCAACGACATCATTTTCGGCAGCGCCCAAGCCGATCGCATCAACGGCGGGCGGGGCAGCGATCGCATCCAGGGCAACGGCGGCGATGATGTGCTCTCCGGCGATCGCGGCCACGACCACCTGTTGGGCAATGGCGGCAACGACCAACTCACGGGGGGCAACGGCCATGATCTGCTCCAGGGGGGGCGCGGCAATGACATCCTGCTCGGCGGCAGCGGCAATGATGTCCTGATCGGAGAGCTGGGGGATGACCTGATGGCCGGGGGCGCGGGTCAGGATCAATTTGTCGTCATGCCGGGATCCGGCAACGACACCATCACCGACTTTGATCCAGCTAATGACGCGATCGCCCTAACCGGCGGATTGACCCTTGGGAATATTCAAATTAGCGCCGTCGACAGCACCACCACCCGCATCCAATTCGCCGGGGGATCCGTCACCCTCCCCAACGTGCCCACCAATTTGGTCAATCTGGGCACCTTATTCTCGTAACGTCGTCTCAAACTTCGGTTCGTCGGACGGCCGCCCATCCCACATGGGATCCACCGTCTGACGACCGAGACAGAAGCCACCCAACCCCCACGGGGATTTAATAACAATCCATTACCCCTGGGACGTTTCAGCTTGCATTGCCTGACACCCTGTGGTCCAATGGCGAGGAATTTCCGTTGCCTTTTCGCCCCCCCGGTGGGGTTGGCACCAGAGCAATTCCCGTAGGTCCGTGGCGTCAACCGACAGACAGGGCACACCATGGTGGGCAGCTCCAGCCTTAAGACCCGACTAAAGCAATTTTGGCAAACCCTGTGGCGATCGCTCCAGCGCGGAAAGGAGTGGATCGCCCAGGAAATTCTGGCGCTTCTCTTCCGCCGTCCCTGCCCCGTCTGCGGCGCGGAAACAGGGATTGTCCCCTGCTCAACCTGCCGTAATATCCTCTGGACCGAATACGACAATCTCCACCTGGAGCGCACCCTCCTCCAGGGCCACGTCACCACCTCCCCGATCATTATTCCCCCCCGCCGCTCCGCCACCGTTCCCACCGGGCGGCCCCGGCGATCGCCCCTCTACCGCCAAGCGATGGGATCCCCGGTCTGGTTCTGGAATATTTATGGGGGGCACCTGCGGAAATCCATCCACGCCTTCAAATACAATCCATCGGAATCCCTAGGATCTTGGCTCGGCGATCGCCTGGTGGACACCTGGGAAGCCCTCCCCTATCGCCCAGAAAAAGTATTTCTGGTGCCCGTCCCCATCCACCGCGATCGCCTGAAAGAGCGGGGATTTAACCAAGCAGAATCACTCGCCCAACGGGTGAGCGACAAAACCGGCCACCGATGCTTACCCAACGGCCTCATCCGCACAAAAGCAACCGACGCCCAATTCAAACTGAGCGCCCAAGAACGGCAGGCCAACATCGCCAACGCCTTCGCCATCGGTCCCGATCTCAAACAGCTCAAACCCTGCGATCGCGCCACTCCTATTGTGATCGTGGACGATATTTATACCACCGGCACCACCGCCCAGAGCCTGGCCCGCCTCCTGGAAAAACGGGGATTCGTCGTGGCGGGAATTTTAGTCCTATCCCGCACCCTGAACCTGAACCTCAACCGGCGATCGCGCCCCCCAGTCCACTAGGCCGCCCCGCTAGGCCGACTCGCTAGGCTAGACCCCGCTAGCCCACGCCCCGCTAGGGGTTATTCTTCTTCCGTGCCATCGCCCTCCCCATCGGCTTCCAGCTCATCCAACACCTCCTTCTCCTCCGGCGGCACCACCGCAACCGCAGCGATCGCATCAGACTTATCCAACCGTTGTAGGCGCACCCCGGTTGCCCCGCGGGACTGGACCGGAATCGCGTCTACGGCCTGGCGAATAATAATGCCGCGACTGGTCACCAGCATAATTTCATCGGAATCGTGGACCACCAAGATGCCCGCCAAGCAATCCTCCGCCTGACCGGACTTAAATTTGGTGGCAATCTTGCCCTTGGTGGCCCGGTTGTAAAGCTTGAACTGCTCCACCGGAATCCGCTTGCCATAGCCCTGGGACGTCACCACCAAAATCCGAGGTTCTCCATCCTCTTCGCCGGTGTCCTCAGTCCCCCCTTCATCGGTCCCTTCATCGGAACTCAACTCCGCCCCATCCTCGGTATCTTCGGAGACATCCGTGAGCAGTTCATCATCATCCCCCTCATCCTCGCCACTGGACGCCACCGCATCAGCGATCGCCGCCGGCAGAATATCAATACCCACCAGCTCGTCGCCAGCCTTGAGGTTCATGGATTTGACGCCGCGAGCCGTCCGCCCCAGGGGACGCAACTGGGTGCGATCGGCGCGGAAATGAATCGCCATCCCCGATCGCGACCCAATCAAAATCGAATCCGTCTCCTGGGCCAACCGCACCCAGCACAGCTCATCCCCCTCGTTCAACGAGATCGCAATCAATCCATTGGCTCGAATATTGGCAAACGCTGACAGGGCGGTCTTTTTGATATAGCCCCCCTGGGTCAGCATCACCAAATAGTTATCGTCCGTAAACTCTGAGACCCCTTGGATGGACGTAATTTTTTCATCGTGGCCAATGGGCAACAACTGCACCAACGGCGTCCCCCGCGCCACCCGGGACGACTCAGGAATTTGATACGCCCGCATGGAATACACCACCCCACGCTCACTGAAAAACAGCACCGTATCGTGATCGCAGCACGTCAGGAAATGCTGAATCTCATCGTTTTCCTTCATCTTCGCCCCAGACTTACCGCGAGTTGCCCGGTTCTGGGTTTCAAAATGGCTCACGGGCATCCGCTTGATATAGCCCTGCTCCGTAATCACCAACGTTGATCGCTCATTGGCAATCAAATCAATATCATCCAGGTCGCCACTATTGCGCTCAATCACCGTGCGCCGGGGAGTCGCATGGCGCTCCTTCAGGGCCGCAATTTCTTCTTTGACAATGGTCAGCACCCGATCGCGCCGCGCCAGAATATCCCGCAAATCGGCGATCTTTTCCTGGAGCGCCTGGTGCTCCGTCTCAATCTTGTCCGTTTCCAACGCCGTCAAGCGCCGAAGCTGCATCTGCAAAATGGCATCCGCCTGCACCTCCGACAGCCCGTAAGTCTCGATCAACTCTGCCTTCGCCGCCGGCGTATCCGCCGCATGGCGAATAGTGGCAATCACCGCGTCCAAATTCTCCATGGCAATCAGGTAGCCCTGAAGCACATGGTCCCGCGCCTCCGCCTTCTCCAGCTCAAACCGGGTGCGGCGCTCAATGGTTTCCACCCGGAAATCCAGGAAGACTTTCAGGAATTCCCGCAACGTAAGGGTTTGGGGCTCCCCATCCACCAGAGCCAACATATTCGCCCCAAAATTCGATTGCAGCGGCGTCTGTTTGTAAAGATTATTCAACACCACCTGGGGATAGGCATCGCGCTTCAGCTCGATCACCACCCGCATCCCATCGCGATCGCTCTCATCCCGAAGATCAGAAATGCCA
>CAZZMD010000050.1:4622-34199 GCA_964655355.1 uncultured bacterium
CTTATCGTTCACCAGGTCGGCGATGCGCTCAATCAGCCCCGCCTTATTGGTTTGGTAGGGCAGCTCCGTGATGATAATGGCGTCCTTATCGGGGGCCCCGGCGCGCTCCAGAATTTCAATATCCGCCACCCCCCGCATAGTGACGGACCCACGCCCAGTGGTATAGGCCTCCTTGATCCCCGACGTGCCAAAAATCTGCGCCCCCGTCGGGAAATCAGGTCCCGGCACATACTGCATCAACTCCAGATTCGTCAGCTCTGGATTATCAATCAAAGCCGTCAACGCATCCACCAACTCCCCCAAATTATGGGGCGGAATATTGGTGGCCATCCCCACCGCAATCCCAGAAGATCCATTCAACAAAAGCTGAGGCAACCGCGCCGGCAAAACAACGGGCTCCTGCTGGGACCCGTCAAAATTATCGGCAAAATCAACGGTTTCCGACTCAATATCCTGCAGCAGGGCATCCCGCGACAGTGCCTGCAAACGGCTTTCCGTATATCGCATCGCCGCCGCCGGATCATTATCGATGGAGCCAAAATTACCGTGGCCATCGATCAACGGAGCCCGCATGGAAAAATCCTGCGCCATCCGCACCAGGGCGTCATACACGGCACCATCGCCGTGGGGGTGATACTTACCCAGCACTTCCCCCACCACACGGGCGCATTTCCGGAAAGGGCGATCCGGCGACAGACCCAGCTCGTGCATGGCATAAAGAATCCGGCGATGGACCGGCTTAAGACCATCGCGGGCATCCGGAAGCGCCCGACCTACGATGACGCTCATGGCGTACTCCAGATAGGAGCGTGACATCTCGTTCCGTAGGTTTGTGGAAACGATCCGGCTATCTTCGATACTCATGCGGGTTGTAATAACTCAAATAGAGCATGGGGGACGGGCTGACGGATGCCATCCGAAAATCTAATCGAGGCATCCTAACGAAGCAGAGTCAGCGATCGCACCTCAAGTGGAATAGCCACACACAAAAGACTATCCAGACTGCGATGTCCAGGATCATGCATTACCGTTCCATTATCCGCGATCGCCGCCCCAAACGCGCCAGTTTTCCCCCGCCCGTGCCATTTCGCAACACCCGGATCTGAACCCACTTTTAGGCTCGATTCTGACCCCAATTCCGACGGAGCGATCGCCCCTAAAAAAAGCGCCAACAAAAAGCGGTCGATCCCCATCGGGAACCCACCGCAAATAATAGTCACTCAGAGATCACTCAGAGGCTGCCGCGTGTGCATCGCGTCTACCTCGAGGGGGGATTAAACACTCACCAAATGGTGAGCCGCCCCCAAGCCCGCCGCCATTTCCTGGGGCGTAATTTTGCCATCCCGGTTGGCATCCAGGGCATCAAATACGGCATCAGAGCCCGCCCATTCCTCACGGGTGATAAAGCCATCCCCATCCAGGTCATACACCAGGAAGATGTCATCAGCCGCATGGTGCAAGGTTTCCTCGCCCTCCAAAGCCGCCAAACGCCGCTTCAACAGGGCTTCCAAAGACTCCAACGCCTTAGAAAATCCTGCGATCCCCTCGGCCAACTTCTCCGACGCCATCTGATTCTCAGCATGCATGGCGTCAAAGGTCGCCTTGTCCATCGCGATCTTTTCAATCTCCATAGCAGCACTGGTATCAGGGCATAGCTTCCGGGGAAGCTCGCCCTCCGTCGACTTCAATTCCTGCAACAGCTTCGGGGAAATCGTCAGCAAATCGCAGCCTGCCAACTCCGTAATCTCGCCCGTATTACGGAAGCTCGCCCCCATCACCTCGGTGTTGTACCCAAACTTCTTGTAGTAGTTATAAATCTGGGTCACCGACAGCACACCGGGATCCTCCGCCGCAGGGTAGCCATCCCGCCCGGTGGATTTTTTATACCAATCCAAAATCCGCCCTACAAATGGCGAAATCAAAGTTATGTTTGCTTCGGCGCAGGCGATCGCCTGGTGCAATCCAAACAGCAGGGTCAAATTGCAATGGATCCCCTCCTGCTCCAGGATTTCCGCCGCTTTGATTCCCTCCCAGGTGGACGCAATTTTAATCAGAATGCGATCGCGCGAGACCCCTGCAGCCTCATACTCAGAAATCAAGAACCGCGCCTTCTCCAGGGTTGCCTCCTGGTCATAGGACAACCGCGCATCCACCTCCGTGGACACCCGGCCGGGAATAATTTTGAGAATCTTCTTCCCGAAAGCCACCGCCAAGCGCTCAAAGGCCAACGACGCCACCTCCGACGCCGTCGCCTCCTGCCCCTTTTCCTTGCGGGCATCCAGCAGCGTCTGATCCACAATTTCCTGGTACTGGGGCATTTGAGCCGCCGCCGTAATCAGAGACGGATTCGTCGTCGCATCCCTGGGGGTAAACGCCTCAATGGCCTGAATATCACCGGTATCCGCCACCACAGTGGTCATCTCCCGGAGCCGGTCTAACAAAGTGGTCGCCATGGGGAAAACGCTCCTCAGATATCAAACTAAAGAATGTCAAAAAAGAAATTTGCTTACCCTCAGTCTGACGGATCAATTTTCGAGATGGGACTCTTGCGGGAGATCGTAACGTCAGATTCATAATCTGACGCATCCGTCAACCTGCCGTAACACATTCAGCCCCCTGCCAGGAGCCATTACTACACCGCTTCCCAAGCATCTCCCATCAAACGGGTCAGAGGCACACGTCTCTTGCGATCGCCCCCAAATCTCAATCCGGCCCCTCAATCCGGCGGCTCTTCCCCGGGCAACAACAACCCTGCCGCCACCAACTCCTTCATCCGCTTTTGCTCAGCCTTATCAATCGCCGGTAACTTCAGGACAGCTCCCACCATCACCCAGTAATAAACGGCAACAGGATCCACATCCAGGGGATAGTAATACGTCTGATAGCTAATAAAGAGAATAAACACCCAATAGCTAGCACCAATCCCTCGCAAACTCGGGGTTTTCACCGCACGATAGGCCCGGAAAGTGAACCATGTGATTGCTGATGTAAATCCGAGAAAAGCAGCCAATCCAATGTAGCCCACCTCAAGCATCACCTTCGGATACCAGGTCTCCACCAAAAAGACACGGCCAAAAATGCGAGCAGAGTTGGTCGCTCTCCCCAAACCTCGCCCAAAGAAATGGTCTCGAATCAGGTGGCTTATCTCACCAAACTGTCCACCAATAAAATCATCCGCAGGCGCAGCCTCCCAGCGAGAAACAAAACTATCAACGCGCTCTTGAATGAGGTCCGGAAACAGAACAAAGGCTAGGCAAATGAATACAATAATTCCCCCACCAATCGGAACAAACTTCTTCAGATCGGCAATCTGTCCCGTGATAATCAGACATAAAATAACGCAAACGGGCACCAGGGCCAGGGCAATCCGCTGTCCCGAAATCACGGCATTTACAAAAATGCCAGCCAGCGCCAGCAACCCGATCAATCTCCATCGTTTAGACGGATCATTAAATGCGGTTGTATAGGTTAAAAAGGCGTTACCAATGAGGAACCAAGCCCATTGCCACGGTGCCACAAAGGTGCCCGGCAAACGGATTACCCCCTGGGATGGACTCCACAGCAGCGACCCTCCCACTAGGCATCGCGCTTCAATACTGGCCTTGAACAGATCGTCACCGGTGAGGTGATCGGTCCCGGCACAGCGGCCGGAGGACAGCATCAGATACTGCAAGACCCCCAAACCAGCGCAGACAATGGCCAAGATCGTATGCAATCGCGTCAGCGTTAGGACATCTTTTTTGTTTCTGAGAAAGTGGTAAGTAACGAAGATAAGCGGGATATATCCCAAGAAGACTTTTGCGCCTAAGACTCCTAGTAGAAAGGGTGATTTATCATTCTTGTAGGGATTCGTATTCAATTCCGGGGGAATATTTTCAAACAGCTCCAATTGCTGGGGAACATTTTCAGTCAGAAAGGTTATCAAGCAAAAAAGCAGCAGAATGGCGAGGGGTAAAATGAGTCGCGGCTCCGCCACAAATTTGGCTCTGATTTTTTTGCAATATTGCAAGCTGCCATAGAGCCCAGGGAGATAAAAGGCATCCTTAGCTAGCTGCAAAATAGCATTCCCCCCCAGGGCGTAAACCACGGTTCCCGCAAAGGGCATATAGATTAAAAATGCCCAGATGGCCTGGCGAGGATATTTGAAGGACAGCATTAGGACAGGAACCCCTGCAACGCCAAGCACTGCTATTTTAGGACCGGCGGCGATCGCCAACAGGGCACCGATAAAGATCCCAAATCCCAGGGCAGGGATAAGATCGGCCATAAAATTGGAACGGGCTTTCGCTCGCTTCTTCTGCCGCGCCTTGATTTCCTTTTTAGGAACCTTTTTCTTCTTTTCCTTGGCGAGTTGCTTTTTAATTTTTGCCTTTTGGCGCTTTAGCTTTTGCTTACTAACCTTTTTGGGCATGGTCCGCAGGGATCTTCGCAGGGATCAAGGGCAATGGAATGGGCCTGTCGGTCTTTCCAGCGGGTTGTGGACGTTCCAAGGATGGGAAAGAAGGATGGGAAAGACGGAATGTGATTGGCCTGGCAAGGGCTACAAGAACTATACGTAGTCTTCCCATCCTATCCGGTTAATTTAAAGTGCCACCCCACGCAGGACGAAAACGCATAGGGTGGCATCGGGATCAGGGAGCCAGGGGCTTTTCTTTATATTGGGCTGATATTGGGCTGACAACTCAAACGAGCGACTTGAGCATCTAGGACATCTAGGGCATCTAGGACAACTTAGGACACGACCCGCAGCACGTTGGCGACGGTCCCTAGGGTGCCAGAGGCTTCAATTTCCGCCAGAGCCGCGCGAAAATTCCCTTCTTGGACTTGGTGGGTGACGACGACCACTTGGGCCGTGTCGGTGGTGACTTCCGTTTGGACGACGGATTCGAGGCTAACGCCGTTTTTACCGAAGATGGTGCCGATTTGACCGATGGTGCCGGGTTTATCGAAGGTGCTGAATCGGGCGAAAAATCGGGTGACCAGCGTCTCAATGGGGGCGATCGCACTGTAATGGCTGTGGCTACAGCCCATCATGGGGTGCAGAACACTTTCGCCGGTGCCGCTGCTGACGGAAAAGGCCGCCACGTTGAGCAGATCCGAGACGACGGCACTGGCGGTGGGTCCTTCGCCGGCCCCGGGACCAAAGAACATGACCTGTCCAATGGGTTCCCCTTCCACAAAGATGGCGTTATAGACCCCATCGACGCGGGCGAGGGGATGCTCCGTCGGCAATAGGGTGGGGTGAACCCGCAGGGACAATTGATCATCCTCAAGGCGCTGGGCGATCGCCAGGAGTTTAATGACAAATCCAAGCTTCTTGGCATAGCGAATATCGACAGCGCTGATGGAACGGATGCCTTCGCAGTGGACATCATCCACTTTGACGCGCCCGCCGAAGGCAAGGGATGCCAGGATAGACAATTTATCGGCGGCGTCAAAGCCATCTACATCGGCGGTGGGGTCGGCTTCGGCATAGCCCAGGCGTTGGGCATCGGCGAGGACATCCTCGAAATCTGCCCCCTCCTGGGCCATGCGGGTCAGGATATAGTTCGTGGTGCCATTGACGATACCGGTGATGGCATTGAGGCGATCGCCCCCCAAGGAATTTTTCAGGGGTTGGATGATGGGAATACCACCGCCCACCGCCGCCTCAATCAGGACATACACCCCAGCCGCCTGCGCCGCATCAAAGATTTCGGCCCCATGGCGGGCAATCACCGCTTTGTTGGCGGTGACAATATGTTTACCGTTGGCGATCGCCTTGAGAATATGGGTCCGGGCAGGCTCTAGACCGCCGATCACCTCAACCACAACGTCTATATCGGGATCGCTGACAATGCTATCGAGGTCCGTGGTGAAGCACTCCTGGGGCAGGTCGATGGAGCGGGGCTTGTCGAGGTTTCGCACCCCCACCTTATGCAGGGTCAATTGTTGCAACAGCGGGCTCCGACCCACCGCATCCGACAAAATCTGAGCGACTCCCGTTCCAACGGTTCCCAAGCCCAGCAGACCGACTTTCAACGCCACGGTAATTACAGCCCAATCAATGAATAATCAGCAGCGGGTCCGTGCCCGCCAACTGCACTAGAATATCGCGATCGCCGCAGCTTTTTGAGTCTCAGCCGAGGGATTTTAGCGGGGGATCCTCAAGGGCTGACTCAGCCGCTAATTCGCCCACTTACTCACCCCCTTATTCGGGGGCTTGGGCGTTCATCCGCTCCACCACAAAGGGCAGCGCGATCGCGCCGATCACCACAATGGCAACCGCGATCCCCAAATTGCTCACCCATCCCATCAGGGTTTCCAAAGACACCAGCTCCCCAGCGGTGAACGCCAACGTCACAATCACGCTGCCCCAAACCAGCGCCCCAGAGGCATTAAAAATAAAAAACTTCCAGTAGGGCATCCCCACGATCCCCGCCAGGGGTCCCGCAAAAATCCGCAGTAGGGCCACAAACCGCCCGAAAAAGACCGCTTTCCCCGCATTATTCGCAAAGCGATCGCGGGTTGCTTCCAGTTTCTCCTCTGAAATCCGCAAAAGCTTGCCAAAGCGGGACAAAAAATTCCAGCCTCCCCAACGGCCCAGCCAATAGCCACAGCTATCGCCAATAATCGCGCCACTGACCGCACAGCTTAGGACGCCGACATACTGTAAATCACCGCTGCCTGCCAAAAAGCCGCCCACCAGGGTGATCGTTTCACCGGGGAGGGGAAGACCCGCATTTTCCAGGGCAATCCCAAAAAACACGCTCCAATAGCCGTACTGCTCAATAATGGCTTGGATGGTATCGAGATTAATCGCTTCGGCGATCGCCAGCATTGGCATGGTATCGGGGCGGGGTTGAGGATGGAGCGGTGTCCACAGCGGTGAGGAGCACCGAAGGTTTTACGAGTGCAGCGCTACGGGAGATGCATTACGAATTGTAGCGGTTGCCGGCAAAACTGAGGGGGGCGCGATCACCGCCCAAACCGTCGGACTCCCCCTAACATGCCCAATTTTGCCCCAAAGCATCATTCAATCACGCCCAAAAAACGCCAGAAATGCCCCCTTAGATCCCTAGCAACTCCGGGCAGCCTGACCTATAAAACAGAGGTGTGCGTAAACGCCGAGGTCAGTCATGAGCTTTTTGAAATCGATTATGTCCGCCGTGGAAGATCCCAACACCATGGGTTCCATGGGCCAAGTGGCGGGAATTTTGAGCGCCGTCAATGGGGTCGCCAATCAAAATGGCGTCGACGCAAACACCATGCAATCCGTGGTGGGCGTTGTCGGTAAATACGTCCAAGGGGGCCTCAAGGCGCGAGACGCCGATGATACCCCCGTCAGCGCCCAGGACCTAGTGAGCCAATTCGCAGGCACCCAACCCAACGATCAAGCCCTCAATGCCATTTTGAGCGCCCCCCAGGTGGAGAGCCTCGTGGGGGAATTGGAAGGCGTAACCGGTCTAGAAGCAGGCACCATTCGCGGTCTATTGCCCATGGCCGTGCCCCTAGTGCTGAATCTCCTGAAAACCGGCGAAACCAAAGAGCAAGGCAGCACCAATAACTCCTTAGTGTCCAGCTTTATCGATCAGGACGGCGACGGCGACACGGACCTCTCCGACATCATGGGAATGGCCAACATGGCCTCCAAATTCTTCGGTTAGAGCCAGGGGCTCGCTCCGACAATGTCCAGCGGGGACTTGGGTAGCATCGCCCTCCCATTTAGGGGAAAATGGTGTGCTCTTTATCCCCCAATGCCCCTATGGACATCCTTTGGCAATCCACCCGCGAGTACGAAGACATTTTGTATAGCAAGGGATCGGGCATTGCCAAAATTGCCATCAACCGTCCCCACAAACGCAATGCGTTCCGCCCGAAAACGGTCGTGGAACTCTATGACGCCTTCTGTGATGCCCGCGAGGATCCAGACATCGGCGTCATTTTTTTAATGGGAGTCGGTCCCCACACCGATGGAAAATATGCGTTTTGTGCCGGCGGGGATCAAAGTGTCCGCGGTAAGGCCGGCTATGTGGACGAAGGGGGCGTGCCTCGCCTGAACGTGCTGGATTTACAGCGCTTAATTCGGTCCATTCCCAAAGTCACGATCGCCCTAGTGGCCGGCTATGCGATCGGGGGCGGCCATGTGCTGCATTTGCTGTGTGATCTAACCATCGCCGCCGACAATGCCATCTTTGGTCAGACCGGTCCCAAGGTGGGAAGTTTCGATGGGGGATTTGGGGCCAGCTATATGGCCCGCGTGGTGGGGCAAAAGAAAGCGCGGGAAATTTGGTTTTTATGTCGCCAGTATGACGCCCAGCAAGCCCTGGAAATGGGCTTAGTGAATACGGTGGTGCCCGTCGAGGAACTGGAAGCGGAAGGTATTCGTTGGGCGCAGGAAATTTTGACCAAGAGCCCGATCGCCATTCGCTGTCTCAAGTCCGCCTTCAATGCCGACTGTGACGGTCAGGCGGGAATTCAAGAACTCGCCGGCAATGCCACCCTGCTCTACTACATGACCGAGGAAGGCAGCGAAGGGAAACAGGCATTTTTAGAGAAGCGATCGCCCGATTTTGAACAATATCCCTGGCGTCCTTGAGGGGGGTATCAACCGGATATTCGACCATCAAATTCGACCATCAAAAGGGGGTAGGACTATCTCCGTAGCCCTACCCCAACGCTCAATCAGCCGCATCTCGATCAATCGCGATCATCATCCTTGAAACCGCTAACAAATCATCAAGGCTGAATGAACGACTTTAATAGACGACTCTATTGCTTATTGCCGATGACTTGATCCTTCCACTCGCTGACCTTGGAGGACAGCTCTTCACGGCTGGACACCCGCAGCAGATAGCGATAGACAAACCACCCAGAGAAGCCCAATCCCACCAGCTCAAAAACGGGGGAGAGGAGAGGCACTTCATTGATCGCCCCGATCAACGCGAAAACCAGTTTCACGGAAATCACAGCGGCAAGGATCAAACCAACAGTGACAATGGGCTGACGATATTCACCGTAAAACTTGCCGATGAACTCAGGTAGATCCGACAGTACCCCATAAACCTGCTCCAGCAGCTGTTGCCATTCCGGCTCAGCTTCACCGCTGCCGCCGCCGGTGGCGAGGGAACTTTCACTACCAACGGGTGCCCCGGTGGTCTGCGCATCAGCGCCCGCGTCTAGGTATTCCGATTTTTGCAGTTCTGGTTCCATAGGAATTATCGCTAGAGGTCAAAAAATTATAGTTATAGCTGTGCGAGGGGTGGGGTTGGCTTGATAGGGAAGCCAATATGCTAGGAAACTATCGCACTCTCACGGTCTCTGCAATGGTGTTGCGAACCTTTGCAACAAATTTGTCGTTGCATTAAGCGTGTCTAAGCTAGCACACCGGCTCAGCGGGAACCGAACCTCACTGTTACGATGAATCCCGGACAGTTGCGGGAGGGAGTCAGCGGATGACGGGGGGGCAGGGCATGGACATATCGGTGCTGCGAATTTTAGATGCCAATCTGGACCGGGCGCGGGAAGGGATGCGCACCGTTGAGGAGTGGTGTCGCTTTGGGCTGGGGGATCAGGAATTAACGGGGGATTGCAAGGGGATCCGCCAGGAGTTAGGGCGGTGGCATTCAGCGGCAATGCGAGCAGCCCGGGACACAGCATGGGATCCCGGGACTGACTTGACCCATGCCCAGGAAGCGACGCGATCGCACGTAGGGGCGGTGGTGCAGGCGAATCTATGCCGTGTCCAGGAAGCATTGCGGGTGCTGGAAGAGTACGGGAAACTCGACCACCCGGAAATGGGAGCAGCGTTCAAGGCATTGCGTTATCAGTCCTATATCCTGGACAGCCGCCTCCAGGAACCGTTAGCCCAAGCCATCCACAATGATCGCCTGGCCCGGCTAAAGCGATCGCCCCTATACCTGGTCACCTCCCCCCACGATCAGTTGGTAGAGGTGGTAGAGCAGGCGTTGCAGGGGGGCTTAAAGCTGGTGCAATACCGGGATAAGAATTCCGAAGATGGGCTACGGCTAGAAAGGGCTCAGGCTTTGAAAGCAGTGTGCGATCGCTACGGGGCGTTGTTTTTGGTGAATGACCGGGTGGATCTGGCGATCGCCGTGGATGCGGATGGGGTGCATGTGGGGCAAAACGATATGCCGGTGCCCCAGGTGCGGCAGCTCTTGGGACCGGGCAAAATTGTCGGCTGTTCCACCACCAGCCCAGCGGAAATGGAACGAGCCCTCAACTGGGGCGCGGATTATATTGGCGTGGGTCCCGTCCATGCCACCCCGACGAAACCGGGCAAAGCGGCATCAGGACTGGAATATGTGCGCTACGCCCTGGAAAACTCACCGGTGCCATTTTTTGCGATCGGGGGACTGGACTCAAAGACAGCCGCAGCGACCTATCAAGCCGGCGCACCAGGCATTGTCGTCGTCCGCGCCATTATGGGAGCCGCCGATCCCAAGCGCGCAACCCAGGAACTCCTGGCGATCGCCCAAGAATCTCGCCCCCAATGATCGTCAATGCTTGAGAATACTAACAACGTTGATTGTTGACATAAACCGATGAAGTTAATCGAGGTTGCATCAGACCTATGGGTTGCCACTCAACCCCTGCGTTTTTTAACCCTGGAGATAGGCACCCGCATGACAGTGGTGCGGCTCCCAAACGGGGACCTAGCCATAATCTCCCCGATCGCCATGGACGCGGGCGATCGCGCCACCATTGATGCCCTAGGCACCGTGCGCCATCTCATCGCCCCGAATCTATTCCATCACCTATTTTTTGGGAACGCCCAATCCCTCTGGCCAGACGCCACAGCCTGGTGCGTGCCAGGGCTTCCAGAAAAGCGCCCCGATTTAAGGTTTGACCACCTCTTAGGAACCAGCAACTCCCTCGATGAGGCCCTCCAAGGGGGTCTCCAGTCCCTCCCTTTTCGGGGGGTTGCAGTCATTCTCCCCAGTGGGATCAAAGCACTCAATGAAACGGTCTTTTTCCACCGCCCCAGCAACACCCTAATATTGACCGATATCGCCTTCAATTTCGCTCGTCGCACCAGCAGCCGGTATATGCGCTGGGTTGCCACCCTCCTGGGCTCCTATGACACCCTCAAACCCTCCCGCTTAGAAAAGTGGGCAACGCGAGATAAGGCCGCCGTTGAAGAATCAGTGCGGCAGGTCTTAGCCTGGGACTTTGATCGGGTGATTGTCGCCCACGGTTCCATCGTAGAAACCGGTGGCAAACCCCAATTCAAGGCGGGATACGAATGGTTGCTTGGGCGATCGCTCCCCTAATTCCCCCAGTGATCGCTGATCCCCTAGGACGGAAACTGTCCCCGCCGCTTGCGGGCCTCCATCGCTCGCTCCAACACCCCCAACAGCCCCGGCATTTCCTGCTGAAGGGCCAACAATAGGCGTTCTCCCGCCTCCTCATCAGCGGGATCAACCCCCGTCTCCATCACCTGATGCAACCGGGGCATCGCAAAATCATCCACAATTTGGATCAACCCGGTCAGGCATCGATTAAATTGCCGCTCCGTCAGGGAAGAATCCTCCAGGGGAAACTCAATCATGGCGCGGATTTCCCCATCAGACGGGTCATATTCCCACTGCAACATCTTGGTCTCCCAAGAAATGCTCAGCATGGTCTGAAGAATGGCATTTTTGTGGGGCGTATCCTGAATCCCGCTCAGCACATGGGGCGCAAACAGCTTAAAAAATTCGCCATCCTCATCCAACTGGGCCACAATCATGAAATCTTCCAGATTGTCTGCCTGGACGGCGGTCACGATGCAGCTACGCTCGTGATCAATCTTGTACTCCCAACCGCGATTACTTAAATAACCACCGATCTGTTCAATGGTTGCGCCCATAGACTCGTTCCCCCCCGCTGTTTTGACTCATCCTACTCGCATGATTGGCCGGAGCACTCCGGAGCATGATCTAGACCACAAACCACTGGGTCTAAGTCTGGATTCTACCTGGAAATCCCCAGCTATCCCAGTAAGGGGTGGAGACTAAGTATTTTTAGCCATTCTTAGCCATTCCTAGCCTCGCTTAGCCTCGATTTTTGATGGTCATCGCCGTGATGAGGGACTGGGCCAGGGACGAAGAGATTTGTAAGGTGCCCTGTAGTTGCTCTAAATAAGCCTGTTCTTCCTCAGCCAAGCTACCGTCGCTAGTGACCATATCAGCCGCCATGGCAAAGGCCGTTTCCCGCAGCGCCTCCGGCAGCACCCCTTGGGCGGCGGCCAACAGGGCTTCAGGACCGGGGCTCTGCAACAGTTTTAGGATCCGCTCCAGCATATGCAACCGCGCTTCCTCATCCAAGGATTTGAAAAGCTGCATAGACGATAAATCATCTCGCATCGTGCGCAGCTCCTCATCCGTGGCATAGCCATCCGCCGCCATAGCCGTCGTGAGCACAGCGGTAAACGCTTCAGCAACGTTGAGTTTAAGGGGGGTTGCGGCGGTAGCCGTGGTTTTATTAAACAGTCCCATGGGATTCGTCCTAAATATTGCGTGTCGACTTGGTATCTATTGGTGTCTATCGGTGTATTAACGGGCGGCATCCCCAGGCGATCGCGAGACTGGCTCTGGTCCTGGGGGTAGGCATAAAGGGCAGGGTTAGGGGGGACGGGATAGGTAATAAACCCTAGGTTGATTCTGGCTTTTTTTTCCGAGGGTGCGGGGCGATCGCAGCAGATTTTATGGTTCTTTTAAGGTTGCGTCCCAGGTTGCGCCCAAGGTTGCGTCTGAAAAAGCTGACAAAAGAACGCTAGAAACCGCACCCCGGGGCGCTTTTATCCAGAGCAGAGGCGTGCAAAGGGAGCTTCAACCGGGATAATTAGGACGTTAGGTGTTCTTCCGTGGCTCTTCTCTATTCCATGACCCTCCCAAAAACCATCGTCCTCCTCGGCTCTGGGGAGCTGGGCAAAGAATTTGTGATTGCGGCCCAGCGTTTGGGAAACCGCGTCATCGCGGCGGATCGCTATGCGGATGCCCCGGCGATGCAGGTGGCAGACCATGCGGAGGTGATGTCCATGTTAGATGGGGACGCCTTAGAAGCGGTGATGAACAAATATCAGCCGGATTTTATTGTTCCGGAAATCGAAGCGATTCGCACCGAAAAGCTCCAGGAATTTGAAAACCGGGGCATTACGGTCATTCCCACGGCGGCGGCGACCCACTACACCATGAACCGCGATCGCATTCGCGAGCTAGCCCATTCCAAATTAGGCATTCGCACCGCCCGCTATGGTTATGCCGCCAGCGCAGCGGAGTTGGCGGCCATCAGTGCCGAGATTGGATTCCCCAATGTGGTGAAGCCGGTGATGTCGTCATCGGGCAAGGGACAGTCCACGGTGCGATCGCCGGAGGAGGTCGCAGCAGCGTGGGACTATGCCACCAGCAATGCCCGCGGCGATAGCCCTCGGGTGATTGTGGAAGAGTTTATTAACTTCAAACTGGAAATTACTCTGCTTACCATCCGCCAATGGGACGGCCCCACCCTGTTTTGTCCGCCCATCGGTCACCGGCAGGAACAGGGAGATTATCAAGAATCCTGGCAGCCCGCCGCCATGGACCCCGAGTTGTTGGCCTCCGCCCAAGCCCAAGCCCAAGCCGTCACCGATGCCCTGGGGGGAGCCGGTTTATTCGGGGTGGAGTTTTTTATTACGGACACCGAAGCCATTTTTTCGGAGCTATCCCCCCGCCCCCACGACACGGGAATGGTGACCATGGTGTCCCAGAATTTAAATGAATTTGAGCTACATCTGCGGGCCATCCTAGGGCTGCCCATTCCGACCCTAACCCAAACCGGTCCCGCCGCCAGCGCCGTAGTTTTAGCGGAGCGAGCGTCCGATTCCTCAGAGATCGTGACCTACAGCGGCATCGAGACCGCTCTAGCAGAACCGGGGGTCGACGTACGCCTATTCGGCAAACCCAGCACCCGCCCCCGCCGCCGCATGGGAGTCGCCCTTGCCCAGGGGACAACCGTAGACCAGGCACGCCAGAAAGCCCAGCAAGCCGCGGACGCGATCGCCATCGAACTCGTTAAATCCTAAGGTTCCAGAGCCTGCGGGGATTGCGGGGCTGGCGTCGGTGCTGATGTTGACGCAGACGTTGGCGCAGGCGATCGCACCGGAAAGGACGGCAGGAGCTGAGGATACACCCGCTGAAAGAAACCGATCGCAGCAGCCGTAATCCCCCCTTCCATCACCATCAAGGGGCCATGGGCGATCGCGATCGTCAGGATTGCCGCCCGCTCCACATCAGGATTGAGATCGGGAGTGATCCCAAAGAGCAGTAGGCCACAAAATAGCAGCACCACCAAACCGGTACTGCCGCAGCCCGCCAGAAATCCACCGGCAATGGCAGACCGCGATCGCCCCAGCCAGGGTCTAGCCCAAGATTGACAAACTCGGAAAAGGAATCCAGCCGCCAGGGCCGGCCAGCCCAAAATAATGGCATTGATCCCCAGCACCGTCAGACCGCCATGGCCGATCAAAATCGCCTGCAACGTCAATCCCACCACCACCGCAGGAAACGCTAGCGATCCCAAAAGCGCCCCCATCAACCCCACCAACAGAAAATGCACGCTGGTGGGGGGGATCGCAATCCGAACGCTGGAGGCCACAAAAAAAGCGGCCGTCAACAGCGCCGCACGGGCAATATTCCGATGGTGATCCAGTGGCAGGGGATCAGGCGTCATCGGAGCCGTCTCCAACGGTTGAATATTGTGATGAATATTGTGAGCAGACCGACGCCCTTGCGATCGCCCTTCACGCCGGGACTGCCGCAGGGTCCACCACAAAGTAAGCCCCCCCAGGGCATACCCTCCGATACAAAGCGGTGCCGGCAATAGACCATCAGCGACGTGCATATAAACAGTGCTCCTTAACTTCCCTGGCTTTCCTTAATTGATATGTCGTAGCTATTGCTAATGCGCTGAACTAATATGCCGAACTAATGCACTGGACTAATGCGCCGAGCTAGTGCGCTGCGGGGAACCGGTCATGAACCAGCCCCCCGCCGGAAAGCCTAGGCAGTGGGACGATCTGCCCCGCTGGAGTGGTGGGGCGATCGCCGCATTAGGAACCATCCACCGCCGAGGCATCCCGCCACCCCCAGCCCCAACCCTAACCAAGGGGGCAGCGATCGCCCTTGATCCGTCGACGCAAAGGAATTTTCCGCCAACAGGGTGCCGTCCTTAACCTTGTCCGCCAATTCCGACGCGGGCGGCCAGGGCAACGTCACCAAAGCCCCATGGCCCGCCTGGCGAACCTTAATTGCCCATTCGCCCACCCCTTTGCTGGACGAGTCGGGCGAAAATTCAAACTGTCCCTCCGGATCCGTGATCCCCGTCTTCCAAGGGGTTTGGGGAGTCTCAGGATGATAAATGGAAACCTGAGCAGCAGCCATCGGTTCATCCGTGTCATAGGCAGCCAAGACGCGGACCGTAGGTCCCGAAGACGTTTGGATCACCTGATAGGTCACGTGAGCCCCATGGGCCAGGGCAGGGGAAGCCATCAGCACCGTCCCCGTTCCCACCACAGCGATCGCCCCTAGTGTCTGCACCAGTCTCTGAGTCAATAATTGCGTCATGGGTTGCACCATTGATTTAGCAGCTAATCGAGCCGCCGTTGCTTGAGGAACTGAATGGGAGGGTGAAGTCATCGTTAGGACGCTCCTAAAAATCCGTTATGTCAAAGTCATTTCTGTCAAAGTCGTTTCTGCCAAAGTCATTTCTGTCAAAATCTTTGAGAAGTGTCTTTAAAGTCATTGCGGCTACGGGATCAAAGCCCCGTCGCCGCCGTTATGCCCTCGGTTTATGCCCTCGATTTAAGATCCCGACCCATCACCGGCGATCGCTAGCAATGGGCACGGTGAAATCAATCAGGGCAACGTTGCCCAAGAGCGTTGCTCAAGGCGACAAACCCTAAGGGGATTGGGGGACCACATCACAATGGCCCTCTCCCACATGGGGCATAGAAATCAGCACATCCTTCAGGGATTGCCGCAAAGCCGGCGTCCCCCACGATTCCCAAGTCGCCGGCGTCACCACGATCCCCTCCTCCGAAGCCGTCTCCAAAAAGGGATTGAAGCCAAAAGACTTGGTATTAATCTCATCATTGGGGGGCGAGTCTCCATCCCCAAACATGTGATCCAGGTGCAGGGTCAACTCCACTTCCCCCCCCGAATCCGCCGTTACGATCCCCTTGCGCTCATCCCCCACATAGTCGCCACAGTTTGCCTGAAATTCCCCGGGAAATCGCAAGTTAAAGGGAATCGATTGATCCCCCTGGACCGCCGTCCCCTTCAAGGCGATCGCCGCCGTCGCGTCCGCCCCCCACTGCCACTGCACCTGGTTATACGTCCCCACCGGCACCTCCTGGGGACCCAGCTTCACCGGTCCATCCTGCAAGGACACCGCCACAAACCCAGGGGGCGTTTCCGACCCTTCTTCCCCCAAAGACCAGGGCACCTCCACCGGGTCCCCCTCCGCATCCGAGGGCGCACCAGACACCGTCACCTCCCCCACCGTCACCGTTACCTCATCAAACGAGATCTGCCATCCATCCTTCGACAGCATCCCCGCTTCCGCAAAAGCCTCACCATTCACCATCACATCCAAGTCCGCTTTCGAGGCACTGCCATCAGCACACCCCACCGCCCAGACCGCTAGCATTGCCAATCCCAGCGTCCGAGCTTGGCCCGCCCTGCGATTTTGGTTAACCATTGGCTTCATATTGAAGTAATTCACTCCACGCAACACAGCAACCACAACCCCTAAAAACGAAGTGCTGCACCGGTGCAAAAACAGGAAATCAAGCCCTCAATACCAGACCGACTTCCCCTCGATCAGCTCCTGCCAAGCACTGCCCATCGGGTTGTGATACAGCCTAGTAAAAGTGACCCAAACGTCCGTTGACAATGCCCATGCGGGGCATCCAAACCAGCTTTTCTTGATAGAAGCAATCAAGGGTAAAGCGAAGTAATTTCCTTTGTTAAGAACCCTAATGAATCATCATCAATAATTTTTCTGAGTCCAGGTCATGTTCCTTCAGGAGGGATCCCGTTGGGAGAGGTCATCTCAAGGCAGGACAAGGCAAAAAATAAGCGTCGCCCAGCTAACAGGCAGTATGCCTTTATGGGATTCCATCAACTTTCCTGAACTTTTCGCTCTAAACAAGACGTTTTCAAACGTCACAGGGCGATCGCCCCACACCGTATCCCCCGTGAAATCACCGCCCGCCCTAAGGTCAAGGGAAAGCAGGGTAGGGCGATCGCCCTAGGACAAACCAGAACGATTCCGGAGTAATTATTGTTGTTTACTTCTCTGGTTTATTTCCTTAATTTATTGATGTTATTTCCGTCTAAGGAAGCGCGATCGCCTCCCGCAGCAAAATGGCATGGCGACTATTGACCACTGTCACCGCGAACCCATCTTTGCTGAGTTCTTCTAACAATTCATTGGCCTGCCGCAGCCGATCCGTATGGCGCACCAACAAATAGGGACGCTGGCCATAGGACACCAACCCCGGCGACGTTTCTAAGTCTCGCTGCAATCGCTGGGCGATCGCCAAATCACTAAAATAATCCACCAACACCGCATAGCCATCGCCGAGGGCTTGGGGACTGTAGCCCGTCCGCCCCGCCGCCGCCGCCGATGCCGACGGCTCAATAATGTAAGCCGTGCGCTGCAATTCGTCCTGGATATAGCTTTGCCACGCCTCGGCGATCGCCTGGGATGGAAAATCCCCCAGACGCAACACCGTTTCCCCCTGGTAATCACACAGGGTCACCGCCACGGACTCGGGCAAGGCCTCGTATAGCTCCAACTCCACATTGGTATTCTCCCGCCGCACCAGCAGAAGATAATTACCCGCATCGGGGGGCTCACAGGTTTTTAACGCCTGGGCCGAAGGGGTGATCGCCACCACCATCCCCCCCAACATTCCCCCCACCAGAGACCCAACAAATCTTCCCGGCGATCGCCCTCTCCGAACCTTTCCCAGAGGCAGAGCATTCAGCAGAGCATTCAGCGAATTACCCAACGGGAGCTTGAAGCAACTCAGAGAGGGAGGAAAAACCATAGGGAGAGCCTCAATGGGGGAGGCAGATAGGACACCGACCTAAGCGGTGGCGAGGGACGCCAAAGGCTCAGGAATCGATTCGGAAGGGGCTTCAAATTCGCCAGTCAGGACATATTCCAACCGTAACTTCGTCCAAGTAATAAACGTTTTATTGGTGGAAATAATCGCAGCGGCAGGCTGAGGAACCTTAGCCTTAATGCTAGCCATTTCAGGCGCGTTCAGGAATGCAGGCTCTTCCACCAACCAGAAATCAATTTCCTTTTCCTGCTCGTTATAGTGGCGAACACGCTCTTTCAAAACCTCATCAAAAGGTTCTTCTTCAAGCAAAAACTTTTTGCTGGCGAGGCTGTAATAGTAAGTGGTCATTGTTAGAAACTCAGCTCAAAACGCGATGTGGATCGTGAAAGGGGTCCGACAGGGGGACCCCAGCGGGGGCTCGCCAACGTGCAACCGCCCAGAATGACTCAAATTTGATTCAAAAATAACTCAAATTTGAGCGCCTATTTTCAGGCTATCTATTTTTCAGGCCATCGATTCTATCGTTATCAAGCGGTCGGCTGAACCCCATTGATAAGTTCCTTCATTTCCCGCACGGCACGCTCCAAGCCCACCAAAACAGCACGGCTAATAATCGTATGGCCAATATTCAGCTCTTCCATTCCCGGCAACTGCGCCACCGGCAGCGTATTCCAATAGGTCAACCCATGGCCCGCATTCACCCGCAACCCCGCCGCGATCGCCCGCTTGCAGCCCTCCGCCAACACCGCCAACTCCTGGGTCTGGGTCGCCTCATCCGTCGCCTCCGCATAGGTACCCGTATGCAGCTCAATAAACTTCGCCCCACAGGTCGCCGACGCCTCAATCTGCGCCGGATCCGCATCAATAAACAAACTCACCGGGATACCCGCCTCCTGCAACGCCGTCACCACATCGGTCATCCGGGGTAGCACCGCCGCAATTTCCAGCCCCCCCTCGGTGGTCACCTCTTCCCGCTTCTCAGGCACCAACGTCACATAATCCGGTTTTACGTCTAAGGCGATCGCCACCATTTCATCCGTCGCCGCCATTTCCAGATTCAGATGCGTCCGCACCGTCTGCCGCAACAGTTTTACATCGCGGTCTTGGATATGCCGACGGTCCTCCCGCAAATGCACCGTAATCCCATCAGCGCCCGCCAACTCCGCCAGGACCGCAGCCCCAACCGGATCCGGCTCAACGGTACGACGGGCCTGGCGAATCGTCGCCACATGATCAATATTGACACCTAAAGTTGGCACGACTGACTCTGCGCATCCCGCAGGAAATTGACAATTCAGGACACGATAACGTGTCCGCCCCCTAGCGTAAAGTCATGGAAAACCTAACGCGCCTAAGCCTTAATCCGATTTTCCCTCGCCGTCGCCAGCGCGGGCTCCTGCTTCCCCTGGGGCTGAACCGCCGGGATTCGAATCGTAAATTCAGTCCCCTGGCCCAACACAGACTCACAGGTCAACGTACCTTGATGGGTTTCCGTAATGATGGTGTAGCTAATAGATAGCCCCAACCCCGTGCCCTGACCGACGGGTTTTGTGGTGAAAAAGGGATCAAAAATGCGATCACGAACCTGATCGGGCATCCCGGATCCATTATCAGCAATCCGAATCACCCCCCAGGCCGTTCTCAAGTCATTCCTATCCCCATCTAAGGCAGTGGTGATCGTAATCTTTGGGGGATCTACCACCGTTTCAGAATGGGGCGCGATCGCGGTCTCACGACCCGCAACAGCATGAATCGCATTATCAAGCAGATTCAAAACAACCTGATTAAGCTGGGCTGGATAGCATTCTACCGGTGGCAATTCCCCATAATTTCTAACAATTGAAATTTTAGATTTTGACGCCTTTATTTTGCCCTTCAGGATCAATAGCGTATTATCAATTCCCTCATGAAGATCAACCGACTTGGATTCAGCTTCATCCAAACGAGAGAAATTCCGTAAGGAATTCACAATTTTCTGAACCCTTTCCACCCCATCCCCCATAGACTGCAAGAGATTCGGCAAATCCTCAACCACATACTCAACGTCTAGATCATTCAACTCTTCTTCTAAATCTGGATTGGGATCAGGATAATGACGTTGGTAAACTTGAAGCGCCTCCAGTAACGATTGACCATGCTCCCGCGCATGGAACAGGTTGCCATAGATAAAATTGATGGGATTATTAATCTCATGGGCAACCCCCGCCACCAACTGTCCCAGGCTAGACATTTTCTCCGTTTGCACCAGTTGAAGCTGCGTCTCTTTCAGCTCCGCCAGGGTACTCACCAAATCCTCATTTTTTTGTTCTAAGCGTTGGAAAGACTGACGAATCTTAGTCGCCATCAGATTAAACGCAATCGCCAAATTGCCGAATTCGCTACGAAGTCCGACGGGGACCTGAGCATCTAACTGTCCATTACGGATCGATTGGGCTGCACTATTCAATTCCTGTAGCGGAATCAAGATCAGCCGGGACAATAGCACCCCTGAGCCAACGGCAAGACCGCCAGCCCCCAACAAAACCAAAGCAGAAATCAGTAGACTACGCCGTAAAACTGCGTTCATTTCTTCGGTAGGCAACTCCACCACCACCCACCAATTCACAGCATAGATTCGTGAACTTGCCCCCAACACCGGAACGCCCTGCAGCCCGACATATTCGTTGAGGTTACTAACATCTAAACTTTGAAAACGAACCTGATCGCTTAAACTCGAATTATTTAAGCGATCGCCCGAAAAATTCTGATAATCCTCCTGCGATCGCAGCGTTTGAGCAACCACTAAATTCCTAGAATCCAGCACATAAAGATAGCCCGTCTCGCTCACCTGGGCTTGATTCACAATATGCTTTAGCCCTTCCAGACTGATCTGGGTAATCAGTGCACCGCTAATCTCCCCCTCCTGGCTATACATCGGCAAACCAAGGGTCATCACCGATAAATCATCGAGAGACGAAAAGTCACTGCGGTTTTGAACCGGGCCAATCACCTGGGAGCCCGTCTCAATAATTTCCTCCCAGCTCACCCCAGTATTCGTCAGCAAATCATTGATCTCCGCTTGCCGATTCGAGCTAAACGGCGCGATCGCGCTAGACACCTCACCATTCTTCTGAACAATGGCCACGGAGAAATAAGCATCATCCGTTTCTACGATGCCCTGCAACAGTTGCAATTGCCGATCTGGCTCTAGATCCGTCACGCCAGGCAGGTTTGCCACGTACACCAGGGGTTCTTTTAAATGGGTTAAAAAGAACGCAACTTTATTCGCAGATTTTTCCGCTTCAGACTGCTTAAGCTTGATTTTGGCTTGAACGTGGCTTTGATAATTAAACCAGGTTGTCAATCCCCCAACGGCCACCACACTGCTGGCGACCAGGATAACAATGCCATACCGCAGAATATAGCGAATGGAAAATGGAACAGCTTGGATTCTACGGAAAAAAGAGGTCACGATGATAGGGGCAGTGCGTCTACTGGGCAACTCATCTCATTGATGGGTTCAAATCATGGGTTCAAGGGACAATAAATTCAACCCATAGGTTAGGTCAATATAATTAGGTCAACATAACTAGAGTAATAAGAGAAATTATAATTAAATCAATTATCAGACAATCATCAGACTTCTAATATTTCAGTCCTGGACAGTGTCTGGTTAAGACCAAAAGCCTGGGGGCCGCCTACCTGATTAATAGCCTTCGTAACAAACGAGGAATCCACCAGATCCTGGGCAATATACTGCGGCTCGAATTGATTAAGGAAGGTGCTCTCATCACCAATCAGCGTCGTTTTTAAAGCCTTAGCAAGGTCAGCAGTATAGGACGGAAAGGGGTAAGGTTGAAAATCAATCCGGCGCGATCGCCATTCGGGGTGCTGAATCGCCCCCGTTTGACGATAAAAATCATTGTTATAGCGGTTCAGAATCTGATTTAAAGTATCCGTCGAATGGGGGAGATAATGGCTGCCATTACTAGACAGTAAATGGGCCAGCTCCGGACGATTGCCCCGGGACCATTGCTGGGCTTTCACGATCGCATTCACCACGCACTGGGTCCAGTCCGGGCGATCGCGCACATCGGACTCATGCATACACACAACACAGCAAGCATGGTCGCGCCAAACGTCCCCCGTCAGGCGCAATACCTTACCGGTTTTCGTCGTCTCTGCCACAGAATTATGGGGTTCCGCCACAACATACCCCGCGATCGCCTCCTCGGATAAGGCTTTGAACATATCCGGCGGCGGCAAAATCACTAATTTCACCTCATTAGCCGCGGGTGCTCTCTCCCCGACGATGGGCGTTAATCCATATTTTTTCAACAGCAATTGCAGGACAACATTATGGATGGAATACCAAAACGGAATGGCGATCGTTCGCCCTGCCAAATCCCGGGGGGCTTGGATACTCGGATGAACCGTAAGCGCCGACCCATTGGTATGATTCCACGCCACCACTTTCGCCGGAAAATCAAGCTGATACCGCAGCCACATACTGGCAGGCATCAGAATATGGATAACATTGACCTCCCGCGCCATAAACGCTTTGGCGATCGCCGTCCAGGACCGATAAGGCGTGGGTCGTTCACTCTCCAACCCTTCCTGCCGATAAAACTGTTTATCATGGGCCACCAACAACGGGGCCGAATCCGTAATCGGCAGATAGCCCGTGCGAACGACATCATCGTGGGCATCCTCCTCCGAAGAGAGGCTCGGCCATCGACATCCAGCGCCAGCGGACAGGGCGGCGGCTCCAGAAAAGAGCCCCGCCATTTTCAGAAATCGGCGGCGATTCCAATGGGCAGCATAGATAGGGGAAGGGGAGTGGGGCAAACGCATTGTGCTGGGGTGATAGTTTCCCAATGATTTGGGAAGAATCCGTCGTCAAACAATCAATAGCTTCAATGCTTTTTTATGAGGTAGTTACAAGGTAACTTAATACGCCATTTCAAGCCTTTCGAAAACGGTAGTCATACACCCCCAATCAGGTCACAGCCCAGGAACAACCTGAGCCATTAGAGAAGCTAATCTCTATATCGAGAGAAGTTTATTAATAGATTATTAATATGTGTCGTGTCATGGGCATTGGATCAACACCTCTCTTATCAAACCATGAATTGTCCCTCAAAACCTGACAAGAAGACTACAAGTTAGTCAACAGCAGGTGACGGCTCATATTGCCAAAGCTGGGGGAAATCCGTGGGACGGATGGGCGGGGAGGCGTTGGGGGAAGTCGTCTGCGGAAGCCACAGCTCCGGGGGATAGTAAGCGTAGGCTTGGGGAAGGGTTGGCAGTGGCTCGGGTACCGGGGCGTCGGGGGTAACAATGTGCAGAACAAAATTATCCGGCAGTCGGGGGGTGAGACTCAACAGCCGCAGGGGATTCGCGCTAGTGAGTAGCACCTGAGGGGCTGGGGTCGATCGCGTCGGGTCGGCTGGGGGGAGAGATTCCGTCAGGGTGTGGGCGATCGCTGGCACATCGTAGCTGGTGTATTTATTCCACCAAGTTTCAAGTTGAGCGGCAGAATAGGCGGAGCTGAGGGGCAGCAGCGTTAAGCCAATCAAAATAAAACCATAGCCCCATTGTTGCCATCGGGAAGCGTGACGGACCTGCAACCAAAGGGTCGCGATCGCCCAGCCCAGGATAATCGCCAGCCCGAGATAACTCACCACAAAATAGCGAGGAATAGTCGACCGTTGACCGCCGTTAATGAGATCAAGCAGCGCGAAAGGAATGGGAATACCGGTCCAAAGCATGGGGAGTAGCCACAGGGAACGGGGCTGCGATCGCACCATCCAAATAATGCAGGAGACGATCAAACAAACCAGATATAAAACGATGAGCGCCATCAAAGGCTCTTCGAACAAACGCACCGAATCGCTATTGGTCGCCGTGATATCAAACAAAGGGCGATAGGAAAATCCTGCCTGGGCATCAAATAGTGTTGCGGACAGGTTGAAGAGCCACCGCTGTAGCAGTGTCCCAAACGAAAGATCGCGGTTGAGCCAGCCGATCCGTTGACGATAGGTGAGGACAAAATAAAGCCACGGGCTAAAGGCAATCAGGGTTGCAAGGCAGGCAAGGCCATAATTGGCAAGGGATTGGGACCATCGCCGGGCGCTGCGACCAAAGCCAATAAATAGTCCGTGGGTGACCATCACCAATAGAAACGGAAGCTGAGTATATAGACCAACGGTCAGGCTCAGGGCATAACAAATCCAAAGCCGGCGATCGCCCCGGCCGGATTGGGTGGCCCGCAGGGCTTTGAGGAGAATAACCGTACTCAGGACCGTAAGACAAAGGCTGAGACTATAGCCTCTAGCTTCGCGGGCATAGAGGATTTGCATCGGGGAAAGGGCCACGATCGCCGTGGTGGTCCACTGCATCATCCGCCAGGGGATTTTCGTACGGGCCGCCCCCAATGGAAGCCCCGACGGGAGCACCGACGGGAGCGATCGCCCCCACGTTCCCAGCTCCCCCACCAAGGCATACATCGCCGGCAACAAAACTACCCCGAAGAGCGCCGACAAACTACGAACCGCCCCCGGTGAATTCCCAAACACCATCGCCCAAGCCCGCGCCAACAGGTAATAGATCGGCACCTGCTCCGGATTTTCATAGGCAAGACTGCTGAGGGTGTGATCCCAACCTCGCTCCGGCGTTAACTCAAAAAAATAATCCGTGAACGCCGACGGGGACCATAATCTCCCCAACACCTCGGGTCCCGGCGATCGCACCGCCTCCTTCGTCAATCCAGCAATGCGAAGACTGGTAATCGTCTCGTCATACCAATAAACCGATCGCCCCAAATTATCGAACCGCAGCCAAATCCCCAGAACGATCGCCACCATGCAGCCCAACACTAGCCATCGCGATCGCCGAGACGTTCCCCTTAAGCCGTCTGCCATTAAGCCGCCGCGCTCTTAGAAAACCGACTCACCAAAGTCGCCATATAGGGCACATCCCAACTATCCGTATACAGACGCGATCGCCCGATGGAAAAATTGCGCCCCGTCATCGCCCCCGGGAACGGCAAATGGCCCGGCGGCGCAGAAATATCAAACGTCAACTCCGAATAGCCCAGGGTCTCATAGACCGTTTCCGTCTTCGGTCCCCGCATCCGGTTGAAAAACGCCGCCACCTGTTCCTGAACATTACTGGGAGCAGGATTAATCGCCGGAACAGTGCCCATCGCCCGTTGCCACCCCACCCGCAACGCAAACTCCCCATAGGCATTGGGATCATCCACCCCGAGCGCCCCCCCCACCTCCTGCCAAATGCGGCTCTGCACCGAAAATCCAAACTGCCCTTGGCTATAGCGCAACCACAGATCATCAATCTGCTGCAACTCCACCACCGGCATATTCGCCGTTGAACAATGGCTAGAAAAATAGCGAATCAACTGATCCGTCGCCCGATCCGCCTCCTTCCAATTGCCCGCCTCCAACGCCTCGAACAGGGGCCGATATAACTCCGTCCGAGGCTTCCCGCCTCGCGCCTCCGCACAAACCCGATGCCCCTGCCCCTTCAGCACCGCATCCTTCAACACCAGAATGCCCCCCTCCGTCACCTCCTCAATGCGATCGTCATAATCCTCCAGCTGGGGACTAAACGGCTGGTGACAAAACTGACAGGTTTGGCGCTCCAACTTGTGACCACAATTAGGGCACTCCTCCGCCGACGAATCCACCACCAACACGCCACAGGACTCACAGGGATGGGGCGCATGTTGCACCTGGGCATAACAATCGGGATGGAAAAACAGCGTGGTTCCCATAGGCCCCGTCTCCATCCGCACCTCCGACGGCTTGATCGGCTCCAAACACACCGCACAGGTCAACCCTCGATAATCACGGGTTTGGCAATTGGGACAACTCTCCGCATCCGCACTGACGGGGCTGCCACATTCCACACATTGGAGAAGCTGAACCATAGGGCATCCTGAGGGGAAATTTCTGAGGGGAAGTTTGGTCAGGTCAAACTTTTACGATCAATCCAGGCGATCGCCCGAGTACAAGCAACAACCGTGGACCAATTTCTGTGATTTCATCTGTGGTTTCAGAATAACTCACAACTCTAGGGAATTCGGGTGGGGGTGTTCCACTGCAAAGCAAGGAGATGAAGCAACGATAAACTGAGAAGTAGGACGCCATCCGTATCGAGCCATGATTGCCAGCCCCGACCCTCGCTATATCTCACCGGAAGACTATCTTGCGGGGGAGCAACAGAGCCCGGTACGTTATGAGTATCGCAATGGCGAAGTCTACGCCATATCAGGGGGCAGCGATGCCCACGAAACGATCGCCCCCAACCTGGCATCTCTCCTAAAAAGACAGTTACAGGGGTCTGGCGGCCGGACTTATATAGCAGGGATGAAAGTACGAATCGAGAGCAAAAATTGCTTTTACTATCCCGATGTGATGGTGACCTGCGACGAACGCGATCGCACCCCCGAGGGCATTAAATACTTCCCAAAACTAATCGTTGAAGTCCTATCCCCCTCCACCGAAAAATTCGACCGCACCCTAAAGTTCTCTGACTATCGCGCCATTGAAACCCTAGAAGAATATGTTGTCGTATCCCAAGACCGGCAGTGTGTGGAGGTTTATCGACGGGGCGATCACGAGTGGTCCCAACAGATCTATGAAGCGGGAGAAGTCGCATTTGAAAGTTTAGGAATTGGGGTGGCGATCGCCGAGATTTACGACGATGTTCTGTAGTCTGCTCGGGAGAAGTCCTAAGCCGGCAATAACTTCTTAGCCAGGTCTTCGGCAGCGGCGAGGGGACTCTTGAAATTGAAAGCAAGGGCAAGATTTTGCGTTTTGCCTTGCATAAACACCACCGCCAACTTCATCGAGACCGAGCCCCCTTCGGTCGCCTGCAAACTACCTTCAAAGCTGGCGGATTTCACATCCAACAAACCACCCAACCCAGCACTCACAATAAACGAACTCACCTCCGCCACGGCCCCCACCGATCGCTTCACCCCCTCCAAGGTCAACTCCGCCACCTCCAGCGCTGCATTAGCCGTTTCCTTCGCGGTATAGAGGGAACTGAGGCGGGGATCCAATTCCATCGGAATGGTTTGGATCGACGCCTCGATGCCTTTGAGGGTCGCTTTGGAGGCCACCAGCGCCGCATTAGCGGTTTCCTTGGCGGTAAACAGCCCCACAATGCGGGGATCGGAGTCAATGGGGAAGGTATCAATGCCTGCTTCGATGCCCCGCAGGGTGCCTTTTGCCGCTTCCAAAACCCCGTTAGCAGTCGCTTTGGCCGTTTCTAGACCGCCAATTTTGGTATAGAGAGCGCCAATTTCAGTCCCTTTAGAAGCGGCGTAGGCAGAATATTCCGCCCAACGGTAGGACTTCTGATACCACTTAGATTTTTTGTACCACTTTTTCTTATTATCAATATCCTTTTTCAAGCGACTGATGCGAGATTTAGTACTATTAATTTCCCCCTGAATTGAATTGACCTCACGCTGGGCTTTGGAAACAGAATTTTTAGCGTTTTTAAAATCTTTACTCGTTTCATCCCGCTCTCGCTGCACTTTCTTCCGCATGGCAGCAATCTGTTTTTGCAGGGAATTAACTTCATTTTGAGCTGAGCTCACCGCCGATCGCGCATCCTGTAATCGCTTAGCATCGCGATCGCGCTCCTTCTGAATCTTCGCCCGCATTCGTTTGATGTCGTTAGATAACTTATTCACATCCCGCTGGGCCGCATTCACCGAATCCTGGGCATCCGATAGTTCCTTAGTGGCAGCATCGGCCGCCTTTTTGATAGCTTTTGTCGCGTTCTCCCGCAGATATTCCAGCAGGTCATTTTGCATGGTGGCTTTGACCCAATAAGAGCCGCCATTTTGGAAGTCGGTGCCGCTAACTTCAAGGGACGTTTGGAACAACCCAAAAATACTGCCTGCACTTAAGAAATAAAAACCACTATCGGAAAATTCAATATAGGTTTCACTGCGAATTCCCAACAGTTCGACTGCCCCAGAAACTTTGAGCGCAGGCACCGTGGTCGGAGAAACTTTGAGGTATAGGGAAGGATTGGTTTCCCCTTTCGCACCGGTGAGTTTAAAAATGCCGCCAATATCGATCGCATCCAATTCCGCCATTAATTCGGTGCCGTCGGTGTAGTCAATGGAGAGGGACGCCGACGCCCGCCAACCGGCAAATACCAACGTGCCACCCAGATAAAATCCCTGTTCAAACGCTAAGGTACCGATGGTAGTGTCCTGGGGCACGATATAGATATTCACGTCCTCAAAGCCAATATCCAGGACCGTTTTGGTCAGCCCCGCCGGAATCGCTTGGGCGATCGCCATGCCGCAAAAGGTGCGGATCACGTCCATCAGATAAAGCTGGTTAAAGGCGATCGCAATCATGCTGCGGGTGGGCACAGCGGCGTCGAACTTCACCGCAACCACCCCCGCAAAATCCCCCACCTGCAACGATCCCGCCAGTCCCAAGCTGGGCAACGGCGGCGGGAAGGAGACGCCAAGTTCTAGGGCAACATTGGCGATCGCCACATTGCGCGTATCAAAGGGCTCATTCCAGAGCCCCTCCATGGTGGCTTGGAAAATCGCGCTGCGGGGGGTCACCGCCATCCCCCCCACAAATCGCAGGGTGCTGTTATCGAGCACCGCCGTCACCGTCCCCAGGAGCGCCAGGGAAAAATTACTGGGAGCGGGGCGCAATTGAAACGTAATATCGCCAAACAGGACATTATTGCCCAGGTCAAACTCCCCCGCGATCGCCGCCTCAATCACCAGGTCAGACGGCTTGCCCCCAATGGCGGTGTAGACCGTCAGCCCGTCCAACCCCAGCAAGGAATCTACGCCGGTGCCCGTCAAATCCATCGTCGCGAAGAAATTCAACCCGCGAATCACCGCCGCACTCTCATCGGGCGTGGTCACCGTGCTGAGGGCCAAAGATCGATCCGCCGAAGACGCCAAAATCAACGCCGTATCGCTAAATTTCAGCCCATCCAACACCGATAATTCGTCGGCAATACTGGAAAACTTCCAACTGCTGGGGGGCGCAAATCCCACCACAAAATTCCAGCCCGACGAGCCCCGACTCACATTAATTTCCGTCGTGCCCAACTTCGACGCCGCATTCACAGACAGGGTTTTCGACTTCGGTGCCATCTGAATCGCCGCACTGTCGCAGGTCATCGACAACACCCCCAACGGCACCGGCAAATCCCGCAGCGCCGATCCCCCCACCAAATCTTGCAAAATCGCCGACAAATTAAACGCCGGCAACGTCCCCCCAATCACAAACTCGCCGGGGAAATCATACTCACACCGACATTCCACCCCCGCGATCGCCAACGTCCCCGCGATCGCCCCGGTGGTCGCCTTGGTCCCGCTCTCCGACACCGTGCGGGTAATCTGCAACGTCACATCATCCAGCTCCAAACCGGTCTCGCCGATATCAATGCCCCATAGGTCATCAGAATCTGCCAGGAACGAAAACGCC
>CAZZMD010000051.1:0-33881 GCA_964655355.1 uncultured bacterium
TCCCTCCCGAGGAGACGATTGGGGGCAGCCCACACGAACCGCCCCAAACCTACACCAGTGACTAGCTGGCGCTCAGCATCTTCTCAGCTTCAGCCGCACCCTCCGCCAAGGCACCCGGCGTCGTGGGCACATGGTGGGCGATCGTGGACGGATCCTCCAGACCCACATCGCTGCATAGGGGATCAATCCCCAGCCCCTGGCGAGGATACTCCTCACACACGGAGCGATACTCCTCGATCGCCTCATACAGCTCTTCTTGAGTGATGTCGTTCAAATAATCACACTCACCAATCTCGCCCTTGGGCAACGGAGCCACCAAATTACGCCCCCGCTTCTCAAAAATCTTGACCTGCGAGTTCCACAGCAGCTCCTTATTTTCCATAATCTCGTGCCATAGGCTCAGGCCAAAACAGCTAATCAAGCCCAAAATCCGATGGAACGACTCATCGGAAATCCAACCCTTCTTAAAACTGAGATACGCCCCAAAGCCCATCCCGATCGCCACCGCGTGACCATGGAGCAAGCCCGCCTCAATCTCAAACCCAGGGGACCAAGTATGACCATAGGCATGGGGACGACACTGGTGAGTTTCGTACATATTGTCGTACTCCGCCGCCACATAACTGCGCAATGCACCGCCCAAAATCTTCTGGGACAGCCCATCAATCTCAGAGCCCGGCTCACAGTCAGTGGTGCCAAAGCGAGTACTAATCAACCCAGCGCCAGCCTTCTCCAAATTCTCAAACAGCTCCCGATCCTTCACCACCGCCATCTTGATAATTTCAACAATGCCGTGGCGTAACCAACCCTCATGCAGGGTCGTAAAGAAGAAGCGATCCGTCAGAGACAACACCGGCGGATGGTAAGCCCCAAACAAATTCTTATAGCCAAAACCATCGCAGCAGGTACGGGGGGACGGACCGGCATCAATGCCCGCCACAATCGACGTGGACAACATCACGTAGGGCGTATTGCGGTGGTACAACGCACAAGCCAAACCACCGGTATCCGCCAAAACGCCGCCGCCCACGATCAGCACCGGCTCATTCCGGGAAACCCCCAACCGCTTGAAATCGCCCAACATCCGCTCAACGGTGTAGATACCCTTATCCACCTCCATCGCCCGATATACCAGCTTCTCCAGCTTGATGCCGTGGGTGTCGAAATAATGCTCAAGCTGCTCACCGTAGAACCGCTCCACATTCTGGTCCATCAGGCAAACACAGCGATCCAAAGACGCATACACATCCCGCAGGGTAGTCTCTTCCGGCTCCAACACCTTATCCACCAACCGCGCAGACGTGAACGTGTGGGAACTAATCACCGCCTCCACATGGCGATCGCTATCGGTGGTTTCCACAAATCCCCGGCTCTCCCGGAAATTCGACGTGGGATAAATCGCATGGGGATTTTCCTTAACCAAACGATCCGCCAACTCGGCGTAAAACCCAGTGGAATCAATGCCCTTCAGATAATCCAGCACCTTAACCTGCTTCATCTCAGACGCATTGAGCTCCGCGACAAACACACCGCAGGCCTCGCCCACCTTGGCATCGAAAGGCAACAACGCCTCCGACAGCGTCTGAAAAAACAGACTGAGCGATAAATTCAAACAACTGCGCAAACTGCGGCAGGCGGAAATCCCCTTCACCGCACCAACCGCAGCAAACTCTTCCCCAAGCTCCTTGGAGAACGCCGGGCTTTCAATGAAAGCCATCAACAACTCCCGAGCCAGATCATTACCGAGAAACGCCTCCAAAGCAGAATTCACATCCTGAGAAGCAAGGGGAGCGATATCGCAAGCCCCAACGAACGCCTGAATTGCCGAGGTTGTCTTTGTCATTGTCAAGTCTCAGAAGAACCGTACGTTGCGATGCCGATTAGAGCCAAGACGCCCTTGTCAAATAAAATTATCATAACGATACAAAGCCAACAAATTATGACCCAAAACAAAGGGTCTGATTCTGTTGAATGGTGTAGCTGGGGATGACAAGGGGGCTCGAGGGGAACCATCAAAAATCCGAACACAATGCTCCCGTTCCCAGCAAACGAGGCTTAAAGTTCCAACTTTTGAGCGTTTACGTCAACTGCTGACAACGTAGTCGATTCAATTTAAAGCTTACAGTCAAAATGAAAACAATTTTTTTTGAAAGAATTGTGTATATTAGTCTCTGAATATTGTTTCTCATGGTGGGTAATTTGTAGCCCAGGCAACATTCGGCGACTGAAATTGAGGTCTTCTTAAAGTGGGTTATTTTTCGAGAAGGGACTCTTAAAGATCGCTTTTCTCGGGAAAAGATGCTGCGATTGCCCCTTTGACTGATCTCTGTTTCAGTCAGTCCAACCGTTGAGATAAACCAAGGCGAGGATTTAGCACCCAAATATCATTGGATTGAAATTGATTTATGGGTCAGCATCTTGGGTCACTGACGGGTCCTATAGTCACCCAAAGGATGAGCTGTAGAGCCTTAAAGTGCCCATGGATTATGCCCCCGTTGTTGCAAGGACCAGCAGATTATCAACATTAAGGCAAGATTATTTCGACATTGTTTGAGGCTTAAAGTTGAGGTTCTTGTTGAGTGGTGCAATGAATGCCGCCGCCCCCTGCCGCGATCGCATCGATGTTGAGGGGAATGATTGTGCGCCCGGGGAAAAGATTGCGTAATGTATCTTGGGCGGCCAGATCCCGGGGGCGATCGCCAAATTCCGGCAGCAGCACCGCGCTATTAATCACGTAGAAATTGATATATCCGGCGGCGAAATCGGGATTGTCGAATTCAGGGCGGACGGTGGAAGGCGTTTCTAGGGTGAGGATTTCGAGGGGATTGCCGTCGGCATCGGCCTCGCTTTTGAGAATCTCCAGGTGAGCTTGGGTGACCGCATGATCGAAGGAATCAGGGTCGCGATCATTGGCCGCAATCACAACGCCAGGGCGGGCAAAACGAGCATAAAAATCAACGTGGCCATCGGTGATATCGCGATCGCGGAGACCGGGGAGCCAAATAATTTTTCGTAGGCCGAGCAGGGGTTTAAGGATGGCTTCGCAGTCGGCTTTGGTTAAGCCGGGGTTGCGATTGTCATTGAGAATGCTGCTTTCGGTCACCAGGGCAGTGCCGCGGCCGTCCACTTCGATCGCCCCTCCTTCCAGGACAATATCGGTGGCAATGGGGATGGCAGACGCTTCCCGGGTGACAATATCGGCGATTTGGGCATCCTTGCGGTGGCGTTGTCTATTGCCCCAGCCATTGAAATTGAAATTGATCGCCCCCAGTTGTCCCTGGTCATTTTCCACGGAATTTTTCACGAACACCGGTCCCGTATCCCGCATCCACAAATCATCCAGGGGAGCCACGAGTAAATCTACGCCGGGTCCACATTTTTCCGCCGCGATCGCCCGGTCTTCCGCTTGAACAACCATAGTGACCGGCTCATATTGGGCAATGGTGCGGGCAATCAGCGCCAAATTATCCTGGATGGGTTCCACCAAATCGTCCCCCCAAATATCGGGATCGGCTCGAAATGCCATCCAAGTGCGGGCATGGGGAGCGGCTTCGTCGGGCATGGTCCAAAGGGGCTGGTCAGATAAAGGGGCAAAATCCGAAGGCGTGGGGCGATCGCTGTGGGGCTCGTCAGAGCGGGTCTGGCAGGCGGCGGCGAGTTGGGCAACGGTAAACGTCCCAGCGCCCAGGGCAAGATATTTCAGGGTGCTACGACGGCCAATAGGATGACTCATAGGGCTGTTATGGGGATTTAGGGGCGAGATCTGAGGGCGGATTTTCGATTAAACGGGTCCACAAAAATCCAATAACAAAGGGCAGCCAGAGGAGCATTCGTTCAACGGGATGGAACGTCCACGCCCCCTCCGTCAGGGTATTGATTTGTAATAGGAAATACATAAACGCCGACAGGCTCACCAAACGTATTCCTAAATTCTGGCTGGCAACGGCGAAGGGGACAATCCAACTGAAATACCAAATATGAATAATGGGAGAACAGATCAGCAGAACGAAGAAATAAGATTCGGCAAAGGTAGATAGTTTACGGCAGCGAATTAGCAGGAAGATTAGGGCGATCGCCACTGGAATTCCATAGAATTTATTGGTGCCCGCTGCGGTAGTTTCAGGAAATACCAGGGATACCAGATAGGGCAAAAATTGGGAACTGCGAATGTGGGAGATAAAGGAGGATTGGGTGGGGAGAAAGGTGCAGGCGTCCGCATTGCAGAAGCTGAGCCCCGTCAAAACAAAGGGAAGGATGCCAATGCCGAGGATCATTAGCGCAGGTTTGATATTGAGTCGATTGGTATCAGGGGAACGATTTTCAATTAATTTCTGAAAGGCAATAAATAATAGAACGGGGAAGCAGGTTAGTTTAATGGCACCGCCAATCCCAATTAATAGCGCACTCCAATAGTGTTTCCCTCGGTCCCACGCAACCCATGCCCCCACCATGGGTAAAACCAACCAGCTATCATAATGTCCGCCCCCAGAAAAGGAATATAAAACCACAGGATTCCAGGCATACATTAATGTTTTTAGATAGCCAAATTTTCTGGAAAGGAGCCAACAAACCCCTAAATCAGCAGCAATAAAAGCACTTTTAAACAGCAACACCGATGGGGTAATCGTTGACAGGAATCGGAACGCCCATTGGGTTAAGGGCGGGTAAATGGCAGAGACGTGCAGATTATTCATTAGCCCCCACCAATCCGTGCGATAGGGGATCAGTTCCGGAGCATTGGGTGGCTGAGCAAAGGGATTAAAGCCGAAATTTTGGATATACCCCTCCCACAGGTAGCGCCAAATATCGTTGCCGGGGTACATAAACAGCAGGATGAGCCGCAGGGCGATCGCCCCACCCCAAAACCATCGCCCCCCAATGGACTTGATATTCCAAGAGGCCGCGAATCCCAAAAGCATCACTGTGGAGAACGTCATCATGGCGATTTGATGCTCCACAAATCGGAAATCCCCATGGGGGCGAATCAAGAGCGCCCCGACAATCAATAAACTCAGGCTGAGCAAGACAGGGGAAATACCGTTCCGGCGTAGGCGTCGAAAATACAGCGTGCCGACGGTGGACAGAATAATGGTGCCTGCTTGGATCGAGCCGCGAATGGTGCCAGAAATTTTGGACCGTCCCCCCTGGCGCTGACGGTAGCCCACGGGAATTTCTATCACTTGTAAACTCAATTCGGCGGCGCGGATTTGCATTTCCACGGTCCAACCAAACCCGCGATCGCGCATTTGGATCGCCTCCAACGCCGATCGCCGGATCAACCGCAGCGGTCCCAAATCGCCGTACCGCTCCCCCCAACCCCAGTGAATTAGCGTTGTCGCCAGACCATTCCCGAAATTTTGTACCGGCGTCATATGCGATCGCCCCGCTGCCGTCGCCCGGCGATCGCCCAAGATAAAATCCGCCCCACTAGCCGCCGCCGCCCAAAACTTTTCGAGGGGATCCAACACATCACTCCCATCCCCATCGCAAAACAAAACCCATTGGATATGGGGGGGAATCCCCTGAAGCCCCCGCCAACAGGCCCGCCCATAGCCCGGGATCGGCTCCCGCAACACCTCCGCCCCCGCCGCCTCAGCCACTTCCACACTGCGATCGCTGCTGCCGTTATCCACCACCCGAATCTGGGCTAACCCCCGCGATCGCAACTCCCGAACCACATTGCCAATCGTGGCCGCTTCATTCATCACCGGAATCAGCACCAACACCTGGTCCAGGGAAAAATCAGGCGCTGGGGTGGGAGAAGCAGGGGAAAAAATCAGGCGATCGCCCATGGTAGCGTCCTAAAAAGCATCCTAGAAATGGCTTCCCCATGATGCCGCGGAAGTTCCAAAACTGGCACAGCCCCCATCGATTCAGGGTCACACCGGTCCAAAATCTGGAAAACCTCCCCCCTGCACATCCCATGGCTCCATCTCCTCCCGCCGCTTCCAGCCCCAGTCGATTGCCGCCAATCTTGCTAACCTGGTGTCTCATGACCGCCATTGCCGCCGCCATCTTTGGGGCGATCGTCGCCAGGATTTATGACGGCAGCGGCAGTGATAGCCTTCCCAGACTGATGGTAGGGGTATTAATTGGCGGGCTCATCGTGGGCGGGCTGGAATGGAAAACCCTGCGGCTCTACAAAATTTCGATAGGTCCCCTATGGTGCGGGATTAACGCCGGAATGCTGATGCTCATTGCCAGCATCATGGTCAACATAGACGGCATGGCAGGGAATAACAACCTGTACCTCCTGCCCCTCTGGGGTCTGATGTTGGATGCACCGCGCTGGGGGATGTTGCGATCGCGGCTCCCTCGGGCCGGGTGGTGGATAGCATTTTGCGGTCTCGGCTGGACGGCAGATATTGCCCTCTTACTATTCGCAGGGTTGTACACCGTTGAAATCTATGACTCGACAGTGCTATTCGTGGCCCTCAACGGTGCCATTAATGGGATTTGGATGGGGCTCTGTCGCGGGGGAGCGCTGATGGTGATGGTGCGCGATCGCCCACAGTAACGTCCCAAAAACCGCCCTAAAAAGCCTCCCAAAATGGCGTCCCCGTCCTGGCTACAGAAGTTCCAAAACTGGCACAGACCCCAACCGTTTTCGGGTCAAGCTCGGGCAAGATCCAGAAAACATCTTCCCCTACCTTTCCCATGGCTTCCCCTCCCTCAGCCGCCCCCAGTTCCCGCTCCCTACCGCCGATTTTACTGACTTGGTCCCTCATGACCGCCGTGGCCGCCGCCCTTTTTGGGGCGATCATGGCTGGGATTAGCGGTGACAGTAGCGGCAGTGACAGCCTTCCCCGACTCATCGTGGGGGTATTAATGGGGGGACTCGTCGTAGGCTGGCTAGAATGGCAAACCCTACGGCTCTACAAAATCGCGATCGGTCCCCTATGGTGTGGGTTGAACGCGGGACTGCTCGTCCTCATCGCCAGCATCATGGGGGTGTTTGGGAGCACCAACGGGGACTACGCTTTGTTCTTCCTGATCCCATTTGGGTTGCTGTTAGATGTGCCCCGCTGGGGAATATTGCGATCGCGATTCCCCGTCGCCTGGTGGTGGATTATATTTTGCGGACTCGGCTGGGCCGTCGACACCGCCATCTTTCTGTTCGCCGGCGCTTCAACCCTTGCCCTAGCCGACTCAGCCATCGCATTTGTGGCCCTCAACGGGGCAATTAATGGGATTTGGATGGGGCTATGCCGTGGGGGAGCGCTAGCGGTGATGCTACGCGATCGCCGTGCCCGCACAGCCGTTATCCCCCCAACCCTCCCAGCGGACTAATTCAGCCAGATTTTTCCTGTCATAGTTCCCCTGCCATGACTTCACTGTCATAACTCCCCTGCCATGACCGAACCGATCGCCCCCGCGGCCCCTTCCCAAGGCATGCCCATCCCGATGCAATGGTCCATCGTCACCGCATTGGGATCGGCCACCGCCGGCGCGATCGCCGGTACAACATTGATGATGCGCGAGGGGGATGACGCCACGGCATTACTCATTGGGATGTTGCTAGGGGGAGCCATCGTCGGGTGGATCGAATGGCGACTCCTGCGCCGCTACCGCATTCCCATGGGAGGAGGGCGATGGATTGGCCTGATGACGGCAATGATGCTCCCCCTCCATTTCGGCATCGACCAAGTCGTACGCATCGACCAAGTGGTGACAGTGCCGCTGTTGCCCCTGGTCTGGGGATTAATTTTGGATAGCAGTCGCGGGTGGCTATTGCGATCGCACGGTTCCAAAGCACGGCGGTGGTTCTTACTGTGCGGAATAGGCTGGGTCCTAAATGTGGGGCTTTTCCTCTTCTTTGGCCTGTTGAGCCTGGGATATGTCCGCCCACTGGTAGCATTTTTCGCCTTGAATGGGTTTGTGAATGGGCTATGGCTGGGGCTATGGCGGGGATGGGCGTTGACCTTAATGCTGCGCGATCGCCGCCCCTCGTAGGCCCATTCCCAAGGGCATATCGACGGTCCATAATGACCCCATGACGGCCCCCCCTCCCGAGCCAAACAACATCAGCATAAAACCGCCCCCGATAAAACTGCCCCCCATTTGGGTCACCTGGACGCTTATTACAGCAGTGGGGGCAGCAATCTTTGCGGTGACAACGGCCTCGGTGCAAACCGAAACCCAAGCCCTATGGCTCAGCCTTTGGGTGGGTGGGGGAATCGTAGGGGGATTGGAATGGCAAACCCTGCGGTCCTATCGCATTCCCATCTCTCCCCTATGGTGCGCCGCCAAAGGACTTATGATGCTGATTCTGTTCAGCATTGTGATGGCAGGGCGAGCATTTTCCGCCGAGGGGCTGGCCTATATTCTGCTGCCCATCTGCGGGTTTATGTTGGATGGGGCACGGGGGTGGCTATTGCGATCGCATTTCCCAAGGGCCCAACCCTGGCTAATCGGTTGCGCCATAGGGTGGTTCGTGGAATTGGGACTCCTAGCCGGTGCCGGCATCACCACCCTAGAGATATTGAAGTCCAACCACACCGTCTTTTTTGCCCTAAATGGGGCCATCAATGGCACCTGGATGGGCTTTTGTCGTGGGGTTGTATTGATGGGAATGCTGAGCGATCGCCCCCCACTCAGCCCCCCCTCCCCCAGCGTTTAATGTTTCAGATGCCTATTGCAAATGACATTTTAGGAAAGCCAGGCGATCGCTCGCCTCTTCAATAATCTTGGCGGTGGGTTTCCCAGCACCATGCCCCGCCTTCGTTTCAATGCGAATTAGGGTCGGTGCATCCCCCCCCTGGGCCGCTTGGAGGGCAGCAGCAAATTTAAAACTATGGGCAGGGACCACGCGATCGTCGCGATCGGCGGTGGTGATCAAGGTTGGGGGATAGGCAGCACCGGGCTTGAGATTATGGAGCGGCGAATAGGCATAGAGCGCCCCAAACTCATCAGCATTATCCGACGAGCCATAATCACTGCACCACGCCCAACCAATGGTGAACTGATGGAAGCGCAACATATCCAACACCCCCACCGCCGGAATCGCCGCCCCAAATAAATCCGGTCGCTGGGTCAAACACGCCCCCACCAACAAACCGCCATTGCTACCCCCATAAATACCCAACGTCTCCGAGGACGCATAGGAATTCGCAATCAACCATTCCCCAGCGGCAATAAAATCATCAAACACATTTTGCTTATCCAGCTTCGTGCCTGCCTGGTGCCAATCTTCGCCATACTCGCCGCCGCCCCGCAGATTCGCCACCGCATAAACGCCGCCCATCTCCATCCACACCAAATTGGCAATACTAAACGAGGGGGTCAACGAAATATTAAAACCGCCATAGCCATAGAGCAGGGTCGGCAATTGACCATTAAGCGCCAATCCCTTTTTATGGCTAATAAACATGGGCACCTTTGTCCCATCTTTGCTGGCATAAAAAACCTGCTTGGTTTCGTAATCGTCGGGATTAAATTGCACCTGAGGCTGACGGAAAACCGTGGTGCGATCGCCCGCCATGTCATAGCGATAAATGGTAGTCGGCGTCGTATAACTCGTAAAACTAAAAAACGTATCCGTATCGTGACGCTTGCCCCGAAATCCGCCAACGGATCCCAACCCCGGCAGCTTCAGTTCTCGAATAAAGTCGCCAGTCAAACTAAAAACTTTGATTTGGGTATGGGCATCTTTCAAATAGGACGCCAAAAACTGATTATTAAGCACCCCCACCCCTTCCAAGGTTTCCGGTGCTTCCGGGATCAACACCTGCCAATTTTCCTTAGCAGGATTCTCCAAATCAATCGCGATCGCCCGATTGCGAGGCGCGTCCAAATTAGTTTCCACCCACAACGTACTGCCATCGTTATCAATCACGCTGTAGCTAGCTTCAAACTCAGAAATCAGCTCAACCACGTCGCTGTCCGGCGAACTTAAATCCTTATAAAACAGCAAATTTTTCGGGTCCGTCCCCTGCCAGACGGAAATAATCAAATACCGACCATCTTCCGTAACGCTGCCACTAAACCCCCATTCCTTTTGATCAGGTCGATGGTAAATCAGCACATCGTCTGATTGAGGCGTGCCCAAGCGGTGATAGTAAAGTTTTTGATAATAATTAACCGCCTCAAACTGTTCCGATTCCTTGGGTTCGTCATAGCGACTGTAATAAAACCCTTGGCTGTCGTAATCCCAAGACGCACCAGAAAACTTAATCCAATTCAGCTCATCGTCCAAATCCTTACCCGACTCAATCGCCCGCACCTTCCACACCTGCCAATCGGACCCAGATTGGGACAACCCATAGGCAAGATATTGACCATCATCACTGATAGCAGCGCCAGACAAGGCAACCGTGCCATCCTCCGACAAAGTATTGGGATCCAGCAATACCTTCGGCTCGCCGTCTAGGTCATCCAGCACATACAAAACACTCTGGTTTTGCAACCCATCATTTTTGAAATAGAAATAGCGATCGCCCCCGTCCCCGTCTCCAGTTTTGACCGACTTCTTAAAGGGAGTGCCATATTTCTCGTAATCCCATAGGGTCGTTAGGCGGTCTTGAATCTGATCCCGCTCCGGCAGCTTTTCCAAATAGGCCGCCGTAAACCGACTTTGTTCCTCGATCCAGCCCTGCACCTCCTGATCATCCGCCCCCCCCTCTAACCAGCGATAGGGATCCGCAACGGTCGTACCGTGATAATCATCCGTCTGGTCAACGGTGCGGGTGACGGGATAGGCCAAGCGATCGCTGCTCATGGGGCGGGGCACTCAGGAAGTTGCAGGTGTTATGGATTGAATTTCTATCTATAACACCTTCTCTGATCCCGTGGCGGCACTTGATCCCTGGCTGCGAGGATAAATTTCTTGGAATTGGACAGGATCAGTTTCACCGGGAGCAGCCACCGTTGGACGGGATGCGGGCGGAATAACCGTGGGGGATGCAGGGGGAGAAGAGGCTGTCGGGGTGTCTGGCGTCTGGACCGTCGGCTCCGGAATACTCTGCCATTGCCGGAACCACTTAAAGGGAATTCCGGCCCGACGATCCCAATTGGAAACCGCCGCCAAAATCACTCCCGCCACCACAAATATCGGCAGGGGCAGCGCCAACCCCCGCGCCCATTGCAACGCCTGCGCAACGATAAAAACAGCAATAAAAATAGGCAGCCAAACTTTCATTCAAACTTTTATTGACGGGATTGACGAGGGGGAAGACTGGAAACGAAGGCTGGAAATACTGATATAGAACCGCCGCGGCGATCGCAATCCCCGCCGACGGTCTCATCATAACCATCCCCAGCACCCCAGGTTGTATCGCAGTCTCCTATCTCGCAGGGAGTAACTCGGGCAGGCTATTTTTTCTGCCGGACTATTTTTTCTGTTCGATCCCAAAACCAGCCAACGCAATCTGACTCAGGGCTTCCCCCTCAGGCGGGCGATGATAGTTCAAAATCTTACGCACCCGCATCACCGGATTAACCAACGTAATGGAATCCACGGACACCACACGGGTATAGGTCGTCGTCAGCGCCAACTCATTCGTCTCAGGGTTGAACTGGAACTGCGCCACCATCGGCTTCGATTCCTCATAGGCGCGATCGCGCAAATAGGATCCCGTCAGCAATTCCCCCGCCGAACCATCGGGCACAAACAAAAAATTCAGCCCATAAGCCTTCGTATCCCCGTGCTCCGACACCGTTTGGAAATCCAAATGATAGCCAGGCAACGTCCCCAAATCAGCCGGCTCCGGGAAATCATTATCCGACAACACTTTGCGTTTCAGCCCCTCATCCAACCCGCGGATTTGGAACTCCGTCTGCGATCGCTCGACCTCCTGATGGGTCAAATAGTGGTAAGTCCGCTCACTGATCCACTCCCCCACGCAATTATCAAAAAACCGTTGAAATGTGGCTAAATCCATCAATTGCCCCCCATTCCCAATCACCCTTCTGGTCAGTTATCTGTCACAGATGTTTGTCATAGATTTTGTCATAAATACGGGGCCGCATCGCGGATTCTGGATCCCTTCGTCCCCCCTAGAAGTCGATCATTGCCCCTGAAGTAACAATTGCGACGTGACTTGTCACCTAAAGCGCTGTGCCATTGGACCATGCGCTAGATTAGTGGGGGATCAAGCCATCCATGGTGGTTTGCACCCAGTTTGCTCGGAGGCTGAAACTCGCCGATATGACAATCTCCCACCCCGATCTCCTCGCGCTCGACTTTGACGGCGTCCTCTGCGACGGCTTGCAGGAGTATTTTCAGGTGGCGTGGAAAACCTACTGTGAGGTTTGGAAGCGGGACGAGACCGATGCCCCCGAAGCGATCGCCCAACGATTCGGTCCCCTGCGTGCCCTGGTAGAAACCGGCTGGGAAATGCCGATTCTGATCCACGGCATGCTGGAAGGGATCAGCGACGATCAGTTTTTTAAGGAATGGGCAACGCTCAAACATGACCTTCTCAAAGATTGTCCATTAGACGCGCCCCACTTAGCCGAAGCATTGGATGGCTGTCGCGATCGCTGGATTGCAACCGACCTAGACAGTTGGCTCGGACTCCACAAGTTTTATCCCGGCGTCGTTGAGCAGCTAAAACAGTGGCAACGCCAGGAGCTACCGCTCTTTATCATCACAACAAAAGAAGCCCGTTTCGCCCGCCGCCTGCTAGAAACCGTTGGCATCACTCTACCCAAAAGCACCATTTTCGGGAAAGGCGAACACCGTCCTAAATGGCAAACCTTGGCCCTACTAAGTGACCTAGAAGATATTCGCCAAGTGTGGTTTGTGGAAGATCGCCTGCTCACCCTGCAATCCGTCTCCGAACAGCCTGAACTGGTGGACGTTGGCTTATTCCTAGCGGACTGGGGATATAACCGCCCAGTGGATCATCAAGCCGCGATCGCCCACAACAAAATTCGCCTACTGGATCTAAAGCGCTTCAACAGTGATTTCGATACCTGGCTAGCGGATTAACCTATCCTCCTGCCTTGCGAGCCGTTGTTTTACATTTCGCCCTGTGGAACAATTTTCTGAGTGTTTGGGCGATCGCCCCTGAGAATCGGTTAAGGAATGAGGGAAATCATGGGCGCTGCTGTCACGCTGGATAACGTTCGCAAAGTCTATGGCGATGTGCCTGTGGTGAAAGGGCTATCGTTTGAAATCCAAGCCGGGGAGATGTTTGGGCTGTTGGGACCCAATGGAGCAGGCAAATCGACGACGATTCGGATGATTACGACGTTGACCCGGCCCAGCGAGGGCGTCATTTCTGTGCAGGGTCACGATGTTGTCCGCCATAGCACCCAAGTGCGGCAGCGCATTGGAGTGGTTTTGCAACAGGTAAGCGTCGACCAAGATTTAACCGTGTGGGAAAACATGGAATATCACGGGCGATTGCATCACCTCCCCAACCCCGGTCGGCAGGAGCGAATTAACCAGTGCTTAGAGTACGTGGAACTAACGGACCGGCGGGACAGCATGGTCAAAGCCCTATCGGGGGGGATGAAGCGGCGCTTACAGATTGCGCGGGCGCTGCTGCATGAGCCAGACGTCTTGTTTTTAGATGAGCCCACGGTGGGGTTGGATCCTCAGACTCGACGGCGCTTGTGGGAGATTATCCGCGATCTCAACCGCAAAGGCATGACCATGCTGCTGACCACCCACTACATGGACGAAGTGGAATACCTGTGCGATCGCGTGGGCATCATGGACAACGGCGAACTAATCGAGCTGGGAACGCTGCCGGAATTTAAAAAGAAACACGGGGAAGGGCTTGTGATGAAACAGGTAGGCGATCGCTGGGACTATAAATTCTTCCCCACGCTCGCCGAAGCCAATGATTACCTGGAGAACCAACCTGATCGCACCGGACTAATGGTACGCGCGTCCAACCTAGAAGACATATTCGTCGAACTAACCGGTCGCCAACTGGACTAAAGCGAGAGTATTTGAACATGGGAGTCCAGAGGGACGCTGTCCCTCTGGTGGGGTCGTAGGGGCAAAGCCCCTACAGGCAGCCGTTCGAGCCGTCATAAAACATCTAGGATTGCATCCGCCGCCCGTTGACAGGCCCCCCCATCCCCAAGCGCCCGCCGCAGACTGCCATACTCCTGCAACACCCGCTCTCGCCGCTCGTGCTGTAATAACCCCCAAGCCTCCTGAGCGATCGCCTCAGGGGTCGCCGCCTCCTGCAAAAATTCTGGCACCACCCCCTTCATCTCCACCAAATTGACGATGGACATAAACGGAATGGAAAACTTTAGTATCTTGCGAGCAATCCAAGCCGTAATCGGACTAACGCGATAAACCACCGCCTGGGGAACGCCTAACAACGCCGCCTCCAAATTCACCGTCCCCGACTTCGCGATCGCCAGATCCGCGCCCGCCAAACAAGTCATCGACGGCTGAAGCCCTAAATCCCCTGCCGGTAGGTTTAAAGCATCCACCTCGGGCCGACCAATTAGCCGAGCCTCCAGGCCAGCCGACCCGACCGCCTCCGCGATCGCCCCGCGATATTTTTCTAGGGATAGCGGCACCCAAAATTTCACGACTGTGCCCTCCCGTTTCAGCCGCTCCTGTAACAGCCGGGCCGCCTGGAACATCACCGGCATCAAATACTTAATTTCCTGCTGACGGGACGCCGGGATCAGGGCGATCGCCACCTCATCCGGCGCAATCCCCAACCGTTGCCGCGCCGTCTCTCGGTCAGGAGCATGGGATAGATGATCTAACAGGGGATGTCCCACCCACTTCACCGTCGCCCCCTTCTCCCGGTAATAGCGCGCCTCCTCCGGGAAAATCGACAAAATACAATCCACCAGCCCCGCCAACTGATTCGTACTGCGATCGCCCATGGACCACACCCACTCCTGGGGCGCAATGTAATACCAAATCGGCGCATCGGGGAAAGCTTTACGAATAAAATTTCCCAGACTGAGATTCGGTCCCAAATAATCCACCAACACCACCAAATCCGGCGGCGTCTCTTTCAAAAACGCCTTCGCCTGCCGCTGCGCCGTCAAGGTGGGCAGCACATAGGGCAACGCCTCCCATAACCCGACCGACCCAATGGGACTGGTATCAGCCAACAACTTCGCCCCCGCCGCCGCCATCCGCGGTCCCCCCAGGGCAGACACCTCCAAATCCATCCCCCGCGCCGCCGCCTGCTCATACAAACTGCGCACCAAAAGGGACGCCTGCAAATCCCCCGACACTTCCCCAGTGCTAATAAAAACCCGCTTCACCATAGCTCCCCTGTTCCAAGCTACCGTCCTAAAAACCCGCCCTAAACATTGGACGTGGGCGGCGCAGCAGTACTCGCATTACTCGCATTATTGGCATTCAGGGGGCGGCGCTCCGACGCCGACGCCACATGGCTAGTGGATAGCACAGTCGAAGAATCCAGCGCTGGGGCATTAGCCCCCTTGGACGCAGACTCAGCGGTCTTGCCCCCCTTTCCCGTCGTCCCCCGCAGCAAACCACGCCGCCCAGCCAGCGATCGCCGCAAAAACGCCAACAAATGATCCAAGGGCTCACTGGACGGCAACGCCTCAATCGCCGCGATCGCCGCCTCCGCCTTCATATCCGACCGGAAAAATAGCCGCAACGCCTGCTTCAGGGTTTTGACGACCTGCCCACCGTCCAACTCATCAAAGCCCGCCCGCCGGAGCCCCACCCGATTCAACGTCCGTACCCGCGCCGGATTCCCCTCCACTAACATAAAAGGCGGCACATCCCGATCAATGCGGCTCATGCCCCCCACCATGGCCAACCGGCCAATCCGCACAAACTGATGAATCCCCAAAACCCCGCCAATGGTGGCCCGGGACTCAATATGCACATGCCCAGCCAAGGCAACCCCATTGGCCACCACCACGTTGTCCTCCACCACGCAGTTATGGGCCACATGGACATAGGCCATCAACAAATTGCGATCGCCCACCACCGTCGCCTCATCGGCCCGCGTGGCCCGATTAATGGTCACATACTCGCGAATACTATTGTCATCGCCAATCTGCACCAGGCTCAAAGAGCCGTCGTACTTCAGATCTTGAGGCTCAGCACCGATGACCGCACCGGGAAAAATATGATTGCGATCGCCAATCACCGTCCGCCCATCGATTACGACGTGAGCGTCCACCACCGTGTCAGCCCCAATTTGCACATGCTCGCCAATGACCGAATAGGGGCCAACACGGACCGAAGCATGGAGACGGGCACCCGGATGGATAATCGCCGTCGGATGAATCAGGGCTTGCATGGGGGGGGCAGAGGAAGGGGTAACGAAAAACGAAATCGGGTTTAGTCTACCAGTGAAAACATCAACTCACCTTGGCACACCAATTTGCCATCCACCGTCGCCTTACCCGCCATTTTGCCAATACGCTTGCGCTTCACCCACAACAACTCCACCGTCATCACCAACTGATCCCCAGGAACCACCGGGCGACGGAAGCGAACTTTATCAATGCCCCCAAACACAAACAGGCGATCGTCACCCTCCTCCTGCATCTGGGTCATCACAATACCGCCCACCTGGGCCATGGCTTCCACAATCAACACCCCCGGCATCAGGGGGCGATCTGGAAAATGCCCTTGGAAATGGGGCTCATTAAAGGTCACATTCTTCAGACCCACCGCCTTCTCCCCCGGCACATATTCAATAATGCGATCCACCAAGGCGAAGGGATACCGGTGGGGGAGCAGCGCGTGAATCTCCTCAATATCAAACGTCTTTTTCGGTGCGTCTTTGGCGTCGGCATCTTTGGCGATCGCCCCCTCAGCGGGAGCAGGCTCAACCGTCGCAGCCGCAGCCGCCTCGGTGGATTGGGGGGCATCAGAAACAGTGGAGGGGGCGGACAGGGTGGACATAGGGGTAGCGAACTTGATGATGTTAACGAAGCCCCGAAACAGGGGCACTGAAGGGAGATTGGAGAGGAGGGAGCTCCGGGGGGCATCGCTCATGGGCTCCGTCGAGCAGCGCCCAGGGGGAGGGAGTTAACGGGCGGGGTCAGACCAGTTTGGCAGGACGCAGCGGTTTAGGCAGCGGTTCAGGCAGGGAACCTCAAAACCCAATCGGGCGGAGCAGCCTGTGCACTGTTGTTGGCTCATCCTTAGCCCAGACTTGGCTCAGACTCTTCATCGGGGCCCATCGTTGGACCCTCCATCAGGCAACCGGGGCCGCCATTTTGGGGCTCCAAGCGCCGGCGATCGCCTTAGCCAACGCCACATGTAGCCGATGACTCGCTTTAAACGCCACGTAATGAGCCTGGGGAATCGTTCCAATCAAACTCAAATCCCCAACTAAGTCTAAGATTTTATGACGCACCGGCTCATTTTCAAACCGCAAGGGCGGATTTAACCACCGTTCTTCATCACACACCAGGGCATTCTCCAAGGATCCCCCCTGGATCAATCCCGCCTGCCGCAGTTGATCCACCTGCCGCGCCAGCCCAAAGGTCCGCGCCTCGCCAATGGTCCGCAAAAAATCATCCCCATCCGCCCCAAACTGAACGGGGGACCAACTGTGCCACTGGTTGCCAATGGGAGCCTCTGCAAATTCGATGCCATAGCTAAAACGCAGGCTCGGGGCCGGCAACGCCGCCACAAATGCATCGCCATCGTAAATCCAATGGGGCTGCGAGAGGGGCGGCACCATCGCCCCATCGGCACTGTCCGCAGCGGATTCAATAGTGGATTCAATATGCGTCACCCCCGCCGAGGCGATCGCCCGACTCCATTCCGCCGCCGACCCATCCAACAGGGGCACCTCCGGGCCATCCACCTCAATGCGCACGGCGGACACCCCATGGCTCACCAACGCCGCCAATAAATGCTCCACGGTGCGAATCGTGCCCCGTTCCGGGCCCGCCGGGGCGATCAGTTCCGTCGATAACATCGTCTGGCCCACCTGGGACACCCGAGCCGGGATGGGATCCGCCTCAGGCAAATCCGTGCGGACAAAATACCGCCCCTGGGACGGGTCTGAACTGGGCCGCAAGGTGGTGATGACGGGAGCACCGGAATGGAGACCCACGCCGGTACAGGTAATGGGACGGGCGAGGGTCGTAGCCATGGCTAGGGATAGGAACTAGGGGGGAAAACACTGTATCCAGCATAAAACCCGGCCCGGCACCGGGAAAAGGTCGCCGTTCGAGGGGACCGGATGCCGCGATCGCCCCAAACAGCATGGGGAAACATCCTGGGGATAACCGCGATCGCCCAGGACTAGCCGCACTGAACTCAATCCTCCCTAGGAGCTCTTAGAAACGCTCACCGATACCAAAGTGGAGGCGAGTATCTCCGTCATCATTGACCCCGAAATCGAGACGAATGGGACCAAACGGCGTCCGAGCTCGAACCCCGATCCCCGCGCCAACCCCAGTACCCGGCTTACGACGAGCCCCCGCCGGATTCCCAGGCACCTGATCCGCCGAACCCAAATCGCTGCCCACATCCACAAACAACACCCCACCGATGGGAATATTCTCACCAATGGTAAAGACCGGGAAACGATATTCCGCAGTGCCCTGAACAAAATAGCGACCACTGCCCACTTCCCCTTCACCATAGCCCCGGACCGAATTCGTTCCACCGATCGCAAAGGCCTCATAGGGGGGCAAATCACCGAGCACAATACCGCCCTGGATATTGAACGCCAGCGCCTCCGCCCCCTCAGAGAAATTGGTCCAGTCCACCGGGAAATAGCGACTGTAGCTCCCCCGAAGCCGATTCATAAAAATACTGCCTTGCCCCACCGGAATCGATTGCACCACCCCAAGGCGCAACACCGACCCCTCCGTGGGAGCAATGGGATCATTCCGCAGGTCGCGGGACAGGTTGAGATCCAAGGTCAGCAGGTCATCAATCCCAGTCCCACTGAAACTCAAATCATTCCCCAGCTCATCCTCCGCATTCACATCCCCGTCCCGATCCACAATTTCAATGTGCTGGAACTCCAAGCCCACCGACCCGCGCCAGTTATTAGCCAACGGACGGGAAAAACTCACCCGTCCCCCCAACCGGTCGATCCGGGGGCGATCGCCATTATCCAGCTCCACTTCCCGTTCGCCGCCATCAAAAATGAGCGAAATCGTCCGACGCTTAAACAAGTTCACCGTGTAGGACGTGCGGTGGGGATCGCCCGCAATCCAAGGATCCGTAAAGGACAAATCAAACCCGAAACCCCGGTCAGACAGCTGGAACTCTGCCCCTAACCGCTGGTTATTCCCCCCCACGTTTTGCTCCTGGAAGCTAACGGCACCGAAAATACCGCTGGACGAGCTAAAGCCCGCCTCAGCGCCGATCACCGCCGTATTCTTCTCCTGCAAATTCACCAGCACATCCACCTTGCGGGGATCATCGCCAGGATTGAGCTTCACCTGCACGTCTTCGAACAGGTCCAACCCAAAAATACGCTGCAAATCCGCTTGCATCACGTTCCGGTTAAACGTATCCCCAGGCTTGAGGTTCATCTCTCGGAAGACGATAAAATCCCGGGTCCGCCCTTCCACGGGATTCCCATCCTCATCGGTGGTATCCCCCTCCTCTCCGAGGAAGATCAGCTCAATATCTTCAACTTCCCCCTCCGTAACTTCCAGGGTCACAGTGCCATCGGGGGCAACCTGGGGAGCGCCCACCACCTGGGCCAGAACGAATCCCTCCTCCTGATACCACTGGTTTAAATCTTCAATGCCCGACTGCAACTCATTCAAATTCAGGGTGCGGCCATAGAGGGGGCTGAAAATCTCGTCAATTTCCTCCTGGGGAATCACCTCAGCGCCGTCTACGACAACGGCCCGTAACTCGGGGTTGGCCACCACTTCGAAAGTGACCCGAACCCCCAAAGGCGTGTCCTGAGGGCGGACATTGACGTCGGCAAACAGACCGGTGGCAAAAATGCGGTTCACATCTTCCCGGAGCTGGCTACGGCTCGTATTCTGACCGGGCTGGGTGCGAATCGCCTCATAAACACTGCGCTGTAGGTCAGGGCCAACACCGGTCACCTGAACTTCGCCCACCAACACTTGGGTTTCGGTGGGGGTGGTGGGACGGGCGGGAGTGGTCGTTGGGGGCGGCGCGGTTTCGTCAGGGCTGGGGTCCGCAGCAGGCTCAGACGGCGTTGCCTCTTCCCCATCCGTTTGGGCCAGCCATTGATCGGCCGCCTGAAGGGCCGCGGTACCGAGATGGTGGGGAGGCGCAGGTTGGGGAGTAGCCGTGGTCGCCTGGGTGAGAAGACTCGGGGTCAGGCTCGCGGTCGGCGCGATCGCCCCAGGGGCTTCAGCTCCCACCCCACCGCTCGCTAAATTTTCCGTAGCGACAACCGCCGCCGCAGTGGGGTTCGCGATCGCCGAGAGGGCAGTGAATGGGGTCGAGGTCGCACCAGTCGACGCCGGGGTTGCGGCCATCTCCGTCGGGGACGTAGGCGCAGACGGAGGCGCAATGGCAGTCGTATCCTCAGACGCCGACTCGGCATTGAGTTGCGCCTGGGCTGGGAGTTCCGTGGCGGCGATCGCCGATAGGGCGATAAGGGCAGGAGATAACCAGAACTGACGTAACATTTTCATCCGAATAGACCGAGGTGGGATGGATTTGAGACACCGCTGTCGGGCGAAGAACGACCGCAGTTGATACACCGATATTTTGCCTAACCTAGTCTAGGACCCATATCCGCAAACAGGCATATGGTACCTCAGGTCGCACCAATCCCTCAGATGACTCAGCCAATCCCATGACTGACCGTTGAGTCATTCCGTCTGTATCCCCCTACAGACGGGGGATCGGGCCATTACCAACCATTACGAGCCATTGTCATAAGCCATTGCCATAATCAATGGGACGGGGGAGGGGGCGACGCGATCGCCGGTGCCTCCAAGGACGACTCTAGGGGCGTCTCCACGCGGGACCGGGGCGATCGCCGGCGATTGAACAGCACATAAAAGGTGGGAACGACCCCCAAACTCAGAAACGTCGACAGCCCCATGCCCCCGAGGACCGCAGTCCCCAAAGCGGTGCGGCTGGCGGCACCGGGACCACCGGAAAGAACCAGGGGAAGAATCCCAAACAGGGTGGAAAAAGCGGTCATCAGGATCGGTCGAAAGCGAATCCGACCGGCGGCGATCGCCGCTTTCACCAGGGGGACACCGGATTCCCGAAGCTGGTTGGCAAATTCCACAATCAAAATGGAATTTTTGGTGGCCAGGGCAATCAGCACCACCAGCCCCACCTGACTGTAGGCGTTGAGGGTTTGTCCAAACAGCAGCAACGCCCCAAACGCCCCCAACAGGGCCAGGGGCACCGCCAACATAATAATCAGTGGATCCAAATAACTTTCGAATTGGGCGGCCAGCACCAGAAACACAAACGCCATGGACAACCCGAAAATAAATAGGGTCGTCTGTCCCGATTGCAGCAATGTGCGGGATTCACCGGACACATCCGTCCGGAAGTCCTCGGGGAGGGTCTCAGCCGCCAGCGCCTTCACCGCGTCCAGGGCTTGGCCCAAGCTATAGCCAGGGGCAGGGCTCGCAGAAAGGGTTGCCGTGCGGCGGCGATTGAAATGGGTGATGGTGGGCGGCGTCGTGATGGTTTCCACGTCCACCAACGCCCCTAGAGGCACCGCCGCCGCAGGGCCCTCAGGGGGATCCGTTTCGATGTAGAGATTGGCGATCGCCTCAGGCTCCACCCGAAATTCCGCTTCCGCCTGAAGGATCACCTCATAGCGACGGTTCCCCCGATTAAAACTGGTCACCTCCCGGCCACCGAGCAAGGTCTGCAAAGTCCGAGCAATATCACGGATTTCCACCCCCAACGCCGCCGCCTTATCCCGATTAATGCGCACCGACACTTCCGGCTGGGTAAAACTCAAATCCACATCCACATTGCGCAATTCCGGCAGCTCGCGGGCGCGGGCGGCAAGTTCTTCTGTTTCAGCGGCAATGGTTTGCAGATCATTGCCCTGAATCACCAATTGCAAAGGCGACCCAAAACCAGCCCCGGGCAGCCCTTGGGGAGCAACCGGGAAAATTCGCGCCTCAGGGATTTGGGAAAACGCCCCAAACAGGGATCCAATCACCGACGATTGCGCCTCTTCCGCTGATCGCTCTTCCCAGGGATTCAATTTGGCAAAGGCGATCGCCCGGTTGGTTTGCCCAACGCCACTGCCCCGACTAAAGGCACCAATGGTGAAATACCCTTCGATGGCACTTTTATCCTGAAAAATCGTTTCCACCTGCTGCACCACCCGGTCGGTATAGGGCAAACTCGCCCCATCGGGACCATTCACAAACGTGATCACCACCCCACGATCCTCCGTGGGCAGCAGCTCCCGGGGCAATTGCTGAAAACACCACCAGCCCCCCACCGTACTCACCAGAAAAATCAGAATTACGACGCCGGGCGATCGCACCACCCGCTTCAACAGACTGCCATAGCGATCGCGAGTCCATCCCAATCCCCGATCAAACACCGCGAAAATACCTTTCGGCTCCCCCTGGGGACGTAACAGCCGAGCACACAATGGCGGTGCCAACGTCAATGCCACCACCGTCGACACCACCACCGCCCCGGCCAACGTGGCCGAAAATTCAGAGAACAACCGCCCCGTTTCCCCGCCCGAGAAAATCACCGGGACAAACACCGCCACCAACACCACCGTGGTGGCAATCACCGCAAAAAACACTTCCTGGGTGGCGATCGCCGTTGCCGTAAAGGGCGATCGCGCCTCGCCCGTAGCCTCATCCGTCGGCTGCTGAAGATAACGGATCACATTTTCCAGCACCACAATCGTGTCATCCACCACCAACCCCGTCGCCAGGGTCAACGCAAACAACGTCAACGTATTGATGGAATAACCCAACGCCGCAATCACCGCCAGGGAACCAATCAAAGACACCGGAATCGTCACCGCCGGAATCAGGGTCGCCCGCCAATCATGCAAAAACACAAAAATCGAAATAATGGTCAGCAAAATCGCGATCGCCAACGCCGACCACACCTCCTCGATCGCCCGCGCCACAAACTCAGCCCGGTCAAAGGCAACGCGATAGACCATCCCCTCGGGGAACTGTTCTGATAGCCGTTCCATCTCCGCCACAGCCCGATTGGCAACCTCTAACGTATTGGCCGTGGACAATTTGACAATGCCCAGGGCAACCGCCTCCTGCCCATTGGATCGGGCAAACGTCCGTTCATTCTCCGCCCCCAACTCCACCCGACCGACATCGGTAAATTTCACGCTAGCGCCATCGGAGCGGGCGGCGAGCACCAAATTTTCATAGTCCGCCGGCGATCGCAATCGCCCCTCCACCCGCACGCTATATTCCGTCGTATTCCCTTCCAGACGCCCGCTGGGCAGCTCAATATTCTGTTCCCGCAGGGCATCCTCCACATCGGACACCGTCAAATTCCGCGCCACCAACTTCCGAGGGTCAATCCACAGGCGCATCGCATACCGCCGCTGCCCGCCAATAAACACCCGGCTCACCCCCGGCACCGTCTCCAGCACATCAATAATGTTCTGTTCCGCATAATCATTCACCTCCAAACTGCTAAGCCGGCCGCCCCCCGACAACGCAATCCACACAATCGGCGACGTCCCCCCCGACTCCCGCCGCACAATCGGCGGATCCACCTCCTCCGGCAACGATCGCACCGCCCGAGCCACGCGATCGCGCACATCCTGGGCGGCAATATTCACATCCTGTCCCACCACAAACCGCGCCCGAATCTGGGACTGGGACTGGGAACTATCGGAGGTCAACGTATCAATCCCCTCCGCCCCATTAATCTCCCGCTCCAGCACCTCCGTCACCTCCGTCTCCACCGTCTCCGGATTGGCACCGGGATAGGTCGTCGTAATCGTGACCACAGGGGGATCAATTTGGGGAAACTCCTGGACCGGCAACTGCCCAAAACTCACCAGCCCCACCAGCACAATCACCAGGGAACACACCGATGCAAACACCGGGCGACGCAGGAAAAAATTGACGAACATAAAAGGTAAAACCGATGGGCAACCGGGGCGGGAGGGGAGCGATCGCAGGTCTAGATCGCGGGTCTAGACGCCCTATCATTATTGCCCGATTCACTACCCCGGTTACTGCCCCATAGAGGGTTGCTCCCCCCGTTTCGGTGTTTGGGGCACAGATTGGGGTTGAACCTTACCCAACTGCCACACCAGAAACGCGATCACCGCAAACACAATGCCGCTTGCCCCGGCCCGACTAGAGGTAGTCTCCAAAATATCGGAAAGGGGAGTCCAATTCAGCAAGGCCATCCCCCCCGCAAATCCCCCAAAATAGGACCCCACAGCCAACCCACCGCGATCGCCCGTCAATGCCAGAAATGCCAATGGAATCGACCCATTGAAGACAACGGTCCACGCCAACATCGACACCACAACAAAAATAATCACCGTGTTGGGGGGCAACGGCGTCTGTAAACCGGTGACCGTCAGCATCAACATCACGGCCCCGCCCATCATCATTTTGCGAATCCCCCATAGGCTATTAATCACACCGGCGGGGACAGCGAGAAACGCAGCGGTGAGGGCAAAGGCAAAGATAGCTAAACCGGGCTCTAGGCGGGGAAAGACTGCGGTAAGGCTGGGTCCTAAGCTACCGAAGAGTAAGCGCAGCCCCCAGGCGATCGCCCCCCCCAGCAACAAGACTCGCCCCACGGTCCCCCAGGGCATGGTTTTCAGGCTGGGCAACAATTCCGGGGGTGTTTCCGATGACGGACGATAACCGTATTGCGCCCCACTTTGCCGCTCCATAATGCTGCGCTGGGGGTTAACGCTGCGCAATAGTCCGGCACTGGCCACCAGCAGGGCGGAGCTACCCCCCAAGGCCGTCGGTGCCCCCAGGGCCAGGAGCCAATCCTGTAGGGGACCGGCGAATGCGCCCACCATAGCCATGGCAAATAGCAACAATCCCATGGCCTGGGAAAGGTTGGTATCGATCGCATATTGCCGCAGCAGGGCGATCGCCGGGCTCCGAAACGCGGCCATCGCGATCGCCCAGCCAATGAGCAACACGGTCAAAATTACGCCCATGATGGGGTTTTGACCGGCGGCAACGGCGGGAACCACGAGCAATATCACCGCTGAAATGCCGACCCCGATCGCCACGAAGCTAAAGCGTTTGCCCAGGCTGGCTCGGTAGCGATCGCTCCAGAAGCCCATCATCGGTTCTAGGGCGATCGCTAAGAAATCTTCGCCTCGGCTGACGGGGATTTCGGTGCCGGGTAGGCCAACTTGCTCGAAGAGGACCGGTAGGTACGCTCGGTAGGCTACCCACACAAAGGCGATCGCCCCCTGCAAGACGGCGAGGGCGATCACGTTGGTCCAAAGGGCGGTTTTGTTGGATGCCATGGGGAGTGACTGGAGGACTTTAATTAGTTCTCCTTCCGTTGTAGCAATCGCTCCGGGGGGCTTTGCCCCCCACCCCCCACCAAAGGGTCAGTGACCCTTTGGAATCCCGTTTTAGGCCGGGTACGGGCTTTAGCCTTTGCGCAGGTTTTCGGCCCAGACGCGGGTGGGCAGCCCCCACACATAAATAAAGCCGTCGGCGGCTTTGTGGTCGAATTTGTCGTCGGAGCTATAGGTGGCCAGGTCTTCGGAGTAAATTGCCATGGCCGATTTACGTCCCACCACGCGGGCGCTGCCTTTGTATAGCTTCACTTTGACGGTGCCGGTCACCCGTTGTTGGGTTTCGGCAATAAACGCATCCAAGGCGGTTTTCAAGGGGCTATACCACAGGCCGTTGTAGACCAACTCGCCATAGGTTTGCTCCACGCCACGCTTATAGCGGGTCACATCGGCGGTCAGGGTCATACTTTCCAGATCCCGGTGCGCTTGAATCAACACCAGCAGGGCGGGCACCTCATAGATTTCCCGAGACTTAATCCCCACCACCCGGTTTTCCACCATATCGATGCGGCCAATCCCCTGGTTACCAACGCGCTCATTAAGCTGGGTCACCAAATCAATGGGAGACAACGCCTGACCATCCAAACTCACAGGCTTCCCTGCTTCAAAACCGATTTCCACATAATCCGGCTCATCGGGGGTATCCGCGATCGCCTTGGTCATCTCAAACACCTCTTCCGGTGCCTCCGTCCAAGGATCTTCCAACGGACCCGCCTCAATACTGCGTCCCAACAGATTTTTATCGATACTATAGGGCGACTTTTTCTTCACCGGCGACGGAATCCCAAACTTTTCACCGTAGGCGATCGTCTCCTCCCGACTCATGCCCCACTCCCGCGCCGGGGTCAGCACCTTCAAATCGGGATTCAACGCCGCGATCGACACATCAAACCGCACCTGATCATTCCCCTTACCGGTGCAACCATGGCCCACCGCATCAGCCCCATACTCCGCCGCCGCTTCCACCAACATCTTGGCAATCAACGGACGCGCCAACGCCGTCGAAAGAGGATATCGATCCTCATATAGCAAATTCGCTTGAATCGCCGGAAACGCATAATCGCGAATAAACTCCTCACGACCATCCTGCACCAACGACACCGACGCCCCAGAATCCAACGCCTTCTGCTTAATCGGCCCCAACTCTTCCCCCTGACCCAAATCGGCTGCCAAGGTGATCACTTCCTCAACGCCCCACTCCTGCATTAGATAAGGAATGCAAACGGAGGTATCTACCCCACCGGAATATGCCAGCACAACTTTTTTTGCGCGACCCATGGCTCTGCTCGACTCTTGACGACAACGCCCTATTGTAGACACGCGATCGCCCTTGGCAATGGTGTCTCAGATACCTATCAGAAATTGCAAATATGCAGCCAGCAGTTTTTTATAACGTCCCTATCGCACCCCCAGCGATCGCCCCCACCCCGAGCACCTGCCTAATCCCCATCCGGATCGATCAGCCCCAAGCCCGGTCAGGATGGTTGTTTCAATGCTTATAGATATTTAATATCTCGACGCCTACATTAAGGGCAGAATAGGGGTAGCATTATCCGACCTTAAAGTCTGCCTTCAGACTTGCAATTAATTAAAAAGCCCAAAAGACGACATTGTTGTACTTCCCTACATTGTTTTGGGCACAATAATCAAAAGTAATAATAACCAACTTTTCTAGACTTTCAGTTTTAAATTTGAAAGTCTTGGGTGTGTCGAAATTGTGGCTTCTGCCAAGCCATATCAGTAGAAAATATTTATTTCTACGGCGACCGCAATACTTAAGGGTTAGCCTGATCCCCCAGGCAGGCTGCGATCAAAAAAATCAGCAGGGTGTATCCAGCTAGCCGCTCTGTCATCGACGGGGAACAATCGCTCAACCCTGTCCAACTTATCGTCTCTGTGAGAACTATTATGCTGCAGGCTACTGTTCATCAATATTCACTCGACTCCATTCAAGAAGAAGCAAGAACCTTAGTCAGCCGAGGTCGGGTGAGCCGCCACCAACCCATCTATGTCCTGTGCCAGTACATTCCTGCCCGCGAATGGAATTGTGTTGAAGCAGAACTAGAGCGGTGTGATTTTCTCCTGCGGGATTGCATTGGCGAATTGCTAGGCCATGAAGAATGGAGCAATGACTAAAATCTGATGCAGAAACCCCCAACGCCTGGGCACTCTTGTCCGGGGTTAAGGCCTGAATCTTGGGACATATCGGTACTGCATTGGAACCAAAAAATGAAGAGACAGACTTCTCCGTGGAGTCTGTCTCTTCTTATTGGGCTCCTCGTCAGCCAGAGCAGGACGGTCGCTGGGTAAGGTTGCGCTATGTGACGGCGCGGGGGTGAGGGGCAAATGCTTGACTACAATACTGACCTGTTCTGGTGGGATGGGTTGAGCGAGGTGTCTGCCCGAGGTTTGCCTCCCTGAGGCTTTTTCTCTCTGAGGTTTTTCTTTCTGAGTGCGTTATGGATAAGCGGTTTGCGAATATTTTTTCGTTGACGGAGGAGAAGGCGATCGCCCTATTGGATACGCCGCCGTCAGAGCTAGAGCCGGGGGAATCTCGCTATATCGCCGCGTCACACCTGATCAATTTCCCGACAGAACAGGCGATCGCCGCCTTAATTCGGGCAGTGGAGTTTGAGGATGGCTCCCTGGATACGCGGATTGTGCAGCGCAAAGCGGTGGAATCATTAGGGCGACTGAAGGCAACGACGGCACTACCGGTGATTCGTCAATGTTTGGACGGTGACGATTTATATACCGTAGAAAATGCGGTGTGGGCGATCGGGGAAATTGGCACCGATGACCCGGAGATTTTAGAAGCGATCGCCAATCTACTCACCCAGGACGACAAGCCCTATCGGGTCATCATTCAGACCTTGGCGAAGTTTGATTATCAGGGAGCATTGGATCGCATCCGTCCCTTTATGGACAACGAGGACGAGCCGACGGCCAGTGCAGCGATCGCCACGGTGAGTCAGATGACGGGGGAGGCCGCGTTGATGGGGCGGGTGGTGGAATTTTTGCAACATGCCAGCGTCAATGCCCGACGGTTATCCATCCAGGATTTGGTGGGAGCGGGCTATTCCCCTGCGATCGCCCCCATCAGCCAATGTCCGGTGTCGGTAGTCTTTCGTCTGCGGGGGATTCGATTGTTGGGTACCCAGGCGATCGCCGCCGGAACTCAAACCTTTGCGGATCTGGAACCCATTTTGGATGCAACGGTGCGGGACCATCCGTCCACATTGGAACTGGTCCATGAATATGACCAACTGCCGGCCCTGGAATTTGCCATGCAGGAGCTATATCAGACGGATTTTGGACGCTGCTATTTGGCCACCCAAACCCTAGTGGACTCCTTCGCCACCGTCGCCGGATCGGCGGCGATCGCCTCTTTTCTGGACCAGGGTCGCAATGATTACGGGGCGCACTATCACCTAATCAAAGTGCTGGGCTGGCTGAAATATGCCCCCGCCTACAGCCTGTTGGTGGAAGCGCTGCATAATACAGAACCCCAATTCCAAAAATCCCGAGCCGGAGCCGCGATCGCCCTAGGGGAACTGGGGGATACCCGAGCGATCGCAGAGCTAACCCAATTTTTAGACACCCCGATTTGGGATTTGAAATATGCCACCCTCCTAGCCCTGGGTCAACTGGGAGCCACCGACGCCCTCGCCCAGATTCCCCCCAGTGAGGATCCCCTGTTGCAAGCCAAAATTGCAGCGATCGCCCCCGCCTAAGATTTCAACCGATCCCGTTTGACCGCCCCACTGTGAACATCCCCATTTGAGACCCGTAAAAACACCATGACCACCGACACCTTTTTCAAGCAACTGCAACACCCCAACCCCAACCTACGGGAGCGCGCCATCTGGGGACTCGCAGAAATCACCGACGACGACACCATCATTCCGCGACTGATGGACAATCTCACGTCCGAAGACATGGTGTATCGGCGGGCATCCGTGCGGGCACTCGGGGCGATCGGGCTGCCGGCGGTGACGGCCCTAATTGAAACCCTCAACACCAGCAACGACGAAACCGCCCGCGCCAGTTGCGTCAAAGCCCTCGCCCAAGTGGCCGTGCAATCGGAAGAGGGCACTTTTCCAGATGCAGGCATGGAAGCCCTAAACCAGGGAATGGAAGACGAAAATCCGGTGGTGCAATTGGCATCGGTGATGGCCCTGGGCCAGGTGGGTTTACCGGCGCTGGATATTTTAATCACCGCCATGAAGACCACCGAAAACGTCGCAGTGGCCACCTCGATCGCCAACACCCTGGGTTCCATCAACGATCCCAAATCCGTCGCCGCCCTCCAAGAGGTCATCGACGACGACACCACCGACCCCTACGTCAAAGAATTGGCCCAAAGCTCCCTGGGACGGATGAAAATGTTCCCCACCAACGTCTAGGGATTACGTCTAAGCACCAATACCTTATCGCCCCAAATCATGGAGCGCGGTGATGGCCGCAGCACACTCCTCAGTCACCCGCTCCAACTCCTCGCGATCGCTCGATCTTGGCGGGGCGATCGCCTCACCAATGCGCACCGTCAACGGCACCGGTCGAGGAAACTTGCTCCCCTTCGGCAAAATACGATGGGTGCCCCACAAACTCACCGGCACCAAAGGCGCTTGCGCCTTCGCCGCCATCAACGCCGCCCCCAACTTCGGCTTGTGAATCAGCCCATCAGGGCGACGGGTCCCATCCAAAAACACCCCAGTCGCCCGCCCCTGATCCAAACAAGCCAACGCCGATCGCATCGCCGCCCGATCCGCCTTCCCCCGCCGCACCGGATACGCCCCATACCACCGGATCAACATCCCCAAAATCGGCACCCGAAATAACTCCTCCTTCGCCATAAAGGCCACGGGTCGACGCATACAATTCGCCAGAAACGGTGGATCAAAATCACTCGCATGATTACTGACAAAAATCACCTTGCCCGGCATCGGCAACTGGCGATCGCCATAAATCCGCCCGCGGAAATAAAGGTGAAACAGGGGGCTCACCACCAACCACTTCAGCAAATGGTATAAAACCAGACTTATCCATGAATCGCGATCGCCCTGGGCCACGGTCCCTCCTTGCTTGAACCCTTATCCGCCTTAAACTCTCAGCTTTCCCGGCCAAAATCAACGAAAAAATCAACGAAAATCGGCCCGATTCATCCGGACGACACCCCCCGATCAACGGAGTTGTCGTTGGGGAACCCGCCCCTATACCGGCGATCGTCCCCGAACGGCATCCTGAGATCAGGCAGACTACAATAGTCCAGAGACACCCTCCCAAGATGCCCCATCCGTCGCACCGTTCTCCCTACCCCAGTCCGTGGTCACGCTAAAACCCTCTCCCCACCTCGTTCTCAGCACGGAATCAGGCCAACGCTATCTTCCGTTGGTGGGAGGGATCTGCTGGAAAGTCGGGCGGGGAACCGACAACGACTTCACCCTGCCGGACCCCTGGATTTCTCGCTACCATGCCATGCTCCAGTGCATGGAGGGCGACGTCTTCTATCTCATCGACCTGGGCAGCCGCAACGGCTCCTTCGTCAACGGTCGTCGGGTCAGCATCCCCGTCACCCTCAACAGCGGCGACACCCTCACCTTCGGGCAAACGGACATGAAGTTCTACGCCCCACCGCGCCTGAAGCCTGAGGACGAAGACTATATGATGACCAACTCAGCGGTCACCGCCACCCTCCACGTCCGGCGGCTGATCTCCGTCTTGGTGACCGACATCCGTAATTTCACGGGGTTAACCCGCCAAACCGACGAAAAGATCCTCTCAGAAATGATCGGCACCTGGTTCCGCCAAGCGGGGGACATTCTCCGTAAGCATGGAAGCTGGGTCGATAAATATATTGGCGACGCCATTATGGCGGTGTGGATCCACGGGGAAAATGACCTCAGCCTGGATGAGGTACAACATATTTTCCAGGCAGTGGATGACTTGCAAAAGATGACCCAAGAGCTGCATTTGCGCTATCCCCTGCCCTTTCCCCTCCGCATTGGCACCGGGGTCAACACGGGATACGCCATGGTGGGGAACACCGGCAGCTACGATCGCCCGGACTACACAGCCTTAGGCGATACGGTCAACGAAGCATTCCGGCTGGAATCCTGCACCAAGGAGCTGAAACGGGATGTGGCGATCGGGCTCACGACCTATCAATATTTACGGATGCTGCACCCGGGGAACTGCACCGACTTATTTGAGGAATACGAGGTCAATCTCAAAGGCTACGACGAGGCCGCCACCACCTATGCCAGCACCTACAGCGCCCTCCACCAGGTATTAAGCAGCCTAGAGGCAGACAACAGTCCAGACAGCGATCGCCCCCCGTCCCCCGGATCCCCCAAACACCTAGGAGAACTCTCGAGTGCGGCATCATCCCCGGATCAGAACCGTCCCCAGCCCATCGAACGACGCTCCAACGGGGTGAATGGAGCAGACGACGCCAGGGATCCAGCATTCAAGGACACGGCAAGCTTAGAAGAGATTGATTTGGAAGCGATCGAGTCAGGAGAGATTGAGTCAGGAGAGATTGAGTCAGGAGAGCTTGAGCTAGGGGAGATTGATCTCGACTGCTAAGCCCGGCCACTAACTCGATTGCTAGCGCGATTGCTAAGAATATCGGCGATCGCACAAGATGGGCGATGGAGCGGGGTAAAATGCCTTGTATTTTAAAGCTGTGTATTTTGACTGAGGAGATACTCATCCCCATGAAATGGTTCCTACGCCTCTTCGTTGTGGTTAGCTTGTGCGTAACTAGCTGGGTTGGTTTTGGTGATGCGTCCGCCATGGCTGCTCGGTTCGACCTGAACTTGAACAGTGCGATGGTCATGGGGGCAGTCAATGGACCGGCTGATGCGGCTTTGGCCGACATCTATGGCAAGACCATTGACCTGAACAACACGAACATTAGTAGCTATAAGGAGTACCGCGGCCTGTACCCCACCTTGGCTCAGAAGCTTCTGGCCAACGCGCCCTACGAGTCCGTCGATGAAATTCTGTCCATCCCTGACCTGAGCGAGCGCCAAAAGAAAACCCTTACGAAATATCTGGACGAGGGGCTCTTCTCCGTCTCCCCCGTGAACGTGGTCTTCACCCAAGGGGATGACCGGATCAACAACGGCGTTTATAAGTAACCCCCCGGCAAGCGGGGATTCATCCCCTGAGGGTCAGCCCCTGGGCGCGATACTCAGCGCCCCCCATGATTTCAGTCGGACTCCGTTCAGGAGCTTGGGAGCGCAACCGCGATCAGCGGGGCGCTCCCTTTTTAAGGGCTTAATTTTTTTGGAGCAGCCCCCAAGGGGATTCCCCTTAAGCGTTTATTATCGGATTGTTAATTGGCAACTGCGTCCATGGTTGATTCCCCGTCGGATGGCTCACCCCCATCCCCCCAGGCTGGTATTGAGAATAAATTGGGGTCCGGGAATGGCGATCGCTTTGACGTGATTTTTGACGTGACCTTTGACGTGATCATTGTGGGGGCCGGCGCAGCGGGGTTATATTCCGCCCTCTGTCTACCCGATCGCTATCGCGTCGCCGTGCTATCGAAGGGAAAAATTTCCCGATCCGCCAGTAAATGGGCCCAAGGGGGCTTAGCGGCCGTCGTTTCGCCGGATGATTCCACGGATTTACATGTCACAGACACCCTCAAGGCGGGGGCCGGGCTATGCGATCGCGATGCGGTGGAATTTTTAGTCACCGAAGCGGCAGACTGTGTCGCCTCCCTGGTGGACTTAGGAGTCGCCTTTGACCGAGAGGATGGGGCCCTCGCGGTGACCTTGGAAGCGGCCCACTCCCGACGACGGGTCCTCCATGCCGCCGATGCAACGGGGCGGGCGATCGTCACGGTGCTGCGGGAGCGGGTCCTCAAGCGAAAGAACGTTACACTCTTTGACCAGACCGTGGCGCTGGATGTGGTGCTAGACTCCGCCGGACAGTGTCGGGGCATCGACTCGGTGCGGGAAGGGGGGCGATCGCGCATGGGAGCCGCAGCGATAATCTTGGCAACGGGCGGCGGCGGTCAGGTCTTCGCCAAAACCACCAATCCCCCCCTAAGCACCGGGGATGGGGTCGCGATCGCCCATCGAGCGGGGGCCGTCCTGCGGGATTTGGAATTTATCCAGTTCCACCCCACGGCCCTAATGCATCCAGGCGCACCCCACTTTTTAATCAGCGAAGCAGTCCGGGGAGAAGGGGCCCACTTGGTGGACCACACCGGTCATCGCTTCGCCTTTGATTACCATCCCAAAGGAGAGCTCGCCCCCCGGGATGTGGTGAGCCGCGCCATTTTTAATCATCTGCGCACCCTCGCCAAACAGGGCAATCCCCAGGATTGTGTGTGGCTGGATTTGCGTCCCATTGACCGCGATCGCCTGCACTATCGATTTCCCAACATCCTAGATTTCTGCAAGAAACACGGCATCGATCCGCTCCATACCCCGATCCCCGTCGCCCCCGCCGCCCACTATTGGATGGGCGGCATCGCCACCG
>CAZZMD010000052.1:0-33230 GCA_964655355.1 uncultured bacterium
CCCCCACCCCGACGGCGGCCCCCGATCCCACCGCGGATTTTGCGCCGTTGCCGGACAATGCCAGCAGTGCCCCCCCCGCCGCTGCCCCCCGGACCAGCACCCCCTCCCCCGCTCCCCTGCCGGACGACGAGCCGGATTTTGACGATATTCCGTTCTAGGACAGGGGCGCTATGAGTTATCGTTCCCGCCCTCGGCGGCGATCGCCATCCCCCAGTCGCAACGGCAGTCGCAACAATTGGCGACGGCGACGGCGGGGGAAACAATGGCAGCGGGGTCTCTTTTGGGCGATCGCCTGGATTTCCCTGAGTTTGATGCTGGGGGGCTGCGTGGACTTGGAAGCGGGCATCGAATTTTGGGATGCCAACCACGGCGCGATTACGCAAACGATCCGCCTAGATGGATCCCTCGCTGCCCTAACCGACGCCAGCGAAGAAGGCTGGTTTGACGCCCTCACCGAGCGATCGCAACAGCTGGGCGGCAAAATCACCCAGCGGGAACCGGGCACCCTCACCGTCAAAATCCCCTTCCATAACGGGGCCGACCTGAGCGAAAAATTTACCCAACTCCTCACCGCCTCCACCCGCTATAGCCCCCTCGCCGAGAAAACAGCCCCCCTCGCTGCCCAATTTTCCCTCGAGCAGCAAAATTTTATTGTCGCCGTCAAAAATCATCTGGAATATGACCTGGATTTGCGATCGCTCCAGGGTTGGAATTTAGACACGGCAGACGAGGGGATCCAAATCAGCATCCTGCCCCGCCAGGGATTTAACGCCACCTTCGGGGTCACTGGCCCCAAACAACTCACCATTCTGTCCGGAGACGGGGGAACCCATCGCGAGGATCAATGGCAGTGGCCGCTACACTCCGGGGAACTGAACCACATTGCCGTCGACTTCTGGGTGCCCAGTTACGTGGGCTGGGGAGCCCTGTGTATTCTGGGGCTGGTTGGGGTGGGGTGGTGGATCCATCCCCAGCGACAAGGGTTCCACGGCGTTTCTGATGCTTCCCAGACAACATCCAAGGACTAATTTGATACGATTTTCCCAGGGGAATTACCGTCGATTCGCAGGGATGTTGCTCGCACCCGCTGGTTAAACCACTGTCGTAATCACTGCGGTCTTGGCTTGGACAGCATCTACCACTGGCCCTTTCACCCCCGCTCCCATCGATGTCTTACCGTCCGTTGTCTCCCATTCTCAACGGCACGATCCTGCTCATGGTGCGATCGCCCCATCAGCTGGCCCAATTGGTTGAATGCTTTTCGGCGTGGCACAGTCGGGTTCATGTATGCCCCCCCTGTGCCTACTCGGAAGTGCTGTCGTTTACCCTGTCTTGCCTGCCGGATCTGGCGATTATCAGTGCCGATTGGTCCCCTCTGGGGATTGCCGATATTAGCGATATTGCCGATGGGGATGTGAATGCCCCCGGCTTGGATCCTGGTGACGATTCAGAGTGCGACAGCGGCTATGAGGTTTGCCGCCGTTTCCGCCGGGATCCTCGCCTTGAGTCCCTGCCGACGGTGATATTGGAAACCCCGGAGATGCCCCTGGAGCGCGATCGCATTTTTGCCAGCGGTGCCTGTGATTACATTGCCCATCCCCTGGTGCTGGGGGAACTCCAAATCCGCATCCGACACCACCTCAGTCGCCATCGCCTCGAGAAAGACTCCATCCGCCGGGCCGCCCAACTTCGCCTCCCCTTGCGGACGCCGATCCCCCTCATTGCCGAGGTGCAAAAGCGGTTGCGGAAACAGGCCGCCCTGATCCAGAAACACAATCAAGACCTCGCCCACGAAATTTCCGAGCGGGAACAGACGGAGCAGGCCCTACGGGAAGAAAAATTTCGCTCCGAAAAATTGTTATTGAGCATCTTCCCCCAGGCGATCGTCCAGCGACTCCAGGAGGAAAACCGCTCGTCCATCGCCGAACGCTTCGACGAGGCCACGATTCTATTTGCGGACATCGTAGACTTTACCCCCCTCTCCAGTCGCCTGTCTGCCATGGAGCTGGTCGGTATATTGAACCGGGTGTTTTCCGCTTTTGATCGCCTGACGGAGCATTACGGCCTAGAAAAAATCAAAACCATCGGCGATGAATATATGGTGGTGGGCGGCGTCCCCACCCCCCGAGCCGACCATGCCGAAGCCATCATCGAAATGGCGATCGCCATGCGCAAGGCCGCCAATCGTCTGGGGCGAGAAATTGGGCACCGGCTCCAGCTCCGCATCGGCATCAACTCCGGGCCGGTGGTGGCGGGGGTGATTGGCCTGCAGAAATTTAGCTATGACCTCTGGGGAGATACGGTCAATGTGGCTAGCCGCATGGAAAGCCATGGTCTGCCCAATCGGATTCAGGTAACAGAAAGTACCTATCACCACCTGAAACACCGCTATGAATTTGAGAAGTGGAGCAATACCAAAGTGAAGGGCAAAGGACGGATGACCACCTATCTCTATGTGGGTCGCAACCCAGACTATGCCCCGATCAAGGGGCCATCTTCCTCCTTAAACGGAAATAAGGCGATCGCCCCCTCCGCCGATACGTGCCAACTTCCTATGCCACCGGATGAGCATTACCTAGACGTTCTAGGGATAAACCATAGCGTTCAAAAAGATCCTTAACGGGAATTTTGGTGTAATCCTTCGAATAAAAATCATCATGGACCACCTTGCCATCCCAAATGATGATGTCTAAATCAATCGTCCGCGGACCGGATTTAATCGCCGTTTTCACCCGATTCAAACGCCGCTCCACCGCTTTCAAATAAACATTAAATTCGTCATATCCTAGCTGGGTATCCAACCAATAGGCCCCATTTAAAAAATCATCCTGATCCTGATAGCCAACGGGAGCGGTAACAATGTAATCCGACTTACCCAAAAACTGGTGTTCTGCGCCTAGGATCTCTTCGGCTTTCTGACAGTTAGTGTGGGGATCAATATTCGAGCCGACGGATAAAATCACTTGGGTCATGGGATTGGGGAGGAGGAAACGGCGAAAAGGGGGATGTAATTAGAACGTCTCGTTCAGGAATCTCATTTATAGTAGCGGTCTTGCCGATGGACTGGGACTCGGGGACAGGGAACCTAACGATCCCGATCCCCAGCAATGACTTGGCGTCTGGCGATCGCTATGATTGCTTGATCTGGGTTTGCTTTTGGTATTCCTCGGCGTTTTGCCCCACATTGGTGAGCCCTTCACCGCCGTCTACCATCAAAATCTGACCGTTTACAAACTCGTTCTCCAGGATGTAATGCAGCGCCTGGCAAAGGTTCTCCGGGGTGCCCTGCCGTTTGACCGGGATACCCTCAATGCGCCACTGGATATAGTCGCTAGTGCGGCTGCCCATCGGCAGGGTAACGCCGGGGGCAATGCCGTTGACCCGAACTTTTGGCGCTAACTCCACCGCCGCCAACTTCGTAAACTCCTGGAGGGCTTTTTTAGACAGCAGATAAGCGGCGTATTGATATTGATTAAACGCCACCTTGTTATCGATGATATTGATAACGCAGCCGCCATCGGTGAGCTTGGCAAAGGCTTGGGTCAAGAAATAGGGCGCTTCAAAATTAACTTTGAATTGCTTTTGAAATAGGGTCGGGTCCGTATCCAGGATAGGCGCGGCATCGTACACAGAAGCGCTGTTCACCAATACATTCAAGCCGGGAAAACGCGATCGCACTTTTTCGATTAAGGGCGTCATATCCGGCTCCTCCAACAAATTGAAGGGGAACAATTCGCACTCCACCCCCAAGGCTTGGGCCTCCGCTTGGGCACTCCGAGCGGCATCGGCGGAAGAATTATAGTGCAGGGCAATGTGATAGCCAGCTTCCGCCAGACTCAACATAAAGGCCTTACCCAGGCGGATGGCACTGCCGGTGACCAAAGCGGCTTTCTGCATAATTTCAGGAAATTTTGTTACTTTTCGTAACTTATCATCGTGCCACCCGCTTTTCCCGACAATTTGGGATCGACGCCCTGGGCCCCTATCAAATTGCGTCTCAAATTGCGTTATTCCGTTGTGATAGACGGGAGCGAATCGATTGATAGAGACGGGGCGGGGGACGTTACGGTATGCCACCCCCTTTCCAGGTTTGTGCCACTTCCCTAGGAGACCCTGATGGGCCGCGGGATGGACCGGGGTTAGGGATACTAAGGATGTGGGGACGATCGCCCAGGGCATTGACCAACGTAACAGCGACCAAAGCAACAGCGACCGACACAACAGCCCCGGTGATATTCCAGGAGATTGGGCTAATGACTTCTCAAATCCAAGATCAAAAAATTACGACCGAAATTACTGACACGACCGTGAAAGGACGCCTGACCCAATGGCGGCGAGGATTAGGAGCCGGCATTGCGGCGATCGCCGTCGGGCTATCGGGAACGCCTGCCTTTGCTGGCGGCTCGATCCAAGTGGGACCGAACTTCTCGGGCAGCACCCACGGCAGTGTGGCCACCGCTGGCGCATCCCATAGCTGTGGTGAACTCTCCCAAACCTTCACCCTCAACCTGGCAAACGATAGCGATACCCTACGGGTGCGGGTCGCCAACGGTCCCCTGGTGATGCTGGTCAACGGTCCCGGCGGTGAATATTGCATCAAATCCGTCAACGGTGTGGCCGAAATGGAAGGCTATTGGAGCAGCGGCCAGTACCGAATTCAGGTGGGACGCCGGGCAGGCACCGCCCAAGATGTGCCGTTTAATTTGACCGTTTCCGCCCGCTAATTGCTCCGGCGACCAGTCTCGAAAGCGCCTCTCCCAAGCTTGTCGGGGGAGGCGCTTAGTTTTTTGGAGAGACCTGTGAAGGGCTCCAATAACGGGCTTATTGACGGGCAACTCCCTCTTCTCGGGCGGCCTGCTGAACCGCCGCGGACACCACTTGGGCCACGCGGGAATCAAACACCGACGGAATAATGTTCTGGGCACCGATCTCGTCGGGTGGGATCAAAGAGGCGATCGCCAACGCCGCATTCAGATACATTTTTGTTGTGAACTGGCTGGCGCGACAGTCCAACGCCCCGCGGAAAATGCCAGGGAAAGCCAGCACATTATTGATTTGGTTGGGATAATCGCTACGCCCCGTGGCCATCACCGCCACCAGATCCCGCACCAACTCCGGCTGAATTTCCGGCGTCGGATTAGCCATCGCAAACACGATGGGATTTGGGGCCATCGACGCCACCATCTCCGGAGTCAGCACCCCCGGCACACTCACCCCGAGGAAAACATCGGCTCCCTTCATGGCGTCCGCCAGGGTCGCATTGCCGGTCACCGTCGGCGGCTTCGGCACCGCAAACGCCTGTTTGCTGGAGTTCAAATCCGTGCGATCGCTCGTAATCAAGCCCTTAGAATCACACAACCAAAGCTGATTCACCCCCGCCGTTTGCAAAAGCTGAGCGATCGCAATCCCCGCCGCCCCCGCCCCATTAATCACAATGCGAATATCCCCCAACCCCTTCTCCACCAACTTCAGGGCATTGGTCAACGCCGCCAGGGACACGATCGCCGTCCCATGCTGGTCATCGTGAAAAATGGGAATATCCAACGCCGCCCGCAACTTTTTCTCCACCTCAAAACACCGCGGCGCACTAATATCCTCCAGGTTGACCCCCCCAAACACCGGCGCAATCCGCTTCACCGTTTCGACGATTTCATCCGTATCCTGGGTATCGACACAAATGGGAAACGCATCGACGCCGCCAAACTCCTTAAACAGCATTGCCTTGCCTTCCATCACCGGCATTGCCGCCTCCGGACCCAAATTCCCCAGCCCCAAAATGGCACTGCCATCGGTGACGATCGCCACCATATTTTGCTTGACCGTTAATTTGTAAACCTGATCCGGCTCTTCCGCGATCGCCCGACACACCCGCGCCACCCCCGGAGTATAGGCCATGGCTAAATCTGATTGGCGATCCAGAGAAATCTTGCTGGTGACGGAAATCTTGCCCCCCTGGTGTAGCTCCAAGGTGCGATCCGAAGTCTCCAGAACGATAATGTCCTCCAGGGATTTAACCGCTGCCACCACCTCATCGGCGTGATCGCTACTGTAGGCATCCACCGTAATCACCCGCAGCGTATGGTTGCGGGTCTGCTCCAACAGCTCAATATTGCCCACATTGCCCCCCGCCCCGGCGATCGCCCGAATGGTTTGGGCCAACATGCCCACCTGATTGGGCATTTGGATCCGCAGGGTGACACTGAAACTGGGGTTTGGGGTGAGTTTAGCCACGGGAAATCCAACTCCTAATCCTGGGATAGCAAACAATGGGGATCGCACTTGGTCGCGGTTGTTGATCAAGGCTGATGCAACAGGTACCGCATCAACGGGTACCGCATCGACGGATCCGGTTTCCAACACCATGCTAAATAAACATGGGTCCCCCTCGGGGACGGATTTGAGCTTAGCCCGAACTGCCCCCCGAAAAAAGCGGCACTTGGTGACATAGTCCCCTCTGGCCGTCTCCTCCGGGAGTAAAGATCTGGATGGGATTTATCGAAAACTTGTAAAAATCTATGTCCCTAAAGCGATCGCCTAGAACGGCAATGAAACCATAGGAAACGATACGATTATGGAAGCACACCCCCTCCCTAGACGCAGGGGTGAGACCCCCGCTTCTGTAAAATAGTTTGTTCCCACGCTGATCCCCGCGCCTGCCCGTTTGGCGCGATCGCGATCATCAATTCCGCCACAGTGATGGTTAACCGCATATGCACCTGAGTGAAGTCACCCACCCGAATCAACTCCACGGGCTGTCCATCGCCCAGTTGGAAGAAATCGCCCGCCAAATCCGCGAAAAGCACCTGCAAACCATTGCAGCCAGCGGCGGCCACCTGGGACCGGGACTCGGGGTCGTAGAGTTAACCCTCGCGCTGTATCAAACCCTCGATTTAGACCGAGACAAAGTGGTGTGGGACGTGGGTCACCAAGCCTATCCCCATAAATTAATTACCGGTCGCTACAAAGATTTCCACACCCTCCGCCAAAAGGATGGCGTCGCCGGCTACCTCAAACGCTGCGAAAGCAAATTCGACCACTTCGGCGCTGGTCACGCTTCTACGAGTATTTCCGCCGCCTTAGGCATGGCCCTGGCACGGGATGTCAAAGGGGAAGACTACAAAACCGTAGCCGTGATTGGCGATGGTGCCATGACCGGCGGTATGGCCCTAGAAGCCATTAACCACGCGGGACACCTCCCTGACACTCGCCTGATGGTGGTGCTCAACGATAACGACATGTCCATCTCCCCCAACGTGGGAGCCATGTCTCGGTACCTGAATAAAATGCGCCTCAGTGAGCCTATGCAGTTCCTGACGGGCAATTTGGAGGAGCAATTTAAACAGCTTCCCTTCGTCGGCGAAACCCTGACCCCCGATCTCAAGCGAGTGAAGGAAGGGATGAAGCGTCTGGCAGTGTCCAAGGTGGGCGCGGTGTTTGAGGAGCTTGGGTTCACCTATATGGGCCCCGTGGATGGCCATAACCTAGAGGAGTTAATCGCCACCTTTAAGGAAGGACACAAACAGAAGGGACCGGTGTTGGTCCATGTGGCCACCACCAAGGGCAAGGGCTACGCGATCGCCGAGAAGGATCAGGTGAGTTACCACGCCCAGTCCGCCTTTGATCTCGCCACCGGTAAAGCCAAGCCCTCCACTAAGCCCACCCCGCCGAAATACAGCAAAGTATTTGCCAGTACCTTGGCCACCCTGGCGGAAAACGATCCCCGTATCGTCGCCATCACCGCCGCCATGGCCACGGGGACCGGTCTGGATAAATTCCAAGCCAAACTGCCGGACCAATACGTCGACGTGGGCATTGCCGAACAACATGCGGTCACCCTCGCTGCCGGTCTGGCCTGCCAAGGAATGCGCCCCGTCGCGGCCATCTATTCCACCTTCCTCCAACGGGCCTACGACCAAATCATCCACGACGTTTGCATCCAGAATCTACCGGTCATTTTCTGCCTCGACCGGGCGGGCATTGTGGGGGCCGACGGTCCCACCCACCAAGGGGTCTATGACATTGCCTATCTGCGTAGCATCCCCAATATGACCGTCGCGGCACCGAAGGATGAAGCAGAATTACAGCGCCTATTGGTGACCGCCATCAACCACACCAGCGGGCCGATCGCCCTGCGCTATCCCCGGGGAAGTGGCTTGGGGGTGCCGTTGATGGAAGAGGGCTGGGAACCGTTGCCGGTGGGTAAGGGGGAAGTCCTGCGCACGGGCGATGATGTACTGCTGTTGGGCTATGGCACGATGGTCAGCTCAGCCATGCAGGCGGCGGAAATCCTTAGCGAGCATGGCATTGAAGCGACGGTGGTCAATGCCCGCTACGTCAAACCCTTGGATGAGGAACTGATTATTCCCCTGGCGAAGCAGATCGGCAAAGTGGTGACCCTGGAGGAAGGCTGTTTACAGGGGGGCTTCGGCTCGGCGATCTTGGAATCCCTCGCGGATGCCGGCGTTTACGTGCCGGTGAAGCGGTTGGGAATTCCCGACGAATTGGTCGACCATGCGTCGCCGGCCCAGGCAAAGGCAACGTTGGGATTGACCAGTCCCCAAATTGCTGATCAGATTCGCGAAATGTTGCAGCCGGAAATGGCGCCAGCGGGCGAACCCGCGACCGTATAGGGGATAGGGGCAGGGCGTTTTAGGGCGCTTCTCCTCCCTGGGGCGTATTCCAGCGATCGCCCCGAAAATCAACGCCTGATTGCTCAAAATCCCACCTCAGCCATAACAGTCTGGGGTGGGATTTTGGCTAGGGTGTATATACTTTGAGAGCGCTGGTTTTGAGAGTGCTGGGCGTTGACCTTGGCATCATTCCTCTCTTTAGAGCGGGGTTGATTAGAGCGGGGTTGATTAGATTGGGGTCAGTATTGGAGTTTCTGCCTATGGCAGCCCAGGGGACTAATTCTGGTGATTTGTTTGCGATGTTGGGGGCTGCGAACCAGGCTCAGGAGCACTTGATGGTGACCCGCAGTGCCGATCGCAGTCAGGGGCTATTTGCCATGGCCGAGGCGCTGGACCGGGCGGCAGATTTGATTCTGGAGGCCAATACCCTAGACCTGGAGGCGAGCCGGGAGACGGATTTATCGCCGGTGGTGCTGCGGTGGCTGAAGCTGACGCCAGAGCGGTTGAAACAGATGGTGGAAATTTTGCAGCGGCTGGGGAATTTGCCGGACCCCATTCGCCAGGCCGTGCGATCGCCCTATCCGATGCACCATTGCCAAAGTTTTTCCCAGCTCACGCCGTTGGGGGTGGTGGCGCTAGTCTATGAGGCACTGCCGGAATTGGGGGCGATTATGGCGGGGATGGGCATTAAGACGGGTAATAGTGTCGTCCTGTTTGGTTGTCCAGAAGCCCAGCATACGAACCGGGCGATCGCGGTGGCCCTATCGGAAGGATTGAAGGTCAGTAAGTTGCCGGATGCCTGTTTAACGGTGTTGCCGTCCCAGCAGGATGTGTCGGTGCGGGATTTGGTGGTGCAGGAGCGGTATTTGAATTTGGTGATTCCCTACGGGCGACCGAAGTGGGTGGCCCAGGTCAGCCAGCGCTCAACGGTGCCGGTGCTCCAGGCGGCCCTGGGAAATTGCTATTTATATTGGGCATCGTCCGGGGATGTGGAGACGGTGCGGTGGGTGGTGCAGGATAGCCACGGGACCGATGAGCCCGACGCAGTCAATGCGGTGGAAAAGGTCCTGGTGAGCGATCGCCATAGCCGCCCTACGGTGTCCCTGTTGATTGACTCTTTGCAGGCGGAGGGGTTTGAGGTGCGGGGGGATGAGCCCCTCTGTCGGGAATTTCCGGAGTTGCCATTAGCCGAGAATGCGGAATGGCGATCGCCCTACTTGTGCAAAACCGTTGCCCTGCACTTGGTGACCGGATTGGAGGAAGCCCTGCCCTGGATTCGCAGCCATAGCAGCAACCATGCGGACTGCATCGTCACCGAGTCCTATCAGGAAGCCCATGAATTCGCCTTAGGTTTAGAATCCGCGTCCATTCATATCAATGCCTCCCCCCGATTCCAGCGAAATCCCCGGGGGAGCGGCTCGATTTTGCTGGGGATGTCCAACCAAAAGGGCTATCGTCGGGGTCCCATCGGCTTGGAAAGTTTGACCACCTCAAAACAGATTATTCAAGGCGATGGGGTGCCCTAGACGAGCATTAGGGTCCCGTGACTAGGATCAGGATCGGCTAGGATTTTCAGGGGCGATCGCCGGACTAAATCGCCGGATGAATCGCCGGCTCAAACGAGATGAAACTTCGGGACCTTGCAGAACTACTGCTCCTGGCGGCCCTATGGGGGGGCTCGTTCCTATTTATGCGCATTGCCGCCCCCAGCCTCGGCCCTGTCTGGCTGATTGCGCTGCGGGTCTTGATCGGGGGCCTAGGATTAATGCCCCTGGTGATGCGCCGCCAGCTAGGGCGTCAGCTTTGGCAGCATCGGCGATCGCTGTTGATCGTGGGGGGGCTCAATTCTGCGATCCCCTTTGTCTTATTTGCCTTTGCCGCCCTGTCTTTATCGGCCGGCTTTACTTCGATCCTCAATGCCACTGTCCCCTTGTTTGGCACCATTGTGGCGGCGGTCTGGCTGAAGGAACGATTAACGCTGCCCCGAATCATCGGCTTGATATTGGGATTTATTGGGGTCAGTACGTTAGTGGGGCAGGGGGGGCAAACAACCCTGACGACGACAACGGATTTCCTGGGTGCTGTCGGCGCTGGGTTAGTCGCCTCGGTGCTCTATGCGCTCACGGCCCCTTACATCAAACAGACCCTCGCCGGAGTCCCCTCCCTAGTGGTGGCCACGGGAAGTCAACTGGGGGCCGCCTGTTTATTGCTGCCCGCCCTACCGTTTACGATCCCGACCCAACCCCCGTCGGCCACGGTTCTGCTCTCCGTCGTGGCCCTCGCCCTCTTCTCCACCGCCCTGGCTTACATCCTTTACTTCCGGCTGCTCAACAATATTGGGGTAACCCGAACCCTCACGGTGACTTATTTGATCCCCTTGTTTGCCATGGTTTGGGGAGCCCTGTTTTTGCAAGAAGCCATCACCATCACCATGGCCCTGGGCTGCGGATTGATTCTGGGGGGAACGGCGATCGTCAATGGGGTCTTCACCGCCAAATAGTCATATTTTTTCGATCAGAGGCTATGCCACATCTCGGAGGATCGTCTGCTGCGCCCACTCTTGATAGTCCGCCACTAAATGTTCGCAAAGTCGTTGGTGGATGGTTTTGAGGACGCCGGCGAGCAACCCGTTCCCGGCCGCGAGCACCATCGTTTCTGGCAGGTAGTGAATCGGCGGCGGCAAAATCAAACTGACCCCCAGATCAGCAATGCCTTTCAGGTACAGGTCGCCCTCTTGTTCTACAACCCGCAGTCGTCCGAAGAGCTGCAAGGTGAACTGTTGGTTGAGATAGTCAATGCCCACCAGTTCGCAGCCCAGCGATCGCAACCGCAGCACTCCATCTTCATCGATCCAAACTTTCAGGTCTACCGTGGGCTCGAAGGTGAGTCCGAACAGGGAAAGGGACTGCAAAGTTAGTCGAAATTGCTGATCCCCTAAAGATTCCCACCGTGAGCCCTGGGCCATCGCGGCGACCACCCGTTTCGATTCCCCTAAATAAGACTCCAGGGACCGACGATCCGGGACGGGGGCGTTGGGCAGAGCGGGGATCAGTAATTCAGCAAATTGAGCGGCGCTGAATTGGGTTAGGGAAGAGTCAGCCATGGACGCAGGGACGGGGGGCAGGGCAGCGAAAGGGGAAGAGGATGAAATTTGTACGATAGACTACCAATCATTAGTGTCCCTGCTAATGGGCCCTAAATCTATCGTTAACTTTACCTAGAGGGTTGCCTCGAAATGCGGCCTCGAGATGTTGCCCTAGATTTGAGCCCCCTGGGATCCCCATTATTTATTCTGTCTGCCCATGTCTGCCCCTGATGCGGCGTCCGATGTGACCCCGGTTTCTTCAACCCCGAACGCGGCGGTGGCGATCGCCTATCTCGGTCCCCCCGGCACCTATACGGAAGCGGCAACCCTAGGCTACGTGCAGAAATTTGTTGCCGTCGGGGGAGAAAACCACGCCCGCCTGTGTCCCTATCCCAGCATCAGTCAAGCCCTCCAGGCCGCAGCGGATGGCCAGGTGGATTTGGCACTAATCCCCGTTGAAAACGCCATTCAGGGCAGCGTCACCACCACCCTAGATACCCTCTGGCAATTGGACACCCTCCATGTGCAACAGGCGGTTGAGCTGCCCATTGCCCACGTGCTGCTGTCCCATGCCACCGACCTAGGGCAAATTCAAACGGTGTTTTCCCATCCCCAAGCCCTGGGGCAGTGCCAGCAGTGGCTCAAGGACCATCTTCCCGATGCCCAATTGGTCCCCACCGCCTCCACCACCGAAGCCGTCGGCGACCTGGACGGCAACCTCACCAGCGCCGCGATCGCCTCCGCCCGGGCCGGCCAACTCCACAGCGTCCCGACCCTGGCTACCCACATCAGCGATCGCCCCGACAACTGCACCCGTTTTTGGGTGGTCCGCCCGGATGCCCCCAATACAATCGGCGACACCACCACCGTTGCGTTCACGGTCCATAACGTCCCCGGCGCCCTGCTCAAACCCTTACAAATCCTGAGCGATCGCGGCTTGAACCTGTGCCGCCTAGAATCTCGCCCCACCCGCCAAGCCTTCGGAGATTATCTATTTTTTGTGGATTGGGAAGGGGGGCTCGACAGCCCCGCCAGCCAGGACGCCCTAGACGCATTGCGATCGCAGACCCAAATCTGCAAAGTCTTCGGCAGCTACACCGTCAGCCCCGTCTCCCTCCCTATGGATTGAGCCTGAATGGATTGAGCCTGATCGCGCATTCATCGCGCATTAACTATTCATCAACATTCAGCATCAGCCCCTTGCCCTCCTCGCAGGCCCCAATGCTGACCCACTCGGTGGAGCCATCCGCCCAGTGCTCCTTTTTCCAGATAGGCGCATTGTGCTTCAGGGTATCAATGGCAAACTTGCAGGCGGCAAACGCTTCCGTGCGATGGGGGCAGCCCACCGCCACCAACACACTAATATCCCCCAATCCCAATTTCCCGGTGCGATGGTGAATCACCACATGGTTCGCATCCGGCCAAGTATGGCGAATTTTCTGGGCAATTTTTTGGAAAATGGCGATCGCCATTGGTTCATAGGCTTGGTATTCCAGGGACACCACCGGCTTGCCATCGGTCTGCGATCGCACCGTCCCGCTCATCACCACCACCGCCCCATTGCGATGGTCGTCCGCCTGACCGTAGACCTCCTCCAAGGACAGGGGGGCAAAGGTAATCAAAAACCGGTCGCGGGGATCGGCGGCGATCGCCTGACGGGGATCAAGGGAAGGGGAAGTGACCATGGGATTGGGAGAGGACGAGACAACCTAGACGAGGGAAGGATTGGCGATCGCCTCCACCAGCAGCCAATTACCGGCCGTGTTGGGACGCGCTTTGAGGGTGACAAATTGCCCGGGGGTGAGTTGGGAAAATTGTTGGGCGACGGTGGGATGGAGGGTGACCAATTTCCAACGCTTGTCCGGCCAACCCAGGGTGGGATCGGTCCAGAGATAGACCCCCTGGTGATTGTCTCGGGTGATAGACCCGCGAACGATCTTGGCTTGGTCGGATGGGGTTGGGGGCGCAGCATTACCCCCCAAGTAGCCGTTGTGGGGGTAGGCGTCGGGATCTGCGCAGAACCGTTGCTGGGCGGTGACCCAGGCTGCGCGATCGCTACCGGGGGCCGGGGGGAGATTATCAAAACTGGGAACGACGGCGGCGGGGGCCGTGCGATCGCTCAGCAATGCCGTCTGTAACGCCTCAACGGACAATTCTCGCGGCTGACAGTTTTGCTCAATACACAGCGCCGCCGCCATCCCCGCCGCCTGGCCGAGCCCCAACACCACCGGCTGCAATCGGGTCGCCCCATTGGCCATATGGGAAACGGACACATTTTTATCGCAGGCCAGCAACCCATCCACCGTTGCCGGCACCAGGCAGCCATAGGGCATTGCAAACGGAGTTCCTGTCCAGCGGCCGCCCCATTGCAGGGATTTTGGCGTCAGTTGATAGTCCCAGTCGGGATAGTGGTGGTCATTGGCATAGTTACCAATGGCGATCGCGGTGCAGCGTCCAGTTTTGGGATCCCGAGGCAGGGCCGCCACCTGCCCCCCAGTGATCGGGAGAATATCCGGCTCGGTGACCGTTTCCAGCCCGATTAAGCGCCGACTTTCCCGGTAATAGGGCATCAGGGCATAGGCATCACCACCGACCTCCGCCTCCGGGAACAACCCCGCCGCCAAGCCATAGCGTTCCCCCTGGGGAGCATGGGTCTGGATGTAGTGGACCAACCCTTGGCTCTGATGAATGGCATCTTGCCAAAACCGTTTGCGATCGCGCGAGGACCGAATTAACCGAGCGCAGCCTTCCCCATAGTCATTGCCGCACTTGGGCCAATTGAGCATAAAGCGATCGCCGGGAATGCGCCCATAGTCCAAGAAACTCTCGAAGCCATAGCTTTCCCACGCCCCGTCGAAGGCGGACGGATTGTACTTGGGGGGCGATGGCACGGCGGGCGCGATCGCCCCCTCGCCAAAATCCTGGAGATATACCACCCAAGTGGGGGACTGCACCGGATAGAAATCGGTGCGATCGCTGGGATACTGGGGCGCACTGGGTTCATCCTCCCAAAGGGGGTGATCGCCCGCAGAATCCCAGTCCCAGCCCCATCGATAGGGGACCTCCCCCAGGGCCAACACATCCCCCAACTCGGTCCCGTCGATGATGATATCGGCGGTGATGGTGTATTGATCGAAGCTGACTCCCGTCAGGCGATCACCCGACCGCTCCACCGTTTGGGGCGGGCCGGTGAATAGAATTTTGAGGGTGGGACAGGCGGCTGCCCAGTCCGCAAAAATTTGTGCCCCTAGGGCAGGTTCATAGGTAAAAAAGCTCACCCAGGCGTTATCCAAGCCCCCGGTTTGGCGCGATCGCAGGGCTTGCAAAAAAGCGCCCCACATCCCGGTCTGGAAGGACAACAGCTCATTGCCATCCGGGGCACATACCCCTGCCGCCGTTAACATGCCCCCCAACCAAGGGCCGTCCGTGGCCAGAATGACCTGTGCCCCCCGCCGCGCCGCCTGAATCGCCGCTGCTGTGCCGCCGGTCCCCGCGCCGACCACTAAAATATCCGCTGCTAGTGTTTCTCTCATAGATTTTGGGATGCCCGGTGCCGATCATGGGCGATCGGCATCGAAGCATAGAAGCACTACCAGCTAGGGTCGACAGTCAGGCTCACTTCCAGGGGATCCGGTCCCGTGGGCACCGCCGTTAAACAGGCACAGACCGTTGTTTGCTCCCCGTCGGCGCGGGTCAAATCCACCTCACAGGCATGGCAAGAGCCCATCAGACAGCCGGTGGGAATATCAACCCCGGCCCGGTCGGCCACGACCAACAGCGGCTCCCCCGGCTCCGCGATCGCTTCTCGATTGTCCGGCAAAAATTTGACGGTGATCCCCATTCTAAATTGACTCCCTTAACCCTCGTTTTAGTATTTTCCCCAAAACCGGGGTTGGGTGCCAAGGGGGGATTAGCGCACAGCCGTGGATAACGGTCAAAACCGCCCTATCCCACCGCCTTATCCCATAAAACTTATCCCACGACCTTCGCCATGGTGGACGCCATGATGGGCAATCGGGAAAAGTCGAGATAGCTGGCCACCCGGTCCGTCACGGAATCCAGCATAATTTCCCGATGGTCGAGGTAATCCGGGACCCCCGTGGGTAAGGAGTTGAGCCCCCGCTGTTGCCGCAGTTGATTTAGCCACGCCCGTCGCCAGGGACCACTATCAAATAGCTGGGGAACGTAGCTGCCCCAAATCAATCGATTCGGTCCCACAACCCCCAGCTTGTCGTCGTCGAAGAGGGGCGACAGGGCATCAGAATCCAGGAGATGGACATAGCCACAGCGGATTTCTTTCCCGGTGACCGGTAACCCCATCTGGGGGTGGAGGGAGGCGATGGACCGGTCCTGCTCAATCAATTCACCGGTGACAATGGTGTTGATGGCGAGCAGATTTAGCCCGGGCAGCTCTTCGGAGTTCCCCTCCAGCCCGTTGAAATAAACGACACTTTTGCCCAGCATTTGGAAGCCATCGCACAGCCCAATTACGGTGCCGCCAGCGGCCGCATAATTACTGATCTGATCCCCCATCCCGCTGCGGTGCAGGACTTTGAGGTCTGCTTTGGGATCCTTCGTTCGAGGCACCACCACCGCATCGGGATAGCCGAGTTCCTCATCCAGCCCGATATATTGCACCTGCACCGTGGACTCGGTGGCCAGGGAATCCAAGTCGCTAAAGTGGGCCATATTCGGCAAATGGACCACCCCCACCCGGGTTTCCGTGTCCGAACTCCGTTGGCGACGGGCGAATAAGTCGATGGAGGCGGCGGAGGGCATTAGGGTTTTGAGCCAGGGGATAGCCCCAATAATGGGGATGCCGGTCCGTTTCTCCAGCCATTCGGTGCCGACGGTGAGCTGTTGCTGATCCCCCCGATATTTATTCAGGGCGATCGCCACCACCCGCGATCGCACGTCCGGCTCGAGCAATTCCAGGGTGCCCACGGTCTGCCCCAACCAGCCCTTATTCCCCGCATCCACCACCAACAAAATGGGACAATCCAACGCCTGGGCCAGCCGGGTATTGGCAAAATCCCACCCCTGCAAAATGCCATCGTTCGGACTGTCCATCCCGTCCGCCACAAGGAAATCATACTTCGGCCGCAACACCCCTAGGGACTGTTCAATGGCCTGCCAAGCGGCGTCTTGGTAGGCGGTGATCCCGGTGGACGTATCCAGATTGAGATTGGCAGCCGGTCGCCCATTGATCAAGATGGACTCCTGGCCCCGACGGCGGGCCCGCAGCACCGGATTCGTACGATGGCTGGGGACAATGCCAGCGGCCCAGGCCTGAATCGCTTGGGTATAGGCAATTGCACTGCCCGATTCGGCCATATAAGTCACTGGGGTTGCCGCCTCCGCCTGGAAGGGCACCACCGAATGGCCCTGGCGATGCAGGAGTCGGCAAAGGGCGGTCGACACCAGGGATTTACCGCATCCGCTCCCGGTGCCAATGGTCAACATCACGTCCATGGATAAGGGCTCCTATACCTGGTCACTGCACCCGCGTCTGGTTGGAGGGGCACTGGGTTTTGGGAAATAGCTGATCGTTAGCTGATCGTTCGACGCTTTCGACGGTAAGGGTCCAAAACCCCTAGAACGGTAGACGCCACCACTGACGGAACATATTTTTGACGTGGCTACCCCAATTAGGCGATCGCCAGTCTTGGGGAGAGTTTTCCCAATTCTCTAGCAAACGGGATCCCAACGGGGTCAAACGGAAGCTATCTGTAATACCTTGCCCATCCACTTCCCGCCGCAGGACACCCACTTGGATCAGCCACATCAGATCATTTTCCGCGGTCAGCTCATTTTGAGCCGTCGGCACATATCCCGCGTCCACGCCCGAGGATCCAACAATTTCCAGGAGAGGAACGCTTTGATCCCGAAGGGTTTCGTAAAACCGCTGCAGGAAAGGAGCACAGCGAATCGCCCGTTTAGCCCGCGTCCAGGTTTTTCTGGAGTAGGTCATGGGGGCGATCGCGTCGGACGGAATCGGGGGGGCAGAGGGTTGGGACATGGATGGGGGCGTTCCCTAGGGAATGCGCAGGGGCTGGTGGGTAGAACGGGGGGTGAGAGATTAACTTAAAACCAGCTATTCCCTCTCTTTACCGAAATAAGGGGCTGGAATCCGGGGAAAGTCGAATTTCGGGGCGATCGGGCGATCCCTCCCTCAGGTGAGTTGGTTGCCTACGAGATGGGTTGCTGGGAGGCTTGGACATGGTCCACCAGTCCTTCGCAGGCGTCCATTAATAAATCGATGACCTTACGAAAGCCGGCGGGGCCGCCATAGTAGGGGTCGGGCACTTCCGTCTCGGAGTGATTCCGGCAAAAGTCGCACATCATCACCACTTTGTCGCGATACTGTTGCCGCTGATCCAACGCCAGAATGTTGTGATAATTATCCCGGTCCATTGCCAGGATGAGATCAAATTCATCGAAGTCGTAGATCGTGAACTGGCGCGATCGCCCCTTCAGCTCAATGCCGGGGGATTCCCGCGCCGCCGCTGCCATCCGAGAATCTGGGCGCGCGCCCACATGGTATCCACTGGTGCCGGCGGAATCGCATTCAATTTGACCGGTTAAGCCCTTCTGCTCAATCCAGTAATTCATGAGGTTTTCCGCCGAGGGCGATCGGCAAATATTCCCCAGACACACAAACAACACTCGGAAAGCCATGATTTTTAAGCACTCAGCCATACTTCGCTGACGTCCCACCCCCCTAAAACCTAACACTAGATGCGTGGGGTGTATCGTCACTTATCTAGCGGGAGGAAATCTAGAGGATTATCTCCAGGGCGTGCCTTGCAAGACTCAGTGTCTGAATCAAGTTTGATTCAAACCTGATTCAAGTCTGATTCAAGCGGCCATGGGGAGTTGCTCGTCCTCCTCCAATAGCGCAACGCACGCTTCGACCGGTTGCCCTTCGCCCATCGCCGTCACGAGCTGGTCATAGACCGATCGCCGCGCCTCAATCATGGTTTTGGCCCGCAGTCGTGATATTCCGGCTTGGGTCTCAAACTTGGGGGCACCCCGGGGATTGTCCTTGTCAAGCTGCACCAGGAGCGATCGCAATTTGGTTTGGTCATCGGCACCCCCTTTGGCATCCCCAAATACCAAAGTTTCCGCCGCAATTCCCGCCATCCAGACGGTGCTGTAATTCCGCAATCGCTGGGCACTGAGCTGCCCCTGCTCCAGCTCGGCCATTAGTGTCTCATCGTCAAACCGTACGCCGCCGGCTCCCTTTTGTCCCTGTTGCACCGCTTCCCAGGCGGAGAGGGCATAGCCAGTCACGGGGATCCCCAACCCATGGGCCACCAGAAAATGTCCCGCCTCATGGTGCAACACCCGATCGCGATGCTCCGGCGATCGATTGGCAAACCAGTCCACCATCAGCGTGCCCCCCTGCCCCTCAAAAAATAATCGGTCTAGCCCCGTCAACGCTGCGATCGCCACGATGAATGCCGAGGGTACGGTGGGCGACACATTAATGATCGGTCCGAGGAGCGCCGAAGCGGTCATCAGGAAAACGGCGATCGCCAAAAGATTCAGCGTGGTAGTACTCATGGGGGGAAACGGTTGTCAGGACTGGGGATGGGGGGCGAACGGTCTAAACTGAAGGGATGCGACTAGTAAATGGTCAGCAACCATCGGCGAGCTTTAGGCCATTATCCTTAAAAGCCTATCGTTCTTTCTCCACCGTCGCGGTGTTGAACTGATCCAATCCCCTTGTTCGAAACGTCCATTTTAAAATCTGTTTTACAATCCTTTGCCCCACCATGACTGGAATTCCCAATAGCCTCTCGGATGCGATCGCCCAAGCGGGTCAGTCCACTGTGGCAGCCCTGGACGACGGGCTCACCCGGATGCAGGTGTCCCTACTGTTGCCGGAGCTGAAGGCGGAAACCTTCGCGGCGCAACTTATCAAAATCCTGTTGGAAGGCGATCGCAAACTCAAGGTGTTTTTCCCGGATATGGGGGCGGCGGCGCTGGCCAAGCGCAATTGGGGGGATGTGCCCTTCGACATTATGGACGTGGGTTCGGGGCGGACTCCTGTGGGCAAGCGGGTGACGGAAGACGATGGGCTGCTGATATTTGTGGAACCGTCGGCGGTGGAAGTGTTGCAGGTGGAAGAAATTTGCAATCAAGCGGGCGATCGCCCGGTTATTTTCCTCAATCCCAATTTGGAAGATATCGCCACCATCGGCATTGGCTATGCGGGGCGTCAGCTACGGGAACGGTTTCTCAGCCAAATCCAGGACGTGTACCACCTCGCGCCGAACAGCAACGGATATGTGTTGGCCCATGCCTACCCCAACCCTTGGCAAGTGTGGGGCGAACCCCAGTCAGAGGATGAGGGATATGTGCTCCTTGGGGAGCGATCGCAGCGGCCGGCGGGGGATGTCCTGGATGGGATTTTGATGGGCACTGCCCAGGAGGAGGGGGAAGAAGAGACCCCGGCCGTACTACCCCAGCGCAACCTGTTTGACCAAATGCAGCGTTTCCTTCAAGCCCTCACCCGATAGCGATCTGCCCTAGGGAGAATCCATATTGAGGGCGGATGGCGGGGGAGACTGGGCGGCATTGGGATCGGCTTGGGCCAGCTCTGACGCCAGCAGTTCTGGCTCCGGTAGGCGTAACCGTTGCCCCGATGGCAGATCCAAGGGCGCGCGATCGCCCAGAGTTTGGAACAAGGCATGACTTTTCGCCAAGGTGCCATACCGCTCTGGCTCATCATTGATGGCCCGCTGCAGGAGCTGTGCCGCTCGATCCATGCTGGTATTGCGTTCCCATTCACTGCACCCCTCTTCCCGGAGCCGCAGAAGATGGCAACTGGCGCGGCAATAGTCAAGGACCGCCTGCTGGCTGGCCAACTCTTTGCGCTTCTTGGCCTTTTTCTTCGCCTTGCCCTTGGCGTTGGCCATCAACGCTTCGACCTGCTGGTAATCGGTCAAAGCCCGCTGGGGTTCCAAAAGGCGGGTCAACGCCAAACTGCGATGGGCCACCACATCCGCTCGCGAACCATCCAACTTCAGCGCCTCGTCATAGCTATCCACCGCCCCCCGCAACTGCTTGCCCGCAAACAGGGCATTCCCCCGATCAAACCAAATATTCGGCTCCGTGGCATTGAACCGTAGGGCATAGTCGTAGCTCGCCACCGCCTTCCGTAAATGCCCCAGTTGGCGCAGTAAACGCCCCCGGTAATACCAGGTATCCGCATCGGTGGGATCCAGGGCGATCGCCTTCTCATAGCTTTCCACCGCCGCCTCTAACTGCCCCGCCCCCCGCAGGGCAATACCGCGATTGTGCCAGACCTCCCGCCAGTCAGAATTGAGAGCGAGGGCCCGGTCATAGCTGGCCACCGCCTCGTCAAATTGCTTCAAATTATCCTGGGCAATGCCCTGCTGATACCAGCTAGACGGGCTGTTGGGCTCTAACTCCAGCGATCGCCCATAACTTTCCGCCGCCTCCAGCGATCGCCCCAACTTCCGCAGGGTGGCCCCCCGGTTATGCCAAGCCTTCGCATTATCAGGACACAACTCCAGGGCACGGTTATAGCTATTCAGGGCCGCTTCCCAATGGCCCATATCGAACTGCACGATGCCGTGGTTATTCCACGCCCGGTCATCGTTGCTATTGAGCTGAATACACCGTTGAAAATCCGCGAGGGCCGCCTCTTTTTGCCCCAGATCATGGCGGGCAGAGCCTCGGTTATACCACCCTTCCGAATTCTCCGGCTCCAGAATAATCATCTGATCCCAGGCGGCGATCGCCCCGTTCAAATCGCCCCCCCGAGCCCGAGCCACCCCCAACATTTGCCATGCCGCCCCAAAATCTTCTCGACAGGTGGTGGCATGTTCCAGGGCCTCCACCGCCAAATCGAGTCGATTTTGGCGCAGTGCTTTAAGCCCCTGTTGATAAAAGGCTTGAGCTTTGGAGGAAGGATGGTCAGTCACGGCTGTCAACCCTCTGAAGTGTTGCTGTAGGTGGGGCAATGCAAGTCGGCTCGGGGGTCAGGCTAGGGTCAGGCTGACGATCCAGGTTGTATCAGTGGATACTGGGTGACGGACACTGGGTGACGGACATGGGCGACGATCGCGGACCCAGACGGACGACTTGCGGTGCAATGGAGGGGAGTTAGTGCTGTTTTGTGAGTCCTATGGGATGGGATGCATCGAATGCAACCTTGATCTTAGGGCAGACCTGGAGCAGCGACCATGAAGTTTTGACGAACTTCGGCCAGCGATTGGGGTTAGAGGTAGGGAGTCAACAGGGCCGCGAGGCGATCGCGCACGGCTGGGGTGATTTTATCCAGCGGCGTCAGAATCGAGGTAGCTAATGCCGTATGGGCGGCGGAGTCCGGTTGTTCCTGGCCCAATCGACCGACGATCGCCCGAATCATGGTGCGGGCATTGTCGGCATTTTTCATAAGGTTACCAATGACCATTTCCACGGTGACGCTGCCGTGGTCGGGGTGCCAACAGTCGTAGTCGGTGACGAAGCCGAGGGTGGTGTAAGCCATCTCCGCCTCTCGCGCCAGCTTAGCCTCCGGCAGGTTGGTCATGCCAATGATGGTGGCGTTCCAACTGCGATAAAGATGGGATTCGGCTTTGGTGGAAAAGGCGGGCCCCTCCATACACAAATAGGTTCCTTCTTGATGAACCGTAAGATCGGGCAAATTCAAATCGGCGATCGCATCCGCGGCCAACTCATGGAGTACTGCACAGACGGGATCGGCAAAGGCGATATGGGCCACAATGCCATCGCCAAAGAAGGTGGACGGACGATTTTTGGTGCGATCAATAAACTGATCCGGCAGCACCACATCCAAGGGCTTGGCGTGCTCCTGCAAAGACCCCACGGCCGACGCGGAAATAACGTAGCGTACGCCTAGGGTTTTCAGGGCGTAAATATTGGCGCGGTAGGGCACCTCACTGGGCAACAAATGGTGATTGCGGCCATGGCGAGCGAGAAACGCCACCGGTACCCCATCCAGCACCCCGGTCACGATCGCATCGGAGGGCTCACCAAAGGGCGTCTCCACCACCCGCTCTTCCACATTTTCCAGGGCATCCATGTGATACAAGCCACTGCCGCCAAGAATGCCAATGGTAATCGGGGTCATCCTGTCTTGCTCCCTGTAGTGCTCCATACCGGTTACTGCTCCCCACTGTAGCGGTTGTAACCGGTAATTGGCGCTGACTGACGGGTGACGTGCTGTTGGCTTACTTCGCTTGGGCGATCGCCCGTTCCATCAGCAGGGCCTGGGAGCTTTCCGGGGGGGCATTGGGCAGGGGCGATCGCTGGACATATTGCCCGTCGGGCTGGAGTTCCCAAGCATTGCGGGTATCCGCCAGCATCAAGCCTAAAATCTCCTGCAAATCCTGCTTCAGGGAGGGTTCTTCCACGGGGGCGATCGCTTCCACCCGGCGATTAAGGTTTCGGGGCATCCAGTCGGCACTGCCGATATACATCTCGTCTTCCCCGTTGTTGGCAAAGTAGAAAATGCGGGAATGTTCCAGAAGCCGCCCGACAATGCTAAGGACGCGAATATTGTCGCTGATCCCCGCTAACCCCGGGCGCAAACAGCAAATACCGCGAATAATCAGGTCAATGCTGACGCCTGCCTGGGATGCTTTGTATAGGGCTTGGATGATTGGGGGATCCACCAGGGAGTTCATTTTGGCCACGATACGACCGGGGCGTCCCTGGCGAGCATGGTCGATTTCCCGGTCGATCAGCTCAATCATGCGCGATCGCAGATTCACCGGGGCAATCAAGAGCTTGCGGAAGGATTGTTGGCGGGAATAGCCGGTCAAGTAGTTAAACAGGTCCGTTAAATCGGCCCCTAACTCCTGGCGACAGCTCAAGAGCCCCACATCGGTGTAAAGCTTGGCGGTTTTGGGGTTGTAATTGCCGGTGCCGATATGGACATAGCGCCGCAGTCCATCGGCATCCCGACGCACCACCAGCACCACTTTGGTGTGGGTTTTCAGTCCCACCAGCCCATAAACGACGTGGACCCCCGCCCGCTCCAGGGTGCGCGCCCAGTTAATGTTATTCGCCTCATCAAACCGCGCCTTCAGCTCCACCAACACCGCCACCTGCTTGCCATTTTCCGCCGCCTGAATCAGGGCGTTAACAATGGGAGAGTTCCCCGAGGTGCGATAGAGGGTCATCTTGATCGCCAACACCTGGGGATCGTTCGCCGCTTCCGTAATAAACCGCTGCACCGTGGCGGAGAAGGACTGGTAGGGATGGTGGAGCAGCATATCCTTGCGGCGCAGCTCCGTAAAAATATCGCTGTATTCTTCGGGATCGTCGTCTCCCCCAAAATCATCAGGGTTGCGATCGCGCAGACTGCCGAGGCGTTGAATCCGCTTGGGCACCGTCGACGACCACGGGGGATCCTTGAGGGCGGGCCGGGGAATCCCCAGAAAACTCATTAGATCATTGAGCCCCAGTAACCCATCCACCTCAAACACATATTGGGGATTGACGTCCAGCTCCCCGATCAGGCGATCGCGCACCTCCAGGGGCATGGTGCTCAACACCTCCAGCCGGACCACATTGCCCCCCAATCGCCGCTTCCGTAGCTCCTGCTCGATCGCCAACATCAGGTCATCCGCTTCGTCATCCTCCACGGCGATATCGGAATTCCGGGTGACCCGAAAGGGGTGATATTCCAAAATATTCATCCCCGGAAACAGCAGCTCCAGATTGTGGGCGATGGCCTGCTCAATGGGCACCCCCACCCAAACCGTCTCCGCCGTCTGCTCCGGCAGCTCCGCCCAAAAACCGGTCAGGGCACTGCGGTCAAACCCCTCCAAGGGCAAGGGGACAAACCGCGCCAGCACCTGGGGAATTTTGACCCGCGCAAAATGCTCTTCATCAGTATCGGGATCCTGAATCAACACCACCAAATTGGAGCTGAGGTTGGAAATGCGGGGGAACGGATGGCCAGGGTCCACCGCCAGGGGGGTCAATACCGGAAAAATTTCCCGCTCGAAATAGTCGTGTAAATAAGCCCGTTGTTCCTGGTTCAGGTCCACATAATCCAGCAAATAAATCCCCGCCTCTGCCATGGCTGGGCGCAGCTCCTGGGCGAAATGCTCATGCTGTTGCTGCACCAGGGGATGGAGGCGATCGCCAATCTCCGCCAACTGTTGCTCGGGCGATCGCCCATCGGGCGTGATTTTTTCCACGTTGGCGCTGACCTGACTAATCAGCCCCGCCACCCGCACCATAAAAAACTCATCCAGGTTCGAACTAAAGATCGCCAAAAACTTCAGGCGCTCCAGCAGGGGATTCCGAGGATCCATCCCCTCATTCAGCACCCGGCGATCAAACTCCACCCAGCTCAATTCCCGATTGAAATAATAATCCGGTTGCGAGAGATCCAACGGGCTGGAATCGCTCGACTGGGGGGATTTCGCGGTTGGGCTCGCCGCCTTAGGCTTAGCTCGGGTTCCCCTGCGGGAGGACGATCCAGACGTTCGAGTGGATCGCGTTGATCGGGATGCCTTCGGTGCGGTCATGGATTAAATACCTCAGATTCACGCCCTTCCCACCAATTGCCCAGCTTCATCAAGTCCTGGTGAATATCAGCGATCGCCGCCGCATATTCATCGTCCCCCATGGAATCCCGCTGTTCCTGGACCTTTTTCAGCCGTAATTGCACCAGCAGCCAAGGCTTATGGGTGTTGTCCGTTGTCTCTAGATAACGGGCCAATTCTTCACTGTTCATGGCAATGGATAGGGGTAGGGTACAGCGAGGCGGGCAAGGGACGGGTTAAGGATTGGTTGTGCCGTCGGCCCCTGCCCCAGCGGGATCACAATTCAGCACCGATCAGCCTAAAGCGAAGACCAAAAGAGCGAAGACTCAGAAATCGAAGACTAAAACGGCCAGAACTTCTTCTTTTGTCCGCCGGCACTGCCCGCTTCCCGCTGTAAATCGGGGCGTTCCTCGGGCAAAATAGCCCCTTCTACGGGACAGACTTGCAAGCAAATGCCGCAATCAATGCAGGTGGAAAACTCAATGCGATACCAATCGGTGCCTTTCTTGTTTTTGCCTGGTCCCTGATCAATGCAGCCCACGGGACAAGCCCCGACGCAATCGGCCACACCCTCACACACATCGGTCACAATCGTATACGCCATAGCCTTCGCCGCTCTCGAATCCTTTTCGTAACTTTTCTTGATGGATTGTTTTGATTAGTCTATCGCGGTGGACGATTGCCAGGACCTGAAAATTGGTTCTGACTGGTTGACCCGGCTCCCGTTAGCTAAACATCCAAAGCCACACCGGCAGCAGCAAGAGAATCCCCCCCGTCCCAACGGCGATCGCGGTAACGGCCAACTCCCGATCCAAATCATAGGCTTCGGCGATCACCAACGTCGCAAAGGCGGGGGGCATCGCCGCCTGGAGCACCACCGTCAACAACAGGGGCGACGTGACCCCCATGCCCCGCAGGGAGAGGCCTAACCCCAGGGGCACAACCATCAACTTGATCAACAAACTGGGCCAAACCTTCGCCAGCGATCGCCGGGGTCGCCACCGACTGAGCCGCATCCCAATCAACACCAACGCCGATCCCACCACTGTCCAAGCAAATCTCTGAAGGGCAGCCTCCACCCCCATAGGCAGCGCAACCCCCTGGGACATCACCCCAACGATCGCCCCCAAAAACGTTGGATTAGCCAGCCCCGCCCCAATGGACTGCCAAATCCCCTGCGATCGCCCACTCAGCCATGCCGCTACCATGGATCCCAAACAGTAGGCCCCCAGGGTCGTCCCAAACAAATCAAAAAATAAAGCCCATCCAAAGGCGCGATCGCCCACCAGGGTCAGCGTTATTGGGTAGCCCAAGTAGCCCGTATTCCCAAACAGGGCCCCAATCATCAAACTGCCCCGCTCTGCCCGGTTCAGTCCCCGTCCCTGGGCGGTCAACAAAAACCACACCGCTGTACATCCGATCGCGATCGCCATCCCCAACCACGCCGCCCCAATGGCAACGGGAGCCCCCGCCCTCAAATCCGCCCGACGAATAAACGCCACACAGCTCACCGGCACCCCAATCCAAAATAAAAACCATCCCACCCGCTGGGGTACCCATCCCGGCAATACCCGACCCAGCCCAATCCCTAATAAAATTCCCCCCACCAATCGGAGGTATAACCCGCCCAAACTCCCCCAGGCGATCGCCATCCCACACCCCTGCTCTCGATTCAACGCCCCCATCCTAAAAGCCCTTTCCCCAAGCCCTTTCCCCGGTCAAAAACCGCTGACACGGGCGATGATCTGTGCCCCTGAATCCTCTGCCATGGGCCCAATACCCGTAAAATCCGGCTTGATACTCTTCGGTTAGGACTTTTTAATGGAGTGAGGCATCCTCAGGAGAAAAACGTCAAGTTATGAAAGCCATGATTCTTGCCGCCGGACGCGGCACCCGGGTGCGACCGATTACTTTCACGATCCCGAAGCCCCTTATCCCCATCCTGCAAAAGCCGGTGATGGAGTTCTTGCTGGAGCTGCTGCGTCAACATGGTTTTGACCAGGTCATGGTGAACGTGAGCCACTTAGCCAAAGAAATTGAAGACTACTTCCGCGATGGCCAACGCTTCGGCGTCGAAATTGGCTATTCCTTCGAAGGCCATGTGGAAGATGGACAACTCATCGGTAAGGCGATGGGATCCGCCGGTGGCATGCGCCGCATCCAAGATTTCAGCCCCTTCTTCGACGACACATTTGTCGTACTTTGTGGGGATGCCCTGATCGATTTGGACCTCACGGAAGCGGTTAAATTCCACCGGGAAAAGGGGGCGTTGGCCACCATCGTGATGAAATCGGTACCCCGGGAAGAGGTGCCCAGCTATGGCGTTGTGGTGACCGATGAGGATGGCAAAATCAAAGCCTTCCAGGAAAAGCCGGCCGTCGACGAAGCCCTCAGCACCGACATCAATACCGGTATCTATATCTTTGAGCCGGAGATTTTTGATTACATTCCTCCGGATGTGGAGTTTGATATTGGGGGCGATCTCTTTCCCAAGCTGGTGGAGATGGGTGCGCCGTTCTACGGCACGTCCATGGACTTCGAGTGGGTCGACATTGGTAAGGTGCCGGATTATTGGCGCGCCATCCGGGATGTGCTCTCGGGCAAGGTAAAAAATGTCGAGATTCCCGGCAAAGAAGTGCGCCCTGGGGTCTATACCGGTCTGAATGTGGCGGTGAATTGGGACAAGGTGGATATTCAAGGACCGGTTTATATCGGTGCCATGACTCGCATTGATGACGGGGCCAAAATTGTCGGACCCGTTGCCATTAGCCCCAACTGCCATATCTGTAGCGGGGCGACGGTGGAAAATAGCGTCATTTTTGAATATTCCCGACTGGGGCCCGACGTGCGCCTCGTCGATAAATTGGTGTTCGGGCGCTATTGCGTGGATAAAACCGGCGCGGTGATTGATGTCCAGGCGGCGGCGTTAGATTGGTTAATCACCGATGCCCGCCAAGCCCTACCCACCGATATGCCGGAGGAAAGTAAGGCGATCGCCGAGCTACTCCAGTCGGACTAAACGTCGGATTAAACTTGGAATAACCCTCAAAACCCTCAAAAAGTAGCCCGTTACCCTTCATCAGAGGTGCAACGGGCGTGAGTTTTAAGACACAATTGAGACACAATAGGGATCCGTGGGCTGACAATGGGGAAGCGGCGGATTACCCTAGGACAAACCCCTAAGGATCACTAAAGACCTTTCGGGCACTGGGGATATGTGAACAACTGGGGTGGAGCGACAGCGCCATCTCCCGGTGGGGACAGATACTAAGTCAGTTGGAGAGGCTGGCAAATTTGACATGGCAGACAGTCGCATTGCGTTTTTAACCGGGTGTGCCCTAACGGGAGCAATGGCGTTTGCTGTCGCGAAGGGGTGGATCAATCTGGATACCCAAGCCCTAACCTCTTCGATCGCCACGAGCGATGGTGTGGATTCGCCCATCGTCGAGGACATGCCGTTGGATGGGGAACTGCCGCCCCCGCCGCCGCCAGCATCTTCCCTGAATTCAGTTCCCATGTCCTCCTCGGCGATGGCCAAGCTCGAGGAAAAACTCCAAAAGCAAACGGAGCAAAATTCCCAGGCGATCGCCTCCCTCCGCGAGGACTTTAAAGAGCAGCAGGACAGCCTAGAAAAACTTCAGGACAAGCTGTCGGGGCAGGATGAAGCCCTGACGACCATGGCCCTGGATGACAAGCTGTCAGAGATGGTGGCAGAGCGAAACGGTAATACATCCTGGAGTCAGGGAGTGTTGTGGGCCCTGGGGGGGATGGTCTTGACCGTTAGCAGCATTGTGATGGCCGGCGTCTTTGCCATGATGGCCCGCAATAATCGCGATCGCGCCCCCCGCTCCCAACCGTTCCATTCCATCCGCGTGGTGCCGAGCTATCTCCCCGGACGCGAGCATCCCGAACTGGTCACCCCCCGCCGCCCCAACGCCGCTGACTACATCGATTACGACTACTAACGTTTTATTTCAAAAGAGCAATCCTCTCCCCTCAAAAAACAACCAAAAAGCCGAGCCCAGAAATATCGGGCTCGGCTTTTTGGTCGGTTATGGGGCTGTTATCCCAAGCAGCCCTACCGGTTGACCTAGCGGACAAACTGGGGCATCACCTCAGCGGCAGTAAAGACCCCATGGATGCCGCGCTGGTGTAGGGCTAGACCGGCTTTTAAATAGCCAAATGCCGGACCACACACATTGGCGGCCATGCTGGTTTCATCGCCGAGGGTGAAGGTATGGGTGGAAATCTTGCCCTCAAAAGTACGACCGGTAACTTTGACGTTCGTGCTCAGGGGTTTTTTGGGATTGCGGGTATCCACCACGCCGCCAACGGTGACTTGATCGCGATCGCAAATCCCCGCCAACTCCAACATCAAATCATCGGCGTGCTCCATCCCTTCCAACGCCAAAATGCCATTGGTCTTATCCAGCAGCGCCGCCACTTCCCCATCGGTCATGGCCCGCGCCTTATCCACGTCATACTCCGGCATATGGGCAATATCTTCGCGGATGGTGGCCCGATAGGCTTCCCAGTTGGCGATCCCCACCCCAAAGGTGATTTTGACACTGTGGATTTCGGCATAGCTCTGGGCTGCCACCGCTGCCGCCGCCGTCAGCAACCCCGGCGTCGCACCACAGCCAGTCATATAGGTGATCCCCGCCGCTTGCAGGCGATCGCCCAGTCCCAAAATCTGCTCCATGGCGCTGGTTCGCTTGAGGGCATCCACCAATACCCCTTTCCAACCGGACTCAATAAACTGCTCCACCACCGACGCCATAAAGGTATTGGGCAAATTCGGCAGCGCCAAAAAATAGCCCTGCGCCGCCGTTGCCGCCGGGATCAAGTCCTGAATGCTGTTGGCACTGGTCTGCCCCAACTGCGCCACCTGGCCCAGGGATCCCTGCTCCCGATAGGCCCGAATACACTGATCCGGATCCAGCCCATTGGCGTCATACACAAACCCATCCCGGTCCGCCGCCGCCACGAGCTGCATTTCCCGCTTGGGAGCCAGCACCCGCGATGCCGCCTGACCCAGGCCGCCAAATCCAAGAACGCCCACCCGAATCACAGACTCGGGGGATGAAGACGAAGATGCGGAAGGGGCGGTCGAAACCGTGGCCGTAGTCATAGAGGGCTGCCTCGTTGAATTTCACTAAATTTCACTGCAAAGACTGCGATCGCCGTGATCTGTTGTGATCTGGCGCGATCTAAGCGACGAACTCCCCGGCGTCTTGAGGATGTAGCCGGGTGCCGCCAATTATCTCAGATCCCATGGTGATCCTCGAGAGTTGCGGCGGCCGGGAAGTTGCGTCAAACTTATTGAATGGTGAGCCTTTGTCATCGCTTACGTGATCGATTGTTACGCATCGTTGCGCGAGCTAATGACAATGACTATCATCAATAAGTCTTCCGTCTAGGTAGGGCAATCTATGGAAATCCTTGAGTTTACGATTTATCCCGATGGCCGGGTGTCGGAGCAAGTGACCGGCGTTAAGGGGGCAGATTGCACGGCCTTAACGGAGGAGATTGAAGAGCAGTTAGGGCGCGTTCTCAACCGGGAAGCGACCTCTGAGCAGTTTGCAACCCAAACCCTTGAGGAGGATGCCAGCGTCACCCAGTCCCAGTCCAGCGATTGGTCTTAACCCTTTGGCTGGTACGGGGAGTTCGGCAGTGCAGGGCGATCGCTACGGGTTCTTGCAACAACCGACTTTTCTCAACAGCCAAAACCAAGATAGAGCGATATACTATCCCTCAAAAGTGATCTATTCTGAGCACTAGGGATTTATATCAACACCGTTCGACACAGTTTTCCTCAAACCACGAAGTCAACACTCAACGAAACCCACTGACCCATGTCCCACTTCAGCCAAGTCAAAACCCAGATTCGCAATCTAACCTCCCTCAAAACAGCTTTGACCGACTTAGGCATTGAGTGGAAGTCTGGCCCCTGTGATGTGCGTGGGTATCAAGGTCAAACCCACTCCGCTGACCTGGCGATCGCCCAAGAGAACGGCTACGACATCGGGTTTGCATGGAATGGCGCTGAGTACGCTTTGGTGACCGACCTGCAATATTGGCAGCAGACGGGAACCGTTGACCGCTTCATCAAGAAAGTGACCCAACGCTACGCCTACCACACCATCATGAGCACCACCAGCGAGAAAGGCTTCCAGGTGGCTGAAGAGCAGAAAAATGCCGATGGTTCCATCCGCCTAGTCCTGCAACGCTGGAACGGCTAAACCTTTCCCGTCCGAAACCCATCACCGAGGGGCAGCCTGCAACTATCGCTGTTCTTTAGTGGTGGGTTCTCTATATCTTCTCTATACCTAGGCAGATCTAGGTGTCCTGTCCCCAGCGGGAAGAGAAACCACCGTTGTTAAAGAGGGCTGAGCGATGTCGGAGACCCAAGGACAGCCATCGGGCTTTGAGCCGGAATTAGGGGGAGAGTTGCGCCACGGCGTTGACCGCACTGGCTTCGAACCTGAGTTGGGGGGAGCGGTCCGCCAGAAGGGGGTCTATGTCGAAGAAGTTGACTGCATTGGCTGTACCCACTGTGCCCACGTCGCTCGCAGCACCTTTTACGTGGAGCCAGAATACGGTCGGGCGCGCGCGATTCGCCAGGACGGGGACTCGGAAGACACTATCCAAGAGGCGATCGACACCTGCCCTGTGAACTGCATCCACTGGGTTGATTTCACCAAACTCAAGCAACTGGAGCGCGATCGCCAATTCCAAGAGATTCCCGTGGTCGGCTTCCCCGTCAGCAAAGCCCTAACCCGTAAGCGCAAGCAACAAAGGCGTCGTAAGATTCAAGGGGAGAAAAACAAGCAGAATAATCACTAGATCTTCCCCATGTCAGACCCCCAGGGTGCCGCCCGAGCCGCCGGCGATCGTGGATATCTCACCACCGAACAAACCAATCCTGCCAGCGCTAACCTAGACGAATTGTCGTCGCTGGAATTGGTCGACTTATTTAACAAAGAAGATATTCGCACCGTTGAGGCGATCGCCGGCGCTCGGAAAGCTCTAGCCAAAACCGTCGAACTCGCCGCCCAATCCTTAAGCCAAGGAGGGCGGTTCTTCTATGTTGGCGCCGGAACCAGCGGTCGCTTGGGAGTTTTAGATGCTTCCGAATGCCCCCCCACCTTTTGTACCGATCCCGAAATGGTTCAGGGCATCATTGCCGGCGGCCGGGATGCGCTAGTGCGTAGCTCCGAAGCCCTAGAAGACAATGCCGAAGATGGCGCCGCCGCCCTCAAGGAACGGGACCTCACAGCGCAAGACACCGTGGTGGGGATCACCGCAGGGGGCACAACGCCCTACGTACACGGTGCCCTTAAATTTGCCCAAGCCGTAGGCGCTCACACCTCTTTTATTGCCTGTGTACCTAAAGAGCAAGTTGTCCCCCCCGGTACCGTTGATGCAGATATTCGCCTGATCGTTGGTCCAGAATTATTAACCGGCTCCACGCGCTTAAAATCAGGCACCGCAACCAAAATGGCCTTGAATATCATCTCTACCGGTGCGATGGTTCTGCTCGGCAAAGTCTATGGCAATCGCATGGTCGATGTTTCCGTAAGCAACATTAAATTGCGCGATCGGGCCGTACGAATGATTTGCGACCTGGCTGATGTTGACCGAGTAACGGCTCAAGCACTGTTGGAGCGATCGGGAAACAGAGTAAAGCTTGCATTACTCATGCATTGGAAAGGGCTTGAAGTAGATCAAGCTCAAAAACTATTAGATGCCCAACAAGGCAAGTTACGCGAAGCTCTCTCCACATAGCCATTCACGTCTACTTGGGCTTTATTGTGCTCTATGTAGAACATTCTTTCCTATCAACAGCTCCCTTCCAATGGGAAAAGACCACCTATTCCAAATGAATAAGTGGCCTTTCTTGAAAAATCACCCTGGCATCGAGCTATTTTGACAGGGACCAACGTCCCAACTATCGTC
>CAZZMD010000053.1:0-32563 GCA_964655355.1 uncultured bacterium
GCGCGTGTGGGGGGATCTGGGGGCCCGGTTTCCGGGTGGTTGTTGTTTTGGGCCGGTGGGGCGTCCAGGGCGTCGGGGTCGGGGGGGGGACCGACGGGGGGGGTCATGGTGCCGAAGGGGGCGCTGTTGGGGACCATTGCTGAATAGGAATATATAGAAGATTCGCGGTATTCAGTTATGGTGCCAGCTTTGTTTGTTAGGGCGATCGCTTGGCAATAGATCGTAGTGTTTCCAGGGGCGTTTGGCAGGGTCGTAGGGGTGGGTAGGGTGCTACAAACGGCTACAAACTAAAGTTTTGGCTGAATTGTTCGCGGGTCATGGGTTGCATGACTTCGATGCCTTCGCCGCCCAGAATTGTAAGGGGTTCGCCGGCGACGGAGATCCAGACGGGGGCTTTGGGGTTGAGGGTCGACGCTGTAAATATGAGTTGGCCGAGGCGACCCATCATGGAGGCGGCTCCCCCTCCTGTCGTGAAGTCGTTGGAGAGGTCCACATGCACGCCGTCTTCTTTGACCGCTACCGATAACACTTTGGTTTGGGGGGGCACGGCGTTGCCGACGGTTTCATCCGGTGTTTCCGCAAAGAGTTGATTCAGCGTTGCCGTCAATAAATCCTCTGGCGTATCCGGTGCATAGATTTTGGTGCTAACGGGGCTCAGCTCCAGCGATCGCCCCGTATCTTTCAGCCAATACACCATCACCGATTGCTCAATGGCGGCCGGTGCGGCAGGGGTTGTGGGTGCGGGGGATGCTTCGCCGCCAGGGATAGCCGTGGGGGACGGGGAAACGGTCACGGCGGAAGCGGTCGGTGCAGGCTCGGGGACGTCGCTTTGCTGTTGGCTGGTCACCCAAGCGGTGGCGGCTCCCACGGCGATCGCGACGGCGGCTCCCATGGAAAGTCCTAACGGTATCCGCTTCGAAGATGCTTTGGAATTGGAATTACGATCCGCCATGATTCATCCTCTTCAATCTCTAATGTCAGAGCGTCTGTCTGCGCTTCAGACCTGTGCCCCAAGCGATCGCCCCGCCGCCTTAGTTCTATTCTATGAAGCCTGGTGGGGCGATCGCGATTCCCGGGACGCTTTGTGAAGTGGAGGGGGTGCCATCATCCACAGCCTCCCAATGAATCGGCTTGTAACAATTTAAGCTTGTCCAAGGAGATCAATACAGGATGATGAATTCAATGGCGTCGCGGGAAAGGCCCCGTAATATCTGAGATGTTCACCGTTGAGGGTCCTGGTATACACTAGATCCCATCAGCGAGAGTGAGACATATTTAATACAAGAAATTGTCTTCCACACACTGAGTATTTTGACGGGTAAGCATCTTTGCACTCCAACTCCAGTCGTTACTTTTCTCGTCCCCCATCATGTTATTTAACGCCACCGATCTCCTGATCAATGATTTTGTGAATCGTCTGCAAGAGGGTTATCAGCGCACTTACGGTAATTGGAAGGAAAATTACAAAGATATTTTGGCTTGGGCGGGGGGCGTGGCCCTGGAGAATATTGCGAATGGGGATGCCCTTTATCACAACGTGGAGCACACCATTCTGGTGACGTTGGTGGGGCAGGAGGTGATTCGGGGGAGGCAGATTCGAGAGGGGGGAGTTCTCCCTGGAGACTGGCTCCATTTCATTATTTCGCTCCTGTTCCATGATGTGGGCTATATCAAGGGGGTTTGCCAGGAGGATGGCAATGGCTGGTATGCCACGGGGGTGGGGGAGGAGCGAGTTCGGTTATCGTTCGGCGCGACTGATGCGAGTTTGACCCCTTACCATGTCGATCGCAGTAAGCGATTTATTGAAGAGCGGTTTGGCGGACACAAGCTGATCGATGTGGAGATTCTGAAGCGGAATGTGGAGTTGACCCGGTTTCCGGTGCCTGATGGTGAGGATCGACAGGAGACGCGAAATTTTCCGGGGCTGGTGCGGGCGGCGGATTTGTTGGGGCAGTTGAGTGATCCGCGATATTTCAACAAAATCTGCGCCCTGTTTTATGAGTTTGAGGAGACGGGGATGAATCAGATCCTCGGTTATCAAACCCCAGGGGATTTACGGGCGAATTATGCTCAGTTCTTCTGGAAGGAGGTGTATCCCTATGTCAAAGATGCGTTGGAGTATTTGTCGTTGACCCAGGCGGGTAAGCAGATTGCGGCGAATTTATATTCCAATGTGTTTGTGGTGGAGCATGGATCGGATTCGGTGGTGCCTGCCCCTTGCCCGCGATCGCCGTTAGAGAATGAGGCGTCCCAGATTTTGGATCAGCCTTTCTCGGGGGGCGATCGGGATATGGACCGGGGCGCTGACCAGGAAGTGTCTCCCACGTTGATCGGGGAACGGCTGGCGGTTTAGGGCGATCAGGTTTAGGGCGATCAGTAGGACTCAAGCGCCAGCCTTGTACCTGGCACTTGAGCCTTAGAAAGAAACCATTCACTTGTTCTTTAAAATCCCAGGTCCTAGAATCCCGGTCCTAGAATCCCAGCACTAGAGCCCCAGGACCTGTCCCACTTCTTTACCCAGCTGCTGTCCCATTTGCCCCAGGACTGGCCCTAGGACGGCGGGGTGGATCAGACACCAGGGGGAGGCGGCCATGTGCTGGAGATGCCACACCCGATCATGGATCTGGGGGTGCTGGTCCGTTAGGGTCAGAACCCGTTGGAGATACCGTTGCATCAGGCGCATCCACCATTGGGGTTCGGGGCCTTCGGTGGTGGGCCAGCGTAGGTCTTCGCCGGTGGCCATTAACCACGGGAGCTGAAGTACGGAGCCGAGGCTTTTCCGGAAGCGATCGCCGGCGCGGGTCAGGTTCGGGCGATCGCTGGTGCCGGTGTTATCCAGCCAGTGACCCAGTCGCTGGGCGGATAGGGCTGCAACGGTCATTCCTTGGCCATAGAGGGGGTTAAAGGCACAGACCCCATCACCCAACGTTACTAGGCGGGCGGGAAAACGATCCATGGTTTCGTAGTGACGCCACCGGTTGGCGGTGCCCCGATAGAGTTTGACGGCGGAGACGGGGACCGCGTGGCGAATGGCGTTGTAGATAGCGCGGTTGCGCAGGCTGCGGGCGAATTTCAGAAAATCCTGGTCGTGGGCGGTGGGATAGTCGCCGCCGGTGCCGGAGAGGGTGACCACCCAGCGGTTCCCTTCCACGGGGTACAGGACTCCCGCCCGGGTTTGATAGGGGGGCTTGGCCCAAATCAGCAGGGATTTCCAGTTCCATTGCTCGCCGCGATTGGGGTGGTGATATTCCGGCGGAATTTCAAACCATTGGCTGGCATAGCCGAGCTTGGCGTCAATGACCGTTTCTTCCGGTAGCTCATAGCCCCATTCCGTCAGCCATTGGGGCAGGGGCGATCGCCGGCCGGTGGCATCTACGACCAATTCTCCGGTTACGGTATAGCGCTTTTGACCCCGCCGTACCGTGACGCCGGTGACCTGATCCCGACGCCCTGAGCCCCGCTCTAGCACTAGGCCCGATACGGTGACACCGGTCATAAATTTCACGTTGTCCCACTCTTGCAGGCGATCGCGGATGAGTTGTTCCAATAGCGATCGGCTACAGGTGCGGGTGGTTAGCCCCGATTCGAAGCGGGGATTCCAGTCCCCTAATCCCATCATCAAACAGTCGGCGGTCCAATTTACGGCCGGGGACCCGGCTGCTGCTAATTCTTGCGTTAAACCGGGGAACAGGTTTTCCATGATGTGCAACCCTTTGGCCAGCAGCACATGGACATGGTCCGTTTGGGGGACCCCCGGGCGTGGACTGTTGGGGGTCAGGCGATCGCGTTCGATGATGACCACGGTTTCGAACCGTTCCGCCAATTCCCGTGCGGTCAATAGTCCCGTAATGCTGGCGCCGAGCACCACCGCTTGACCGGGGATTTTACGACCGGTCGAGACGGGGCGATCGCGCTTTCGGGACCGCAGGGGAATGAGGTTATCGGGAACCTGTTGGAAGGGGAGAGAGGAGGAAACCATGGAAGAGAAGACCCTTGGGCGCGGTAAAACTTACCTCCTCTCTTCGAGATTGCTATGCCCTGTCCGGAGCCTCAAACACTTCCCAAATTGTCCCCTGCTCCCTTGACGTAAGGCTTTCGAGGGGAATGGGGCTGACTCGCTGAATCTGTTGAGCGTCCCCTGACAATCTGGTCTGAATAACGCTGACTGACTACGAGGATGATGACGGGATGATGACGATGGGGCCCACCCGATTCCTGAACCGGACCCATCGGCGATCGCATTCCCCCTCCCTGGGCGCTACTCCCGAGGCGTTACTCTCTGGGCGCTACAGCATCTCTGATCGCTATCCTTGGGCGCTACAACAAACCGCGATAGCGGATAAATAGCAAAATTGCTGCCCAGGAGCCTAGGGCCACCTTCAGGGCCACCAGGGCATTTAATAGGGGAATCGATCCCCCACTGATCAGTCCGCCGAAGGTGCCCATGGGTAAGGCCCATCCCCCCAGGGTCAACACCGCCAGCACAATAAACACCAGCACCGACAGCTTTTCCAGCTTCGCCGCATTCCAACGCTTGTAAATTCCTTCCATCCAGTCCGCGGGGGAGGTGATGGCTACCAATCCGATCGCTGTTCCGCCGGCCACCCCTGCCGCAAAACCACCACCGGGGCTGAGGTGTCCCCGCAACATCAGTTCGATGCACACCAGGGCGGCGATCATGGCCCCCAGCCGCGCTAGGACGATTGACGGCTGGTCTTTGAATTGGTGAATGGTGGGGGACGGTTGTTCGTCCGCCAGAAGATAGCGCACCCCCATAATCGACAGGGTGAACACCACCACCTCAAAAATGGTGTCGTAGAGGCGATTGCGGAAAATAATCCCCGATACGGTGTTTGGAATGCCGGTGTCTTGCACGACGGCCGCCACTACTTCGGCGCTGGATAGGCCTGAGGTGGGGTTCGGCGTCAGCAGCATTTTTAAACAGAGGGCAATGCCCGCCAGGATATATATCCATTTCATGGGGGACTGTATGGGCGACTGTGTGGGCGACTTCATGGGGGGGGATGGTCTCCGATGTCTCCTAGAGGTTGGGCGTTTGGGGATTGGGCGTTTAGATGTTGAGCGTTTAGGGGTTGGGCGTTCCCGTGGGGGAGGGGGGATTTTTCGAATCTGACGCGGGGGCAAGATCTTTCGGCGGTAACTCTCCGATCTCTGCCGGTCGAAGGGTGGCGATCGCCGGATTGAGTTCCTGTTGCATTAGCTCGTGCAGCCGCTCGACCCGTACGGTCAAACCATAGGGGCGATCGCTGTCCTTAGACCCGGTCTCCGCTGTGGATTGCCCCGCGAAAAAAGCTGTGGCAACGGCATGGACTTCCCGGGCGGCCAGGGCCTGGTCGAGGGCATGGCGATCGGGGAAGAAAAATAGCTCTAGCCGCAGGTAATGCTTCCCACAAAATCCTCGCAATTCCTGCAATAGGGGTTCAAATTCCGGCGGATCATCCTCCGTATTGACCGATCGCAAAATGGGATCCACCAGGGAGCGAGGCACCGTGCGGGTTTTTCGTTCCGCTGCATCCACTTCGTCCCAATTGCCGGCAATCCCCTCCTCTAAATCCTCCTCGTGCAGGTCCTCTGGTTGTCCCACAATCCCGAGACGCAGTTCCAAGGACGATCGCACCGCTACCGCATAGAGGGTGATGGCTAACATCGTCCCCACCAATGCCTCCGTTAGGGCTACGTCCGCTGCCCCGAATAGGGCATAGACCAGGGCTGCAATGCCCCCCAGAATCCCTCGCACCACTAGGGCATGGTAGGGATTTTTCTGGAGGACCGTCATCACTGCGGCGATCGGCAGTAACACCGTGATCGCCAGTACGTCCCACTGGGTGATGGCATCATTCATGGGCGCTCTCCTGGGTTGAGCAGTAGGCCAGGACATAGCCCAAAATCGTATTCCAGATCGCTAGGGCAATCAGCGCCAGGACCAATAGGGGCCATTCACTGGGGATGCGCAGCAATAATCCCACTACGATCGCCATGGAGCCTAAGGTATCGGACACCGATAGGGCATGGAGTTTGAACAGTACGGAGCGCGGTCCCACCAAGGGCACCGTTCCCCATAGCCAAAACACCAGTCCGATAACAATACAGCCGGTGCTGATCCAATGAATAATTTGCTCAATCACGACTCGTTCACCCGTTTCAACACCTGCGCTAGTAGCATGAGGGACGCATTGCCGACGCTGAGGATCAAAACCCCCACCAGCCCGATCATCCAATCATCCCGCAATACGGAGATGACCAGGATCATGATGGAGGCTTTGGTGGAGACGCTGGCGAAGGCTAGCATTTTTTGCCAGATATCCTTGTCCTGAAATGCCTCATAGATGGGAATCAAGAGAATCAGGATCATCGGGGCTAAAATCCAGTTCATTTTGGGTTCCTCCGACGAATCCAGTGGACTTCATACCATCCTCGCTCGTCATATCGCGTGACGATGGTTTTGGGGGTGAAGGTGATGACGAAGATATCTAAGAAGACTAGCCCTGGGGTGCGACGGGGGGGCACTTGGGTCCGGGAAACGGCTTCGTGGCGATGGGGACGCAGCATGATCTCGAACGCTTCTCGATAGGCCTGGGGGATGGCGCGCACGCTTTCCCAAATGGCGCGAGCCCAATCCTTGATGGCGGCGGGTTGACTGGCGCTGCGGGGTATGGCGAGGGACACCACAAATCCAATGACGATGTTGGTGGGGCTTAGGTCGGCGGTGAGCAGGAACCAGATGGTGAGCCGTAGTAATAAATCAGGGTAGCCAATCATCCTAGGCCTCCCGCCGGAATGGCAAAGAGGAGCAGCAGTAGCAGGGCGATCGCACTGAGGCTCATGGCTCCCACCAGGTGTTCTAGGTGTTCAAATAGGCGCGGCAGGGTGAGGGAAACCCGTCGGATGGCGACCCAGTAAATAAGCCAGCCCGCGGCGATGGTGGCGATCGCTTTGAGCATGCTGTCCAAGCTGTAGGCTTCCAGATAAACCCCGTTGGCGAGGATTAATCCCCCGATCAGGACAACCATGGGGGGGGCTAGGGTCTGGATTTTTTCGGGGGCGGTGACGGTGTTGCTGTGGGGGAGGAAGAGGAATTTGGCGAGGAGGATCGCGGTGCCGACGGCGGCGGTGTTTAGGGCGATCGCTTGCCAGGGGAGGAATGATTTGGAAACCAGGGCTTTGGCCCCAAACCCGACCAGTAGCGGCATTCCGGAAATGGAGAGGGCCCCGATCGCCACCAGGATCCAGAGGGACCGGGCGATCGGTTTTTGGTTTAACGTGGCAAACTCACGGCTGGGGAGGGAGCCCACCGATAGGAATAGGGTCGCTTTGGCTAATCCATGGGACAGGGCATACAATCCTGCCGCCGCTGGCACGGCCAGCACAAATCCCATTTGGGACACCGTGCTTAGGGCTAGGGTTCGCTTGGTATCCCGCTCAAAAATGCCGTAGCCGACCCCCAGCAAGGCTGTAGCAACGCCCGCCAGACGGAGAATGGGATCCACGGCCGGGACGAGCAGGGCACAGCGGACGAGGGCCAGCAGGGCTGTTTTAATGACGACTCCGGATAACATTGCCGAGACGGGACTATCCGCTTCCGCGTGGGTTTGGGGCAGCCATAGCCCGGAGACAAATACGCCTCCCTTCGCCAGGAGCCCTAGGAAAATGAGGGCGATCGCTTCTGGGGGGGCTTGGGCTAATCCCTCAAATCGGAAGGAGTGGTTGGCTTCATACACCAGCGCTACGCCCACCAGGTAGAACAACATGGCGGTGTTGCTCACAAATAGGTATCGCAGCCCGACCCAGATGGTCCGAGGCGATCGCGAATAGGTCACCAGTAAAAATGACGCAATGCTGAGCACCTCCAGCGCCACGTAGAGGCTGATAAAGTCCACGCATAGGAAGGCGGCGTTGACGGCCCCGTGCAACAGGATGACCTGGGTGTAGAAAAAGGCGGTTTTGGTGCTGTTCCAGCAGTAGAGCAGGACCGCTAGGGTGACCAGGGCATTGGTGATGATGAAAAAGGCCCCGAGGGAGTCCACCAGGAGTGTTACCCCAAAGCTATCCAGCAACTGGAAGGGCTCCGGTGATGGCAATAAAAAACTCAGCCCCGCAAAGGCGATCGAGGTGAGCACCACCCCCGATGCGAGGAACCGGTCCAGTTCCGGCAGCAGGTAAATGCTGAAGCCCACAAAAAACGGTAGCGCCGCCCACGCCACCGTCAGCAGTGGCAGTATCTCAGTCATGGGCGGTAGCTCCGTTCAATGGCGTTCGTCTCCAGGGTGGGATTATCCCGCGCCAATTTCATGACTCCCACCAGCATTAGGGCTTGGATCGAAAATCCAATGACGATCGCGGTCAAAATCACCGCCTGGGGTACCGGATCGGCATAGGTTCCTGCTTCCAGGACGGCGTCGGCGTTGTCGGCGATGGGGGCAAACCATCCCTGTCGCCCCGCTGTGAGGACGTAGTAGGCGATCGTGCCGGTGCTCATCACGTCCATGGCGATGATTTTCATCACCAGATTGCGCTTCAGGATGAGTCCGAAAAAGCCGCATAAGATTGTCGTGAAGACGCACGCGTCCAGCATGGGCAGTCGACCTGGGAGAGGGGAGAGATCGGGGCAGTGGGCTGATCCCGGATGGGCCAGCGCCCGTCCTATAGGATATCGACAAAGGCTGCCTGCTGATCATTCCATTCTCTAATCGCCCACCCCGCACTATTTATATGGCTGTTATATGGGGTGGTTATTTGCAAGGATATTTGGGCGATCGCGATGGTGCTGTTCCTGGGCTATGGAGGGCTCAGTGTACTCCTATGCTGTCGATTTATTGATCATCTTCAGTAAAGGTATTTAATCAAAATGGGGAGGCTAGGTTAGGGTGACTATATAAAGGTAGCGATCTAGTCCGAACCTCCGATGTGTCAAGACTCCAGCAGCCCGGAAACCCCGTTGCCAACCACCCTTGAGCAGTGCCAGGCTGAACTCAGGCGGGTGCGTCAGGCCCATCAACAGGAGCTGGAACAACGGAAGACGATCGAAAATGAACTGCGGCGATCGCAACAGATGTTGCAGCTTGTGATGGACACGCTGCCCGAGACAATTTTCTGGAAGGACAGAGAGTCCAGATATCTCGGGTGCAACCAACTGTTTGCAGAACATGCTGGATTTCAGTCTCCCAGCCAATTGGTGGGGTTAGACGATTATGAGTTGCCGTGGAAAACGGAAGAGGCTGACTGGTTTCGTGAGTGCGATCGCCGGGTGATGGACTCGGGTCAGGCTGAGTTCGGCATTGTCGAGCCCTTGCTCTCCGCTGATGGACAACAGCGATGGTTAGAGACCAATAAAGCGCCCCTGCGGGATGCGGCGGAGAATGTCATTGGCATTCTGGGGACGTATCAGGATATTACCCAGAGGCGGGAAGCGGAGATTCAACTTCAGGACCTCAATCAGAAGCTGCAAAACCAGGCGACTCAGCTTAACGCTGCCCTGGCGGAACTGAAGCAATCGCAACTGCGCTTGATCCAAAACGAGAAAATGTCCACTTTGGGTAACCTGGTGGCGGGCGTTGCCCATGAAATTAATAACCCGATGGGGTTTCTGTCGGGCAATTTACAACCCGCGGAAGACTATATCCAGGATCTGTTCGCCATTATTGATTGCTATCAGGGGGCTATGCCAGAGCCCAGCGCGGAAATTGAGCAGACCCTGGAAGACTACGAATTGGAATTCATTCGCGAAGATTTGCCGAAGATGTTGGCGTCGATGCAAACGGGCATTCAGCGGGTGCGGGATATTAGCACCAGCTTAAGAACCTTCTCTCGCGCAGACAACACGACGGCGGTTCCTTTCGATATCCATGAGGGACTGGAGAGCACCCTTGTTATTCTGAAACATCGCATCAAAGCCAATGAGCATCGTCCGGCGATTCAAGTTGATAAACAGTACGGCGACTTGCCCCAAATTCAATGTTTCCCCGGCAAGCTGAACCAGGTGTTTATGAATTTGTTGGCTAATGCGATCGATGCGATGGATGAGGCCGGTAAAACGCGGAGTTTTCAGGATATTCAGGAGCGTCCCCATCAGATTGCGATCGCCACTGAGATGGGGGATGATCCAGACCATATCCGGATTCGCATCGCGGACAATGGCCCGGGCATTCCCCCAGATGTCCAAGAAAAAATATTTGAACAGTATTTCACCACCAAAACCGTGGGAGAGGGAACGGGGCTGGGACTCGCGATCTGCCAGGAAATTATCACCGAAGACCATGGGGGAACCTTAACCCTCGGTACCTCTGCTTCCGCTGGTGCTGAGTTTATTCTGACCCTCCCCGTTCACAAGGCAGGGGCGATCACCGGCAATCCCTAGGTCAGTTTTGCCAGCAAAGCTTCGACCCGTTCGCGGACCTCTTCCCGCACCCGGGGGAAAATCTCCGGTTGCTCGGCGGGGTCATCCAGTTGCCAATCTTCAAAAATCTCCCGCGTCACCCAGTCCGCCGGTAGGTTGACCCCGCAGCCACAGAGGGAAATTACGGCGTCGAAGTTTTCGGGCTGAAATTCACTTAATGCATTAGAGGTTTGGCTGCGGATATCAATGCCGATCGCGTCCATGGCGTCGATGGCGTGGGGGTTGACCTGGCTGGCTTCTAGGCCGGAGCTGGTCACCGATACTTTGCCCGCGCCGAGCGATCGCGTAAATCCTTCGGCCATTTGCGATCGCGATGAGTTTTTCTTACACACAAACATGATGCGCTTCATCGGATGGTCCCCTTCTTGGAATGATGGATAAAAGCGATGGATAAGAGCGATGGATAAAAGCGGTGGATAAAAGCGGTGGCGGCTCTGGCGTTATGCCCTAGCTTTATGTCCTGACCTTATGCCTTGACCTTGAGACAGCGAGGATCGCATAACGTCGCCTTTTCGGGTTCGCGGGGGAACCAGAATGCGGTGCGCTTGCAAATTTCTACCAGCATCAACATCACCGGTACTTCGATCAATACCCCGACCACGGTCGCTAGCGCCGCGCCGGAGTTGAGACCGAATAGCATCACCGCCGTGGCGATCGCTACCTCGAAATGATTGCTCGCGCCGATCAGGGCAGCGGGGGCGGCGTCTTCATAGGTCATCCCCAGTTTCTGGGCGGCTACGTAGGTTAAGCCAAAAATGACGTTGGTTTGGATAAATAGGGGAATGGCGATAATCGCGATATGTAGGGGCTGCTCCACAATCAGTTCGCCCTTGAAGGTGAACAGCAGGACGATGGTGGTTAGCAGGGCGATGACGGCGATCGGGCTCAGGTATTTCAGGAAGACGTTGTTAAACCACGCCCGCCCTTTGGTTTGCAAAATCCAGCGCCGGGATAAAATCCCCGCCACTAGGGGTAAGCCCACATAAATCGACACCGATAGGGCGATCGTTTGCCAGGGCACGACCAAATCGCCCATGGCCAATAGCCACCGCCCCAATGGCGCATATAAAAACAGCATCGCCAGAGAATTAATCGCCACCATCACTAGGGTGTGACCCTGGTTGCTGTAGGACAGGTAGCCCCACATCAGCACCATTGCTGTGCAAGGGGCAATCCCCAGCAGGATGGCTCCGGCAATGTAGGAGTCGGCGATCGCCACTTCAGTTCCGCGCAAGACTTCCGTCCCTGCCAGAAACGGCCGCAGCCACTGACCCAGAAATACTTGGGCAAAAATTACCATGGTGAATGGCTTGATGATCCAATTCACCACCAGGGTCAAAATCACTGGCTTGGGGGTGCGCGCTGCTTTCGCCGCCTGACTAAAGTCAATCTTCACCATGATGGGATACATCATGAAGAACAGGCAGATCGCCACCGGAATCGAGATCTGATACACACTCATGGCGTCCAGGGCGATCGCCATGCCGGGGAATAGTCGTCCCAATGCAATCCCTGCCCCAATGCAGCACGCCACCCATAGGGTGAGGTAGCGCTCGAAAATATTCAGCTCCCCGCCCGCCTGCACCGCAGTCCGGGGAGTCTGATCCGAAGTCGTCGCCATGGCGAACACCCCTTAACTTATGCTTGTATGCTTGTTTCCCGTTACCGCGTTAGCCGCTGAAGTACCCCTAAGCCTCCGTTGGCTCGCCCCCCAAACCGATATCCCGTAGCGCCGAACATTCCCCCTCGGGCGTCGGCTGATCCAGAAAGGTTTGGCATTCTGCCACCAGCGGCGATAGCTCGTCCCGCAGGGCCTGTAGCCGCTGAATTTTCTGATCCAGCTCCTGCACCTTGTGCTCCAAACGCTCCTGGATCGCCCGACAGGTCAAAGATTCGCCGTCATACAGCGCCAGGATGTCCTTGATTTCCTCCAAGCTCAGCCCCAGTGCCTTAATTCGCATAATGAAGCTCAGCCGCGCCACGTCGCGATCGCCAAAGAGCCGGTATCCCGATGGCGATCGCTGGGGCGCAGGGATTAGACCAATGCGCTCGTAGAAGTACAGGGTTTGGGAGTTGAGACCCAATTTTTGGGCCACCTCACCGGTTCGCAGCAAGCTAGTCACAGAACAAAACGCTTCAACTGGGACTGATGCTACACCTTGTACCTGGGTATAAGGTCAAGGTGTTGGGGAGAATCCGTTGGTAACGACTGTCGAGGGGGCGGTGGGAGTCCGACTGTCTGTGGGTCAGGGAATTGTTCTGATGCCGATGGGGATGGCCATGGACGCTTGCTGTTTGCCCGTGACCTGAATAGTTCAGATAGGGTCGATGCGTGAATGTTGCGGGCAATGATGGGGGGAGTTGAGGGCTGGGTATACTTATAGACATACGTTAAAGCTGCATGAGTGCGGCCCACCGTCAGGGGGTGGTGCTCAATTCCAGCCTAGAAATGCTCTGCTTCCGTTGCTCGAGACTCTGCTGCTCCCCCTCGACGTTTTAAGACATACCACGGTGCCAGGTGCGCTGTGGATAGGTATTTAGCGCGGACCAAAAGGTCTTAATGGGGTTCTAACTTAAGAGGCTCGGTCGGCCCCTGATTTCAGTGGCCCTGTGTTGTTTTAAGTTCGGTAATTGTTCAGTGTCTGGGCAGTGATTATGCCTTTTCTGCTTGGAAAATGGATTCACTTGACGGTACGGCAGCGAATCGTTGCTGGTTATGCTGCCATGTTGGGGGTGGTTGCTCTGGGGGCCATGATCGGTTGGGGGCTCGGAAATGACTACCGCCAAAAATCCCTTAAGTCCTATCGGATGGCCACTGCCGAGCGGGAATTCTTAGATGATCTTCAGTTGGCAATTTTAGCGGTCCGCCCTGGCAAACAGTTACTTCCGCTACTGGATAGTCCCGAACGATTTCGCCAGGGCAGTCAAGTTTTTTTAGGGCGTATTGAGTCTGTCCAGCAGTTGTTGGGACACCACTACCATCTCCATGCTGAGATGTTGCATAGTCCCTTACTTCGAGGGGGAGACCTGAGCCCAGAGGCTTTGCATCACCGCTTGAGCGACTATCAAGCTACGGCCAATGAGTTCTTTAGATACTCGCAATCAACTTTTGCTAAAGCTCAAAGTCTGATCGGTGCTGCTGATACGCAGGATCAAGCCAGACAAGTGATCACTAGGCTGATACAAAGTGAGACGTTTCGCAACTATATTGATTTTCCGGATGAGTTAAGCAACTGGATTGATCAAGCTGAAGCGCGGGAAAAATTGGCAGAGGAGCAGCTATTGGGGGCTGAGCTGCTGCGCCGAAATATTACCCTCTTGAGTGTGTTTGTCTCTTTGGCGATCGCCTTGCTGATTTCTTGGTTTGTGAGTAAAACCATTGCCAAACCGATTCGAGATGTCATTCACCAATCCAAAGTCATTACAGAAAACAGTGATTTTAAACAGCGGATGCCTGCGCAGAGACAGGATGAAATTGGTGATTTGAGTCGTACCCTGAATACCTTGTTTGGACAGGTTGACTTGCTGTTGAGCCAAGTGAATGAGCAGAATGTAGAGCTTCGGGAGGCTTTGAAGAAACTACAGAACCATAAAATTATTGATGATCGAATGTCGAGTTTGAATCAAGTGGTGGCGGGTGTTGCCCACGAGATCAATAATCCGATGACGTTCATTCATTCCAATATTCCCCATCTGGAGGAGTATTTTGAAGTGCTGATGGCGTCAGTCCGGGGCTCTGACGACTCGGACGTGGAGGCGGGGGATGATTCGCTGTCCGGTTTAGATAGCGCTGAAATTCGTTTTATGGAGGAAGATATCCCCCGCATTTTTGCGTCCCTGAAGACTGGGACGAGTCGGGTTTGTCAAATCGTGACCTCTTTGCGGACCTTTGCTCATATGGATGAAGCCGCGTTCAAGCAGGTCGATATCCATACGGGCATTGACGACACATTGATGGTGCTGCAACACCGTTTGGGGATGGGAGGGCACTTATATGATGTTGAGCTGGTGAAGCAGTATGGGGATTTGCCAGAGGTCGAATGCTATGCGGGGCAGATGAATCAGGTCTTCCTGAATATTTTGGTCAATGCTCTAGACGCTTTGGCTGAGGCGCGGGGAGGAGAGGGGGAGACGCGGCTGGGGCATAATGACAGGATTTTGATTGAGACCCGGTTTGTTTCGGAGTCTCGGCAGGTGGAAATCGTGATTGGCAATAGTGGACCGGCGGTGGATGCTCAGGTCCAGGCGAAGATGTTTGACCCGTTCTTTACGACTAAACCCGTTGGGCGGGGCACGGGGATGGGGTTGGCGATTTGCCATCAAATTGTTGCCGAAAACCATGGGGGAACTTTGGAGTGTATTTCGCCTGCTGGGGAGTGGGGGGTGAAATTTGTAATTCGTATTCCGGTTCGGCGTGCCTGTGCTGTGAAGCCTGCCGATAGGGTGGACGGTGCTGTGACGGGGCAGGCGGTGGCGTGACGGCTCATGGGGTTCTAATCCTTGTTATTCTGTGGCGTGCGACCTAACTGTTCTTAGTGGCGAGCTATCTCATTTCCCATGACCCAACGCCCGATCGCCATTGATTTGTTTGCCGGTGCTGGGGGCTTGAGTCTGGGGTTTGAACAGGCGGGGTTTGATGTGCCGGTGGCGGTGGAGATTGATCCGGTTCATTGTTTGGTGCATGATTTCAATTTTTCCCAGTGGACGGTGTTGCCGCGATCGGTGAAGCGGGTGACGGGGGAGATGGTGCGGGATGCGGTGGTCGCTGCGGTGGGCGATCGCCCGGTGGATGTGGTGGTGGGGGGCGCGCCGTGTCAGGGGTTTTCGTTGATTGGACAGCGGGCGTTGGATGATCCGCGGAATTCTCTCGTGAAGGAGTTTTTGCGGATTGTTCGGGAGGTGCAACCTAAGTATTTTGTGTTTGAAAACGTGAAAGGGTTGACCATTGGCCGCCATCGCCAATTTTTGAAAGAGTTGATTGGGGCGGCGCAGGCGGCGAAGTATGACGTTGTGCAGCCGTGGCGGGTGTTGAATGCGGTGGATTATGGGGTGCCCCAATGTCGGGAGCGGTTGTTTTTGTTGGGGGTGCGACGGGGGTTGCCACCGCCGCAGTATCCGGAGCCGTTGGAGCAGCGGACAACCTGTGTTGACGCGCTGGGGGATTTGCCGGACGCGGAGACGTTTGCGCTGCTGAATGAGGTGGATGTGGTGAAAATTGGGAAATTTCCCGCCCCTTCCAGTGCCTATGCCAAACAGATGCGGTGTCTTGATGCGGAGGATTGGCATTTTGGGTATCGGCGAAAATGGGATCCAACCGTTCTGACCAGCAGTCGACGGACGGACCATACCAAAAAAATTCGCGATCGCTTTGCCCAAACGTTGCCGGGGACGCGGGATCAACCGTCCCGATTTTTAAAGCTCGACCCGGATGGTTTTGCGAATACCCTACGGGCGGGGACGGATTCGGCGCGGGGGGCGTTTACGAGTCCGCGGCCGATTCATTACCAATACAATCGCTGCGTCACGGTGCGGGAAATGGCGCGGCTCCATGGGTTTCCCGATTGGTTTCGGTTGCATTCCACCAAATGGCATGGGGCGCGGCAAATTGGCAATTCGGTGCCGCCGCCGTTGGCTCGGGCGATCGCCACAGAAATTATCAAAGCCCTAGGGCTTCAACCCACGCGACCTAAATCGGTTTATCCCCTGGGCGATCGCCGGTTGCTGTCTTTGGATATGTCGGCGGCTTCGGCCCATTGGGAGATTGAGAACCCGATCAAGCCGCGATCGCGACAGGTCTAGGGATCCCCTGTGAATTTCGAGTTACATGCGTTCTAGTACGTCAATGCCCAACAGTCCTAGTCCCAGTTTTAGGGTGCGGGCGGTTAGGTCGCATAGCATTAGGCGGGAGAGGCGATCGCTTTCATCGGCCTGGAGGACGGGGCATTTGTCGTAAAACTGGTTGAATTTTTTGCTCAGTTCATAGAGGTATTCGCAGAGGCGGTTGGGCATTAGCTCTTGAGAGATGCCGTCTAGCACTTCGTCCAGTTTTAGGATGTGCTTGGCGAGGGTGAGTTCTGCGTCTTCTTTTAGGGCGATCGCTGAGCTATCCAACTCAGAAAAATCAACGCCTCCTTTGCGGCTAATGCTTTGGATCCGGGCGAAGGCGTAGAGCAGGTAGGGGGCGGTGTTGCCCTGGAGGGTCAGCATTTTGTCGTAGCTGAAGGCGTAGTTGCTGGTGCGGTTTTGGCTGAGGTCCGCATATTTCACCGCGCCAATGCCGACTTTTTTCGACACTTCATCGATAAAGGCTGGCGATTCTTCCCGTTCTTCTTCCGCTAGCCGGGTTTCGAGATCTGCGCGTGATCGCGATACCGCCTCATCCAACAAATCCCGTAGCTTGGGCGTGTCTCCGGACCGGGTTTTGAGTTTCTTGCCGTCTGCCCCCTGGACCAATCCAAAGGGGACGTGGGTTAGCTCCACCGCATCGGGGGCTAGCGCCACTTTGCGCGCTACTTGAAAAACCTGGGTGAAATGGTTGGCCTGACCGGAGTCCGTCACATATAAAATTCGCTCCGCTTGGTCGTCCCGGACCCGGTACCGAATCGCCGCTAGGTCCGTGGTGGCATAGTTATAGCCGCCGTCCGATTTCTGCACAATCAACGGCAACGGGTCGCCTGCCTTATTGGTAAACCCGTCCAAAAAGACGCATTGCGCCCCCTGGTCCTCCACCAGCAAGCCGGAGTCCTTCACCTCCGCTACGGTGTCCGCCAACATCGGGTTATAGAACGACTCCCCCCGTTCCGTTAATTTCACGTCGAGGCGATCGTAAATCTTTTGAAACTCTTTGCGGGATTGTTCGCATAGCAACGCCCACGCTTTGCGGCTTTCTTCGTCGCCCCCTTGCAGTTTGACGACGCCTTCCCGCGATCGCTCTTTAAAATCCTCGTCCTCATCAAAGCGCTTTTTCGCCCGCTGATAAAACGCCACCAAATCCCCAATGTCTACCGCATCCGCTTGGGTTAGCGCCTCTGGGCATTCCTCCCGCAAATGGGTGATCAACATTCCGAATTGGGTGCCCCAATCGCCCACATGGTTCAGGCGCAGGACATCGTGCCCCAAAAATTCCAAAATTCGGGCGATCGCATCTCCAATAATCGTGGAGCGTAGATGCCCCACGTGCATTTCCTTCGCGATATTCGGGCTGGAAAAGTCGACGATTACCCGTTGGGGCGTTTCGACGGGGGCAATGCCTAGGCGATCGCTCTGCTGCATGTCCTGGAGTTGCTGGTTCAGATACGCCGGCTTCAGGGTGAAGTTGATAAAGCCCGGCCCGGCGATCGTGGGTGTCTCACACAGCGCCGCTACGTCTAAATTTTCTAGAATTCCTTGGGCGATTTGGCGGGGGGCTTTGCCTAGGGTTTTTGCGAGGGGAAGGGCAATATTGGCCTGATAATCCCCAAATTTTGGATTGTTCGTCGCTGCTAGCAACGGGTCAGTGCCTGCGAGGTCCGCCCCAAAGGCTGCCACCAGTGCCTGATCGAGTTGTTGAGACAGATAGGCGATCGCATCTTTCATGGACCCAGGCGCCGCAAAGGGCGAATAACAGCAACGACTAAACTATACCGATCCGAACCGCTCGTAAAACCGATTCGGAAAACCAATCTAAAAATCAGCCTTGCAAAATTAAGCATTAAAAAACAGGACCAGTCCGGTTGGGAATGATCCTGCTTTTTTGGGGTTAAAAACTTGTTGCCAAGTTCAGGGATGATGCTTTTGAATCGGAGCGGCGGGATTTGAACCCACGACCCCTACTACCCCAAAGTAGTGCGCTACCAAGCTGCGCTACGCCCCGAAGGCTTAGACAGAATAACACAATCGTTCGCCGTTCCAGAAAATTTTTTTGGCGGAGTGGAGCAACGCCAAACTCCCCCTCAAAATCCGCTTCAAAATCCGCTCTGGGTGGGCAGGGTTTGCAGGAGGGGGGCGATCGCCTCGGGGGGCCAACTGCCTTCCGCTCGCCGCCCAGATTTTAAGACAATGCGCACCCCATAGGCTGCGGCATACCCTTCTGCCCCCAGCCATAACCAGTCCCCTTCCACTTCGCAGGCGATTTTTTCTTCGTCCATGAGTTCCGATGCTATCGCTCGTACCGCGTCCGATAGGGAGACCAACAACCGTTGAAATTCATCCCATTCGGCCCAGGTCAGCTCCAGCGCCCAATCCTCGGCTCCAATTAATCCGGGAAAATCTTGCTGGGCGGGATCCCATCCCAGTCGCCAGCCGTCCCCCCGTTTCAAAATGCGTGTCACCCGCTTCGGTCTCCCGGCTCCCTATAACAGGTCTGTGGCGTTGCCCGATGAGGGGGGCGGGGCGGGCGTTTCGCGGTTTTGGCTTGGGGTGTTGTTCTGGGGATCGGGGGCTTCATCCGGCGCGAAAGCATCCACGAGGGCGGCGACTAGGCGCTGACGCTGCTCGCGATTAAGCTGGGCGAGGGCTGCCATATCGTCACTGCGGGGATTTTGGGTTAGGGCTCCATTGCCCGGATAGGTTTCGATGGGAATCGTCTCATTCAGCCCCAGGTAGTCCCCTAGGGTGAGCTTCCAGTCCAGCCGGAACAGGGGCGATCGCCCGCGGGAGTAGAGGTGATATCGCATCAATCGCTTGACGAGCGTATTTTGCGGATCCACTTCTTGGGTCGACCGGTCTACGTAGGTATTGCCTTTGGAGAGTTCGGGCACCCGTTCGTGGACCTGCCAATGGCGATCGCCAATGATGATCGATACCTGGGCTTGGGCGGAAAGGTGGGCCGCAAACGGATGGGGCGATCGCCCCTGGAGTGGTAGCCAGCTATTTAAGCTCTCCAGCGGAGTGAACCCCGCCGCAATGCCTAACGCTATTCCTCCCAGCCATACTAGCGATCGCCGCATCATCCTTACCCGCTCTGCCGTTTGGACTATTTTGATCGACCTTTAAACGCCAATAATATCCGGCTGGGTCAACTCGTCGGACATTTCGACGATCGCCCGCAATACGGGCTTCATCATTACATCGTCGCCATTGTCAAAATCTTCATAGCGCCGACGCTTCGCCCGGTTCGCCACCTGCACCGTAATTCGGTAGCGATTTGAGGCCGCATCAATCAACTCCTCCGCCCGCGCCATCAATTCCGCCGTTTCCAAACCCGATGCATATCTACTCATTAGCTTTAGCCTTTTAGCCTGATTAAATCCAAACAGCACTGAAGTCGGGCACCGCCGAAACCGATCAAGCCTAGCGATACCCAAGGAATCTCTAGCTTAACAGGTCCCTGGAAACCCTTTTCTGCTCCCGGCTAACCCCCTTTCCCTTGCCCTAGATACGGTTCAGATAGCCTTGCCCGAGACAATCATTATTCGGACATTGTTCGGATCCTGTCCGCCGGGATAGGATATTCCCCATGGCCACGATTCATGTCCGCTCCATTCCTCACCATTACGATCTCAGCGCTCCTCGACCCGGGCGCTGTCCGATTATTTTTATCCATGGTTGGTTGCTCAGTCGACACTATTGGCAACCGATGGTGGATTTGTTGTCCGAGGATTATCAGTGTTTGGCCTATGATCTGCGGGGTTTTGGTGATTCTCAACCCGGAGCGGTTGGGGGCGGGAACTCGGCGATCGCTCTGAATTCTCTGACTCATTCATCCGCTGACCAATCCAGCCAACGGCGACGGTTTGAGTCCTATACTCCCCGCGCCTATGCGGAAGATATTGGGGAACTGATGGATCGGTTGGGGATTGAAAAGGCGTGGCTGGTGGGGCATTCCTTGGGGGGAACGGTTGCTCTTTGGGGCGGCCATCATCTGGGCGATCGCATTGCTGGAGTGGTTTGCCTTAACGCTGGCGGTGGTATTTACCTTGAGACTGAGTTCCGTACCTTTCGCACGGTCGGACAGCGATTGGTGAAGTGGCGACCTCGCTGGCTTAAGCACCTGCCCCTCCTCCATTGGGGCCTGTGTTACGACAGTGTCGCTCATCCTTTGCCGGTTCGGTGGGGACGCCAGCGTGTTCTTGATTTTATGGGGGCAGATAGTGAAGCCGCCTTGGGATCATTGCTCACCTCTACCACCCGTACGGAGGTGCATCGTCTTCCCCATCTGGTGTCCCAACTGAAGCAGCCGGCCTATTTTATTGGCGGGCAGGCGGATCCCATTATGGAACCCCGTTATGTGCGCCACTTGGCCAGCTACCATCCCCTATTTGAGCCCAATGGGGCCAACCTGATCGAACTCCAGGGCTGTGGCCATCTCGCCATGGTGGAGCAGCCGGGGGCGGTGGTACGCCATCTACGGCAGATTTTGGAGCGTCATCCTCGCCCAGCGACTCCCACGGTGCCCCCCCGACAACCTCTTGTGCCGCAACCTTAGCGATCGCCCTAGCGATCTGGCGATCGCCGGGAATGGACCATGGGGGGCGTTCCTGTTAGGCGGTTGGGGTGTACAAACTTCAGGGGGATGGGGAGAAAATGTTGAGAAAGGGGACTGAGGGACGGTGGGGGTGGCAAGATGAAGGGACATCGGAGATATCAGTGCTTAGTATCAGTGCTTAGCATCAGTGCTTAGTCAGCGTTACTGTCCAGTCAGCGTTGCCAGTTAGCGTCGATTGAGTGAGCGTTGAGCAATCATTCCCTGCAGGAGGCAAAGCCCATGACTCTTCAGTTTCAGTGGACCTGTGCCTTGTCCACTCGGGTGTCCTTGGAGGCGGCCGTGAGGGAGGTCGTGGAACGGGCGACGGCAACGCTGACGATTCCGGCGGATTTGGCGATCGTGTTTATTTCTTCGGCGTTTGCCAGTGAGTTTCCCCGTTTGATGCCGCTGTTGAAGGAGGCGTTGGGGGCGCATTATGACGATTTGCCGGCGATTATTGGCTGTGGCGGCGGCGGTGTGGTGGGTACCCACGAGGATGGGCGGACCGATGAGTTGGAGGATGAGCCGGCGTTGAGTTTGACGTTGGCGGCTTTGCCGGGGGCGCAGGTGACGCCGTTCCACATTAGTCATCGGGCGTTGCCGGATTTGGATAGTCCGCCGGATGAGTGGTCGGTGTTGGTGGGGGTGGATCCTCAGCATCAGCCGGATTTTGTGTTGTTGGCGGATCCGGCGTTGCGGGAGATTAATGAGTTGCTCCAGGGGCTGGATTTTGCTTATCCGGGGTCGGTGAAGGTGGGCGGTTTGGCTAGTGGGGCGGGGATTCGCTCGGGGCGGGTGTTATTTCATGACTATGAGTCCTATGGGGAGGGCGCGGTTGGGTTGGCCTTGACGGGGGCGGTGAAGATTGAGCCCATTGTGGCCCAGGGATGTCGCCCCATTGGCAAGCCGTTTTGGGTCACGGAGTGCGATCGCAATGTGGTGTTGAAGGTGGAGGAGCAAACTAAGCCGGATCAGATGTCGGGCAGTGGGGATGATCGGCCGCCGTTGTTTGTTTTGCGGGAGTTAATCCAAACCTTGGAGGAGGGCGATCGCAAGTTGGCGGAGGAGGCGTTGTTTATTGGGGTGGCGCGGGATGAGTTTCGGCAAACGTTGGAGCCGGGTGATTTTCTGATTCGTAATTTGATGGGGGTGGATCCTAGTGTGGGGGCGTTGGCCATTGGCGATCGCATTCGGGCGGGGCAGCGTATTCAGTTCCATTTACGGGATGCCAGCACGTCGGCGGAGGATTTGGAGACGTTGCTCCAGCGATATGTCCTTAAGGCGTCTGAGACGCCGGATCAGCCGAAGCCGATGGGGGCGCTGATGTTTGCCTGTTTGGGACGGGGGGAAGGGTTATATGGGGAGCCTAATTTTGATTCGGGGATTTTGCATCAGGTGTTGGGACCGATGCCGGTGGGTGGTTTTTTCTGCAATGGCGAGTTAGGACCGGTGGGAAATACAACCTTTGTCCACGGCTATACGTCAGTGTTTGGGCTGATTCGACCGACTTAGGGATATTGTTCAGGGATGTTTCCTGGGCGGTTGGGCTGTGAAGTTGAAATCTGTCTCTGTGAATGTCTCTGTGAAGCTGAGATCTGTGCGGATTGCGCCTGACTGCCGCTGAATATTGTTGCTGTGCGGTGCTGCCCGGGGGCTATGGCTTAGGCTGGGACTGGGTGGCTCGGACACAGTGGCTTTTACCTTAGCCTTTTAGCGCTCACCCTGCTCTCTGATTTTGAAGTGACCTATGGCTGCAGCTCCGTTGATTGATCCTTCCATTGCCCAGGTGTTGCGACGGTTGCGATCGCTTACCCAGTGGGATGTGCGGGATCGGTGGCGGGTGCATGTTGGGGATTTACCGGTGGCGACGGCGACGGATCCTCTGGCTTGGGAGGATTGGGCGATTCCGCCTCAGGATGATCGCGGCTATTTGATGGGCGATCGGGGGCGGCAGGTGCGTTGGCTGGGGCAGGTGATTACGGTCCCGGAAGCATTAACGGCGGATGGGTGGCCGTTGGCGGGGTTACGGTTGCGGTTTGCGTTGGGGTGGTGGTCGGAGGATGCCCAGGTTTATGTGAATGGGCGGTTGGTGCAGGCGGGGGATTTATTTGATTGTTTTTGTCGGGTGGTGTTGTCGGAGGCGGTGACGGTGGGGGAGTCCTGGACCGTTGCTGTTCGGTTGGTGAGTCCGGGCCATGATGATGGGGCCCTGGTGCGATCGCGGTTGATCTATGAGCCGACGGATTTTGACCCGGAGTTATTGAACCCGGATGCGTCGTTGGATCCGGGGTTTGTGGCGGATGAGTTGGAGACGGTGCAGCGGTTTTTGAGTGCGGGCATCTTTCCTAAATTTACGTTGCGATCGCAGGACCGTGCCCAGGCGGATTTCAATCAAAAACTTGATTATTTGAATTGGTCGACCACGGACGGCGATGGGGTGGATCAGGCGATGTTGGTGTCTTCGATTCAGCGTATTCGTCTGCAACTGTTGCAGCAGGGGTGGTCCCACTGTCTGAAGGAGCGCACCATTGAGCCCGTTGGCCATGCCCATTTGGATATGGTTTGGTTGTGGCCCCTGGCGGAAACCTATGGGGTGGCGGAGAAGACGTTTGAGTCGGTCCTTAAACTGCAATCTATTAATGCTGATCTCACCTTTTGCCATTCCAGTCCTGCTTTGTTGGAGTGGATTGAAATCAATCGCCCTGACTTATTCCGCCGGATCCAAGAGGCGGTTAAGGCGGGGCAGTTTGAAATTGCGGCGGGGCTTTGGATTGAGCCGGAGTTTAATTTGATTGGGGGGGAGGCGATCGCTCGCCAATTGCTCTATGGACAGCGATATGTGCAGGAAAAATTTAAGGATTCTCGTGGGGAATCCATTGCTACTAAAATTGCCTGGTTGCCGGATAGTTTTGGGTTTTGTTGGCAGTTACCCCAGTTTTTTAAGCAGGCGGGCATTGATTATTTTCTGACCCAAAAATTGCGGTGGAATGATTCCACTGAGTTTCCCCATGAGCTATTCCATTGGACGGCTCCAGATGGCACTCAAATTCTGACGGTGATGATGCCCCCCATTGGTACCGATACGGATCCCATTGCCATGGGACAGCGGGCGATCGCTTGGGAGACCGCAACGGGTGATCGCCATCCCCTATGGCTTCCGGGGGTGGGGGATCATGGTGGTGGCCCCAGTCAGGACATGCTCGATGTAGCCCATCAGTGGCAGCGATCGCCCCTGTTTCCTGAGATTCAATTTAAGACCGGGATTGACCATTGCGATCGCTTGGAAAAACGTTTAATTGAGGCAGATCAGCTCCCCGCTTTGCCGGAATGGAAGGATGAACTTTATTTGGAATTCCATCGGGGGTGTTACACCACCCATGGGGATCAAAAACTGGCGAATCGCACCTGTGAAAATCTGCTTTTTGAGGCGGAGTTATGGTTGTCTTTGGCGGGAATTCAAGGGCTATTGACGACTGAGGAAAGTCAGGGTCATCACGACCAGTTACAGGCGGCGTGGAAAAAGGTTTTATTGAATCAGTTTCATGACATTTTGCCGGGGTCTGCGGTGCCTGAGGCTTATATGGATGCGAATCAGGATTGGGGGTTTGCTGAGGGGACGGCTCGCTCGGTGCTGAATGCGGTGATGGGGCGATGGGGGCGGGCGATGGTGCTTGATGCGAAGCCCAGTGATGATGCGATTCCCTATCTGGTTTTTAATTCGGTGGACGGTGAGCGGGTCAGTAGCGTTGAGGTGGTTATCCCAGGGGCTAAGCCGGATGTGCATTGGCAAGTAACCGATAGCCGGGGGGAGTTGCTGCAATCACAGATTCTTTGTTCACGGGATGATGATGGGGGCGATCGCTCATTGCTGATTGCGTTGCCTCCGTTTGTTGGGATTGGCTATCAGGTGATTTATTTGCAGCCTGGGACCGCGACGGAAGATGCGACAGGAGAAGAATTGCCTGAGGATACTGGTCTGGGGCAGTTGAATGGCGTGGCGATTGGGTCTGAATGCCAGTTGTCTAATGATTTTGTTCGGATGGAAATTGACCCGGAGACGGGGTTGATTGCGCGGCTGATCGATAAGAGCGCCGATGGGACTGTGATGACCGGTCCGGGGCCGCAGCTCCAGCTATTTAAGGATGACGGGCAATATTGGGATGCATGGAATATTGATCCAGAGTATGAGACCCATCGGTTGGCCGATCCGAAGTTGGTGGATATCGCTTGGTTGGAGCAGGGGCCCCTACGCCAATGTCTCAGGACAGTTTTTCTGTGGGGTGATTCGACCTTTGAGCAGGATTACATCCTGGATGCGACGGATCCTTATGTGACGGTGAAAACCCGTGTCCATTGGAAAGAGCGCCATGTGTTGCTGAAAATGGCGATCGCGGTGGATGAGGCTTGGGACCAGGCGACCTATCATATTCCTGGCGGGGCGATCGCTCGGCCGACCCGTCCTAAGACCGAGGCGGAAAAGGCGAAGTGGGAAGTGCCTGCGTTGCAGTGGGCGGATTTAAGTAGCCCGGACCAGACTGGTGGGCTGAGTATTTTGAACGATTGCAAGCATGGCTATGATGCTAAGCCGGGGCTGTTGCGATTGACCCTATTGCGGGGGGCGACGTGGCCCAATCCTGATGCGGATCGCGGCGAGCATTGTTTTAGCTATGCCCTGTATCCCCACGGCGGATCCTGGCAGGATGCCGGAACGATGCACCATGGGGACTGTTTTAATCGACCTCTGCGGGCGATCGCGATCGTCCCCGATGCGCCATCGGTGAATTCCCAGATAAAGGCCCAACCGGCGGCGGCGACGCTCCTCTCCCTGGGACAACCTAATCTCCGACTGATGACCCTGAAGCGATCGGAAGACCATTCCCAAAGTTGGATTCTGCGCTGCCATGAAAGTGCGGGTGAATCCGCTTCCCTGGCCAATGCCAAGCTCGGCCGCCAGCCTTTGCTGAATGCGGATGCTGTCCAGATGACTGATTTACTTGAGCAGCCGGGCTCTGAGGTGCCCGAAACTCTGACCCCGTGGCAAATTGCAACGTTCAAATTTGCTCAGAATTGCTCAAAAATAAACTCAGTGTGAGTCTGCGGCGGCGGCTAATGCGTCCGCTAACTGATCAATTCTCGTTAAGGTCTCCAATACGCCCCGCTCCGTTAAAAACTGACTGGGGCGATGCTCCTCATACAGTAGCCAGCCGTGTTGGATTTCGATGCCATAGGTTCGTGCGCCCACTTCGGTCAAGGGTTTGCGGGGGGTCCAATCCGTCAAGAGTTGGTGCACGGTTGGATCCACTAGCAGTATCTGGGCGGGCGTTGCGGGGGTGCAATGGAGACGAAAGTGCCGGTCTAATCGGCGATCGCCACTTTTCTGCGAGGGTAATCGGCGACGGTGGGCAACGGTCAGCAAATCTCCGGAGGTTTTGGCGAGTAAATGCCCTGGCTTGGCACAGATGCAGTGAAAATGCTCCGGGAGTTGGGTTTTGATTGCCGCCCGCAGGGTGACATGTTGCCGGAGGGGGCGATCGCAACTATCAATGCGGGGATGGAGGCGTTCTCGATAAATTTCTGCGTCGTGTAATAAATCCGCAAACGCTACCCCAATCACCACCGGGCGATCGCGATAGGTTCCCACTAACTGCGGTTGGTCCTGAAATAACCACCGCGCAAACTTATTCAGCGCCGGCCCCCCGGCTACCATCTGATTAAACGGCTGAGGGTCGTAATCGAGTCCCAACGTATCGGCTAAGGCTTTCCAACGCCGGGTTAAAACATACCGTTGCCATAGAAGGATCGGGCAGGCGATCGCTGCCAATATCAAACTCAGAACCAACGTGGCTAACAGCGGTTGCACAGACAGAAACTAGGGCTGGACTACAACTGAACGAGGACTGAACGGAGAGCATAAAAATTAGCACATATCTTCCCTCCCGATGGTTCCCGGTTCGCCACCCCCGGAAAATGCCCCCGGAAAATGCCCCAAAAACACAAATCTGGAAATCCTGAGATAACGTTTAACCCGGAGGCTAAAGGCAAGACTCAAAATTTCCAGATCGTGTGAAATATTGCTTGTCGGTCAGACTGTGCCGCTAACAAGCTTGTATTGCAGGAAAATCAGGATTTGAAAATCCTAACCGTCCTAGCAATAACTCCTAGGAAAGGGAGTTGATGGTGTAGTCCAACAGAGCGCGGAACTCGGTGCCGGCTTGAGCGGACATGTCACGGGGAGAGCACAGGCGATCGCGGGTGAAACGCAGGGCCTCAACGTAGGGAGCGGTGGGCAGGTTCAAGGTACGGTAGACCTCACGTGCACCAGCGATGCCCCACTCGTCCAAAGGACCGGTACCGCCAACAACCAAGCAGTAGTTGATCAAGCGCAGGTAGTGCTTGATGTCACGCAGGCACTTCTCTTTGAACACTTCGGTGGAGTTTGCTTCACCGGCGTTGTTCAAGTAGGAGTACTTCTTGATGCAAGCGTCGTAGCCTTCTTTGGCCACAGCGTCGATGTTGCCAGCTAGCTTCTCAGCAGCTTCCAAACGAGCAGCTGCACGCTGCAGGCTACCTTGGACGGACTCCAGGTCGGAGGAAGAGGGCAGACGACCTGCTGCATCAGCAGAGGTCACAACCGTGGTGATTACAGATTTCATTTTTGGATTCTCCAGGTGTAATTTGATCGAGCGTTAAACGCAGAGAAAAAGTCTTGATTTAAGCACGAGCCGCTTTTCAGCTAACCCAAGGCAAATCAATGACTAGCTCAGGGCAGCAGCCACGCGATCAAAGTAGCTAGCAGCTTCAGCAGCCAAAGCGGAGCAGTCACCGTCGATGGTGTCCATCTTACGGAAGCGGCCGCCACCGTTTGCTTCGGTGTTGGTGTTGGTGATGTGGGCAACGGCGATCGCCTTCATGATGCCAACAGCACGCACGGTGGACTGGAGGGGCACACCCAAAGCGATGTAGGTCTCCTTCAGACCGTTCAAGCAGCGGTCATCCAAAACGGATGCATCGCCAGCCAACAAAGCGTAAGCAACGTAGCGGAGAATGATTTCACCGTCGCGCAGGCAAGCAGCCATGCGGCGGGTGGGGTAGCAGTTACCACCAGCTTGGATCAAGCCGTTGTTCTCGCAAATCATGCCGGAAACAGCATCGGAAACAGCGCAGCTTGCGTTGCTGGTGATAGCGTTCACAGCATCCAAGCGCTTGTTACCTTCAGCAACAAAACCCTTCAGGGCTTCCAGTTCAGCGCCACCGATGGGGGCAGTTTTAGCGTCAGCGGTAACAACCGCCTTAGAGAATGCGTCAAGCATTGAGGATCTCCTTCGTGTTCGGGAAATAACAACTTAACGGGTCAGCGTTAAGTGCAGCCTTTCAGGGATTTCTGTATCCCTGTGCACATTCGTAACCCTATTGGAAAAGCTTGGCGAACGGGGTCAGTTGTTCGAACAAAGCAATATTTTGTTACTTTCATTCCGGGGCTTTTCTCAGAAACCTTGGAAGAACCCTGGATTGGTGGGGCGATCGCTGTTTTGCAACGGGGGTATTGTTCAGGTACAGGGGAGTATTTATGATCGGTTTCAGTTTTTCCGTGCCGATTTTCCGAGCCGATTTTCCGAGCCGTTTATCTGAACTGGTTTGTGCTTGGGATGGAACGGCGGATGGCTAAGGTCTTTATTAATTTCGTTTGAACTATTTGAACTATGCAATCCCAAACTGCTGATTCCGCTGCTCCGAATACGCCTTCTGATTTGGCTGCTGATGGTGCGTCGACTGATGCTGAAACGACCGCCCAGGGCGGTGATGGGGCGGCGACTGCTGGGGCGGCTAGCTCCGATGAGGTGGAGGCGGTGATTGCAGAGCTGGAGACGTACCGCCAGCGTTTGGTGGATGAAACGATGGATGTGGCGCGCAAGCTTAAGCTGCCGAAGAAGGCGGCTCAGGCGCAGGTGGATCGCCATCCTGAGATTGCGAAGGTCTCTCAGATGATCCAAGGGTTGCGCGATCGCCAAAATAATACGTCTGGTTCTTAATTCTTAATAGGATTCAAACTTTAGTGCCATCGATTCCCTGACCTTAGAAACGGGTTCACCTATGCTTCAAGTTTTTTTGGGGTGAATGGGATCGATGGGCAAGACTTTTATGAGTGGATCGGGCTTCGTTTCTTAGAATCTTAGGGGTGACCCAGTCATTGTTTCCGCCTGCTGTTTCGATATTTGTCTCGCAGATTTATCTCGCAGATTTCCTATGCAACTTAGCGATCGCGCCAAAGAATTAATCCCGAAAGCCCGTATCGTCAGTTTTCACCAGTGGGAGGCCTATCTGTCTGCGGCGATCGCCCAGCGCTTCCGGGATGCGGATGATGCTTCGCGCTATCTCACGGATGAAGATTTTTCAGCGCTGCAACCCTTGGCGGAACCGTCGGTGAAGGATGTGCCCCTCGAGCCGATTAATCTTCAGCTTTCCCGGCAGTTGCGGGACTTGGCGAGCGAGATTGTGACTGACGCACGTGGGCAGGTGCTAGGACAGTTCCCCGGTATTACAGACCCCGGCGGTGCCCTTTATCCCCAAATGCGGGCCGATGCCTGCTGGCGGGATTTTTGGCAGTTCCTACGGTGCGTTAGCTATGGCGTTGCGGGTAATAATAGCGCCTATCTCAGCCAGGAAGGGTTGGGCTATATGGCGTTGCTATATGAGGAACTTAAGGTGCCTTTGCCGGCCATGGTCGCGGGTATCAAAGCCCTTGCGGTCTCTAGCCTTAACCATTGCCAGCCTGCTCACCAGGATGATATCTCCGGTGTGGTTAATGAATATTTTGATCCGCTCATTCAGGCCCTGGAAAGTTTTTAAGTGTCTTGCGGTAGTTTGTGATTAACTAGGCGGCGGCTAGCTGTCGCTCCAAATCAAATAGGAAGCCGTGGATATATTCTTCGGTCCACTCTTCCCCGTAAAAGCGTTTGAACATGCCTCGGGCGGGGTCTTTCTCCGCTCGATAGCGTAGGTATCGCAAGTGGGCTTCCTGGATCGTGTCCCGTTCTTCCAGGGGGGCGGGTTCGGCGGCGTCCACAAAATCTAGGTATAGATTCAGGTAATCCTTGAAGGCGTCGAAAACGTGGGTTTGTACCGCTTCGTCTTCCTGGGGGCGGGTCCACAAAAATGCCGGCGAGAAAAAGGTTTTTGCTTCTTCAGGGAAGTCTCCGCCCCACGGTAAATCCTTCTGATAGCGATGGAATGTGTCCATCACTGGCTCGGAATATTTCTGCTGATATGCCTCGCTGTCTCGGAATAGGGGCTGCATATCCAAGGCAATTAAGTGTCCCCCGGGCAGGGTCACTAGGTCAGCGCCGAAAAAGGGCAGGTCGTATTCCAATCGAGGGAAAATTACGAAATTCAGCACTTGCACCATGCCGCCTCCCTGCACATGGGCGGCTCGCACCTGTCGCAGTTTGTCCGAACAGACGGCATAGCTGGAGGTGGTTACGGTTTGTGCTTTGGCTTTGCTGCCGACGCTCGCTTCTTTCTGCTCAAATCCCTCGGGGATGGGATAGGGCTCTAGGGGCAACCGTTCGTTTAGGGTGGTGATCGCGTGGTCCAAAAACGGTTGATATAAGGTCATGGCGCTAGAACGTACAGGGAAATTTCCCTAAACAATAAGGACGGAACAGGGGGAATTGTGGGGGCTGGATACCCTTATCGGCTAACCGCTGCTTCTACGGGCTTGGAGTCTGCAAATAGGAACTCGTGCAGGAAACGCTCGGCCCATTCGTGGCCGAAGTAGCTGCTGAAGAGTCCGTGGGCGGGATCCCGCTCGGCGCTGTATTGGTCGTAGTCTTTCTGGGCTTGGACAATCCGCTGAATGTCGGACGGGTCAGTCAATGGCGTCGCCTCGTCCATCATCTGGAAGTAGCGATCTAAATAATCTTTATAGGCCGCCAGCACCCGAGTGGAGATCATGTCGGCGTCAGCTTTGGCGAAAATTAAATACTTTGAAAAATATCGATTGGCGTCATAGAACTTCATGCCCAAGTTCTGCGCCAAGTCGTCATAGGACTCATAAATGGGCTTCATCGGCTCAATGTAGCGAGCCTGATAATCGTCATCCCGGAAGAGGGGTTGAAAGTCAATGACAACCAGGTTTTTACGCTGGTTAAAGGAGAGTAGGTCAATTCCTAGCAGGGGAATGTCGTAGGTGTGATGGGGATAAATCACACTGTTGAAAACTTGAATCGTATCGCCGCCGTCAATGTAGGTGTAGCGAATTTTGCGGAATTGGGGGCAGCGATAATGCCAACTTTGAATGGTGGCGGGCGTTTTTCCTCGCTCGGAAACCTGTCGTTCTAAGCCGACGGGCATGGGCGCTGGCTGCAAGTCAAACCGCTGATGTAGGGCTTCTTCGAGGTGCTTTTGAAAAGGCTTATACATAAAAGGAAGGTTGCAATATCGCGCCCTAGGAAAATATCTCAAGTATAGGGAGGCTTCTCGACCACCTCTCATTTAGATGAAAACAAAGACACGTTTCGTAATGTCAGATTTTTGCTGGGTATAACTACCTAGAAAAGAGAGGGGTGGGGGGAGTAATTGTGCGAGTTGTTATGCGGGTTGGTATTGGGCGTGGTTGGCGATCGCCGCATCAAGCATGGCGTCGTCGATACAGCGGAATTCGGAGCAGTAGGCCATTAGGTTGACGCCGCCTGCGGTGCGGACGTTGCTGACCCGGACTCGCACGTCGTCGGTGACAAACCAGCAGCGTTCTTGCCCGCGATGGTTGTCGTAGTCGGTGTCGATGGTGAGCACGTGATCTTCGCTGAAGTTATAGCGGCTGATCACGGGGACCACCTCGACGTAGCCGCGATCGCGCAGGAGTCGACCTTTGCTGGGGTTGTCTTCGTCGGGCACGTCCACTAGCACCGCCGCATATTTTTCGTTAAATGCTTTGGTGGATAGGTTGCCTTGCCAGCCAAAACTGGCGGCCCCGGTGGCTCGGCTGGGATCTACATTTTGCTGTTCACAAATGGCGATCGCTTCGGGGGCATCCGCCGGGAGGACGCGCACAATTAGGTTCGATTCCCCTGATTCGTCGTCGCTGCAATCGAAGTGATGAACTTGTCGTTGGGTATACCAAGTGCCTTCGCTTTTCAGGAAGAACTCCATCATGGTCGTGGGGTGAACAAGACGGGTGGGATTCATGGGGGCGACGCGAAAACGCTGGGGTGATTGGGCTCTAACAAGTCTAGGACGAGATGTTGGGACCGGCGCGATCGCCTTTTCGGTTATTCACAACCATTAACATTCGCCACAAATTCCCCCGGAACGGCCAATCTGCGATCGCTCCCCCGTACAATATGCCTCTGTATTTACCTTTGCATTATTTGCATTATTTGCATTAGCAGATGTATTGGCGAACTTTTGCGAGTGCTTCGTCCCACTTCACCGTTGTCGAGGGTACTCAAAGTTCTAAGCAAATTTCTATTAACAATAATTGATTGATTTTTGGCTATGAGCACTGCCCTACCCCCGGTTTTAGTGGCGGCGATCGCCCAGGGGAAAACGATTCAAGCCCAGCATAATGATGTTTCTCCGTCGGACTCCCAGGGTTTGCCGTTTGCGGGGGGGACGCCGGAGCATTTGGATTTATATCAGGCAAATTTGGATGGGGCGGATTTGGCGGGGGCGTATTTGGTGGGGGTGCTCTTCACTAATGCGCGGTT
>CAZZMD010000054.1:0-31214 GCA_964655355.1 uncultured bacterium
CTCCATCAAAGCCATAGTCAGCTGCTCCCTTTTTTAATAGCAATATTAATTTTTCTGTCTGAACTGATTAAAAAGGTTTTGATGGTCGCAGATTTTATATTATCCAACCTTCACTCAGGATGTTTTTGATGGTTAGCACATTACCTGCTGTTGAACTTCGGGGCGGCGCAAGCCCGGAGGAGCTCGACACTGTTATCCGTGCCGTTTATCGGCAAGTTTTGGGCAATGCCCACGTCATGGAGAGCGAGCGCTTGGTCTCCGCTGAATCTATGCTGGCTGACGGTAGCCTCTCCGTTCGCGAGTTTGTGCGGGCAGTGGCTAAGTCGGGTCTGTATTATGAGCGCTTCTTCGGTTCCACTTCGTCCTATCGGTCGGTGGAATTGAATTTTAAGCACCTGTTGGGTCGTGCTCCTTTGGATCAGTCCGAGGTTTCTGCTCACGTTCAGACCTATACCAATGAGGGCTTTGGGGCGGATATCGATTCCTATATCGATAGCGATGAGTACCAAGCGGCTTTTGGTGAGAACATCGTCCCCTACTTCCGGGGCACTTCTAGCCAGGTGGGACAAAAGCAGGTGGGCTACAACCGCATGGCGACCCTGTTCCGGGGGTTTGCGGAAACGAGCTCTGCAGTGAAGGATTCTAGCTTGTATTCCGTTGCTAGCAATGATGCGAATGCGATTAGTGCGCCTAGCTCCCGGGGGAGTGGCGCTGCTGACGCGGCGGGTAAGCGGTTCAAAATTGTTGTGTCTGGGCAGACTGCTGGTGGTCGCCGTCGTTTGGCGAATACCACTTATATTGTCGATGGTGACAATATGACCCCTCAGATCCAGCGGATTAATCGCACCAGTGGTCGCATTGTTAGCATCACTGAAGTTAATTAATTTCTAAGTTTTGTCAGCTCGGCGATGCTTTCTTTATGGGAAAGCCGTCGGGCTGGCATTTTTTCTAGGTACCTTTGCAAGGCCTAGGTTTGTTTAAAAAAAAGTCTTTTTAGGGCTGTCTGGTCAACGGTCCCTGTGCACAGGTTCAAAACACTAACCCCCTCGATTAATCGGAGGAGACTTGATTATGTCCCTATGGATTGAAAATGCTGCGCCGGTGGAGTTGCGTCCCAACTTCACTGAGGATGATTTGCAAGGTGTGATTCGCGCTGTGTACCGTCAGGTGCTGGGCAATGAGCACATTATGGAGGGCGATCGCCTGGCGAGTGCTGAGTCTTTCCTGCGCAATGGTGATATCACCGTTCGCCAGTTTGTCAGCGCTGTTGGTAATTCTGATCTATACCGCCGCCTGTTTTTCGAGTCCTCTTCCCAGTACCGCTTCATTGAGTTGAATATGAAGCATTTTTTGGGTCGGGCCCCTCGGGATCAGGCTGAGATTGCTGAGCATGTTGCTATCTACAACGAGGGCGGCTACGACGCTGAGATCGCGTCCTATGTGTATAGCGAAGAGTATGCCGCAAGCTTCGGTGAAAATGCGGTTCCTTTCACTCGTACGTCCACGACCCAAACGGGGTTCAAGACGGTTGATTTCAACCGGGTTTTTGCGGTGGATCGGGGTAACTCTGCCAGTGATACTTCGGGGGCTTCTAAGTTGGTTAGCGACTTGGCGGCTAATTTGCCCACTGGAATTGCGGCTCCTACGGGTAGTGCTGGGACCCTTGCGAATACGGGTAAGCGGTTCCGCATCACGGTGTCTAAGGCTGGGGTGACGCCGGTGTCCCGCCTGAGTAAGCGCACCTATGAGGTGGACTACAGCCAGTTGTCTCAGCGTATCCAGTCCATTCACCGGTCGGGTGGTTCTATTCTCAGCATTGCTGAGGCGTAGGGGATCGGGGGGCAGGGGTCTGTGGTCTTGACTTTGGCGACGGGGGATGGGGGATTTTTGCCCATCGACCGATGGCTTGGGTGGAGTCCTGGCTGCTGCTCCCCTCTTTGGGCGGATTGATTGTGTTTGTTGTTTATGGCGTCCAGGATTTAGTCCTGGGGAGGTTAAGGCTATGGCTGGAATGTTGGTGACTGGGCAAACGGCTGTCGGCAGTTATGGTAGCCGGACGGTGACGATTTCTGTTTCGGGGATGTGCAATCAGGCGCTTTCTCGGACTGGGAATTATACCGTGCGTGTGCCTTTTAACCGTATGTCTCAGGCGATGCGGCATATTGTACGGCAGGGGGCCACGATTGAAGGGGTGGCTGTGTCGGGGGCGGCGCCGGCGAAGGCTGCGGCTTCGGACGCTGCTGAATAGGACGGATTCGGAATGGTGCGGGGCTGACGGTTCGTATGGATATTCAAACGTTTGTTGCACAGTCGATTGGACGGTGGCGATCGCAGCGGAGTGGCCATAATTTGGCATTCCAGCATTTTGAGGAGGTGCGATCGGTGGTGACGATTTCGGCGCGGGCTGTGGATGCGCCGGAGGTGGTCCAGTTGTGTAAGGACAATGGGGTTGATCCTGCGTTGGCCGTTAGCCCGTTTTTTATGGAGTGGGATGCGGAGTCCGATTGGGATGAGGAGGAGCGGACGACGGGGAGTTGTTTGTTGGTGCCGGTGCCGAATCCTGATGATGTGTCTCGCGGGCAGTTGCTGCGATCGCAGGGGTATGCGGAGAAGATGCCGGCGGTGGGGGAGTATCACTTTTCCGATGAAGGGGTGTTTATTTTGATGACGCCCTATGATCGGGCGGCGGCGGAGGAGCGGATTTGGTTCGCGACGAAGAATGTGCGCTTACGGGTGTCCAATATTTTGACGGGGAGTGGGGAGGGGGTTTTGACGACGTCGTTTGCGTCGGAGGTGCGATCACTTTCTGCTCCCGATGGGGAGTCCCAAGGGGATAGCTGAGGCGATCGCCCCAAGCAGAAAATGGAGCGCTGATTTCGGGGTGATTTTTTGGGTTTGCCGAGTATTTGGAATCCCTGAAACGCCCTAGATCTCGACGTGGGAGCACGGTATTATAATTCTTAAGATTTAGTAATCTGAACCCTCAGGTTCCGAAATTTGTCTTTCCTTAAAATCCCGTTTCTAGGTATCAATACTTAAGCCTTGAGCTTGAGATTTTTCCAAGACCTTAGACTCAAAAAATATCCTATTCCAACGTGGCTTTTGCCCTATGAGCAATTCTTCTTCCCCAACAGCCACTCTGCTGGAGTTAGCCAAGGTGATGGCTGGCGATTTTAGTAATCAGAAGCAGGCGTTTGATGATCCTAAAACGTTTGCCCATATTCGTATTTTTTTCCGGCCTTTGCCCTTTGAGTTTTTTAATGCGGTGGGGTTTTATTCGGAGCAGACTTATGACCATGACCTCTGGACGCCCTATCGTCAGGGGGTGCATAAGTGTGTGGCGCGGGATGACCACAGTATTTTTATTGAAAATTATGGGCTGACGGATCCGGTTTTGTATGCGGGGGCGTCCCGGGATCCGGAGATTATGGCGACGATTACCCATGATGCGTTGGTGCAGCGGTGCCATTGCGGCATGGTGTTTCGCAAGGGGGAGGAGGGCGATCGCTTCTTTGGAGAGGTGGAGCCGGGTAAGCAATGCCTGATCCCTCGCAATGGTAAGACGACCTATTTGGTGAGCGAGGTGGAGTTGACGGAGACTTCCTGGGTGAGTCGCGATCGGGGGTTTGATGCGGACACCGATGAGCATATTTGGGGATCGGCGGCTGGCCCCCTGAAGTTTGAGAAGCGGGAAAGCTTTGCCCATGAAATTCCTGCCCTTGAGGATCTGTTGACCCCCGTCGCGAGGTAATCCACCCGTGCTACCTCCAACCGCGGAAAAGAAACTGCGGGCTTGGATCCGCAGTCGCCATCTGGTTTGTTCTGGTAATTTCTATCTCTTTCATACCGTTGAGTATTCAACGGTGGATCGCTATGGGGATTGTATTGATGCATTGGGAGGAACCATTATTTCGGTGACTCCTGTGCGCAAGATTTGGATTGGCCAACATCGGAAGGTGGTGCTTTATCAAGTGAAGGCTAGCTTGAATACCCCTAACCATAGCCTGAAGCAATATTGGCTTGATAAGGGTAGTTTTTATTCCCGCTTTGATGAGCGTGGCTAATTGATTGGGGACGCTGGGAGGGGGCAACATAAATTTTTCTGTTGCGATTAATCGAGGGGTTTGGGGACTCGATAGAATGCTTGAACGGATGGCCGAGCCTTAGGTTTCGGCGGGCTTTCTTGCGGTTATGGAAATCGCTTCCTTGGCGATTTGCCGCAGTTTCACTATTAATAAAACTGGGAATTTATATCACTATGGTTGTAAGTTCAATGGTACAGGGGACGGGGCTACGACAGTTCAATCCGGAAATTCGTAAGGCAAGTGTTGCGGTTGAACTCGTCCCAGGGGCGTCTGGGGATGACGTGACGGGGGTGATCCATGCGGCTTACCGTCAGGTGTTCGGCAATGCCCACATTATGGAGAGTGAGCGGGTGGTGTCGGCGGAGTCCCAGCTTCGGGGCGGCAATCTCTCGGTGCGGGACTTTGTGCGATCGCTGGCAAAGTCGGCATTTTATCGCTCACGGTTTTTCGATAATTGTTCTCGGTATCGGTCCATTGAGCTGAATTTTAAACATCTGTTGGGTCGGGCGCCTGAGGGCTTCGAGGAGATGAAGGTCCATAGCCGGATTTTGGATCAGGAGGGGTTTGAGGCGGATATTGATTACTTCTTGGATAGTGATGAGTATCAGTCTGTATTTGGGGAGAATATCGTTCCTTATTACCAGGGGCTGAATAGTCGGCCGGGGCAGCGTCTCTTGGGCTTTACCAATACGCTGGAAATGGTGCCCAGTTGGTCGGGGAGCGATCGCGATTTGACGGGGACGAATGGGCCGCGGGTGGCTAAGCAAATTCTGTTTGATACGCCAGCGGGGCAGGCGAAGCCGGTGGATGTGCGATCGCTGATGCGGGAGGCTTTGGCTCCTAATGATGCGTTGATGAAGTCGGTGCCTGGAACCCCCAGCGCTGAGGTGTCGCCAGGGACCCAGACCCTGAACGCTCAAATTGCGGAACAGGATGAGATCCTGTCTACTTTGCGACGTCAGTTGGCTGAGGTGAGCCCTTTTGCGGCGGTGGGGAGTTCTACCCTGGGACTGTATAACCGGTCTGATGGGGCGGACCCGTCCAATGGGGTCGCAGCCCGTGGATCCGGTGGCGGTGAGCAGCAGTCGCTGCAGGCAACCTTGGCTGAGAAGACGGAGCAGGTGGCGCGATTGCGATCGCGGTTGCAGGATGCCCGGCGGTTGGCGGTGGTTGGGTTTGCGAAGACGAATCGGTGGCGGCGGACGACCTTTTCCCGCTAAGGCGTTAAGACGCCTGACTGGTGGGTCGAGCCTGTCGCGATTAGCCTGTCGTCACTAACGATTCGCGACAGGCTAGTAGCTAATTAGGGTTTCTACGGGCACCTCTGGCAGTAGCGATCGCCCTTTGAGGTCCACTAGCTCGATCAGAAAGCTAAAGCCCACGACGGTTGCGCCCGCTTGCTCAACTAGTTCTGCTGTTGCCGCTGCTGTCCCGCCGGTGGCAATTAGGTCGTCTACTATGACTGCTTTCATTCCTGGGGTGAAGGCGTCTTGGTGCACTTCTAGGGTGTCGGAGCCGTATTCTAGGTCGTAGCTGACTTGATAGGTGGCGGCGGGGAGTTTGCCTGGTTTGCGGACGGGCACGAATCCAATATTGAGCTGCTGGGCGATCGCTGGGCCGAAGATAAAGCCGCGGGATTCGATGCCTACAATCACTTCCGCTTCTAGGGTTTGGCAGTGGTAGGTCATTCCGGTGATCGCGCTGTTGAGGGCGGCCGGGTTTTGCAAGAGTGTTGTAATGTCCCGGAAGAGGATGCCCGGCTGGGGAAAGTCTGGAATAGAGCGGATGGTTGATTGCAAATCCATGGGCTGGGACTATAAACTCGGCTGGTGGGCTGTTACACCATGAAGCCTAGAGTATCCTGGTTTTCTGGATGGGGGCGTGCTTTTTGCCTTTGGGCACCCGCTGCGCCACGGTGTGGTGTGGGTTTGCACTGTCATTCCCCTTTCAGGTCAGGGAATACTGGGATTGAACCCTAGAATCTTATGAGCGTTATGTCCGCAGATTTGCCTTCCTCGGCACCGTCGACTGAGCTGGAGTCGACAAAAGTTGCGATGCTGAGCCGGTTGGCGACGCCATCTCTATCCCGGTCGGAGTGTCCTCGCCACGTCACTCGAAAAATTGATCTGCTGTTGTTGGCGATCGAGGCGTTGGATTTGGGGGCGTCTGAGGCGATCGTGCGATCGGCGCGGGAGTTGAAGTTGGATTCGGTGGTCCGGGGGCGGGTCCATCTATGGCAATTGCGGACGGCCAATTCCCAGCGGGATGCCTATCAGCGGAAAGCCCTGAGTTTGGATGAGGGGAAGGCGCTGGTGTTGATTATTACGTTCCTGGCGCGGCAGTTGACGGTGTTGGTGCGGCAGTTGGTGATGGGGCGCGATCAGTTGCGGTTGCGGGGGTTGCCCCTGGAAAATCATTTTCGGTTGGCGGATTATTTGGAGCGGTTCCGGGCTCATTTCCGGGCTCGGATGAATCTTCGGCGGGCGGCGGTGGCGGCGTACAATACCGATGAAAAATTGGATGCTTTGGCGTTGGAGTTGCTGGAGTGTTTACTGTTCTGTACCGGAACGGCTGGGGCGGAGCGCCTGTGGACCGGGTTGTTTGATGGAGAAGTGGCTTGAATATTAGACGCCAGTACAGTTTGCCGAGCTGCATTTTGACCCTGGATGGGTTGGATACGACGGGGGAGTCCGGTGCTAGTCGTCCCTGTTTGTCGGTGCTGCTGCAAGTGAAATGCCAGTTCCCCATGAATGGTGCGCAGGGGTTTGAGTGCGATCGCGATTTTTTTGAGGCGTTTGCTCGGACGGTCAGTCTTTATGGGCAGCAGGTGATCAGTGGGGTGCGATCGCCCAGTCTGGCGGAGGCTCCGGATATTCCTGGTTTAGACGACGCCGATTTAGAAGAATTTGAGGATGAGTTGGGGGGCGATGGCGGGACGATTACCCAAGCGCCTCCCGCTAAGGCAGCCGAAAAACCGGCGATTGAAAAACCGGTGATTGTCCCCGCTGATGGACCGATTCAGGTGTATCCCATTGGTCCGTCTCGGCATCGGCTTTGGATTCAGCCTCCTCCGATGTTGGAAGGGGATGCGCTCCCCAAGCCCCTGGACCTGGAGATGACGACCCTTCAGCTGTTTGATGTGGTGGAGGTGGTGGATCAGTTTTATGCGGATAATCGCACGTTGCCTGATGTCACTTTGGGGCTAAGCTCTGTGTCCCGTCGGGAGGTCGCGAATCGGGAGCCGTTGGCTCAGCGTGTGTTGCCGGCGGTGATTGGGACGACGAGTCTGGCGGCGGCGGCGGGGGTGATGTTCCTGTTGCCCCATCCTGCGACGGTGGAGCGTCCTGAGGATGTGTATCGGGATGCGGAGGAGCTGAATCAGCCGGCGTTGCCGGTGCCGGGGGCGGCTCCTCAACCTCCCCAAGGGAGTCCTGGGAGTGAGCCGACGTTGACGCCTTTGGATGCGCCTTCTCCGGCTGGGGCGACGGATGAGTCGTCCGAAGATGAGCCGCCCGAGGAGTCGGGGCAGGAGTCGGATCAAGAATCGGATCAGTCGTCGAGTCTGCCCGGTGAGTCGGCGGCGATCGCTCAGGTGCCGGGTCAAGCTCGGTCGCCGGGTGCTCAGGATCCGAATCAAGTGTCGGGTTTGGATGGGGAGCCGGAAATTTTTGATCCGGTGTTGTTGCGTACTTTGAATACGTCCCTGCGCAATGCCATTGATGGGGCGTGGAGCGATCGCGACGCGGTGAGCCAGGATTTGGAGTATCGGGTGGGGGTGTCCGCCGACGGGAAGGTGGTGGGCTATCGTCCGGTGAATGAGCCGGCGAAGGCGTTTGGTAGCGATAAGTTGCCTTTGCAGAAGATTTTGTTTAATCCGGTGCCGACGGCAGGCGCGCAAAAAGCCGATGAGCCCCTTGCGGTGTTTAAAGTCGTTCTGACGGATGATGGTATTCCCCAGGTGAGCCCGTTGCGAGGGTTTCAAGGTAGCCCCGGCGGCAGACCCAGCGGAGAGGGGTAGGAAATAGCATTATGCATCTACTGATTCCGGCGGCGGGCTCTGGTAAGCGGATGGGGGGCGATCGCAATAAGCTGTTGTTGCCGTTGCTGGGGGAGCCGATTTTGCAGTGGACCCTGAAGGCGGCGATCGCGTCCGATGCGATCGAGTGGATTGGGATTATGTGTCAGCCCGTTGATCGCCCGGATTTTGAGGCGATCGTGGCGATGCTTAATAACTCAAACAATGCCTCGAAACCCGTTGTGTTTATTCAGGGGGGCGATACTCGGCAGGCGTCGGTCCATAACGGATTGTTGGGGTTGCCGGAGGGCGCTGGGCGGGTGTTGATCCATGATGGGGCGCGCTGTTTGGCGACGCCGGAGTTATTTGATCGTTGTGCGTCGGTGTTGCAGGGGTGTTCGGGGTTGATTGCGGCGGTGCCGGTGAAGGACACCATCAAAATTGTGGCGGACCATGGGGGCGATCGCCCGGAGGTGGCTTCGACGCCGGATCGATCCAAGTTATGGGCGGCTCAAACGCCTCAGGGTTTTGAGGTGGCGACCCTTAAGGATGCCCATGCTCGGGGCGTGCGCGAGAAATGGGCGGTGACCGACGATGCGGCGCTATTCGAAAAATGTGATCTGCCGGTGCGGATTGTGGAGGGGGAAGAGACCAATTTGAAGGTGACGACTCCCCAGGATTTGGCGATCGCTGAGTTTATCCTCCGCCAGCGCCAGCCCTGACGGAAATCCTCCCCGAAATCCCCCGTGAAATCCTTAGAGTGGGGAGAATCGGGATCGGGAAAGACCCGTGATACACTAAAGAGCTTCTATTTTTTTGTCCAGCGAATTGCACCGTTAATTTTTCTCATGCCCCTACAACAGGACGTCAAGCAACAGGTCATCAACGAGTATCAGGTCCACGGCACTGACACCGGATCGACTGAGGTTCAAATTGCTATGCTGACCGCCCGGGTCAAGCAGTTGAGCGAGCACCTCAAAACCAACAAAAAAGATCATTCCTCCCGCCGTGGTTTGTTGAAAGTGATTGGTCGCCGTAAGCGCCTGATGGCTTACCTCCAGAGCCAAGACCGGACCAAATACCAAGAGCTGATCCAGAAGCTGGGTATCCGGGGTTAAGCCTAGGAGCGTGAATCGTGTCTGGTGAGTCTTCCAAAGGAAAAAGCTCCAATAAAGGGTTTAATTCGGGTGATCGCTTGCCCTTTGAGCCTAAGAAGTCGGGTAAGGGGAAAAAGGCGAAAGCTAAGGACCCTGAGTCGGCTGCGTCTTCTAAGGCGAAGGCGGCGGCTGGGACTGATGCTGACCCGAAGAAGCCTGTTCCCCGCAAGTTGAATCCGATTACGACCTTTAAAAATAAGGACAAGGCGGATTCCAAAAAGAAAGGCGCTAAGGGGGGCGATCGCGAGAAGCCCCGGGGTAAGGTTTACACCCGCGAGGAGATGGCGATTCCTGAGGTGGTGAGCAACCGCATGTTGAAGCGGATGCTGATTTTCTCTGGGGTGCCCACCTTCATTGGTTTTGCCAGTTTCATCGCCGGCTATTTCGTCAATGTCGGAACCGATATCGAGCTACCTAACGTCGTTGTGTTGCTGACGAGTTTGGGCGGTTTGGGGCTAGGGGTTCTGGGTTTGAGTTATGGGCTGGTTTCCACCTCGTGGGATGAGCGGGAGGAGGGCAGTGCCCTTGGCTTGGATGAGGCGAAGGTTAATGTGGGTCGCTTAATTCAGGCGTGGAAGGACTCGCGCGCCAATCGTTAGCGCAAGGGCGGATGCCCGACTCTTGCCGCTGGTCTGGCGGCTGATCAAAATAAATTTCCTACGTTAGGCTATGTCTAGCGTTTGAAATCCAGTGGAAATGGGGGGATCGACGGCGATCGCTCCATTTTTATTTTTAGAGGCATTTGTAAGGATTTAATCTCAGGATTCAATCTTAGGATCCAATCTCAGGATTCAAGCTGGATTTTCATTCGTAATGACAGGCGTCCAGAGTCGAGGAATATCCATGATTATTGTGATGCGCATTGGTGCTCCCACCGAGGAAGTAGAGCGTATTTGCCAAGTCGTCCAGGAAGACGGGCTTGAGCCGGAAAAAATTGTTGGTGATCATAAAGTGGTGATTGGGTTGGTGGGGGAGACCGCTGAGCGGGATCCGGACCATTTCAAGGATTTAAGCCCGTGGATTGAGACGGTGCTGCGGGTCGAAAAGCCCTTTAAGCGGGTGAGTCGGGATTATCGCCATGGGCAGGCGAGCACGGTGAAGATCCCTACCGGTAATGGGGTTGTGGCGATCGGTGAAAATCATCCGATCGCGGTTGTTGCAGGGCCCTGTTCCGTTGAAAACGAAGCCATGATTGTGGAAGTGGCTCAGCGGGTCAAAGCTGCCGGGGCGAAATTTCTTCGCGGGGGAGCCTACAAACCCCGCACGTCTCCCTATGCGTTCCAGGGCCATGGCGAGAGTGGCTTAGATCTATTGGCTGCGGCGCGGGAAGCCTCCGGGTTGGGGATTATCACTGAGGTGATGGATACGGCGGATGTGGAAAAAATCGGGGCTGTGGCCGATGTGCTCCAGGTGGGGGCGCGGAATATGCAGAATTTTGCCCTGCTGAAAAAGGTGGGGGCGCAGGATAAGCCGGTGCTGTTGAAGCGGGGTATGTCTGCCACCATTGATGAGTGGTTGATGGCGGCGGAGTATATCCTGGCGGCGGGTAATTCCAACGTGATTTTGTGTGAGCGGGGGTTGCGCACCTTTGACCGTCAATACACTCGGAATTTACTGGATTTGAGTGCGGTGCCTGTGTTGCGGACCTTGACGCACCTGCCGATTATGGTGGATCCCAGTCACGGGACCGGGTGGTCTCAATATGTGCCGACCTTGGCAAAGGGGGCGATCGCGGTGGGGACCGATTCTCTGATGATCGAAGTCCACAACAATCCCGCCAAAGCTTTATCGGATGGTCCCCAATCCCTGACGCCGGACCAATTCGATACCCTGATGGCCGATTTGGCTCCCGTGGGTGAAGCGGTGGGGCGGTGGAGTGCAATGCCGATGGGGGTTGCTTAATCAGCGGCGGGGGCATTGCCGTTGAGATAGGCCGCTAGGACTTTGGCGCAGTTGGCGATCGCCCCTAGATGGGTCACCTCGTAGCCGTGGGTGTTTTGGGTGGGAAATCCCAGACAAGCGGCGCGGGGGACATGGCCAAATTTCATGGCGATGGAGCCGTCGCTGCCAAAGCCGCTGATGGCTGCCATTTGGATCGGGACTCGGGCGATCGCGGCGGCCGCCTGCAGGTCACAATTTAAATCCTCGTCGTAAATGCCATAGCTATCCTGGCTCAGGAGTACTGGGTTGGGACCATCTTCTATGGGATATTCCGGCGACAGGGGACAGATTTCTAGGGCGATCAATGCCCCCAATTGATGCTGTTGGGTGAAATACATGGCTCCCAATGCGCCCACTTCTTCTTTGGCGGATGCCACCAGATATACGTCTGTCCAGGGGCGATCGACGGTCTCCGCTAATGCCAGCAAAATGGCTAGGGATGCTTTGTTGTCCAGGGTATAGCTGGCAATATAGTCCTCGCTGAGGCGAAAGGGGGTTTTGCGATGTTTGCCGACGACGGCGCGGGTCCCCGGTCGGATGCCGGCGGCGGCTAGACTATGGGGCGATCGCTTGGTTTCTACCCAGGCCGCTTCCCAGGTTACTGGTGCGGTGCCCTGTTGGGCCTTCTGGGGGGACTCATGGGAGACGTGGCGGGAGCCAAAACTCAGAACCCCCGATATGGTTTCGTGATCCCCCAACAGATCGACCACCCCTTCCCCGTAGACCCAAGGATAACTGCCCCCCAGTTTCCGCAGCGAGATCCGACCATTGTCTTCCACCGTTTTGACGATCGCCCCGATCTCATCTTTGTGGGCGGTGATTGCTAGGGGCGGGGCTCCCGGTTTGCGATGTTTGGGATCCGCCGAAATTTTGACGTAAAGATTGCCCGCCCAATCCTGTTCTACGGTGTGCCCTAATGCTTCCAGGCGATCGCGCAGCACCTGATCCACTTCCCCCTCTAAACCACTCGGGGAATGGCACATCACCAGCGTTTGAATGATGTCAAACCACTGATTAGAGGATGAGGCTAGGGGCATGGTGTCGAACCGATTCTGATCATGTCAACGGGTCAAAAAAATGCAGTTAATGACGCTATCTAGAGAGAACTATTCTTGATATTGATGTCAGTTATTGGTGTCGGCGATTGATATCAACTATTGATGCCAACTGATATCAACTATTCCTGCCCTAAAGTTTCACCTTACCGGTCTGTAGATAATGCACATAGATAGCCTGAATCTCTTGGAGAACCTGGTCAATGTCCCGATGGGCGTCTTCCTCTGCATCTGTCAGTAGGGCAACTTTGATGAAGTAGATGCTGCACCTTGCGGACCAGACCGCTTCTAAAATTTGCGACTGTTTGCCGATGTCGCTCTCCAATAAATTTTGGAGCTTCATTTTGATGAATTCCCAACCTTTCGGAATTCCACCTGGCTTGTTTCTACTACCGAATAGGATGTGATTGAACGTGTAGCCCCCATACTTAACAAGGCCTGCAACAGCTGCTTCTAACTGATTAGCCCACGGCGGCTGATACAGGTCATTGCGAACAAATAGGGCGTCATAACCCACAGTCGAATGTAAGGAATATCCACGATCACGCATTGTGTAGAGCGTGGACATTAAACTTGCTTGATTGCTATGGCGAAATTCTTCGGGTTGGTGGAATGTGGCGGGGTGGAAGAAGTTATCGAATTCGATTTGGATAACCTTGGGACAGTAGGTTCCTAATCCCCTTAGGGTTAAGAGTTCTCCGGAGTCAATGTCTACGCAGAGGATTTCAAATTCTTTGGGGACGCCGCAACTGGTAAGGATGTTGGCAAGATTGTTTTCGTCGACTTTGCCAAATTTTGTGTGAACAGAAGGATAGGGTTGGTATACCTGCTGAAGCTTTTGAAAAAGCTCTTCGTCTGCTTCAATCAGCACAGCTTTAAAACCCATGCTTTCAATGAACATCTTGGCGTTGGAAATAGAGGTTCCATCGTTGGCGCCGTATTCTACAATCCACGGATTATCTGATAGCAGCCCCGGTATGGTGGTGACGATTTGATGGAGTACCGCTGACTGACCAAACTGGCTGTAATCCTGCATTGATGATGTTCGTGATTGTTCGGGGTGGGCAACGCGGCGATAGGGTGCTTCAATCCCCTGGGACCGTGGCTTTGTAGCAACTATATACCAGGAGGCGCAAGATCCCAGGGGGCGCAAGGCCTAGGCTGCTGCAAAGACGGGTTGGATCGCGGCGGCGGGACCGACCATGGCGGTGTAGGGGCTGGCGAGGTGGGTTTGGGCTACTCGCTGGATGTCGTCGATGGTGACGTCGTTGATGAGTTGCTGGAAGGTTTGGTCGAATCCGGTTCCGAGGCCTAGGACGTCGTACCAGCCGTAGAGTTGGGCGAGTTGGGAGTTGGTTTGTTTGCCGAGGGCGTATTGGCCGAGGAGTTTGTTTTTGGAGACTTGCAGTTCTTCGGGGGTTAAGGGGGTGCTGATCAGGCGCTCGACTTCGGTCCGGAGACCGCTGAGGGCGATCGCGGTGTTTTCGGGGGCGGTGCCGATGTAAGCGCCGAACATGGATTGTCCGATTCGGGTGGGGTAGAAGGAGGAGACGTCGTAGGCGAGTCCCTGTTTTTCCCGTAGCTCCACAAATAAACGACTGGAGAGGCCGTTGCCGAGGTAGGTGCTGGCGAGTTTCAGCGCGCCATAGTCCCGGGGGCTGGGGGGGGCTGGGGTGTCCGAGGTTGACTCGGCTGGGGATGAGAGGGCTAGGGCGGGGGTGAGGTATCCCAGGATGAGGATGGCTTGTTGGGTTTCCTGGGCGATCATGGCGGAGTGGGGCTGGGTGTCGATCGCGGGTAGGGTGAGGGGGGGCAGGGGGGCGTCCGGGGCTTGCCAATCCCCTAGGACGGCTTCGATACGGGCGATCGCGTCATCGACGGATAGGCAGCCGGAGACGGAGACGACGGCGTTATCCGGTCGGAAATAGGTCTGGTGGAAGTGATGGAGATCCGCTGGGGTGAGGGCTTCTAGGGTGGTTTCGGTGCCTAGGGTGGATCGACCATAGGGATGGGTGTCGCCATAGGTCATGGCCTGGAGCTTTTGGAACGCTAGGGAAAAGGGTTGTTCCCGCTGCGATCGGATGGCTTGCACCATCGATTTGCGTTCTAGATCGATTTGCTCCGGCGGGAAGGAGGGCGATCGCAGCAGTTCCCCCGCTAGGTCCAAAATTTCGTCAAAGTCCTGGCGGACGGTTTTGAGGGTGACCAGAAAATAGTCGGTGCCGGCGTCTGCCCCTAAGGATGCGCCAACGGATTCCACCTGTTCTGCGATGGCTAGGGAGGAGAGGCGTTGGGTTCCCTTGGTGAGGGTCGCGGAGCAAAGATGGGTCAGCCCTGCTTGGTCCGGAGATTCCTGTAAGCTGCCGGCCCGCAGAAAAATCCGGGCCGCGACAATCTCTGCCGCCGGATTTTCAATGGCGATTACGGTTAGACCGTTGGCCAGGGTTCGCCGTTCTAGCACGGGGGATTGGGATAACTGGGGCACAGCAAAATCTCAAGGAGATGGGAAACGGACAGGAGAGGGGAGTGGCGGGCGAGTGCCGCGCTGATTATGTTTAATAGCCCCTCATTTTAAACTGCCTTTCCGCTTAATTTTCTGTTCCCCAAGTGACGTTGTCTGAATGGTTAATCCAATGGTTAACGGCTCCGGTCCAGTAACGGTCTAAGCGAGGGCTAGGCGTTATTGGCAAACCCTGACAGGGTGGTCACAAGCTTGCCGACAATATCGTCTTCGGTTTTGCTCTGGTCCCGCACTTCCCCTTCGATGCGTTTGACGTCTGCATCGGGTAGCCCTAGGAGCTGTACCAGTTTGGAGTAGGCTTTGGATTCTTCTTCGTTCACCACGTCTTCTTCGGGGGAGAGGGCGCTAGCGGCGATGACTTCGTAGCCTAGGCGCAGGACGAGTTCCTGGTCGGCGGGGTCTTTGACCCGAGGGACTAGTTCTTCCAGGGGAATGTTTTGGACGAGGTATTCCCGCAAATCTTTTTGCAAGGTTTGGCGGTGGGTGTCATCTTTGGCGAAGACGGCGCTCAGTTTGTCGAGCATGACGTCCACTTCTTCTTCGGCGAGGTTGCCATCGGCCCAGGCCATCGCTGCGGCAATGCGCAATAGGGTCATTTGACGCGGGGCGATCGCAGGGCGTGGCGGTGGTGACAGGCTCATGGTGATATCCCCCCGTGTGGGATGCGTAAAAGGTGATTTAATCGCAACCTAGCACGGGTCTTTTCGGGGATCCCAGGGTCCGCAAATCCTGGTGGTTAAACGTTAGATAACTTGTCCTAACTTTGTCCGAATGCAGGGTATCGCCCCAAATCTTTACAGCGATTGGGGGGAATATTTCGAGGAATATATCAAGACTGATTGTGGAACGGAGAGAGAGGGATTCGAACCCTCGTCAAGGTTGCCCCTGAACAGCATTTCCAGTGCTGCGCCTTCAACCACTCGGCCACCTCTCCTGGAGGGAGGACGCTTTACGTCCCGCTCGGACATCGATAATAGCAGGCCCGGGGTGGCATGGAAAGGGGATTTTGGGATTTTGCGGGATCTGTTCTGCTACCCCCCTGGGCGATCGCCCAGAACCTTGCCGGATTCCTGATTGGATTCCCTTGAGAGAGACAACGGTGGAACGCTAAGATCGACAGCGCACAAGACTGATTTTTGACTCTGGCATTTTTGGCTTTAGCATTTTTCGCTCTAGCATCTTTTGCTCTAGCCCAATCAGGATGGACGAAAGTCTGACCCCGCTGAGAAATCCCGTTCACATTCACCCGTTCACATTCAATTCATTCGCCCCTCTTCTTCTTTCAATTTTCATGGATAAGAGTCAATTTAATTTTGATCCGAACCGTATCCATACGGTCAAAATCAACCATCGCCAGCGTGAGCAAACCTATACTGTGCAGGTGCCTGAGGATCGCTACGTTTTGCACAGTGCGGAAAATCAGGGGGCTAAGCTGCCGTTTGCTTGCCGGAATGGGGCTTGCACGACCTGTGCGGTGCGGGTGTTGTCGGGGCATTTGGAGCAGCCTGAGGCGATGGGGTTGTCGCCGGATTTACGGGCTCAGGGCTATGCGCTGCTGTGTGTGAGCCATGCTTGCTCCGATCTGGAGGTGGAAACCCAGGATGAGGATGAGGTGTATGAGCTACAGTTTGGGCGCTATTTCGGTAAGGGGAAAGTGAGTTTTGGGATTCCCATCGAAGACGAATAAGCGAAGACAAAAAAATAACCATTGGCTCCGGCGGTTTGGGGGGGCAATGGTGGCGCTGGTCTTGGTCTTTGGATTGGCGGCCTGTGGTCCGGCGTCGGAGTCGGGGCGATCGCCTCAGGCTCAGGTGTTGCGGGTCATCGACGGCAGCACGTTGGAGGTGCAGCGGTTGGATCAACCCAATGCGATCCCGGAACAGGTGCGGTTGTTGGGGGTTGAGGCGCCGGATTTGCGGCAGGTGCCTTGGGGGCCCGATGCTCAGACCCAGTTGAGCCAGTGGACGGCGGGGCAGTCGGTGCGCCTCGAATTTAGCCAGCCGGGGCGCGATCGCGATAATCGTCTGCTAGCCTATGTCTGGCAAGAGAATATTTTGATTAATGAAGCCCTCGCCCGCGAAGGACTTGCCCTGGTGAGCCAGCAGGCGAATGGGTCCCCCTATGAGCGCCAATTGCGCTATGCCCAGGGGGAAGCCCGAACCCTCGGCCGCGGTATCTGGGATCCTGACCAGCCCATGGGCACTAGCCCCGCTGAATTTCGTGACACTAACGTCCCCTAGTCTAGGGTGCCTACTACCATGACTTCCCCAACCTCGCCGGAGCAGTTACAAACGCTGCTCGATATCGCTTCGGAGGCGGCCCTCGATGGGGGCGCAGTGTTGTCGTCCTATTGGGGCAATGTGGCGGGGCAGGTCGAGGAAAAGGGGCGATCGGGGGATCTGGTGACTATCGCGGATCGCTCGGCGGAAGCGGCTGTGATTCAGGTGCTGGGTCGCCATTGTCCCGATATCGGCATTATGGCGGAGGAGTCGGGGCTGTTGGGGAACCAGGAGGGGGATTGGGTTTGGGTGATTGACCCGTTGGATGGCACGACTAATTTTGCCCATCAGTATCCTTTCTCTGCGGTTTCCATTGGGCTGCTATATCAGGATGAGGCTGTGTTGGGGGTCGTTTATGACCCCTTCCACAAGGATTTATTTCGGGCGGCTAAGGGGCTTGGGGCCACGCGCAATCGTCAGCCGATTCAGGTTTCTAAGGCTCCTAAGCTCTCCCAGAGTTTATTGGTCACGGGCTTTGCTTATGATCGCCGGGAGACCACTGATAATAATTACGCTGAGTTTTGCTATCTCACCCATCTGACCCAAGGGGTGCGGCGAGGGGGCTCGGCGTCGATGGATCTTGCGTATGTTGCCTGTGGCCGGTTGGATGGCTATTGGGAGCGGGGATTGTCCGCCTGGGATGTGGCGGCGGGCATTGTCCTTGTGCAGGAGGCTGGGGGGATGGTGACGGCCTATGATGGCGGCCCTGTGGATGTGAGTTCGGGGCGGTTGGTGGCGACCAATGGCCATCTCCATGAAGCCTTGGTGGATACCTTGGCAACGGTGCCGCCCCTGGCGACCTGGTCTCAGGATCCCAGTACTTGGCCGGCTTTGGATGCCTAGATGCCTGCGCCGTTGAAGTATTCGGTGATCGCGCGATCGCTGAGATCGCAGCTTTCGGTGGCGGCTGGGCTGGCTTTAGTCAATGCGGCTTCCAGGATGGCGGCTTGCTCGTCGCATAGTTCTAGCCGGTGAGTGGCCTGCTTCATCAGTTCCAGCTCCGAGTGGCGCTCCTCTTCTAGGGACGTGAGTTTGTCTTCGAGGGATTCAATGCGGTCCAATAGGGCACGAATCACCCGGGCTTCGGAGTCGGGCAGATTATTGTGATCCAGGGGGCTGACCCGGGCACCGGATTGGTACACGACCCGACCGGGGATGCCGACGACGGTGCAGTGGGACGGGACATTTTTCAGGACGACGGATCCGGCTCCGATGCGCACGTCGCTGCCGATTTCGATGTTGCCGAGGACTTTTGCTCCTGCGCCGACGACGACGTTATCGCCGAGGGTGGGGTGGCGTTTGCCGCTTTCTTTGCCGGTGCCGCCGAGGGTGACGCCCTGATAGATCAGGCAGTCATCGCCCAGGATGGCAGTCTCGCCAATGACGACGCCCATGCCGTGGTCAATAAATAAGCCGGAGCCGATGGTTGCGCCGGGGTGGATTTCGATGCCGGTTAGGAAGCGGGCGAGGTGGGAGATGAAGCGGGGGATGAAGGGGAGATGCAGTTGGTTGAGGCGGTGCGCGATGCGGTGGAGGGCGATCGCCTGCAATCCTGGATAGCACAGGAGCACCTCTAGCCAATTCCGGGCAGCGGGGTCGCGTTCGAAGATATTGGCGAAGTCGGCTTGAAGGGTCTTAAGCACGGTGCTATCCCAATCTTGAGGGGGGTAAAGGGGTAAACGGGGCAACAGGAAAAGACGAACAGTTTACATGGTAGTACTCGGTTGGGGTTTGATTAGAGCCGGAATTCCGAATCTTTACGGTTTGATGATGGGGGGGCGGTAGGGCTTAGCCTACGGCGCGCGCGGGGTTGGCGGTTTATTGCCGGGGTGAGGATATTGCGCCCTGGGGTGGTGGTGTGGATTGCGATCGCAATTGTCAGTATCATCGCGGGGGCAGAATAATTGCCCTGGGACCCAGGGATTGTCAAGTGAGGAGTCGGCCGTGCAAGTCGAATTTCGTGAATTTAACCCGTTTGATGTGTGGATGTGGTTGGAGTTTGAGACGGTGTTGGGGCCCCTGGAAGCTCAGTATGTGGAAGAGGTGTTTGATTCCTGGTTTTTTCTGGGGAAGCTGGGGGGCTTTAATGCGGAGAATATGCAGGCTCAGGAGGTGGGGCTGGAGATTAGCTATATGTCCTATAGCGATCGCCAGGATGGGGAGGCGTTGCCGGCCCTGATGCATAACATGGGGGAGCTGGAGTTTGAGGGGCTGCGGGCTCGGATCTGGTTTGATTTGGGCACGAGCGATGCGATCGCTTTGGATGTGTTGATTAATGCGCTCCAGCGCCTGAGTCGTGAATTTGTGGCGATACGGCGGCTGAGTATTGGGGGTGAGGATATGGATTGGCCCCTGCCCGAGGGAGTGCGATCGCGATCGGATGTTGATGATACTAACGATGGTTGGAACTAGCGCTATTGAAATTAGAGCGATCTGGAGCTGGGGCTATCCCAGGGCGGCGCTGTTGCGGAACATGAGCCACGACAGGAAGAAGTTGGCAATTAGGATCGCCAGTAGGGCGGTTACCACTGCGGTGGTGGTGGATTGACCGACGCCTTTTGCGCCGCCGCTGGTGGTTAAGCCCCAGCTACAGCCGATCACGGCAATGAGCACCCCGAAGCAAACGCTTTTCAGGCAGGCGTAGACCAGGTCCATGGGCCCTAAAAAGGTTTTGACGGAGTTTAGGAACGAAAAGTAGGAAATATCGAAGCCTTGCCAGGCAATGATTAGGCCGGCGATGATGCTGGCGAAAAATCCGAGCAGGGTTAGCAAGGGCAGCATCAAGCAACAGGCGATCGCCCGGGGGACGACGAGATAGTCCACCGGGTCCGTCCGTAGCATATATAGGGCGTCGATTTGTTCTGTGACGCGCATGGTGCCGATTTCTGCGGCGAAGGCTGAGCCCACTCGACCGGCTAGGACCACTGCGGCAAAGACGGGGGCGAGTTCCCGCGCCATTGCCACCGCCATGACGCCGCCGATCGCTGAGCCGGCTCCGTAGCGAATAAATTCTCGCGCCACCTGGATGGTAAACACCGACCCGATGGAAATCCCCGCTAAGACAATGATCCCCAGGGAGTCGGGTCCGACAATTTGCATTTGTTCCAAGGTATTGCGGCGGTTGATTTTGCCCTGGGCCATGTGCACTAGGGTTTGTCCCCCCAGTAGTCCCGCCGCGATCGCCCGCTGGGTCCATGCCCCCAGTGCTGATTTTGTTGCTGCCATCGCCGACGTCCTGTGCTGTCTGCCCTAAGTCCACCTACGCTCGACTGTAGCGTATTGCAGGGGTGGGAAATAGGGGGGAGGTGTTTGGATGGGGGCGATCGCCCGGCTTCCTAAGCCATACCTTTCAAAGAAAATTCAAACAAAAAAATTCAAACGAAAAACTCAAAAATCTCTGATATTGCCCCGTTGGGCTTTGCGTTGCGATCGCTTGGCTTTGCGCTCCAACCGTTTGCGATTGGCGCTGCGGGAGGGTTTGGTGGGTTTTCGTTTTTTGGGGACCTGGGTGACGCTTTTTACCAGGGCTTGGAGGCGTTGGAGGGCGGCTTGTTTATTTTGATCTTGGGTCCGGTGTTGCTGGGATTTGATCACAATCACGCCGGCTTTGGTGATGCGGCTATCCCGGAGCTTCAGGAGGCGTTCTTTGTAATACGGGGGCAGTGACGAGGTGTGGATATTGAAGCGTAGGTGAATGGCGGTGGCCACTTTGTTTACGTTTTGACCGCCGGCTCCCTGCGATCGCACTGCTGCGAGTTCAATTTCTGAGAGGGGAATGGCCGTGCGGTTGCTGATGGCTAACATCGGAATATCTCTGCTTACGACCTCTGTTTACGACACTGCGCTGGTGCCCAAATACAATTCAGCGACTTTGGGATCGTTCAATAGCTCCTGCCCTGGTCCCGTAAAGCGATCGCGTCCTGCTTCCATCACACAGCCCCGGTCCGCCATCTCCAGCGCCCGTTTTGCATTTTGCTCCACCAACACCACCGAGGTTCCCGCCTCCACCACTGCCCGAATCTGTTCAAAAACCCCCATCACGAGCAGCGGAGACAGGGCCGCCGACGGTTCATCCAATACCAATAATTTCGGCTCCAACATCAACGCCTTCCCCATAGCCAGCATTTGCCGCTCTCCGCCGGATAGGGTGCCCGCCTGTTGCGATCGCCGTTCTGCCAGCCGGGGAAACATCGTAAAAATTTTCTGTTTCAGGGGCTTTAGGGGCACATCTAAAATAAATGCCCCCATCTCTAAATTTTCTTCCACCGTCAGGGTGCGAAACACATTGGAAATCTGCGGCACATAACAAATTCCCTTGCGGACCACCTCATTGGCCGGCAGCGCACCAATATCCTCCCCCTGAAACGTGATGGATCCCTGATTCGGTGTCAGTAACCCGGCGATCGCCTTCGCTAAGGTCGACTTGCCCGCCCCATTGGGACCAATAATCGTGACCAACTCCCCCGGCGATACCGACAAATTCACCCCCTGCAGGATATTCAATCCCGGCACATAGCCCGCATGAACATCCTTGACTTCCAAAATTGGGGCGATCGCAGGCATAGCATTCATAGGATCAACAGAATCAAAGGCAGGGTGCACCATAAATCACCCCTTAACAACGGTCGCGAAGGAGCGGGCAGAGCAGAGGGATCACCCAATGTGCAATCAAAGTGAACCATAAAAAGTGCCCCAACTGCCGTAGCAAATTGGGGCAATCAGTCGCGTCTGGTCGGAAGTCAGCGCCCCTAAGCGGCTGCCATTCCGACAGACTCAGCTAGCGAAGGACTACTTGATGGTGACTTTGGCACCCGCCTCTTCCAACTGCTTCTTGATGTCCTCAGCATCATCCTTGGAAGTCGCTTCCTTGATGACCTTAGGCGCGGACTCAACCACACCTTTTGCTTCCTTCAGACCCAAGCCGGTGATGTTACGAACCACCTTCAGGATGGCAATCTTCTTGGAGCCGTCAACTTCGGTCAACTCAACGTCAAACTCGGTCTTCTCTTCGGCTTCCTCAGCGGCAGCACCGCCACCAGCGGGAGCAGCCATCATCATGCCGCCTGCGGGAGCTGCAGCGCTAACGCCGAACTCCTCTTCAATGGCTTTAACCAAGTCGGCTGCTTCCAACAGGGTCAGGGTTTTTAGTTGCTCTAGAATTTTATCGGTAGCGTCAGACATGGATCTCTCCTGTTCCGTGAATACGTAAATAATCAGATCGCTTTAGCTAGGTCACTGCCCTTTCTGGCAGTTGGGAATCATGTCGCGATCGCCGTTGATTCCAACCCGTGCAAACCTTGAAGACGGCCTTGCAAAATGCGCTTAACGCGCGAATACCATTGCCGAGATAGGGATTGAATAAAACTCCCTATGCTGCGTCCTTCTCGGAAACCGCCTTGATTGCGCGAGCCAAAGAATTGGGAACTTCCTTGACGCCAATTGCAATCTTGGCTGTAACAGCATTGATGCCACCGGCGATCTGAGCAATAAGCTGCTCCTTCGACGGCAAATCACCAATTGCTTTCACTTCATCGGCGCTCAGGGCCCGACCTTCCAAAACGCCACCCCGAAGCTCGCTCTTTTTAGCGGACTTCTGGAACGCTTGGTAAGCCTTAATGCCTGCACCGATGTCCCCTTGAAGGAGCAAGAATGCCGAGGAGTCCTTCAGGAACTCAGTCATCGGCTGCCAGTTATCATCGCCGTCCACCGCAATGCGCATCAAAGTGTTTTTGGTCACTTTGCAAACGCCGCCGGACTCGGCCAACTTGACGCGAAGCTCAGAGATCTCCGCAACACTCAGGCCTTTGTAGTCGATGACAACGGCCATATCGGTTTCGCTTAATTGACCCTTAAGCGATTCGACAATGGCTTTCTTGTCTTCTAAAGTTCGACCCATGAATTCACCTCCTTGGTCGATTTAAATAACCGCCTTACAACACAAAACCCCAGCTCAGAAAGCCGGGGTTAGGGATAAGTCGGTCTCAAACGTCGTTCCCAGTTCAACTGATTCACAATCAATGATTCACAGCAAACCTGGAACGGTTTAAGTCGTCACCTCAGCAGGACATTAAGCTCAACAGCGCCTGCTATCTCCGGCAAACTTTATTCAATTGCTAGGCAGCTCGGAATAAAGCTTGCCAGGGGTGTTAATACTTTGGTTGTAGACCTCTTCGTGTCTAGAGTGATTAAGACCTAGAAAAAACCGAAACAGTTTACCTAGGCTTGCTCATCCAGCTTCATATCGCGGAGAGCGCTGATGTCCACTTCGATGGCAGGTCCCATCGTTGCGGATACATACATGGAGCGCCAGTAGCGACCTTTAGCACCGGAAGGACGGTTGCGATCGACCACTTCCTGCAATGCTTTCAGGTTCTCTAGCAAATCAGCAGGCTCAAACGTTGCCTTACCAATTCCCACGTGGACAATACCCGCCTTGTCAGCACGGAATTCTAGCTTACCAGCTTTGAACTCGGCGATCGCAGCGGCGACATCAGGCGTTACAGTACCACCTTTAGGGGACGGCATCAAACCCCGAGGACCCAAAATTCGACCCAGCCTAGCCACTTTGGGCATCATGTCCGGCGTTGCCACCAAAACATCAAAGTCCATCATGCCCTTCTGGATCTCGTCGATTAGCTCCTCAGAGCCCGCCAAATCTGCACCGGCGTTGGTCGCTTCTGCCACCTTTTCACCGCGCGCCACAACGGCAACCCGTACCGTCTGACCGGTGCCCTTCGGTAGCGCGACCGTGGTCCGCAATTGCTGGTCGGTGTACTTGGGATCAATCCCCAGACGAATATGCGCTTCCACCGTCTCAGGAAACTTTGCTGTGGCGGTTTCCTTTGCCAGGGTTACTGCCTCTAGGGGCTCATAGCTGCGCTCTTCGACTTTGCTCAGCAACTCGCGCATGCGGCGAGACATTTTCTTAGCCATGGTGTTTAACTCCTATGGGGTCCTAACGAAGCTGTGCCTCTTCCCCAAATAAAAAAACGGTCGGACGGTCGAAATTTAAGACTGAATCCCTAGAGATTTTAGTCCTCGATCAGGACACCCATGTTGCGGGCGGTCCCCCCAACGATGCGCATTGCTGCTTCGATATCGTTGGCGTTTAGGTCAGGCATTTTGGTCTCAGCAATTTCTTTGAGCTGAGCCGTGGTGATGGACCCGACTTTGGTTTTGTTGGGCTCACCGGATCCCTTCTCAATGCCGGCGGCTTTGCGGATCAAAACCGAGGCGGGAGGGGTTTTCAGGATGAACGTGAAACTCCGGTCCTCATAAACCGAAATTTCTACGGGAATCACAAAACCCGCTTTGTCAGCGGTTTTTGCGTTGTATTCCTTACAGAACATCATGATGTTGACCCCGTGCTGACCTAGCGCGGGACCAATGGGGGGCGCTGGCGTCGCTTTTCCAGCGTCGATCGCCAGCTTAATGATTGCGACAACTTTTTTTGCCATGGGTTCTTAGTTAGCCCTGCTTCTCAACTTGGTTAAATTCCAATTCCACGGGGGTATCGCGCCCGAAAATCGACAGCAATGCTTTTAGCTTGCTGCGCTCTGGGCTTACTTCGATGACCTCACCCTCGAAATCTTTAAATGGTCCAGACAGGACGACAATCTTATCACCTTCTGCCATGTCGATCTTGACGACCGGCTCTTCGGCTTTGGTCTGGCGGAAGATGCGTTCTACCTCGCTGCGGCTCAGGGGTAGGGGCTTAACGTGGCCCCGACCTCGACCATAGCGGCGACGCTCTTCTGCCCCAACAAAATTAATCACGTTGGGGGTGTTTTTCACCACTAGCCAGGTTTCATCATCGAGGATCATCCTCAGCAGGACATAGCCGGGGAAGACTTTCTCATCGATGTTGTGGCGGGAGCCATCCTTCCGCATTTTGACGACGGGTTCCTGGGGGATTTCCACCTGCAAAATGCGATCAGCGACGTCCAAGGTGCTGAGGCGTTGGGTCAAGTTCAGTTTGACGCGCTTCTCGCAACCGGAGGCGACCTGAACGGCATACCAACGGGGACGACCGCCACCGGGTTGGGCAACGGTTGGATCTTGTTGCTGCTCGGGAGCAGCGTCATCATAATCAGCCATGCTGTCAGCCATGCTCATCCAAATACCTGCCTAGCCAACCAGCCAAAGAGGTTATCCAATAGATAAATGGTGGTGGCGGACAGGGTCACCATTAGGATCACCGCGACGGATTCGCTGATGAGTTGCTGGCGACTGGGCCAGACTACTTTGTTGAATTCCTCTTTGGTGCCCTGCAAAAATGCCACCGGCGGAGGGGTGGTTTTGGCGGGGGCAGAGGTGTCTGCTTTCTTGGCCACAATCAATCACCTTGGGGAATGCTGGAAACAAATTTGGCTCGGTTGGCCTTTGGGTAGGGTCAGCTAGGAGCCAGATGTATCGAATCAGTCTGTTTTTCTAGGAACAGGGGGTGTTGCCGTGGGGGTCGGTGTTTCTGACGTCTTCCCAGGGAGGGTCAGATACCGAATCGACGACACCTTTCAAATTCATCTTTAATGGTACCTACACAATAAGACAGACCCAAAAATTTATCGCTCTGGCACCTGAGGGTCCGGCGGCAAACTTTTGGGTCGGGCTTAGAGGCTAATTCTTGGAAACCTACTTACATCTTTTGAATAGCTAGTGACTATCCAAAGATGGTAGGTTGCCCTGTCGATTCAGCTGAGCGCGCCCTAGAGGACTTGAACCCCTGACATTCGGTTTTGGAGACCGACGTTCTACCAACTGAACTAAGGACGCACGGCACAGCCGTTCAACGGAATTAGCTTATCACCAACCTGGCGGGATTGCGAAGTTTCTCGGGGAGGGTTTCTTGGGTATTCAGAAACGCTACAGGCGAGATATAGCTTGGCTTTGCAAGCTTATTTGCTCCGAATCCGATTTGCTCCGAGATCCGATTTACTCCGAGTCCTACTTACTCCGATCAAAGCGCTCTTTGATGCGGGTTGCTTTACCGACGCGATCGCGCAGGTAGTAGAGCTTGGCGCGACGGACTTTACCCCGACGTACAATCTTGATGCTGTCGACGCGGGGGGAGTGGAGCAAGAAAACTCGCTCGACGCCGACCCCTTGGAAGGTGCGGCGAACGGTGATCGTTTCGTTGATCCCTCCGTTGCGCATGGCGATGACGGTGCCCTCGTAGGGCTGTACCCGCTCCTTTCCGCCCTCCTGAATAACGACGCCCACTCGGATGGTGTCGCCAACATAGATTGTGGGAAGATCGCTCTTGAATTGCTCTTCTTCTATAGAGCGAATAATTGCTTGGGCGTTCATGACACTTCAAAAAACCACAGACGCTCATCATAGGCGCTAAGTTGAAACTTCGTCCAGGTGTGACACATATTTCTTTTGGCGATCGCTGCCGGCAGGGTCCGCGATGCCTTTGTAGGATGTAGCGGTCGGGTGATTTTACCGATCCAATCTAAAGAGTGGAAAGATTGGATTGGATCCAAATTGATTTTGCTCGAGATGTGGGCGAGTGTGGAGCGACTGAGGCAAAGGCGATGAAATCTAAGAAGAAGTTGCCCAAAAAGCTCAAAAATAAGAATTTGTCGATGCTCGGCCGTCTTCGCGGGTGGGGACAGGGGGGGCTGGCGCTGCTGGGGGCGGCGTTTCAACAGATGCCGTTTGGGGTGGGGATGGTGGTGTCCCTGGGGATCCATGGGGTGGCGATGCCGTCGGTGATTCGGTGGGTGCAGCAGGATACGCCTACGCCGCCGGAGTCGGTGCCGGTGGTGGAGTTGGATGAGGTGGATTTGGCGCAGTTGCCTAGTGCCATGCGGGATGAGGCGTTGGCGGGGCCCGGTGAGGAGGGGGGCTGGGATTGGTTTACGTCGCGCGGGGATGCGGTGCCGGGGGCGGAGGTGCCGCCGACTGGGGATTCGCTGCCGCCGGCCGCTAGTTCGGGGCGATCGGGGTTTGATGACGGTGGGTTTGATGACGATGGGTTTGACGATGGGGAATCCCAGGGGGATTTTTTGGCGCGGTGGCGGCGGCAGTTGGCGCTATCCCAGCGGCGGGCGGAGTTACAGGAGGAACGGCGGCGGCGGCAACAGGCTGAGGATGATGATCAGGGGGAGGGTAGAGATACGGATGATGCTGATGATGTCGATGGTCAGGACGGAGAAGTGAAGGACGAGGATCAGCAGTCCGATGATGGGCAGACTGATGGGGATGGGGAGACGACGGATGATGGGGGCGAGCAGGGGGCGACGGATGTGCCGCCGGTGTTGCCGGAGGGGTTACGCGATCGCCTGGCGACTCTTCGGGAAAGTTCTTGGGAGCATGATGGGCGATCGCAGGGCGATCGGGATGGCAAGTTTGTGGGGGCGTTGGGGAGCGATGAGTTTGCGCCCTGGCGAGAGGTGGTGATTGGTAACCAACTCAAAGATGAGAAGGGGGAGGTGCCGCCGGAGGTGAAGGGGGAATTTTGGCTGGAGCTGGCGTTTGAGGAGCCTTTGGTGGTGCCGATCCCGTCGGCGTTGCGGTGTGCGTTGTCGCCGGATCCGGCCCCGGTGCGGGTGGCGATGTTGGGGGGACCGGATGGGCGGTTTGTGCCGGAGGAGTCGCCCAAGTTGATTACGTCGTCAGGGTATGGGCAGTTGGACGCTCGGGCGTTGGAGTGGTTGTATTTGAATTTGCGAGAGGTGGAGTTGACGCCCCATCAGGGATTCATTATCTATTTGCTGACGGCGTCATTCCCGGCCTGTGAGTCGTCTGGCGGGGGACCGACGGAATAGGCGAATCTACAAATAGACGAGCCAACTTAACCGATATAGTTGAGTCCAGATCGTTAAATCCAATTTCTGTTTTTGGGGCTGAACCTATGACGCTGCATTTCATCGAAGCTGAAATCGACTTGACTGAATCTCCTGCTGATTTGCCTCGGGCGGTGGAGGCGGAGTTGGAAAAGCGCGGTGAGCCGTTGCGGTGGGCGATCGTGGAAGCGGATGCGGAGTCCCAAACGGCGAAGGTTGAGGCGGTGGTGACGGTGCCTGATTCTGCTGGATCTGTAGAGTCTGCTGAGTAACCCCTCTGGGCGGAGCGAAAGTTGTGGCGACTCATAGCGTCGCTATTGGGCGTCGACCTTATACGGTGGCGCTGATTATTCCGACGGGGATTGGTGCCAGCATTGGTGGTTATGCCGGGGATGGGTTGCCGATCGCTCGGGCGGTTTCGGCGATCGCGGATTGCACGATTACCCATCCCAATGTGCTGAATGGGGCGCAGATGTATTGGCCGATGGAGTCGGTGTTGTATGTGGAAGGGTATGGGCTGGATCGGTTGGCGGCGGGGGATTGGGCGCTGCGACCGGTTCATCAAAATCGCATTGCGTTGGTGTTGGATGCGGCGATTGAGTCGGATTTGCGGGTGCGTCATCTCCAGGCGGCGGATGCGGCGCGGGCGACTTTGGGCTTGGATTTGACGCCCTATGTGATTACGGATCAACCCCTGGGCGTGGCATTGCGGCGATCGCCGTCGGGGGCGTCGTGGGGGACGGTGGCGAATTTGGATAGTCTGCTGCGGGCGGCAGAGACGTCAATTCGGGAGCTGGGGGCTCAGGCGATCGCGGTGGTGGCTCGGTTTCCGGATGAGGAGACGGAGGCGGACCAGGCTTACCGGAGTGGCAATGGGGTGGATCCGATTGCGGGGGCGGAGGCGTTGTTAAGCCATGCGGTTGTGCGTCAATTTCAGATCCCCTGTGCCCATGCCCCGGCGTTGGTGCCCTGGGAGTTGAGCGCTGATGTGGATCCCCGGGCTGCGGCTGAGGAGTTGGGCTATACGTTTTTGAATTGTGTGTTGGCGGGGTTGAGTCGGGCACCTCAATTTGTGGATGCGGGGCGATCGCGATCAATGGACCTGGTGACGTCGGATGTGGATGCGGTGATTGTGCCGGCGTCTGCCTGTGGGGGGGCGGCGGTGTTGCATTGGGCGGGGCGGGGCACCCAGATCATCACGGTTGCGGATAATCAAACGGCGATGGCGGCGTTCCCGGAAACCTTAAATTTTTCCAGGGCGGGAACTGTGTGGTCTGCTGAATCCTATTGGGAGGCGTTGGGTTTCCTCGCTGCCCACCGGAGTGGCATTAATCCGGCGCATCTCCGGGGACCCATTCAACCGCTGGCCGCCTATCAGTCTGGCGACCCCAACAAACCTCGAGTATGTCAAACTGATACATGGGCCGTAGGCACCCAGATGTAGCGATCGCCTGCACCATAGTTGTGCTTTATTTTTGCCCTAATGGAATCCTCACCTTCTATTGCTGTTCGCGAGTTGCCGTTGTTTCCGCTACCGGAAGTGGTGCTCTTTCCCGGACAGCCGTTGCCGCTTCATATCTTTGAGTTCCGCTATCGCATTCTTATGAACACCATCCTCCAGAGCGATCGCCGTTTTGGGGTGTTGTTTATTGATCCCCAAACGGGCGAGATTGCCGATGTGGGCTGCTGTGCGGAGATTCTGCGGTGCCAGCGGCTTGAGGATGACCGCATGAAAATTATGACCCTGGGGCAACAGCGATTCCGGGTGTTGGAATATGTCCGCCGTAAGCCCTATCGCGTGGGCTTGGTGGAGTGGATCCAAGATGAGCCTACCCAGGAAAATTTACGACCCCTGGCCCAGGATTTGACGGGGCTATTGAAAGATGTGGTGCGCCTGTCGGCCAAGTTGACGGACCAGGTGATTGATATTCCCGAAGAAATTCCCCCCACGCCCCTGGAATTGTCCTATTGGATTGCCAGCAAGCTTTATGGGGCGGCCGGTGAACAGCAAGCCCTCCTGGAATGTCAGGACACGGGCGATCGCCTGCGCTTTGAAGAGGAATTATTAGAGTCCACCCGAAGCCATCTCGCCGCCCGCACTGCTCTTAAGGATGTGTTGGGGAGTGAGGCGGTCGAAGAAGAAGAGTAGAAGAATAAAGACTCATTGACGGCAGCTTTTTAAATCCGCTGTTTCCAAAGGGTGATCGCCCGCTGTAACGGTGTGGGCAGCCAATCCTCATATTGGGGATAGACCGGGAGTCGGGGCTGTAGGGTAAATCCCTCGGTGGCTAGGTGCGATCGCATCTGGTCCAGGGAATGATGGTCGTAATCTGGATTGACCTCATCCACTGGAACCACGCCCCCTAAATCCCTTGCCCCTGCCCGCAGTGCCGATCTCAGAGTCTCGGGTTGCGTAAGGAGATTGGGGGGCACTTGAATGGCAATGTCGTCGGGTAGGAGCGATCGTGCCATTTCAACGGTCTCTAGCAGCTCGTCCATGGAGCAGCCTGGCCAAGATGAGACCTGCCCTGATCCCGGTTGATAGGGCTGGATAATCGCTTCTTGGATATGTCCGTATTCTTTTTGGATTTGGGCGATCGCTTTCAGACTGGCCTCGCGATCAGCCACGGATTCCCCGAGCCCGACCAAAATCCCTGTTGTAAAGGGAATTCGCAGTTGCCCCGCTTGCCGTAACTGCTGGAGTCGGAGCTCAGGATCTTTGCTGGGGGCATGGCGATGCACCGTTTCCTGCCAGCGTGGTGTTATCTGTTCCACCATCAATCCCATAGACACATTGACCTGGGCCAGGGCCATCATTTCTGACCAGCTCAGGGGACCGACGTTGGTATGGGGGAGAAATCCTAGATCCAGGGCGATCGCGCAGGCTTTGTAAATCTGTGTAAACCAATTGACGCGTTGGGGACTACGGGGATGCACTTCTCCACTCAGGATGAGAACTTCGCAGACTCCCGAGTTTAAAAGGGGTTCGAGCGATCGCTCTACCTGATCCCCCTGCAAATTCCAGCCCTCTCCCGGCTCTATCCGAAAATTGCAGTAGTCACATCGATTGAAACATTCATGGGTGGGCACCACCGTAAATGCTGGACTGTAGGTTACAACCCCCATGCCAATTCCTTCAAACTCCAAGTATTACGGGCATCTCAGCCTTCTTTTTCCTATTCTCATACTTGCTCTGTTTCCCGCCCCATGCCCCGAAGCCCAGCCTAGGGGGCGGGAAAACCTAAAGAAAAGTAGGGGAAACTTTACAAAACTAAACGCATCGCCTAATATAAATTCATCGGGGCAACCCGTTAAATACCTTGAAAAAGTAATTATTCAACCATGACTGCTACTCTGCAACAGCGCCAAAG
>CAZZMD010000055.1:0-28796 GCA_964655355.1 uncultured bacterium
GGGGGGGGCGATCGCTTTGGCGGGGACAACGGCGATCACGGTGGGACTGTTGAAGTTGCCGGTGCTGTTGGTTTTGGCGATCGCTGGGATCGTTGGGATGGCGGTGTATGGCCCCCATCGGTCGGGTGGGGCGGGCGGGACGGCGCAGGGGGCGGTGTTGCCCTGGTTGGGTCTCTGGGGGGCGGAATTGACGCTGTTGGCGACGCAGCCGGAGGCGGTGTCGGCGTTGACGGCGGCGAGTTTTTGGGGCACGGATCGATTTTTTGAGTATGCGGGACCGCTGTTTGGGGTGTTTTTTCGGGCGGGGACGGCGATTTTTGGGGGCGGGTTGTCGATTGTGCCCCTCCTGGAAACAGACGTGGTGGAACAGTTGGGCTGGCTGAATCGGACTGAATTTTTGAATGGGGTGGCGATCGGGCAGATGACGCCGGGACCGGTTGTGTTGGCGGTGGCGTTTATGGGCTATAAGGTGGCGGGGGCGTTAGGGGCGCTCTGGGCGACGATCGCCGCGTTTACCCCGTCCTTCGGTTTTATTATTGTGCTCGCGCCCTTGCTGCAGCGACTGCGGAAAAATTTGTGGGTGAAGGCTTTCTTGAAAGGGGTGACGCCTGGGGTGTTGGGAACTATTTCGGCGGTGACGGTGCCGTTGGCGATCGCGGCTCTGGGTCTGGAGTCGGGTCTGGGGGCGGTGAATTGGGGGTTTACGATGATTGCGATCGCTTTGATGGCGGCGGCGGCGATCGCGTTGATTCGATTTAAGGTCGCTGCCTGGAAATTACTCCTGGCGGGGGCGGCGGTGGGACTTGTCTTTGGCAGCCTTACTTCAATTTAAGTTAAGAATCGCTTATAATTAATAAAGAATATACTAATGAATGGACGAAGGTGGACGGTTAACCCTGCGGATTGTGTCTATGGGGAATGATTCGAGTGCCTAGGGCGTCGGATAGAGTAACCATCAGCAGGTCCGGGGGGAAACATGACATCGGGGATCAATAAAACAATTCGGACGATGCGGGGTATCGCGATCGCGGCGGTCACGATTGCGATCGCCCGGGCTGGGTTGAACCAGATGGGCGCGGCGGTGGAAAGGCAGATGGCGTCCTGGTTGGGTTCCTTTGAGAAGGGTGCTTCTGAGCAGGTGGCTTCGCCGGTGTCCTATGGCGCTGACTCTGTGCCTCCCGTGATGTCCAATCCCCGACCGTTGTTTGGGGGATCGGAGCCTGCCCCTGAGCCGTCGGCTCCGCCTCGGCTTTTTGCGGATCCCCAGTCCCCGTCCCTCAATTTATTGGGCGATCGCCCGGCTACTGCTTCTGTGCCCCAGGGCAATCCCATTTCTTTTACCCGTCGGCAAATCGGGGCGGTGCGCTTCTATCATGCCCGCCTCGATCTCCGGGACCCGACCACCTTTATTACGGTGGGGTTGGCGAATAATGCCAAGGTGGCGAACAGCCGGGCTCACTATGGCGGCCGGGAAAAGTTTCCGGGCATGGTGAAGCGGAGCCATGGGGCGTTGACGGTGAATGGTACCTTCTTCAGCGGTGACCAGCGATCGCGGGTGATGGGCAATTTGATTGCCGAGGGGCGGGTGCTGAAATATAGCCGCTGGGAAAATTATGGGACGACTTTGGGATTGACGGCTGATGGGAATGGGGTGAAGCAAGCGGAGATGATGACGGCGCGGGTGGATGGGCGACCGAAGTGGGAAAACCATTGGTTTTCGCTGACGGCGGGCCCGCGGTTGGTGCGCCAGGGAAAGTTGTGGCTGGCCCCGAAGAGTGAAGGGTTTCGCGATCGCCGGGTGTTTGCGGGGAAGGCGAAGCGGAGCGCGATCGGGATTTCGAAGGATGGGCGCTATTTACATCTGGTGACCTTTATTTCGCCGATTACCCTGACCCAGGAGGCCCACATTATGATTGCCCTGGGGGCACGGGATGCGATGAATCTGGATGGGGGGTCGTCCTTGGGGGTGGCCCATCGGGGGAAAGTGCTGCTCAATCCGCCGCGATCGCTCACTAATGTGTTGGTGGTGTATGACCGGCATAATCCCGCTCCCCAACGGATTCGCGATCGCTGGGCCCGGTTTCGAGATGGCGATCGGTTGTCCCTGCCGGGCTTGAATTAATGGCTCTTCTGGGGGTGGGCTGATGGCGGACCTCCCAAACCAGCATCCGACAGCCCCATGCTATCCTCCACACAGAACGAGACAAAAGCGCACAAATCCTAGGGAATGGTGACTCGATCACTTATTCCTGGGGCGTGGGGACTGTGAATCCCATTGGTCTCGAATCCCTAGCAACCTACTAACAATGAGTCGATAACCCTTGGATGGTTGGGACGTGTCTCCGGTGAGATTCGTTGTGTTTGCAACGGTTTGTCATGCCGTCAGGATGTGTCAGACCCTGCCTCGGAGACAGTGACAGGAAGTGCCATCTACCCTGGTGTTTCCCGGTTTGAATCCGACTCCATCGGGTTATCGGTGTGTGGAGTGAATGATATGGTTACATCCCCTGTCCGTCCCAATCGCAATTTTGCGGCGGCCTCGCAAGTCCCCTCAGGGGCTTCCTCAGATACCCAGCCGAGCGGTTGGGGTCAATCCTTTGCGGGGCATGGCCTAACCCCGCCCGCTTTGCCGGATTCTCCTTTGTTCGGCACGGATGGTATTCGCGGCACCGTGGGGGATGTGTTGACCGTATCCCTGGCCTTGCATATTGGCTATTGGGCGGGCTGCGTCTTCAAAGCAAGAACCGTTGAGGAAGGTCCGATTATTTTGGGGCAAGATTCCCGTAATTCTGGGGATATGTTGTCGGCGGCGTTGGCGGCGGGGTTGACCGCTTCGGGATTGACGGTGTGGAATTTGGGGCTATGTCCGACTCCTGGTGTGGCGCTGTTGGCGGCCCAGACTGAGGCGATCGGCGGCATTATGATTTCCGCTAGCCATAATCCTCCGGCGGATAACGGCATCAAGTTTTTCGGTGGTGACGGGACAAAATTGCCCAAGGCGTGGCAGCAGGAGATTGAAACGGCAATTCGGACCCATGAGGTGGCGGCACCCCAGTGGCAACCCCAGCGATTTGGGCAGACCCTTTATCGCCCCGACCTGGTGGAGCGCTATGCCCATGCCCTGGAGCAGACGTTGACGGCGGAGGCTGGGGGGAGTGATCGCCCCTTGGCTGAGATGAAAGTTGTCTTGGATCCTGCCTGGGGGGCAACGGCGAATTTAGCGCCCGCTGTTTTTGAGGCCATGGGCGCGACGGTGATTACCCTTCACGGTCGTCCCAATGGCGATCGCATCAATGTGGATTGTGGGTCGACCCATTTGGAAGCCTTGCAAGCGGCCGTGTTGAAGCATGGGGCGGACCTGGGCTTTGGCTTTGATGGGGATGCGGACCGGGTTTTGGCTGTCGATAATCAGGGGCGCACCGTGGACGGTGACGCCATCCTGTATCTGTGGGGGCTGGAGCTTGCTAAGGCTGGACGGTTGCCGAACCAGGAAATTGTGGCGACGGTGATGTCTAACCTGGGATTTGAGCGGGCGTGGGAAGCCCAAGGGGGTACCTTGATCCGCACGGCCGTCGGGGACCAACACGTTCACAAAGCCATGGTGGATCGCGGATCTATGTTGGGCGGTGAACAGTCGGGGCACTTGCTGTGTTTCCACTACGGTCCCAGCGGTGATGGCACCCTCTCCGCTCTGCACTTGGCATCCCTAGTGCAGCGATCGGGTAAAACCCTGGCGCAGCTCGTCGACGACAGTTTTCAGACCTATCCGCAAAAACTGGTGAATGTGCGGGTCGACTGTCGCGATCGCCGTCGTCATTGGCAACAGTGTGATGCTTTGGTCCAAGGCATTACCCACGCCGAAAAAGCCATGGGTAACCAAGGTCGAGTGCTCGTGCGGGCGTCGGGCACCGAACCCGTCATCCGCGTCATGGTCGAAGCCAGCGCTGCCGACATGGTTGAGCACTGGACTGGATATCTGGTGGCGATCGTCGAAGAACACCTAGCCGACTAACCCAAGGCCGCCTTACAAACGGGATTCCAAAGGGTCAATGACCCTTTGGCGGGGTTTCAGGGGCAGCGCCCCTGAGCCCTAGATTGCGGCTGCCAACACGAACTACTCAGGACGCCAACAGGGGACCGGAGTATCCGGCGGCATCCCCTCCCAACACTTAAACTCCGTAAACCCGACTTCCCCCAACCCAAACTGGCGGACCTGATACTCATTCATCGCGAACGTAACCAGACCCACCGTTTCGCAGTTGTCCACCAAATCCCAGGCATACTTACTCAGACGCTCAGTGTGTTCCAACAGCTCTAGCGCCGACGATTGGTATGCAACATCCCCCTCATAGGCCTCATTTTCCCCCTCTAGGGAAAGATAAAGATTATGGGGGCGCATATTGTAGGTGGCGGCGTAATAGGGATGATTGTCGGGAATCGCGTCAACGGAAGCGTAGCGAATAGTCGTCTTGTGGTTGACCTGGGTGGCATTCCGGGTTTGGGCGATCGCGCGGTGGCATTGTCGGCTCAGATCCTCGGGAAAATCACTGCGAAACTCATCGGCGACGGCGGGTGGCATCGGGAGTGCCAGAGTGAAGAGGGAGGCGATCGCCCCTGCTCGATAAATCTGATTCAGCATCTTGCTCTCCATCGCATTTTTCCCGCTCTGTCTGCCAAATACCATACTATCCACGACCTTCCCTACCCTTCCATCCCCCTGTACACTTCGGAATGTGTTCACGGTGCTGCGGTGGGCATATTTCGCTTCCATGGGATTTTAAGTGTGCTGCCCAATGCAACCCAGTCACTCTCCAACCCCTCTTGCGGGCTCGACCCTAAGCGCCGTTCAAAAAATTTACGTGTGTCATTACACGCCCTTGGGCGATCGTAAACAACGCTTGGAAGCAGCCTTAAAGCAGTTGACCTTGGCGCCAGTTTTATGGGTGGAAGATGAGCCTCCAGGGGATTCTTTTTATCAGTTCGACCCGCAACAGTGGGAAAGCAAAATTGATTTTGCTTACGCTGAAAATGAGCATTATCAGATGCTTCGACAGGCTCGACCCCTCAGGCGATCGGAAATTTCTGTCGCCTACAAGCATTGGAAATGCTTTGAGGACATGGTGGAGCAGGGCGTTGAAGTCGCCTTGATTCTGGAGGATGATGTCATCCTCTGTGAAGATTTTCAGGCCAAGCTTCTAGCGGGGCTTGGGCAAACGCCGGCGGATTGGGATGTGATCTTTCCTGGCTCGGGCTCGGGCTTACATATTGCTAATCCTGTGCCGGGGCAGGTTGCTTATGGCCGGGAACATCCGGCGGCCCGTTGTGCGGATACTTATCTCATTCGTCAGTCCATTGCCCGCGAGCTTTACCAACGTCTGAAAAGCGTTCATTTGCCGCTCGATTTTGAATTGTCTTGGGTGTTCAAACTGTGCCAATCGAAGGTGTATTGGTGGGAACCCCCGCTCACTGCCCAGGGGAGTCAGCATGGGTTATACACTTCGTCGGTTCAAACGGAGGAGTCTATTCCCATTGAGGAGGTAAATCCCAGTGAGGCGTCAAAACGGCCTGCTGGGGAACCGGTGGGTAACCATTGTCGAACGGCGTTGTTTTTTCTGTCCGTCCGGGAGAATTATCGCGATCGCCTGGTCAGTGAGTCGGAGATATTTTTCAGTCCCGATTGCCAAACTCAATTGACGCCTGGGCATCCGTTGTCGGTGCAAAGTCGCCCTGAGCCTACCGATGTGAATGTCTATTTTGGACCGTTGTTGGGGCAGTGGCAGCCAGAGTTGATTGTGGTGAAGGCGGATGCGACGGGGCGGGCTTGGCCGCTCAATTTGCGATCGCAGTCGGTGCCGAAGGTCTTGATTGTGGGGGATACTCACCACCTGACCCGCCCGATTCAGTCCCTATTGGGGTATGCGGAGCAGGAGCAGTTTGATGTGATTGTGTCGGAGCACGATCGCCATCATCTGCACTATTTTGCGGAGATAGGGCATCCGCGATGTATTTGGATTCCGGGCTTTGCGACCAATCCCCATCACCGTGAGCCCAAGGAGTCCTATCAGTATCCGTTGGTGTTTGTGGGGAGCGCGGGGCCGTTTCATCCCTACCGCCGCCATCTGCTGGAAAAAATTCAACAGCAGGGGTTTCCGTTGCTGCATACCCAGGCCCCCCAGACCCAGGCGGCGGATCTCTATAACAATTCGCTGATCAGTTTGAATATTTCGTTGAATGGGGATTTGAATTTGCGGGTGTTTGAGGTGCTGGCGGCGGGGGGATTTTTGCTGACTGATCGCCTGACGCCGGAGTCGGGGTTGTCGATGATTTTTGAAGAGGGCAAGCATTTGGTGACCTTTGATGGGGAGGCGGATTTGTACGATAAGTTGCGGTATTATCTCGACCACCCCCAAGAAGCTAAGGCGATCGCCCGGGCGGGCTATGAACATTACTGGGCTAATTACCGTCCTGACCTAAATATTCAGCGGTTGCTTCATTACCTGAACACTGGAACCATTGAGGCGCAGTATCGCGTCACGGCTGATCAACGGGCTGCGGTTTGAGATCTCTACCATCGGTGCAGCGTTCGTGCAGGGTTCGTCACCTGTGCGTATCGATACCGTAAAAGCGTCAAGTAAAGCGTCAAAGGAAGTGACATGAGTTTGAGCGCCCTATCCATCAAACAGCGGGCAGCAGCCTACGAAGTTTTGCAGGAGGCCCATTTGCAGGCCTTGGAGCCGGTCAGCATTTTGATGGATGCGTCGATGGATCCTCGGCTGGCGACGGATGCGATGGATTTGCCGCGGCTGCGTCCCCATTTGGATGTGGGGGCTGGGGCGGCGGCGCAGGAGTGGTTAGCCCACTGTGAGGCGGGCGATCGCATTCCGTTGGTGGAGCAAACATTGGTCCTTGACCGGCCGTGGGATTGGTGGGTGGTCAATCCGACGCGGATTAATGAGACGGGGCTGCTGGACCGGCTTCAGTCCCTTGATTTCAAAAATCTTTTATTGGTGAGTGATCATCCCTGGCAACCGGTGCCAGGGCCGGTGGCTCAGACGTTGGCGGCGCTGGAGCCCGTTGCCAGTGAACAGGCGGGGCTGGTGGTGTTGCGTCGAACCGCTCATCAGACGACTCATCAGACGACTCATCAGACGACTGATCAGACCACTCATCAGGCGACTCATCAGACCACGATGCCTGCTCCTGCTGGGGGATTGCAGGGACAGCCTTCTCCGCAGCAGCCTTTGGTGTTGGGGCGATCGCCGGACCCCGTTTCGCCGGCTCCCGTTGCGATCGCCTCGCCAATGGCTCAAGGTCCGAAGCTGTCCCCGAAGCGCATTCTGGTGATTAGTAACCTGTATCCGCCCCAGGAGCTGGGGGGCTATGGTCGCTCCATTGCGGATTTTGCGGCGGGGCTGGCCGGGAACGGTCATACGATTCAGGTGCTCACGTCCGATGCTCCCTACCTGGGGGAGATTACCGAGGCGGAAGCGTCTGTGGATCGTAGTCTTCAGCTTTTTGGCACCTACGAAGGCAGCACCCGGATATTTGAGGATGATGGGCAGGTGCGGCAAATCCTGGTGCACAATTGGCAGGTGATTCAGCGGGCGATCGCCACTTTCCAGCCGGAGCTATGTCTGGTGGGGAATATTACGTTCCTGGGCAGTTCGATTTTCCATCTGCTACTTGAGAATCGGATTCCGGTGATTCATCACCTCGGCTTTGCCCATCCCCCCTACCTCCTCAAAGAATATCCGAACCATCCCCTATACCATTTGGCCACCGCGAGCCACTATGTGCGCGATCGCCTGGTGGCGCAGCATTTCCCCGTTCAGGACAGTATCACCGTTTATCCCAGCGCCCTGGTGAAGGCGTTCTATCAACCGACGTTGCCCCCTCGCGATCGCCTACGGATTGGCTATGCCGGGCTGGTGATTTATACCAAGGGGGTTCATGTGTTGATCAATGCCCTCCATTTTCTCAACCAACAGGGGATTGATTTTGAATGTGCGATCGCTGGGGATGCGATTTACCCCGATTACAAACAGGATCTCGATAGGGCGATCGAGAAGGGTAATCTTGGGGACAAGATTCGGTTTGTGGGGCTGTTGAATCGCGAGCAATTGATTCAATTCCACCAACAGCACAATGTGCTGGTGTTTCCGTCCATTGCCGAAGAAGCCTTTGGCATTACCCAGGTGGAAGCCATGGCCGCTGGGCTTACCCTTATTACCAGCGGGATTGGTGGGGCTGGGGAAGTGATTGAACATGGCGTCAGTGGCCTACAGGTTCCCCCCGAGGATGCCGTTGCCCTGTCCCAAGCCCTCGCCTTCTTGGTGCAAAACCCTGACCAGTGGGGGGCGATCGCCCAGCGGGGTCAGCAGCACGCTATGGAAAAGTTTGATATAAAGCATTCCGTGGCCCAGCTAGAGATACAATTCCAGAGATTGATCGACAGACAGATCGACAGACAGATTGACAGGCCAATCGATAGACTGAGCGACACCGCTCAATCGCTGGCTGCCGCTGGCCACTCCACTCTCACCCTGCCGCCGTACCCCCCCTCATCACGATTTATGACTTGGCTGATCGACCAGCTCACAAGCTGCCTCAAGGTTTACCAGCACTCTCCCCAGGACGAGAGCACTATTTCCATCCTGCGGGAAATGCGGAAGCAGGTCACCCAATTTTGGTTGAGCGCGCCGGGGGATGCCCTTTCGACCCTTTATTCGGGGCCCCTCGGTGTTGCCTATCAACAGTTTTTGCACAGTAACTTCCAGTCGGTGCCCCTGACGGCGGACGAACAACAAACCCTGGTCAAGCTGAGTGAAACGATTAAGCAAGGGGTAGAGCAATCTGGGGGGGTTAATGCTCTGTTGGGGGCGATGCTCTATTTCCCTGCCGATAAGATGCAGGTGCGGGATGCGGAAACTCGGTTGCCCCAATGGTTGTTACCGGATTATCGTCAGCGATTTGGTGCCGCTGTGCCTGCTGACGCCGCGCCTGCTGCCGCAGCCCCGATGACGACGACCCCAGCGACGACCCCGACGATGCCCCCGACGATGACCCCTGGGGCGACGAGCGGCACCCCAGGTCAGACCCTGTGGGATGCGGAATTTTTGAATAAGGTGGTGGGATGCGCCAATTTGTATAAGGTCAATCCGACCGATGTTAATGTGGTCAATCGCTGTCGGGAAGTGCGCCAGGCGATCGCTGGCATGTGGATCCAGATTCCTAGGGAGCAGTTGGAAAGTGTCTACCGAGGGGAATTCGGACAGCACTATCTCGCATTCCTGAAGAGTGGTTTCTATAACGAGCCTTTGTTGGAACCGGAGGAATCCTGCCTACGGGAACTGTCCGACGCGGTGAAGCAAGGATTTGAGTCGACCCACGGTCTTCAAGCGTTGCTGGGGGCGATGCTCTATCTGCCGCCCGGTAAGATGCAGGTTCGCGATGCGGCAACCCGTCTCCCGACCTGGCTCCTAAGCGATTATCAAGCTATTTTTGAGGGGGCTCAGCCTTCAGCCCCTCAGCCTTCAGCCCCTCAGCCGCAAACCCCTCAGCCGCAAACCCCTCAGCCGCCAGCGTCCCAGCCGCAGGTTGTCCCGCCTGAACAGGTTCACTTGTCTGCAACGCCGGTCCCTTCCCATGAAGATGTGGCTTTTCTTAATCGGTTGCTTGGGTGCCTGAATCTCTATGAAATTGACCCGTCCGATGGGGCTGTCGTTAATCATCTGCGTGAATTGCGGCAGCAGGTGGCCCAAATTTGGCTCCAGGTTGAACCCCAGAATTTGGAATCGGTATTTGCCAGTGAGTTTGGCAAGCGCTACTGCGTTTTCCTGAAGAGTGGTTTCCAGCGGGAGCTACAGAATGATGCGGAGAGAATGCTTCGACAACAGCTCTCAACGCAGATTGGGACAGGGGTGGAGAAGCCGCCGGGGTTGAAGGCTTTGCTGGGGGCGATGTTGTTCTTTGAGCCGGGGTCGATGAAGGTCAATAATGCTGAACAGCGTCTTCCCCAGTGGCTGTTTCCCTACTATGAATCAGTATTTGAGGAGGTGGCTTAGCCCAATTCCAAGGGCATTGAAGGGCATTGTTGGATGCTGTGTCGGTCGGTCTGATTGGACAGGGCAGGGGGTGGGACAGTGCGTGTCAATGAATCGTTGGGGTGTTAGTTGTTCTTTGGGTGTGAGTGGTTATTGAGGACGTTTTGGATTAGCTATGGCAGCGCATCAAGGGGACAATCAGGGGCGGGAGATGTCGGGGGGAAGTGCTATCCCTGCGGCCCCGGAGTTGAGCTTTGCTGATTTATTTCCATCCTCATCGGTGTCCCCTCCTCCGCGATCGCCTGGATCTCCCTTAACCGTTGGGTTTGACCTGGGGGTGTTGGGGCTGGGGCATTCCATTGAACGGGCTCGAACGGGGGTGTTTCGAGTGGCGGAACAGGTGGTTAAGGCCCTGGGGGCACATCCAAATTGCACCCTCGCGCCGGCGGCCTTTCGCCACTATTACAAGGCCCTTCAATATTGGAAGAGTGATGAAAATCCCCTCCAGGAGGTGGCTGAGTGGCAGCATGATAAGTACATCAGTTGGGCGGATTTACACCTGCGGCGGGTGTACTCGACGATCGCCCTCTGTCGTCAGGAATATCAAAGGGAGAGTGTTTTTGATCAACTGTTTCCCTTGCTCCATGAAGCCCTGAGGATGCTGGATTTGGGGTCCTATCCGCCGGGGGAGGCATGGCTAGACCGGGTGGATCTCTTTTACTCGGCCTACTATTCCATTCCTCAGGAAATTATTGATGAGAAAATACCCCATTTTCTGACGATTCATGATTTGATTCCCATTCATTTCCCGGATTGGTTTGAGTGGAATGAAGCGGCGGAAATTAAGAAGATTATTCATTCCTTGGGCGATCGCGGCGCTTATGTGTGTGTGTCGGAGTCGACGCGGCGGGATTTGCTGAATTATTTGGATGGTCGCATCGATCCGAGTCGGGTGGGGGTTGCCCATTTGGCGGCGGATCCGGGGGTTTTCTATCCTTGCCAGGATCAGGAGAAGTGGGCGGCGGTGCGGGAAAAATATGAGTTGCCGGATTCTGCTTACTTTTTAAGCCTGTGTACCCTGGAGCCCCGCAAAAATATTGAGCTGGTGATTAGGGCGTTTGGGCAGTTGCTCCAGCAGGAAAAGGTTCAAGATTTATCCCTGGTGTTGGTGGGGTCGACGGGATGGAAGCATGAGGCTGTCACCCAGGCCCTGGAAGAAAGTGGGATTCATCGCGATCGCATTTTTCTGCCGGGGTTTGTGGATGATGCAGATTTGGCTTCGATTTATAGCCATGCGTTGGGGTTTGTGTATCCGTCTCGGTATGAGGGCTTTGGGTTGCCGCCCCTGGAGGCGATGCAGTGTGGGACGCCGGCGATCGTTTCGAATCGGGCGTCGTTGCCGGAGGTGGTAGGGAATGCGGGAATTTTGATTGATCCCGATGATTGTGATGGGCTTAGCGAGGCGATGTTGACTTGGTACAATCACCCTGGCGAACGGCAACGGTTTGCGGCGTTGGCGCTGGAGCAGGCGAAGCGGTTTACTTGGCACCGGGCGGCGGACACCATTTTGACGATGGGGCGACAGCTCTTGAGTCAGACCTAATCGCTGGAGCAGGTTTATTTGAACAGATTCATTCGACCCAATTTATTCGACCCAATTTATTTGACCAGGTTTATTTGACCGGATTTATTTGACTAGAGTTAAGGGAAATAGAGCCAGTTAATCTGATGAAAATTGTTATTGATGGGGTTTTCTTTCAGATTAAAAATACGGGCATTGCTCGGGTTTGGCGATCGCTTTTAACGTGCTGGTCGACTCAATCGTTTGCCAGTTCGTTAGTGGTGTTGGATCGGGAGGGGACGGCGCCTCAGTTTTCTTCGATTCAATCGTTGCAAATTCCGGCCTATGGTCGCGTTTCGGTGGACCAGGATCGCGAGCTGCTCCAGAAATGTTGCGATCAGGTGGGCGCGGATTTATTTATTTCCACCTATTACACGACGCCGATTTCAACGCCGTCAATCTTTTTTGGCCACGATATGATCCCCGAGCTGATGGGGATGGATCTGAGTGCCCAAATGTGGCAGGACAAGCATCGCGCGATTCGTCAGGCGATCGCCCATATTGTCGTTTCCCACAATACGGCGAAGGATTTGCGGGCGCTGTTTCCTGCGACGGCGGAGCAGCCGATGACGGTGGCTCCCTGTGGGGTGTCGCCAGAGTTTTCGCCGCCTTCGTCAGATGAAATCCAGGGGTTTCGCGATCGCTATCAGTTGACGCAACCCTATGTGCTGTGGGTGGGGGAGCGACTGGGGGTGAATGGGTATAAAAATGCGGCGCTGTTATTCCGGGCGATGCAGCAGTGGGAGCGGCGATCGCAGGTGACGGTGGTGTGTACGGGGGATGGGTCGCCCTTGGAGCCGGCTTTGGCGAAGTTGGCGATCGGGTTGGATGTGCGATCGCTGCGGTTGAGTGAGGAGGAGTTGGTTGCTGCCTATGGGGGTGCCCATTGTTTGGTTTATACGTCCCGGTATGAGGGGTTTGGGCTGCCGGTGCTGGAGGCGATGGGCTGTGGCTGTCCGGTGGTGACGTCCCCCTGTGGGTCGATTCCGGAGGTGGCGGGCGATGGGGCGATGTTTGTGGGGCCCGATGACGGGGCCGCGTTGGTGGCGGCGTTGGAGCAGTTGATGGATCCGACGGTGCGGCGGCAGTGGATCGCCCGGGGACAGGCGCGAACTCAGGGGTTTTCCTGGGAGGCGATGGCGGAGACGGTGGCGACGGCCTGTCGGCAGGCAGTGGCAATGGGGGGCAATCAGGGTAATAATCAGGACGCTGCAAGGCTGACTCCGCCGGATCGCACACCAGACGACGGCCGCGGGGGGGATGTTAATGCTCAGGAGGCTGGGGCTGTGACGGCGACGGAGGATGGGAATTTGGCGACGGCGGGGGTGGGAGATGTGAACCGGGCGATCGCTGTCATTAAGGCCTATAGTCAATCGCCGAATGATGAGGCGCTGTTGGCCCAGGTGCGATCGCTGCGTCAGGGGTTGATTCGTGCTGCTTTGCAGTTGGGGACCGCTGTGCAGGTGAGCGCGCCGGCGTTGGACCAGCTTTGGACCGGGGAATTTGCGACATTGCACCAGGCCCTGCGCCATTCGGGTCTGTTGCATCAGCCTTTGGACAATGCGGAAACCAGTGTTTTGAGTCGGTTGCGGATTGCGTTGCCGGTGGTGCCCGATGGGGATATGCCTCGGTTGATGGCGATGCTGACGGCGGCGACGCTGCTGCGCTATCCCTATCAGTTGCCGGGGTTGGATCGGGATTGGTCAACCCTGAATCAGGTGGCGTCCCGATATGCGGTGTTGTTGTTGGATGTGCCGGATTATTTTGGGGAGCCGGGGGCGTTAGATCAATTTCGGGATTATACGGAGAAGCTGTGGCGATCGCTGCGGATTCAGATTGTGCAAAATCGTCACGATTTGATCTGGCAGAAAATTGGTCAGCGCGTGATGAATTATGGGGCGATTACGCCACTCTATTTCACGGCGGCGACGGGGCGGGAGATCTATCGCGATCGCGCTCAGATTATTGAAACGACGTTGGAATGGTCCCAGCCGGAGCCGTTGGATTGGACCTTTGGACCGCGCCCCAGCGATCGCCAAAAGGTGCGCATTGGGATTTTGCGGAACCATTGGTTGCCGGGGACGGAGAGTTTTTCCACCCTGCCTGCTTTTGAGCATTTGGACCGCGATCGCTTTGAGATTGTGCTTTATACCCTCCATGCCACGGAAAATGATGTGGTGAGTCAGGCCCAGATTCAGCCGGTGGCGGGCATGGTGGTGCTGCCGTCGAGTCTGTCGGAGCAGGTGAATGCGATCCGTACGGCCGATCTGGATATTCTTTGGATTGGCACTAATGTCACCATGGTCACCAATGGCATTACGTTGCTGTCGGCGTTCCGGCTGGCACGGATGCAGGTCACCTCTATCAATTCCCCCACCACCACCGGTTTCCGCAATATGGATGTGTATTTTGGGGGACAGCTTAGCCTCGGCACGTCCTATGGGGCCTATTATGAATCGGCGATCGCCCTGGCCGGGAGTGGGATTTGCTTTAGCCGTCCCGCGAGTTTGGAGGTGCCCCCTAGCCATTTCCCCGCCCGTCAGGATTGGGGTGCGGATGATGACACGGTGGTGCTGATTTCCGGGGCGAATTTTAATAAGCTGTTGCCGGAACTGCGGACGGTGTGGACCCAAATTTTGGCGGCCCTGCCCCAGGCGCGATTGGTGCTGTATCCGTTTAATCCCAATTGGCAGCACCATTATCCCGGCGATCGCCTGCGCCAGGATTTTGATGCCCAGCTTCGGGAGGCGGGGGTGGATCCCCAACGGCTGGTGATTCTGGAGCCTATGGGCAGTTCGGCGGATATTCGCCAGTGTTTGCGCCAGGGGGATTTATATTTGGATTCCTTGCCCTATGGGGGGGCGACTTCTCTGCTCGACCCTATCGATGTGGATTTGCCGATGGTTGTGTATGAGGGGGATGCCCTGCGGTTCCGCCAAGCGCCATCGATGCTACGGGAGTTGGGACAGCCGGTTCTAGAAGAGTTAATCGCGACTACCGTCGAGGAATATATTGCTAAGGCGATCGCCCTGGGGCAAAGTGCGGAGCGGCGGCGGGTGGTTGCCCAAGCCCTCGTGACCGCTAAAGGGAAAACCCCACCGTTTCTCGATAGTCAGCGCTATGGACGGGCGATCGCGCCGATCCTGGAAACCTTGGTGGAGCACTGGACCGCAACCCGTCTGCCAGCCCTCCCGGGCGATTTATCCCCCCAGCCTTTCCCTGCTATGTCGACTGTTAAATCTGCGATCACCTGGGGAGCCCTACCTACGGACCGCATCGTGCCCCTTGACCTAGAGATTCCTGAAACCCCGGTCACTCCGGAACGGTTGGGTCCCGATGTGCCGCCCCTGAATTTGCCCCCGGCCCTCAAACGCTCCCAGTTGCAACAGTTGGGGGGGATCCTGAGCCTGTGGCGGATTTGTCCCCAAGATGATGGGCTGGTGACCCAGGTGCGGCAATGGCGGGAATTGGTGGCGAATGCCTGGCAGGCGATCGCCCCCCATCAGGCTGAGGCTCAATTTCAACAGGTGGCCGGCGAAGCTTACAAAATTTTGCTGGGCAGTGGTGTCCAACAATTGGAGTGGACCCTTGCCGATAAACAGCGCCTTGACCCCCTGGTGAGCTACATCCACGCCAATCCCACGGCGACTGATCGACTCGGGGCGTATATGGTAGTGATGCTGTATCTGAAGCCTGGGGCCTTGAAAATTGATCAGGCGGAGCAGTGCCTCCCCGGTTGGCTGCACCCTATCTATGTCCAACTGTTTGAGCCGGCTCCCCAACCCCAGCCGGCCGCCGCTCCCTAGGGGGATTACGTTTCCCACGCGTCTCCCACGCGTCTCCCGGTTGATTCCTTGCGTCCGCCCCCCATCTGGGATACTGTTTCACCGCTGGTGTTTCACCGTTGGTGCTTCATCGCTGGGTCTACCGTTTCCGGGTCTTCATTTCCTATGGCAAATAAGGCGTACTCTTTTTACACCGCCGACGTCTTTAGCGATCGCCCCTTTGGGGGCAATCCCCTCGCCGTTTTCCCCATTGCCGATGGCATTACGGAACAGCAAATGCTGGCGATCGCCCAGGAGTTTAACCTGTCAGAGACCGTATTTGTTCAGCTTCCCCGCACCCCCCGCGCCGATCGCCGCCTACGGATTTTTACCCCCGCCGGCGAAATTCCCTTTGCGGGACATCCCACCATTGGTGCTGCGGCCGTGCTGGCTTTGATGGGGGAAATCCCCGCTACGAGTGAGGAAACGACCCTGTATCTAGAAGAGGACGTGGGCTTTATTCCCGTTAAGGTGCGGGTGGGCCTCGATAATCCGGTCTATGCGGAATTGACGGTCGCCCAACCCCCTACATTCGAAGACCCGCCAGCACCCCTGGCAGATCTGGCGATCGCGGCTGGGCTAACGGTGGATGATTTCCTGGATCCAGCGCTATTTCCCCCGCTCGTCGGTTCCTGCGGGCTTCCCTTTCTGGTGCTACCGGTCAAGGATCGCGAGGCGCTCCGGCGATCGCAGCTCAACCAGGCCCATTGGCAGCAACATCTTGCCGACACCAATGGCGCTCATCTGTATTTGATTACCCCGAGCACCCCCGATAATCACTGGCGGGTCCGGATGTATGCCCCCGCCCTCGGCATCCGCGAAGACCCTGCGACAGGGTCCGCCGCCAGTGTGCTCGGGGGATATCTGGCCCGCTATGGCACTGAGGATGGCGTCCTGGAACAGGGGGATTATCACTGGCAAGTGGAGCAGGGCATTGAAATGGGCCGCCCGAGCCGTCTATCCATCCACACCACCCTCAATAATGGCGATATCACTGCTATTCGCGTTGGCGGCTATTCCATTCCTATGAGTAGGGGGGATTTTTTGCTCCCCGAAGATTAGCGACGGCCAGGGGACCACGGCATTGCCCCTAAACAGCCCATAAAAAATCCCCCCTAGATCGTCGCCAGGGGGGATTTTTATGGAATTTGGATGGAACTTGAAACGCCACCTTAGGGCTTAGGGACGCCGATTAATCTTCAAACACGTCATCAAAATCCTGATTGACTCGTAATTGCACATCGAGCAGTCGCTTGCTGTATCGGCGATTTCGACGACGCCCCTTAGCGGCGTTGGCTCGCTTGTAGTTGCGTTTGTCTACCACCATGCGCTCCAGGTCGCTCGCATCATCCCAGGTCCGCAGATCGTTGGTCGATGTACGTTTCATGGCAATTTGATGAAATATACGGTTGTCAGTCCTATAAGGTTAACGACTTTTTTGGGATCGTGGCAGCGAGGGATACAGGGATTTACATTTCATCTCAAGTTGATTTGATTTGATGTCCTCTGAAAGCCTCTCTGGGTCAGTGTTTGCTGTCCGAGCCAAGATAGACATCAAGTCGATTGGGGGATGTAAACGGCATTAGCGACGGGATTTTCAAACTTATCGTTTTCTTAACCCGTATCAAGCTAAGTTTATGAGTCGCTGCCGGATTGGGTAGGGGCGATTAGTCCAGGTTTGCTAATCCAGGTTGGTTAATCCCGATTGGTTAATCCAGATTGGTAATCTCGACGGGGGCGATCGCCTCGGCGGGGTCAAATCCAAAAATCCGCGAGTAAAAATAAAATTCGCCGTCTAGGGCCCGTTTGATGTTGTCCGATTGGCGGAATCCGTGTTGTTCCCCCTCAAATGCCACATAGGCGACGGGAATGCCTTTGCTTTTCAGGGCGTCCACCATCATTTCGGCTTGGTTCGGCGGGACGATTTTGTCCTCTAGCCCTTGCAGGAAAATGACCGGGCAGTTGAGCTGATCCACGGCGTTCAGGGGCGATCGCGCCTCATAGATGTCCTTTTTCTCGGGGTAGGGGCCGATGAGGCGATCTAAGTAGCGGGATTCGAATTTATGGGTGTCTCGGGCTAGGGCTTTTAGATCGCTGACGCCGTATTTGCTGGCTCCCGCTTTGAACGTGTCTTTGAACGCGAGGGCGGCGAGGGTGGTGTAGCCCCCGGCGCTGCCGCCGGCAATGGTGAGGCGATCGCCGTCGACAATGCCTTGGTCCACTAGATATTGCGCCCCGTTGACGCAGTCGTCCACGTCGACAATGCCCCAGGCGAAGTCCAGCCGTCGCCGATATTTGCGCCCATAGCCGGTGCTGCCGCCATAGTTTACGTCCAGCACTGCAAAGCCGCGACTGGTCCAATATTGAATGACCAGACTTAGGCTGCTGGAGGTTTGGGCGGTGGGGCCGCCGTGAATCTTGACTTTGAGAGGGGGTTTTTCGTCGGACGGGGCCTCAAAATCTTGGTTTTTGGGGCGGTAGAGCAAGCCGTAGGCGGTGCCTTCGGTGGTGGGATATTCAATGGATTCTGGGGCTGATAGGTACCCTTCGGCGATCGCCAGCTCTGTGCTTTTTTTCAGGACCGTGATTTTGCCCGTTGCCAGATCTAAGGACACCGATTCTGAGGGCGCTGTTGCTGAGCCGCCGATAAAACAGGCGCAGGTGTCGTCAGCAAAAATATCCCCGAGGGTGGTGTAGGGCAGGTCGAAGGGGGTGAGTTCGCCGGTGTCTAACGCCAAGCTGGCGAGGGTCCACAGCCCGTTTTGGGTGTAGGCGCAAATGGCGCGATCGCCGGTTGCAAAACCATAGGTGGACATGCCAAAGGCCCATTGGGGCAAGCCAAATTCCGCGTCCATGGGACAGATGGCGGTGGGCTCGCCGTCGGGATTCCAGCGGTAGAGATTCCACCAGTCCGTGCGATCGCTTACAAAATAAAGCTGTCCTGCGGGCGACCACTGGGGCTGGAAAATTGATTCTTCCGCCGATCCCTCAATTTGTTTTTCGTTTGCTAGCTCGCCGCTAGGTTGGACCTCCGCTACCCAAAGTTGGGTTTCATCCCAGGGCAGATGGGGATGTTGCCAGGTGAGCCAGGCCAATTGCGAACCATCAGGACTCAGGGTCGGCGACGTATGAAAATCCGACCCTTCCGCCAATACCGTCACCGTTTGGGATCCATCCAGGGCGATCGCCGCAATATAAGCCTTTGCCTCACCCTCAACGGTGTGATCTTCGCAGGCACAAATCAGGCGATCGCGCGATCGATCCAAGCGAATATCCGCAAACCGGCGATCGCCCTCAGGCGTTAATGCTTCCGGTTGTTCGTTGGGGCGCTGGCGATACAATCGCTGGTCGGCAAAATTGGCAAAATACACCACGCCATCAAATACGGCCCAGGAGCCGCCGCCATATTCATGGGCGCGGGTCCGTACATTAAAGTCTGGCGGGGTGACATCGGTGACGGTGCCATCGGCGGTCTGGCACACAATGACTGAGCGCCCCTTTTCCAACGGTCGTCGCTCATTCCAAAACAGGCGATCGCCCTCTCGCACTGCGCCGCCTAAGCCCACACTGCCGGATACGATGGCGTCGGAGGTGATCGGGGATTTCCAACTGCCGTAGGGGGCGATCGTTTTGGAGGTCATGGATGGGGTGGGGATCAAGAACGACCCCTATGTTAGTCCAGACCGCGATAGAGGGTGGCGATCGCGAATTCTAGGGTCAGGCTCGTGAGGGGGACGTGATCGCCGGTTTGATAAACGGTGGTTTCCCAGGTGTTTTCTGGGGTGCGGCGGCGACATTCTACCCGTTGGGCGTCTTGGGAAATTAGGACATATTCTTCAAGGCTGTCTAATTTTTGATAGTCGGTGAATTTTAGGTCGCTGTCGAAGGCTTCGGTGCTGGGAGAGAGAACTTCAACGATAAGTTTGGGATGGCGTTTGATATAGCGATCGTCCCGATCCCGTGGATCGCAGGTGACAAAGGCATCCGGATAATAGAAAAACTCTTCCCGATAGTTGACTTTCACATCACCGTTGTAGAGGCGGCAAGGGGTGTCATCCAGATGGGGATTAATGAGGCTTAACAGGTTAATGGTGATGCGGGAATGGCGATCGCTGCTCCCCGCCATGGCATACACCAATCCCTGTCGATACTCGTGGCGAATGGTGCTTTGACTATCGATTTCAAGGAAATCGTGGGCATTGATGTAGTGGGGAACAGCGATCATCATGGGTTAATTCACCAGCGTTAATTCACCAGCTCTCCATTACTTATTCTCTGTTATTTATGCTCTATATTATTTATGCTCTATTGACGGTCGTTTCGATGATTGATTAAACCCCTAGGAGGAGGCTGTATCTTGATGCTTCTCCTTCGACAAGAACTGTTCTAAGACGGTTTTTAGAATCAGGGCTACGGCGGCGAGGAGGGCTAGGACGACGGCGGCGGAGTAGGCGGCTTGGGTTTCGTATTGTTTGTAGGCTTCTTCGACGAAGAGGGGCAGGGTTTGGGTTTTGCGAATAATATTGCCGGAGACGACGGAGACGGCGCCAAATTCCCCGAGGGCGCGGGCGGTGCTGAGGATGGTGCCGTATAACAATCCCCAGCGAATGTTGGGCAGGGTGATCCGCCAAAAGACTTGCCAATCGCTGGCTCCGAGGATGCGGGCGGCTTCTTCTTGGTCGGTGCCCATTTCTTCTAGCAAGGGCAGCACTTCGCGGGCCACAAATGGCAGCGTAACAAAGGCGGTGGCGAGGATCATGCCGGGGAGGGCGAAGACAATTTTTAGGTCGACGGCTTCGAGGGCGGGACCGAACCAGCCTCGGCGGCCATAGAGCAGCACCATCATTAGACCGACGACGATCGGCGAGATGGAGAAGGGCAGATCCAACAAACTAATCACAAAAGCGCGACCGGGGAAGCGATGGCGGGCTAGGGCGATCGCGGCGCAAATCCCGAAGGCGGCGTTGAAGGGGATCACCAGCACGCAGATCAGAAGCGTCAGGCTGGCAGCAGACTGAAAATCGGGCGATCGCAGGGTGCCCAGAAAAGGATCAATGCCGTTTTGAAAGGCCTGGATAAAGACGTTTAGGGCGGGTAGGAAGAGGATTGCTGTTAGGTACAGGAGAGCAACGGCGATCGCCCCGCGCTGTATCCAGATGGCATTGGGTTCATCGGGGGGCTGGTTCACTTGGGGGGAGGGGGCGATCGCGGCTTTGCTCCCCTTTGTCTTTCCTGGGAGGTTGGTGGGGTTAGGTCCGGTCATAGCGTCGCCCCCAGGCCTGCAAGAGGTTAATGCCCAATAACATTACTAAGGACAGCAATAGCATTACGGTGCCGATCGCCGCGGCCCCTTCGAAGTCATATTGCTCCAGCCGTTGGAAAATCAGGACCGGGGCAATCAAATCCTGAAAGGGGAGGTTGGCGGATACGATGACCACCGAGCCAAATTCGCCGACCGCCCGGGAGAAGCCAAGGGCGACGCCGGTGATGATGGCGGGGAAGATTTGGGGGAGCAATACCTTTTGAAAGGTTTCTCGGCGGGATGCACCCAAGGACCAGGCGGCTTCTTCAATTTCGTGTTCCAATTCCCCTAATACCGGTTCGACGGTGCGGACGACGAAGGGAAGGGAGATAAACAACATGGACACCAAAACCCCTAGGCGCGTGAAAGAAATTTGGATGCCGAGGGGGGCGAACCAGCGGCCAATCCAACCGGTTTCGCTATATAGGGTCGCCAGCGTTAAACCGGCGACGGCGGTGGGGAGGGCGAAGGGTAAGTCGACGGTGGCGTCCACCAATTTTTTGCCGGGAAAGGGATAGCGCACTAAAACCCAGGCGATGAGGGTGCCAAATAGCCCATTGATGACTGCCGCGATCGCTGCCGTCCCAAACGAAACATTGTAGGCGGAGACGGCGATGGGGCTGGTGGCGATCGCCCAAAATTCGCCGAAGGGGAGGGCGCTGGCTTGGCGGAACAGGGCTGCCATGGGCAACAGCAACATAAACGCGAGGTAGACAATCACCACCCGCCAATTCCATGGCAGTTTCAGAGGGTTCAAGGTTGTCATGGGGTTGTCGTGGACATGTTATTGGCGTTTCACAGACTCTCGGGATGGGAGACTGGGGCGATCGCGCCTCGGGCAATAGCGCCCTCCATCGTCTCACCCCCGGTCTTTCCGTGCAATTTTCCGGGGGCGATCCTCAGGATGCCGCCACCAGCGAACCTTTTAGATAGCCCATCCATTCCACCAGATTGTCCAGTTGCTGTTTCGGTTTCATTACCCCGAGCCCCCGAACCACAATCTTTTTGCCGGTGTAGACAAAGCGCGATCGCAAGTGCTTGGGCAGATTTTCAGCCAATAGTTTCCACGCCGGTTCTTCCATGGGCGTTTCCAGCAATACATGCTGTTTTCCTTCCGGTTTGATGCGGGAGAACCCTAGGGATTTTGCCACCTGTTTAAGTTCCATCACCTGAAATAATTGCTCGGCAGCGGCTGGCAATGGACCGTAGCGATCGCACCATTCCGCTGCAATTTCCGTTAATTCTCGACGGTTTGCTGCCGCTGCGACTGTGCGATAAGCTGCCATTTTTTGGTCGAGATCGGGAATGTAATCGCTCGGGATAAAGGCCGTAATCGCCAAGTCCACCTGGGTTTCATCCACCTGGGGAATTTCCTGCCCGCGAATTTCTTGAATGGCTTCATTCAGCATATCCATATACAAGTCAAAACCAATATCATTGACCTGTCCCGATTGTTCGGCCCCTAATAAATTCCCCACCCCACGGATTTCCATATCCCGTACGGCCAGTTGATAGCCTGACCCTAACTGGGAAAATTCTTGGATTGCCCGCAGTCGTTTTCGTGCTGCTGGACTTAACGATCCTTTGTTCTTATAAAACAGCCAAGCATGGGCTTGGATCCCCGCTCGCCCAACCCGTCCCCGTAATTGATAAAGCTGAGATAATCCGAACTTTTCCGCGTCTTCAATCAGGATGGTATTGACGCGAGGAATATCCAAACCCGACTCCACAATGGTGGTGCAAACCAATACATCCGCGTCTCCATTTCCAAAGGTCAGCATGGTGCTTTCCAGTTCTCCCTCTCCCATCTGACCATGGGCGATCGCCAATCGAACCCCCGGCACCATCTCCCGAATTTTGCCGGCGATTTCTTCAATCCCTTCTACCCGAGGGACGACGTAAAAAATCTGGCCACCTCGATCTAGTTCCTGGCGAATTGCTGTTCTGGCTGCTTCTTCGTTGTAGGGCGATAAATGGGTTTGAATCGGGCGACGGGAAGGGGGCGGTGTCGTAATTAAACTCATTTCCCGAATCCCTGACAGAGACATATATAGGGTTCGGGGGATGGGTGTTGCACTCAAGGTCAATACATCTAAATGGGTTTTGAGCGCCTTGATTTTTTCCTTTTGATTGACCCCAAACCGCTGCTCTTCATCCACTACGAGCAACCCTAGGTCTTTGAACTTGACGGTCTTTCCTAAAATTGAATGGGTGCCTACAACAATGTCGATTTCTCCGGCGAGTAACTGCTTATGAATTTCCTTTTTTTCGGAGGCGGTTTTAAAACGATTCAGTAGGGCAATTTTGATGGGATAGGGGGCAAACCGCTCCTTGAGAGTGTGGTAATGTTGCTGGGTCAGAATGGTTGTGGGGGCCAGGAGGGCGCATTGTTTATCGGCGGTTACGGCTTTGAAAATGGCTCGCACTGCCACTTCCGTTTTTCCGAAGCCTACATCGCCACACACCAGGCGATCCATTGGGCGATCGCCTTCCATATCGTGTTTGACGGCCTGTACTGCTTTGAGCTGATCCGGCGTTGGTTGATAGGGAAAGGATTCTTCCATTTCCTGTTGCCAAGGCATATCGGTGGGGAATCGGAAACCGGTTTGTTCTGCCCGCGCTGCGTATAGCTTCAGCAAATCAACGGCAACTTTTTTGATGCTTTTTTCGACTTTCTTTTTGGTCTTTTCCCAGACCTTCCCCGACATTTTGTGGAGCTGAGGGCGACCTTCACTGGTTTTGCGATAACGCGACAGAACGCCCACCCGATCTGCGGCAATTCTCAGTAGTCCATCGGCATATTTGAGGACTAAATATTCTCGCGTTTCGCTGTTGATGGTCAGCTTTTCCAGCTTGATAAATTGACCAATGCCATGGCTGCGATGAACGACATAATCGCCCGGGCTGAGTTTATTGGGATCGATTTGCTTCGACGCTGCCCGACGCCGTTTTCGGACATAGCTTGGGGTGGCTAATGTATGCTGCCCATAAAATTCGCGATCGCTGATTACTGCAACCCGATAGGTGGGCAATTCAAAGCCTTCTAATTCTGCCAATCCCGAATATTTAACGGCGGTGGCAATGTGCTGATTTTGACACCGTTCAATCGCGGGAATGTCTTTCGGGCTTGGAATAAATTGAGCGGGACAATCGTGTTCTTGCAACAGTGCGACCGACCGACTGGGTTGCGCTGATACCAACCAAACCTTTTGGCGATTGTCTAATTGTCCCCGTACCAGCTCTGCCAATTTGCCGAATTGGTGGGGCATGGCGGCCAAGGTTCGTGCGGCCAAGTTTACCGGCGTTGGGGGATTGTCGATGGGCAGTTGATCGTTGGCCGTATCCGCGGCTAGTTCTGATAGATAGAGCCGAGAAAAGTCCTGGGGGGCAGTTTTAATGGCGAGCAAAGTGTCAGAAAAGGGACGATGAATTTTGATGATTTTTGCCGGTAATTCGGCCATTTCTTCGGCACCAATAACGGTCTGAAAATGTTCATCCGCATGGTCCGCCCAGCGATCGCCATGGGCTAGGCATTGCTCCAATTCATCAATAGCGATCGCCGTGCCCTGGGGTAAGTAATCCAATAGCGACGCCGGTTCTTCAAAGGCTGCCCCCATAAATCGATGCCAGCCCACCGATTCCAACGGCTCTCCCCCCTCCTCCTGATCCTCCTCGTTGCCCGCTGGCATCAGCGGCAATTCCAATGCCTCCGCGATCATTGGCGCGAATCCCATCGGCGTCAAAATCACCTGGGCGATCGCATCTAAGGTGCGCTGGGTTCCGGGATCAAACTCGCGAATTTTTTCCAGCTCATCCCCAAACCATTCCAGGCGCACCGGCAATTCCGACGACACCGGGAAAATGTCGATGATGTCCCCCCGCTGACTCCATTGCCCCTCTGTCTCCACTAGCGTGGTTCGCTCGTAGCCCAGCGTGGCCAGCCGTCGCCCTAGGTCCCGTAGATTCCACTCTGCGCCCGTCGTCAATTCCAAGCAGTTGCGCTCAAATATCTCCACGGGGGGTAGATGGGGCTGGAGCGATCGCTCGGTTGCCACAATCGCCATTTTTTTAGTGCTGTCCTTATTACCGTCACCCCGGGCCCCGGTGATTAAATCCGCCAAAACCTGCAATTGTCCCCAGGTCAGCTCCGACTCGGGATCAAAGGATTCATAGGGGGAGGCTTCGGTGGTGGGGTAGAACTTCACCGCATCCCAACCCATCGCTTCCAGTTGCACGGCCCAGCGCCCCGCTTCCTCCAGGGTCGCGGTTACCACCACCAATGGCACGTCCTGTCGCTGCACCAATGCCGATGACACCAAGCCCTTCACCAATCGCGATGCGCCGGTGAAATAAAGCTGACCCTGGCGCTCCCAACGGGTCAAAAATTCGTCGGTGAGGGGCGATCGCTGGAGCGTGTGGATCAGGGAAGAAAAAGCCATGGGTCGGAGCGCAGTTTAATTTAGATTCGCGTAAGTCGCGGTGTAATGGGCGCGGTGCAGGAATAAAGGGCGGCAGCGTTTGATTGTATCGAATATTGCCGATCGCCTAAACCGGTCCTAAACTGCTGGAGCTGATGGGACCGAGGTAGTGGCGCAGGTAGGGGGAGAAGACTTCGTAAATGAGGGTGAGGGGCTGGCCGTGGTGCCAAAACAGGTAGTGGCGTCCCCAAAAGGGACCGGTTTCGCCGAATTCTTTTTCCAGGGCGGGCGAGTGACCGTAATGCAGCCCCTGGACATCGCGATAGAGTTCGGTGCGGCTCTTGGCTAGGCTTGCCCAGATGGGGAGCGATCTGTTTTGCAAGTATTCATCGACGTGGCTGGCTTCCCACCACGACGTGGCATAGGCGAGGCGTTGACCCGATGCGGTCCGTAGCCATACCTGTCGCCGTAGCCGGGGACCGGGCACCTGTTCAATCAGACTGGGGGCATTGTCCCGCTCCCAGGCGATCGCCGACATATCAATCACATCCACTTCCGTCGGTTCCCCGCTCAGCAATTGCAAATGGCGGGTGGGGGATCCATCCCCAAGGATAAGCATTTGCCAGGTGGGGGACAGCCAATCGTGGGGTAGCCCGTTTCGGACGCTGTTGCGATCGCCCTCCCAAAGGGGCTGTAGCATATGCCACGGGAGCGGCGGGCATGGCGGAATTAGGGGGGAAGGGCTAGAGATCAAGGGCTTGAGTCAAAGTTGTCGTAAAACTTTATCTTTGTTGGGGATCGTAACATTTCTCTTGGGATGGGGCAGTCGTCTCGGGGCAATATCCAGGCACAACAAAAAACCACCACCGGCAAATGTACCGATGATGGTTTTCTGAACAATGCGGATGGCGAGACTCGAACTCGCAAGGCAAAGCCACACGTCCCTCAAACGTGCGCGTATACCAATTCCGCCACACCCGCAGGTTGTTGAAGAACTGAGCTGATCAGGGATTTTGTTGACCCTGAGGCTCATTTGAGGTTCCCGAATGATAACACCCCAATTTCAGAATGGGTAGTGTTCGGAAGGGGCAGTGTATGGGCAGTGTTTTTTGTCCCGGATTTTGTGGGCTTAAGGGGGATCAATCGAGCTAAAGCTGTCCCCGAAAGTGCCTGGCTTCTGGGCTGGCCATGAGGTCTTTGCGCACCCGTTTGAGTCCCCATCCCCGTTGGAGGAGATCGCGATAGGTGTTCAAACCCGTCTCGTCCACGTCGCGGTTAAAAATTTCACGATAAAGCTGTTGCAGGATTAGGCGGGTTTCATGGCTGTTGGCAATTTCTTCGCGGATTTTGTCCACGGACCAGCCCCGTTCCAGCGCCTCGACGTAGGTTTCTAGTCCTTCGGGGTCGGCGTTTCGCCCAAGCATTTCCTGATAGAGGTGGTTGATCAGGGTGACGTCTCCCTCGGAGAAGCTGGCGATTACGCCTTCGGCTTCATCCCATGCGCCGGAGATGTATCCGTAGTTCCAGCCGTCTTCGATGCAGAGGGATTCGGCGGAATTCCCCAAACAGAGCTGATGGGGAGGGCTTTGTCCGGCGGAGGACGCTCGCGCGGTGAGGAGGGTGCTTTGTCGTGACCATTGGGCCAAAACAAGAAGGCTAACGGTGGTGGCGGCGGTGATGCCGATAAGGAGAGTGCGTCGCGATCGCCCAGACATGGTTTCTTTTTCTACCAACTATCCGTCTTCCAATTGTGACTGATCCGTTGGGGCTGTCGGGGGAATTTCAAAAAATGTCAACGCTTCTTGAGCACTGTTTATTATCCCTGGTTTTTGGGGGGGGCTGGATTGTGGCAACCGAGCTAGTGATTCAATCGTTAGCGCTCGACACTGCGGGGATCGAGGGCGTCCCGGAGACCATCGCCGAGTAGGTTAAAGGACAGTACGGCGCTGATGATGATGATGGCGGGGGACCAGATCAGCCACGGATGGAGGACCAGAATCGATGCGTTGGTGGCGATCGATAATAAATTTCCCCAGGAAGGGTCGGGCTGTTGGATGCCGAGACCGATCAAACTTAAAACGGATTCGGCGACGATAAAACTTGGAATGGCAAGGGTGGCGGCGACGATGACGTAGGAGGCCGTTTGGGGCAGGATGTGGCGAACGATGGTGTAGAGGTCGCTGCCGCCCATGGCTTGGGCGGCTTGGACGAATTCCCGTTCCTTGATAGATAACACCTGGGAGCGGATCACTCGGGCGAGTCCGGCCCAGCTCCTGAAGGACATGATGGCGACGATGAGGGCAAAGCGTTGGGTGCTGGTGAGTTGGGGGGGCAGGATGGAGGCGAGGGCGACGAGGAGATAGAGACCAGGAACGCTCATAAGCACTTCGGTGATGCGCATGATCAGGGTGTCGATCCAACCGCCGCAGTAGCCGGAGATGCCGCCGATGATCAGCCCGAGGGGGAAGGAGATGGAGATACCAACCATGCCGATGCTGAGGCTGATGCGGCTGCCGTGAATCAAACGACTCAGTTGATCCCGTCCGCTTTCGTCGGTGCCGAGTAGGTTCCAGCGACCGGGGCCATCGGTGCCCAATAGGTGGCGGTTGGTGGGGATGAGTCCCCAAAATTTATAGTCGTCCCCCTGGGCAAAGAGTTGTAGTTTTGACGGCTGGGTGCGATCTACCTTCAATTCGCGATCGCCGGTTTCTAGGTCGGTGCTCCCCAGGGTGGTGGGATAGACGTGGGGACCAATCCAGTCGCCGGCGTCGTTGGTCCAATAAATTTCCGTGGGCGGCAACAGTGCGCCCTGGGTCTGGGATTCGTAGGGATCATAGGGCGCAACAAATCCGGCGGCGATCGCCACGGTGTAAAACAGCAGCAAAAGGATCGCCGCCATCTGAGCCAAAGGATTTTTCCGCAGCCGCTTCCACCAATTCATCGCCACTCCCGTCGTCTGCTAAATGGCCGGTTGCCACGCCAATAATTCAACTTATTATCCAACCGTTTCAACCCAGTGATTGCGACATCCTACTAAAATCTAAAGCAGGCGTCGCGAAATCAGCGTCTCAACAGCGCTTCAACATCGCCTACCCATTCCCATTCCCCCATTTCAGCCACTGTGACATCTCCGGCAGATAACGATCCCAATACCACCCCTGAGCCTGAAGACAACGGCACCGCCGATGCTAATGGTACCGCTGACGCCAATGGCAGCGCGGCATCGACTGCTGTGGTGGAAACCACGGAGGCTCCAGCGGACGAAGACGGGCTTGAATCTATCCTGCCGTCATTCCTGAATCCGCCGAAGGAAGATTTGCCGGATGAAGTGGAAATGTCCTTGTTTGACCACTTGGAGGAGCTGCGGCTGCGGATTTTCTATTCGGTGGCGGGCTCCCTGGTGGGGATCATTGGCTGTTTCTTCGCCGTCAGACCCATTGTGCGCCTCCTGGAAAAGCCGGCGGGGGATGTCACGTTCCTGCAATTGGCTCCGGGAGAATTCTTTTTTGTCTCGATCAAGGTGGCGGGCTATAGCGGTTTGTTGCTGAGTGCCCCTTGGATTCTTTACCAGACTATTCAGTTTGTCTT
>CAZZMD010000055.1:28806-29138 GCA_964655355.1 uncultured bacterium
GGACTGACCAAGAAAGAGCGGCGGTTGCTGGGGCCCATTGTGTTGGGGTCGGCGGCGTTGTTTGGCTTGGGGTTGGTGTTTTCCTATGTGGCGTTGGTGCCCGCTGCGCTGAACTTTTTCGTCAGCTATGGCGCGGATGTGGTGGCGCAGCAATGGTCCATTGAAAAATATTTTGATTTTGAGCTGCTGTTGATGTTCAGCACAGCGATCGCCTTTCAAATTCCTATCTTGCAACTACTGCTGGGCATTTTCGGGCTAGTCAGCGCCAAGCAAATGCTCTCCGGTTGGCGCTATCAAAAAACACCGCAGTACTCCGCCTATACCGCTTCGCG
>CAZZMD010000056.1:0-26161 GCA_964655355.1 uncultured bacterium
GGATGATTTGATTGTCTATTGGCAACCCCCAGACGCCGACGGCACCGAACGGGCGATCGCCATCGTCAACGCCGCCACCACGGATAAGGATCGGGCATGGATGATCGACAAAATGGCGGGTACCGGGACAGAACTGGAGGATCTATCAGGCGATCGCGTTTTGTTGGCGGTGCAGGGTCCCGACGCCGCGGCCCAATTGCAAAAGTTAGCGGCGGCGGATTTAAGCCAGGTCAAATTCTATCGATTTGTCGAAACGGAAATTTTGGGAGAGCCTGCGTTTATGGGGCGCACGGGCTATACCGGCGAGGATGGTTTTGAGGTGATGGTGTCTCCCGAAGCCGGTCTGAAGTTATGGCAAGCCTTGTTAGAGGCAGGGGTAACCCCCTGTGGTTTGGGAGCGCGGGATACGTTGCGGCTAGAAGCGGCGATGGCGCTCTATGGGCAGGATGTGACTGACACCACGACGCCCTTCGAAGCAGGATTAGATTGGCTGGTGCATTTGGATCGCAAGGGTGAGTTTATTGGGCGCAGTGTTCTGGAAAAGCAGCGGGACAATGGCGTTGCTGAAACGCTAGTCGGGTTGAAACTCAGCGATCGCAATATTGCCCGCCATGATTATCCGGTGCTCCACAACGGCGAAACCGTTGGTATTGTCACCAGCGGCACCCTGTCCCCCACCCTCGGCACTCCCATTGCGATCGCCCGTGTTCCCGCAGAGTTATCGACCGTCGGGCAGGTGTTATCAGTGCAAATCCGTAAGAAGACGGCTGAGGCGGTGGTGTGCGATCGCCCCTTTTACAAGCGCAAAAAATAAAATAACTGTTTTTGCCTTAGCTTTCGGTTCTCAGGGGCTTTGCCCCCGAACCCCCACCCAAGGGACATGTCCCTTGGGAATCCCATTTATCATCTTGCTTAGGCTAAGGCTGCGACTTTCTCTAGCACACGCTGATAAGCCCCTTCCACATCCCCTAAGTCCTGACGGAAGCGATCTTTATCCAAAACCCGTGCCTTGGGATCATCCACGGTGTCATCCCAAAGTCGACAGGTATCGGGGCTGATCTCATCCCCCAAGATGATGTTGCCGTCGCTGGTGAGTCCAAATTCCAATTTGAAATCCACCAGCGTAATCTGACACTGCTTAAAAAAGTCCTTCAATAGGGCATTAATGCGCCGCGACAATAATTCAATCTCTTCCACCTGATCCGGCGTCGCCAATTTCAACGCATAGATCCGTCCTTCACTCAGTAACGGATCCCCAAAATCATCATTTTTATAGCAAAACTCCACGATCGCCGGCTCAATCACCGTCCCCAGCTCAATCCCCGTCTGCTTACACAAACTGCCCGCCGCAATATTCCGCACAATCACTTCCAACGGCACAATCGTCAGCCGCTTCACCCGCATCTGCACCGGCGTCGGACAATCAATATAGTGGGTCGGCACCCCAGCCGCTTCCAACATCTCGAATAAATACCGGGAAATTGCACAATTAATCTGTCCTTTGCCGGCGATCGTGCCCCGCTTCTGAGCATTAAACGCCGTCGCATCATCCTTATAGCAAGTCAGCAACACCTCGGGATCCGCCGTGGCATAGAGAATCTTCGCCTTCCCCTCGTAAAGCTTCTCTTGGGGAACACTTGAAGTCGTGTTGGGCGATCGCAACTCAGACTCAGCCATGGACACCAGACCCCGGAAAATTCACAATCAATTGGGCGTCCTTATCTTATCCCGACACCCCCATTCGGCAATGCTGAATTCTGACAGGATTCCGGTAGGATGATGTATTGCAGCTGACCCCACCAATTGGACTCTGCACCTGTTCACTGAAGTTGTAAATCATGAAAGTCACCACGGAAAAGCTGCCCGCAAGTCAGGTCAGCCTCACCATCGAAGTTCCGGCAGAATTGTCTGGCAAGGCCTACGAAAACACCGTCACAAAGTATGCCAAGAACGCCAGAGTGCCCGGCTTCCGAAAGGGTAAGGTGCCTCGTCAGGTGCTCCTGCGACAGCTTGGTCCCGATGCGCTGAAAGCAGCATCGTTGGACGAAGTGGTGGAATTGGGTCTGAAAGAAGCCTTGAAACAAGAGGATATCCGTCCCGCCGGTCAGGCGCAGATGGACACCTCCGAAGCCGACCTATTCGGCAAATTCAACCCCGGTGAAGCGTTCACCTTTACGGTGCGCATCGATGTATTCCCCGAGGTAGAGCCCCCTGAATACACCGGTTTGACGGTGCAGGCGGAGGAAGTGAAACCCGATCCTGATCGCCTGGATAACCTACTAAAGGAGCAACAAATCCAGGCCGCCACCTTAATTCCCGTGGAAGACCGAGCGGCACAACTGGGTGACGTTGTGATCGTGGACTACCAGGGCGAGCTGATTCCCAGAGAGGGCGCAGAGGAGGGGGCCGATGATGAGATCGACACCACCGGTCTAAGCGCCGAAGATTTTCAGACCGATATGGAAGAGGATAAGTTTATCCCCGGTTTCATTGCGGGCATTGTGGGCATGGAGCCCGACGATATCAAGGAAGTGGAGGTGTCCTTCCCCGAAGATTATGGAATGCAGGATCTCGCGGGTCGCGACGTGAAATTCAAAATCACCCTCCATGAAATTAAGGAGCGGGAATTGCCGGAGCTGACCGACGAGTTTATCCAGGGCATCAGCAGCTACGAAACCATTGACGCCCTACGGGAAGCGATGGATAAGCAGTTTGCCGAGGATGCGGAAGCGAAGACCGCCGAGAATAAAAAGACTCAAATCATCAAGGCATTGGTCGACGCCATTGAAGTGGAGTTGCCGGAGACGTTGATCGATCAAGAGGCAAGCTACTTGGTCAACCAGGCGGCCATGCAGCTTCAGCAACAGGGCTTAGACGTCAATCAGTTCATGACCGAAGAAATGGTCAAGAACATGAAAGAGCGCTCCCGCCCTGAGGCTATCTTCCAAGTCAAAACCGATCTGCTGCTCCAGGCGATCGGCGAGAAGGAAGAGCTGAAGGTCGACGAGAAGGAGATGAAGGTGAAGGTCAAGGAGCTGATGCAACAGCTCAAGGGACAAAATCCGAAAAAATCCCGCGTGGAGTCGGTGATTTATGAAGATTTATTCCGCAATCTAGTCATCGATTTCCTGATGGAAAAGAATGACTTCGAATTGGTTCCGGAGGGCACATTAACCCCTGCGGAGGATGAAGACGAAGCGGCTGAATCCACAGAAGCGGCGGCGGAAGCGACTGACGAGGCGACCGACGACGACGCATAGGACGACGCATAGACCGACGGGGGCGTGTTTCAAGGAGCACCAAACCGGTGCCCTAATCGGCGGCGAGGATTGTCCTTAGGGCGGAACAACCAGAATGGGTCACCCCCCTAAGCATCGGCAGTTTTTCGTCCTGGCCGATGGAGTGGACCTCCAGTCCACTCCCCTCGTCTCGGTGTAATTAGGGCATAATGACTGCATAAGGACTCAAGCAAAGTTTCAGGTTGAAGGCTTAGGAGAGCCCTGGTCTATTCGATAGATTTCTGACGATAGATTTCTGAAGAAGCAAAGGTTGTGAGCTACCTTTGAAATCTCCCTTTCCTTCCCGCTGTTTGCGCGAGACGCTAAGAGGCAACTATGTCTAAGTTCGACTCCCATTTAAAGTGTTCGTTTTGCGGAAAATCCCAGGAGCAAGTCCGCAAGCTAATAGCTGGACCGGGGGTTTATATCTGCGATGAGTGCGTTGACCTCTGTAATGAGATTCTGGACGAGGAGCTATTTGGGGGAGATGCCACGGGCGGGAATGCGCCGGTGTCTCGATCCGATACGGGCGATCGCCAACGGCAGCGCACCAGTAAGCCCGCGCCCATCCGGGTCCTGAAACCCCGGGAGCTAAAGAAACATTTGGACGACCACGTTATCGGCCAAGATGACGCCAAGAAAGTGTTGTCCGTCGCGGTTTATAACCACTACAAACGCTTGGCCTGTCTCCAGGAACAGGGGGGACAGCAAGTCGGTGGGAGTGCGGCGGCAACGCCCCTGGAAGAGGGGGTGGAGTTGCAGAAGTCAAATATTTTACTCATTGGTCCGACGGGATGCGGTAAGACCCTGTTGGCCCAGACCCTAGCGAAGGTGTTGGATGTGCCCTTTGCGGTGGCCGATGCCACAACCCTGACCGAGGCGGGGTATGTGGGGGAAGACGTGGAAAATATTCTGCTGCGGCTGTTGCAGGTGGCGGATTTTGATGTGGAAGAGGCCCAGCGCGGCATCATTTACATCGACGAGATTGACAAGGTCGCTCGAAAGAGTGAGAACCCGTCTATCACGCGGGATGTGTCTGGGGAAGGCGTGCAGCAGGCACTCCTGAAGATGTTGGAGGGCACGGTGGCTAATGTGCCGCCCCAGGGAGGTCGCAAGCATCCTTATCAGGACTGCATTCAGATTGATACCAGCAATATTTTGTTTGTGTGCGGCGGCGCGTTTGTCGGTTTAGATAAAGCCGTTGAGCAGCGTACCGGTAAGAAATCCATGGGGTTTGTCCAGGGCGGGGAGGCCATTCAAACCAAGGAAAAGCGGATGGCGGATACCCTCCAACAGATGGAGCCCCAGGATCTCGTGAAGTTTGGGATGATTCCGGAGTTTATTGGGCGGGTGCCGGTGGTGGCGGTCGTCGAGCCGTTGGATGAGGCGGCATTGATGGAGATTCTGACCAAGCCGAAGAATGCCCTGGTGAAGCAGTATCAGAAGCTGATGACCATGGACAATGTCCAGCTCAGTTTTACGCCGGATGCGGTGCGGGCGATCGCCCAGGAAGCCCATCGACGGAAGACCGGCGCGCGGGCATTGCGGGGCATTGTGGAAGAACTGATGTTGGATGTGATGTACGAGGTGCCGTCCCGGAAGGATGTGACCCGATGCACCATCACCAGCGACATGGTCGAGAAACGGTCGACGGCGGATTTGTTAGTGCATCCCTCGTCGCTGCCCAAGGCGGAGTCTGCCTAGATGGGAGTCGTTATTGACGTCGTCGCTGGCACAATCGAGATTCGCGGAGTTCGCCATTATTACGAGTGGGTGACAACCGGCGGCGGCACGCCCGGGCAATCCGGCCGGCCAGTGATGGTGTTTGTCCATGGCTGGGGTGGCTCCGGTAGCTATTGGCGATCCACGGCGGAAAAATGGTGCGATCGCTATGATTGTCTGATTTATGACCTACGGGGCTTCGGGCGATCAACGGCCCTCGGGGAAACGCCAGCTCCCACGCCACCCGATGGGGATCCCTATTTGTTGGAGGCGTTTGCGGAGGATCTGCGATCGCTCTTAGATCAGCTCAATCTCAAGCGGGTCACGATCAATGCCCATTCCATGGGAGCGTCGATCGCCACCTTGTTTGCGGCGGAGTATGGCGATCGCCTGGATGCGTTGATCCTCACCTGTAGCGGCATTTTCGAATACAACAAATTGGCGTTTGAGACGTTCTATATTTTCGGGCGCTACGTGGTCCTGTTCCGCCCCCATTGGCTATCGCAATTGCCCCTGGTGCCTCGGCTCTTTATGGCGCGTTTTCTCCATCGACAAATTCCCATCGCCGACCAACAGGCATTTTTAGAGGATTTTTTGCAAGCGGATTTTGATGCCGCCCTGGGGACCATCTTTTCGGCGGTGAGTAAGCGGGCAGTGGAAACAATGCCGGCGGCATTTCAGTCATTGACCATGCCCACCCTATTAATTTCTGGGGAATTCGACCAAATTATCCCGCCCAAGCTGGGCAAAATGGCAGCGGTCCTCAACCCGAAAACCGTGACATATCATTGCATCGCCAAAACGGGACATTTCCCGATGTTGGAAGATTGGGAGACCTATGATCGGTGCGTCACCGACTTTCTGGCGGCGGTGCCGGCAACCCCCGCTGCCTAGATAGCCTAAATCTTGGTCTGTCCATCCCCGCATTTCCCGTCCTATGGCTTCCCCTCGGCGATCGCCCCAATCTTCCGATCTCAAACCCAATCCGCCCAACCCCAAAAAGCCGAAGCGAAAATCATCTGGGGCAGGGGCATTTCTATGGGGCATGATTGTCTGCGCATCGGGCTTGGGCATGGTGTACTGGCTGGAAAATCGAGGAGATTTGCCCACCTTTTTTTTCGGGCCGCCCACGGAGCTATCCAACGGATTTAAATCGCCCCCCCTGGCCATGGAAGGCGGCGACCCCCATCTCCGCGCCCTGTTGCGCACCATTTCCGCCAGCGAATCCAACTATAAACGCCCCTACGCCGTGATTTATGGGGGGGGCTACGTATCGGACTTTAGCGACCATCCCCGCCGCTGCATCACCATCACCGCCGGACCGAACCGAGGCAACTGCTCCACCGCCGCCGGTCGCTATCAAATGTTGGACGTCACCTGGGCGGAAAAAGCCAGAAAATATCACCCCAGCGCCAGCAACTGGCTGTGGTGGTCCAGCTATAGTTTTGAGCCCCGCTATCAGGATGAGGTGGTCTATCGATGGCTGAGCGATCGCCGCGCCTGGGGGATGGATATCTCAGCGCTGTTGAAGGACGGGGAATTACAAACGGTATTGAAGCGACTATCCGGCACCTGGACCAGCCTAGGCTACGGCATTGAATCCAATGTGATGACCCCCCGCCTGCCTCGGATCTATCAAGAGCTATTGAAAGAAGAGATTAAGACAGCACAAAATAATGGTTAAGTCACCAGGGGTTTGTAAATATTGAAGATTTCGATACATCACCTCAACCTCAGTAAACTTTGGTATACCAATCTGCCCACAAAGAAAGCACGGTGATACATTTAATTCAGAAGCAAAAGGAAAGCTTCCTGGCGATGAATCGCCGATTCAGTTAACCTAATCAACTCGAGGAAAACTCTTATCTTTCGCAGTTTAACTGCTTGTTTGTCCCATCTGTTACGGACGGAATCTAGTTCAAAAGTAGATATTTCCAAGACTGTTGCCAAGGAGTTCTAGGGCAGTACGCTTGATCAGTGTGAAAAGTTTGATTGAGTTAAGGTCAGGAATGACCGGAATCATTAACTCTCCTTTTCGTTAATCGCTGTCCACTCACGTTGTAAATGTCATTAGTAGGAAATCCCTCTAAAGTTTGTTAGATCTGTCAACGATGTTATCGGTAACTGAAGACTTAAACCCTATGGGGATGGCCGTCCATCCCCTTTGCGCTGTTTGGGGATATTTTTGGGACATATCAAGTTTGGCTGCTGGCTTTTCTAGGGGAGCGGGCGTCCTGAAAAGCTGGAGTAGTATGGGTCATGCAGTTTAGGGTTGGGAACGGGTTGCCATGGCGATTATTGCGTTGCGGGCTTGGCATTTGGAAGGCTATGAGCCCATTGCGGAGCTGGACCAGCGTCCCCATGATTTGCGCCTGAGTAAGAAGAGTTTGCTGAAGTCTGGGCTGCGGGCAGATTTTTTGGATGATGCCATGGACGTAAAGGCGTCCCCCTGGTTTCGGCAGTATTTGGAGGGGGAGCGGGTTGAGTTTTATATCGAGGGCAGCGGCGGTTATGCGATCGCCAATATTGACCTAATTAGCCAAGAAATCTACTTCACCAAGCGGGATATTGCGGCCTATTTGGAGCCAACGATTGTGGTGAGTGAAGGGGCGGGGGATATGGATTGGGGGGCGATCGCGGAGGATTATTTAGCGAGTATTGCCAAGGAGTTGCGGGTGCCGGTGACGGTGATGCGATCGCCGCGATTGTCGGATCAGACCCATCGGCTGACCCAGACCTTGGCGCGGCAAATTCGTCAATGTTTGGTGTTTGTGGCGGATACGACGGCGTTAACGCAAGCGGGGGGCGACCCGGCGTTGCTGGTGCCGTCCCCTCAGGTGGTGTTGGAGTTGGGCTATGCCATGGCGGTGAAGCCGGCGGATCAGGTGTTGGTGTTGGATGGGACGGCGGGGGCGATCGCGGGGACCTATCACTTTGATTTACCGTCCTACCAGTTGGCGCGTTTTCCCAAGGGGGAAGACCCCGCAACGCGGTTTGGGCAGGCCCTGGGCGATCGCCTCCAACAGCTTCGGGTCCTCAAATAGCGGCAGCTAAGGCATTGGCTAAAACCTGGGCGAGGGCGGTGGGGTTTTCTAGGGGAATGGTATGGCCACTGTTGGGAATAATCGTGAGCTGGGCACGGGGGCATTGGCGGGCGATCGCCTGGTTTAGGGCAATAAATTTGCGATCGTGCTCTCCGACCACCAGATGTAACTGACCGGGATACCTGGCTAGGGCAGGGGTTAAAAACGGCTGCTGTCCCAATCCGAGATAGCGCAGGGAATGGGCCAGCCATTGGGGATGATTCCGTCGCCGCCGGGTCAACATACTTTCAAAATTGGGATGGGTCGCCAGATGGCTAAACAGGGGCATCTGATACCAGCGCTCCAGAAATTGTTCGAATTGTTCGTTTGTTTTGCAAGCCTCTAGGGTCAGCGCCCGGTGATGGTCCAGTTCCTTGCGTTTTTGGCGATCGCCCTCCTCGGCCAATCCTGGAGAAGCGGCGATCGCCACCGTCACGGGGAATACATCGGGAAAATGGGTCGCCAAATAGAGCGCCAACCGTCCGCCCATGGAATAGCCGGCGATCGCCCAGGGACCGGGCTGAATATGTTGAGTCCAATCCCGTACTCCTTGCGCCGTTGCTGGCATTCCGTACGCCGTGAGCTGAGTTGGATCGGCCAAGCGGGTTTGGCCATGCCCTGGTAAATCCAAAGCGTAGATATTGCCTGAGGGGCGATCGCCCTGTATTGGCGGCTCTAGGCAGCGCACCACCGCTTCAAAATCATCCCCGCAGCCCATAAACCCATGCAGCAATAGCAACGGCAGCCGTTCGCCCTTGCCACTCCCCCAGCGATCGCTGTGGAATCGATAAATGCCCACCGATGCCATCATGGACTCGTGCATAGTCTCTCCAGACGTGCCCCCCACTCCTAAGACGATCCAAGGACATCAGCCATAGCGAGATCCCTGATCGCTACCTGACCGTTCCTAGGGAAAAGGCAGCGGAAGCGAGATAAATCGGTATAGTGATGAACTGATGGCTCACCGATCAAAGACCGGTTCAAGTAAGACCGACTCAAGCAGGTGAGGGCTGTGCCCAGAGATTAACCCATGGCTGACGACCCGTTGCGCCTACTTTTGGTTGATTCGGACCCAATTTTTCGATTGGGTTTACAGACGGGTATTGACGAGCTGGCAGGGGTGACGCTGCTGACGGTGGGGGATTTGCCGGGGGCATTGACGGTGCTAGGGGATCTGCGGACATCCCCGGATCCCCCCCCATCGGTGATTTTGATTGACGCCGTGACGGATGGGCTCACCCCGGAGAATGTGGTGCGCGTCCCCTGGTCCATTTGCGAAACCCTCTATGAGACGTATCCCGAGCTGCCCATTTTGGTATTAGGCAATGGGTTATCGGAAGTGGCATTGGTGCGGGCCCAGCGGGCGGGGGCATCGGGCTATTGCCAGAAGGATTCATCGGTGCAACGGCTGGTGGCGATCGCCCGACAGATTGACCGGGGGGAAACCGTCTGGCCGGCGCTTCCCTCCCTATCCCCCAAGCCGGAGCAGGAGGCATCGCCAGCGATCTCCAAACCGCGATCGCTGCGGCGGCGTTGGAATAATCGAAGCCTGCGGGAAGTGGAGCGGGAACTGGATCGTTTGACGGCCCTGCTCGCCCAAGGGACGCTGGCCAATCCCCAATCCTGGGGCGATCGCTTGCAAAAAATGGTGGTGGAAGGGAAACAGCGGGAATTGTGGGCCGCTCGCCAGGTCGTAATTGCGATCGGTGGCGGATTTACGGACGAATCGACGGAATCCAAGAATCGCTTCCCCTATACCCCGCCCTCGGCCACGGGAAAGCCTTTCCAAGGGCCAAATTCTCCGGCACCAACGCCGTCAGGGTCTTCTAATTTAGGTGGCGCGATCGCCCCCACCAATCCAGACGCCATCAGTCCAGCGGCGGCGGGTCCGGATCCGATCGTTCTCCAAGAAGCCTCTGAAGCCCTCAGCCAATCCCAAGCCGAGGCGCTAATCGCCTTGCAAAATACGCTATTTGATCAATGCACCGATAAGTTGATCAATGCCCACAATAATCAGACCGGTGCCCCCCTAGAAATCGATATTCTGAATGAAGAACAGCGCAAAGATTTACTCTATTTAGTCCTGCGAAAAATCGACGATTTTCTACAACAACTCCGCAAGCAACAAACTAAAAAGTGGCAACCGACCAATGCACCGGTTGCCATACCCCAATCTGCCCTCCAAGACCTGTGGGAAGACTGTCTAGGGGACTTTTTTGCCGATCATCAAACCTGTCAAATCAACGGGCAAACCATTAATATTCTGCCCATTCTTAAGAACGATTGGTCCCTGATTGAGCAGGATATTTTAAGCCAAGTTTTTGCCCTCGATGAACTGATTAATCATTTAATCAACGGTACAAATTTGGTAGCAGATGGAGGGATTTACAGCCCTGGAACGGCGATCGCCCTGAAGCGAGCGGAAGCACTTTTACAAAATTGGACCCTATGCCTTGCCAACGCCGTTGTTCAGCCCCTGATCAACCGCCTATCCGACATTGAACCCCTGAAATACCAATTTTTTGACCGCCGTTGGATGGCCACCCGCTATGTGGAACGATTCCGCAATGACCTGTCCTGGAAATATCGCCTAGCGCGATATGTGGAAACGCCGACTGCCATATTTGAAAGTCGTCAATGGTTACTGGTGAGCGACGGGCGCACCATCGAAAAAATCCCGGTTTATGCCGCCCGGAACGAAGAACTGCGATCGCTCTCCGGCGTCCCCCTCGGGGTCACCCTTATTCTGGAAGCCCGCGATGCGATCGCCCCTCGCCTGCGATCGGCGGCGTCTTTCCTGGGGCAAGGCACCCTGTTGGTACTGCAAGCGGTCGGGCGCGGCATCGGTCTCGTGGGACGCGGCATCCTCCAAGGCATCGGCTCCTCCTGGCAGGATCTACGCAAAAAACAAAAATCCGAAGATTCTTAGGGGAATGCCCGATCACCGCTGTGGGTTCGTCGAGGCGGGCCAAGGGATGGTCGTGTCGGCCGCCAGGCGTCGAGCGAGCACCCCAGCGCCCCACAGATTGATATGGCTGGGGTCTGCGAAGTTGCCATCCTGGGTCCGCCATAGGTCCAGGTAATCCCGGAGCTGCCATTGGGATTGGGCTTGGATCGTGCCCAAAAAGCGCTGGAATTGTTGTTCGTAGCGCCGCCGAGTGCGATCCAAAAAGTCCCGGCTTAGGGGCAAGTTAATCAACACCAGGGACGGGGACTCCGGACGCTGAGCCAGATCCTGGGCCAGGGTTCGCACCGCTTGGATTTGGGGACCATTGTTCAACACAAAGGGAACGTAACTACCGTCAAATTGCCCCGCCACTTTGGGGAATTTGGCGTAGTAGCTGGGGGGATGAAATCGCCGTTGATCCCGCAAAAAGCCATTAAAAGTCAGGGTGCTGTTGGGGATGATGCCGGTGCGGCGGGCATCGGGCGGCAGCGGGGCGTCAACGGTGCTCCAAGGGGGACGCCATCCCTGGCGAAGCTGCCGATAGCCGGGGGAGTTGGCAATGCTCAAATAGGTGCGATCGGGGCGACCGTTGTTGAAGGCACGGGATCCCTTGGGCCACAGGATCAGCGGCGGCAGGCGATCGCGCCCCAATAAATCCAAAAGCAACCAGCGCACCACCTGGGCCGTTGCGCCATTGATGCCGAAGTTATAGACCCGCAATCTGCCATAGCCCTCACGGTAAAGCTGATGGGCCAGCACATGGGGATCCAATCCCTGGAGAGCCCGGGAACTGCCCACAATTAATACGTCTGGTGGTCCCAACGTTTGCACGTAGCGCCAATAGTGCCGCAGTTGTTCATTCAGGCGCGGACTTCCAAAATTGGGCCATTCAATCTCGACGGGATCAGCAACGGGGGCTGGACTTGGAAAACGGGGCGATCGCGGCTGTTCCGGCTCCGGGATCACCCACTGACTCGGTAACTGATTGGGCAATGGCGATTGAAGGGGTTGCATCGGTGCCGTAGCGATCGCCCGCTCCGATACCAGTCCCAAGCCGATTCCGCCAGTAGCCAGAATGCTACAACTCAGCCTTATCCAAGAAAAGCGTATCCAAGGAAAGCGTATCCAAGGAAAAATGGGGCGACGGGTCATGGAACAGCCATCAGAAAAGAACAAATGCACCGATTAAGCTAACCGATCCACCGCTCCAATAACCAACCGATCGCAATTCCTAACCCACCGAACCGCACCGCCTGCCAAAACACCTCATTGAGTCCTGACTCTACAAACAATCGACTCTCCAATGCCCCATCCAGCTCAGCGATTTTCGCCTCTAACGCTTTCAATTGCTCTGTTAATTGCTGACGCTGGGACTGTTGCTTAGCGCGATCGCGCTCCGGGCGCACCACTTCGATTTGATTGCCCAACCGTTCCCGCTCTCGCACCGCCTCCGTAACCTGACCATAGCGATCGCGTAACTGCTGTAACTCCTGCTCCGCCGCCGTCAGCTCCGTCCCAAACTCTTTCAAAAATACATCCCACGACTGATCCCCAGCCGTTTTCTCCCCATTCCCCTGAGTCACCGCCGTCTCCCAAACCTAAAATTTCAAGCCACGCGCAACACACACACCCGCGTGCCTTCACAACGTAGCCTAAAATTTTCCGTACTATTAATGTAAATACCCAGGCAGTTCCAATCGGAATTATCGACCCATTCATCCGCCATTCATCCGCCATTCATCCACCGGTATACCCCCATGCCCCAATCCCTGGTGCCCTTCGATCCCGTTGCCCAAAACCCCCTGGAAACCAAACGTTGCCAAGACCTCAGCAACCATGAGTTAGCCCAGGTCCTGGCCGCGCGACTAACCCTGACCGATGACGATTGGCACCAGAAAAAAGGCGATCGCACCGTCCGCGCCCCCGAACAGGCCGCCGCCGCCCTGGTCTATCTCCTCAACAGCAACCATCCCGACAAAAAAGCAGCCCAAGCCGAAGCATTGGACCACCTCAAACAGGCGATCGGCTGGTTAGACCGCACATTAAAAGCGCCCCCCTGCCCCGACCACAATCGCTAAATCGCGAATCGGGAAACAGAGAGGCGCAGCGAAACACCAATATTGGGTCTCAACAATAAAAGAGCCAGGTCATTAATCCCCTGACTGCTCAAACAGCGCCTCATACTTGGTCCGTAGCCGATCCGCTAGGGACTCCCAGTGATCAGCCGCCGTCTCCAGCATCGGTCTCAGGCTCCAGGACTGCCCGCACTCACACTGCATATGCTTGTACAGGTGCAGCTCCCGACCACAATCGCTCCACGCCACCTGGTCGAACACATTGTGCAGGATAAACAATCCCCGCCCACAGGCCACCTCACAGGAGGGCAGCTCCGCCGGATAATCGTCATCAAAGGTTAAATCGCTAGCATCCGTGGGATCCCCCACCTCAAAGGAGGGCACCTCGCCACAGGTCACCGGCGGGCTAAACCCACCCCCCTGATCGCACACGACCCACCAGAAGTGCTGCCCATTGGACGCATGGCGCACCACCACCCGCTTGCTGGGGTCCAAACTGTTTCCGTGCTTTGCCGCGTTGACAAGGGCCTCCTGCAGCCCGAGACGCACCGCATCCGTGTGCTCTCCAGGCAGGTTAGCCACTAGCAAGTCCACCACCGGATGTAGGTGAAGGGTGGAAGCAAAGCTGAGCCTCTGCCACTTCCGCCGGGGTGGGCGCGTTTGAGCGATCATAAAAATCCTCGGGATTTAGCGCTGACATCGTTATAAGCCCCATCAGATCAATAGGCTGCAATCAAATGCTTGCAACCCCACGAAACCTGAAGGGCAATAGGGGGATAATCGATGGACCTATCAATGGATCTACCAATGGGTCTACAGAAGGATTCAAATAAATCTGTAAATCATTCTGTAGTTAATAACCGCTCAATCGAATAATCAAACAGTTATCAAACACCGCTATCCAATCATGTCTTGTTATCTATTGTATCGGCTTTCTCCGGAATGTTAATAGGGGGGCGATCGCCCTAACCCTCACGGAGTAACCGTTTCCCCCCAATTCTGACCTATTTTTCCTAGGGGCGTTGGATGGAAACAAGGCGGTTATCGGGCAAAAATCCTTGATATTGCCCCCCTTCCGCCGTCAGAACAACCAATTCCAGATAGCTATCCGGCTCAATGGGCAACTCTTCCCAGGGCACCGCCATTTCAAGGCATTTATCAAATTTGCCTTGGCTTTGGGTATCCCGACCTTCCCAATGGTCATAGTCGATCGCCGCTTGGGCCCAGATATCCCCATTGGTGAGGTTGATGGCCACTTGATCCCGGAATTTATAGGTGCCGGGACCGTTGTCTGGGAGGGTGCCGAGGGGAACGGGGCTCGTATAGAAGGTGTGATCGGGGTAGTACCAAAGCAAGTGGATTTCCGAGGGGCAGTCTTTGCCGGGGGCGATCCCCGTCTTGAAATCCAGGCGAATGTAGAAATTCAAATGGTCGACGCCATACCACAGACATTGAATGGCGCTGGCTTGGTGCATGGTGCCCCGAGAGCCGCCGAGTTCAATGCGTCCCGCATGATCCCAATCCTGTTCGTCGCCCCGCCCATCAATGCGCGGATGGATAAAGCTGGTAGGGGTGCGATCGCCCGGTGCAGCGTGGTCTTCCACCGAATTGATCAAGACTTCGGGGATCGGCTCCTCCAGGGCGGTATAAAGCGCCGCCAGGTGCTCCCGGAATAATTGGTCAAACATGGCGTCTTGGTTGGACGAATGCCCCGCCCCAAACCACCAAAACCAATCCGACCCTTCCGCCGCATAGAGGGCTTCCCAGGCGTCCGGGTTGGCCGTTTCCGTCGCTTCGGGATGCTTAGCGAGCGTAGCGCGGGCATCGTTCAGCAAATCCCAGGCGCGATTTTTCGCGGGATCGCCAATCCAGGTTGTAAAAGAACCATCCACCCAGGAGCCACTATGGAGCGATCGCGCCGGTAGGGTCTCGGTGGGCGGGTTCTTCTCCAAAAATTCGCCGACAGTCACCAATCGAATATCATCGCGATCGCTCAGCCGCGAATAGAGATTTTCCAGGAAGGGTTTACCGTCTTCGGGGTAATATTCCCAGCAGTTTTCACCATCCAGGGCGATCGTCACCAGCCAAGGTTCTTCCAAATCGTGACCGGTAAATTCGGTTTCCCCTCGGGTCTCCTCGTCCGCGTCTTCCTGACCTAGTTTTTCTTCGGCCGCCAGCGATCGCCCGATGGCATCCAGGTGACCGATCAAATCTTCCGCCGCGGCGACGGGCTCCATATTGCCATAGGTAAACCCGATCAGGTCTGACAGGCGATGATCCCGGAACACAATGGACAAATCGCCGGCGTCCGTTTCCAGGCGATAGGGACGATAGAGCAGCCGGGGCGCTTGGATATTGCCGTAGCCGTCCCGATGGAAGAAATGATCCAGCGTCCAACCCAGGGTCGCTTCATCGGTACACAGCCATTTAAATCCCGCTTCCGCAACCGGTTGCAGCATGGCGGGGCTCACCGACTGCTCCGACGGCCACAGCCCTACCGGTGCCTTTCCGAAGCGATCGCGATACATGTCCACCGCTTTATTGAGATGGCGGGGAATATCCTCGGGATAGGTAAATTGCTTTTCGGGCAGGTCCATTTGGGGCACCGCCACCCGTCCAGCGTCCGTGTCCGCCAACAACGGCAAAATCGGGTGGGTATAGGGGGTTGTGATCACCTCCAATTGCCCGGCATCCTGCATTTTTTTATGTTGGGGCAGGATGCACGCCAGGATTTCCCGCTGTTTTTCCCAGATGGCTTGGCGATCTTTAAGCGTAAATCCGCGATCCTTTTCCATCCATGCGGCAATGTCCGGATCATCCCAAAACAGGGGGTCGATCCACGCCAGGTTATGCCAGGCCAGCAGGTCGCTAAATTGGGTATTTCCCCAATGCTCTAGGCACCAACCAACCCCCTTGGCTTGGCGCTGCTCATAAAGTTCTTTGTAGCGGGGATGGGGATCCACCAATGTGTGGTGGTTGCCATCAAAAAAGTGTTCAACGATAAACCGTTTATCGGCGTCGCTGAGGTCATCGGTCTCGGTCAACGCCAGCGATAGGTACGGGTCCATGGCCCGCCCTTCGATATAGTCTTCAATCTGCAGGATCAACGACGGCACCAGGTTTACCGTCTGATGCAGTTTGGGATAGTCCGCCAGAATTTGCACCAAATCCAGATAATCCTTGGTGCCGTGGAGCCGCACCCAGGGCAAACGATAATTGCAAACCTCGGGGCTGGTGGGGCTGGGGCGATCGCCAGGGGACGTCTCGGGAGCGGGGTTTAGATTACCTCGGCTTTTGTAGAGGGGCTGATGTTGATGCCAAATAATGGCCACATACAACGGGTGGGTCATGGCGATCGCTAGGCGCTCTGAAAGCGCAAGAACACAACTACGGTTGTCGGTTTAGTGCGACTCCGATGTCCCTGATGGAGTTTTGGGAATCGTCCAACAACCGTCAGCTATATTCTGGCGCTTTAATTCAGGGTCACGTCGGAAAACTTCAGTTCCGTTACGGTTTCCTGGCCTTTTTCCAAAACCCGCAATGTTTGATGAACCATTAGGTAATAATCCCCAATTTTTTCATAGGAATCTTCATAGGAAACCTGCTTGATCAGGTCACCGGTGTCGCCTTTGTAGAAAGATGCGTCGGTTTGGGTGGGTACGTAGCCTTTCCCGGTGTCTAGGGTGTTCCGGGTGTCGATTTCAAAGCGCATGGGACCGACGGCGCGGCTGACATGGCAGATTTCTTTGCCTCGGACTTTGTAGCCGGAGCCCATGGATTTGCCGGAGACTTTGATTTCCACTGCGCCGGTTTCGTCGGTCTCGCCCAGGGCAAATTTGTTTTCGCCGTGGACTTTGTCAAACGTTGAGCTACGGCGGTGGGTGACGATGTCTTTCAGTTGGATTTCTAGGGTTTTTACGACGTCGGGGTTCTCAACGCCATCGACAGTGACGGAGAAGTCTGGGGCGATCGCGACTTTGCCAGTGAAGGTTTCGTCCCCTTGGCTGAGTTCGATGGTGGCGCTATAGCCGGGGAAGTTGTCCCCCCAGGTGTAGCGGTTTTCGAAGGCACCGCGGAAAAGGTCGCGGGCGTTGGTGTTGATGGCGGTTGTCATATCGTTAAATAAAATTTTGGTGAGGGGCACGAAGGGATGCTCTAGGGGCGCTGCCCCTATGACCCCGCCAAAGGGTCAGTGACCCTTTGGAATCCCGTTTGAATGGGGGGTGCGCTAGGCGACTTGTTCGACTTCGGCGACTTCGGGGATAAATTCTTTGAGACGACGCTCGATGCCCATTTTGAGGGTCATGGTGGAGCTGGGGCAGGAGCCGCAGGCGCCTTCAAGGCGTAGTTTGACGATGGGACCGTCGATTTCGACCAGGCTTACGTTACCGCCATCAGCCATTAGGTAGGGACGCAGTTCTTCCAATACGTTTTCTACGTTTTCGCTCGTCAAGGGAAGGGTAGACATGACAAAAGGGGCGTCGTTAGCCCTAGGTAAACGTGTGCTCAATCTTGATAACTTTTAGTGTAGCGCTGGGGTTGGCCGGGCGATCGCCTCACCTAGGTAGGGATTTCCGAGGCCGATCCCTGGGCTGATCCCCGGGCTAGATTGAATGCATCCCCATGCTCCGGTCACCCCGATGAAACCCGTGAAATTTGGATACACCATCGTCTACGTCTCCGACGTGTTGGCGTCCCTCACCTTCTTCGAAGCCGCCTTCGGATTCCCCCAAAAATTTCTCTATGAGGGCGGCACCTATGGCGAACTCGACACCGGCGAAATAACGCTGGCTTTTGCCTCCCACGAATTGGGCCAGATGAACCTCCCTGACGGATACATCAAAGCCGACAGGTCTGACCAACTCCTAGGCTTTGAAATCGCCCTCGTCACCGAAACCGTAGACGCCGCCCATCAAAAAGCGATCGCCACCGGTGCCACAGAAATTTCCCCACCCACCCAAAAGCCCTGGGGTCAAACCGTGTCCTATGTCCGCAGCCCCGACGGCATCCTGATCGAACTTTGCAGCCCCATCCAACAATAATTAAGCCGCCGCCTCAGCATAGGCCGCCTCATCATCCTCCAGCTCTAACGCCAGACGCAGGGCTTCCACCTCATCCCGATGGGCCTTGATAATAATCCGTCCGGTAGCAACACCCGCCTCTGTAGCGATGGGCGTTTCACCGTCCAACATCTCCACCCGCAACACCACCTGTTCAATCCGCCCCGAAGTTTTCCAATAAAAGAAACCCGCCGCCGGGGCGATCGCCACCAACCCTAGGGGCAAATACCCCGCTTCCGGCACCGCCAACGAAATCACCAGCCCCAAACACAACCCACCGACCCCAGCCAACGCACTCAATAACCCCGCCAAAAACTTACTGGGGGCCACAAACCCCTCCAAGGTCACCTTGTCATTGTCCGCATCACGGTTGATTACCCGATAAGCCCGCGTCGCGAAATACTCCCGCAGGCGATCGCGCAATTCCGATTCTGGCTGAGTGCTCAACAACTGCGCCGTTTCAATCCGATCCTTCGCCGACGCCCGGATGAAGAAAAACAACCCAATCAGCAATAGCAGAGTCCAAACAAACGTGGATTGGGTCGCAGCAGTTTCAAACATAACGGCGGGAAAAGTTAATGGGGAGCAGTTAATGGAAAACAGTGCCATGGGTACAATACCGACAGCATTAACATTCTGCAACATTTCGGTATCAATGTTAGGCATGGGACCAGTGATTGCAGCGATTGCAGCGCTTACGGATCGCCAAGCGAAGTACCACACGGGGCCTCTCCATTAAATTTCGCTGCATTCCTGGCGGATCAGTGATCGCTAAGTATTAGGAAGGTATCAGGAAAAGTACTAACTCTGGTCCAGAGAAAACCCGCCGGGGGCCGTGGGTAATTTTTATGAGGCCGACACAACACCATGACAGTCATCGAGAAAATTCAGCAGTGGTTTGAGACCGTCATTTTTGCGAGCAGCACATCCTACATGCCCCACGGCAACTGCTACCTATGGCAAACGCCCCTAGTGCAATTGCATGTGGTGAGCGATGCTCTGATTGCGATCGCCTACTTTTCCATCCCCATCATGCTGGTGTACTTCGCCTATCAACGGCGGTCCCACCTCCCCTTCAGCCTGTTTCTGATGTTCGGGGCATTTATCACCCTGTGCGGCGTTGGACACCTTCTGGAGATTTGGACCCTGTGGCATCCGGCCTACTGGCTGACCGGCGTAGAAGCCGCGATGACCGCCCTAGTCTCCTGTTACACCGCTGTGGCCCTGTATACCCTATTGCCCCAATTCCTCGCCCTCAAGACCCCCGATGAATTGGAAGCGGTCAACCAACAGCTACGGGAAGAGGCGATCCATCGCCAGGTGATCGCGGATGAGCTAATCACGTTAAATCAAAACCTGGAAGAATTGGTAGCGGCCCGGACCCAGGAACTGGAACAGCGCAACGAGGCATTGAAACAGGCCCAAGCCCAACTGGTCCAGTCGGAGAAGATGGCCGCCCTGGGGCAGATGGTGGGAGGTATCGCTCATGAGGTAAATAATCCCCTGAGTTTTATCCATGGCAACCTGACCCACACAGAAGGGTATGCCGATGATTTATTCACCGCGATCGCCCGGTATGAGGCAGAATATCCCACCCCTGCGGCATCCCTGGCCGATGATCTCGAGGCCTTGGATCTTCCCTATATCCGCGAAGATTTTCCGAAGGTGATTGGCTCCATGCGATCAGGGGCAGATCGGATTAAGCAGGTGATGACAGCGCTGCGGAGTTTTTCTCGATTGGACGAATCTGGGGCCAAGCAAGCCGATATTCACGAAGGGCTGAATAGCAGCATTGAAATTTTAATGAATCGCATTGCCGCGATGCCCAGAACCATTGCGATCGAAAAATCCTATGACGCCCAAGTCACCCCATTTCAGTGTTTCCCGGGCCCTTTGAACCAGGTGTTTTTTAATGTGCTGTCCAATGGATTAGATGCCATTGAACAGCGGTTGGCCACGGGCGAGACTTTTACGCCACTGCTGCGGATTGAAACCCGACTCAAGACGGTCGACAGCGCCAGCAAACCTGGGACTCAGGAAGCATCCCTTGTCCAGATTCAAATTTTGGACAACGGCAAGGCGATCGCCCCATCGGAACAGGAACACGTCTTCGATCCGTTTTTCACCACCAAGGACGTTGGCCAAGGCACCGGATTAGGGCTATCCCAGGCCTATCAAACGGTGGTGACCCAACATGGCGGACAGCTACGCTTTGAGGAACGACAGCCCGACTTGAAAGCGCTCATCATCGAGCTACCCATCGCAAACGAGGCGATCGCCCCCTCCCAGGAAGGACAGGAACCCCTGCTCACCTCCTAAAGAAATTGCGATCGCCCCGATTCACGGCGATTGCGATCGGTCAACCGACTATGCGTCCCCTTCCGGCACAAAATCCAACGATGCGGAATTCATGCAATAGCGCTCCCCGGTGGGCTGAGGACCGTCATTGAAGACGTGGCCCAGGTGAGCATCACACACCGCACACAACACCTCAGTCCGAGTCATAAAGAAACTGCGGTCCGTCTTGGTGGCAATATTCTCATCCACCGACGGAGCCCAGAAACTCGGCCAACCCGTTCCAGATTTGTACTTCGTGTCAGATTTAAAAAGTTCGGCACCACAACAAATGCAGTTGTAGGTACCCGCCGCTTTGTTATCCCAGTACTGACCGGTGAACGCGCGCTCGGTGCCATGTTGACGAGTAACTTTGTACTGCTCTGGAGTTAGCTGGGCTTTCCACTCATCGTCAGTCTTCTGGACTTTGCTAATTCCGCTGTTTGCCATGGCTAATACGTCACCTGTAGATCGGTTGTAATTTTCAGTAATCGTAACGTAGTCCACCCAAGGCTGACTTAGGGCAAACGACACCAGGAAACCGAACCCCATCCCTGCATCCACCCCGCATCCACCCCATTGAACCTTGCCCTGATCCTGATGCAAGATCCTGATGCAAACCCCTGATGAAAATTGGGATGCAGATTAGGATGAAAATTAGGTCCCAGTCCCCACTTCTCGGTCGGAAGTTTGCCATACTTAAACATTATCTGACCATTCTGCCTGACGATTCTGTTTGACCGTTCTTTGCTGAGCTGTCCCCCGTGAGCGCTGCATGACTTCTGTCGCCCCCTCCCCCCGACCTCCAACATTACGCCCCTATCAAACGAGCGTAGTGAATGGGGTATACGAAAAAATCGCAGCGGGGTTTAATCGCATCGGCATTTTGGCCGGCACTGGATCAGGGAAAACCGTCATTAGCGGACAAATTTGTGCCCACGCCCGCCGCCTTGGATTGCGGCTAATGTTTGTGGTGCACCTGGATGTCTTGGTGGGACAAACCGCCGATAAGCTGAGTTCCTTTGGGTTGAAATGTGGGTTTATCAAGGCGGGCTGGAAGGAAGACGCCGATGCCCCCATCCAAATTGCCAGCGTCCAAACCCTGGCCCAGCGAGACTGGTGGCGCGACTGGGATGCCCAAATGGTGTTCTATGACGAAGCCCACACCACCTTATTTAGTCAAATTGGGCAGGAAATTCTAGAGGACATTTATCCCCGGGCCGTCCATCTGGCCATGACTGCTACCCCCTATCGACTGGGGCAAGCCCAACTGGGAGATTTTCTGCAAACCTATGTAGCAGCGCCGGTGCCTTCCACCCTTCAAGACATGGGATTTCTAGCCCCCATGCGATATTTTGGGCTCCCAGCGGAGGGGCAGGTGGAGCTGGGGGAAGTGCATATGGTGGATGGGGATTTTGAGGTTAAGGGCCTGAAAAATGCCTGCGATCGCCCCGAACTAATCACCCGAGTGGTCGAAGAATGGTGTCGCCTCACCCCCAATAAACGGACGATCGCCTTTTGCGTAGATGTGGAACATGCTCGCCATGTGGCCGCCGCCTTTAACGATGCAGGAATTGCGGCGGATGTGGTGGCCGGCAGCACCTCTCGCAAGGAACGACAGCGGCTTTATACGGCCCTGGGCTCCGGCGAGTTAACGGTGCTCACCTCCTGCAATGTGATTAGTATTGGATTCGACGAACCCAGCGTCGAGGTGGGGTTACTGCTCCGCCCCACCCAATCGATCGCCCTCCATCAGCAGCAAATTGGTCGGGTGATGCGGATCTCCCCCAAGACGGGAAAAGAGTACGGCATTATTTTGGACCAGGCCGGCAATTTGAACCGTCTGGGATTTCCGGAAGATATTGAACGCTACGAATTACCGGTGGGGGATGGCCACCCTTCCAAAACATTGCCCGGAAAATCGAAACTTAAAGGCTGTCCCGATTGTGGGGCATGGGTCCATCTGTCGGCCGTCGATTGTCCCGAGTGTCCCCATTCCTGGGCTCGGGAACCCAGCATTTCGGCCGAAAATCTGATCGAGCTATGGCCCCGCGAACGTTTCAAATCCGTGGATGATGTGGTGGTCCTCCGTAAGTTATTTCGCCACCTACGTCAGCAAAATTTCGCCAAAGGGCGAGCCCCCCATCAGAGCGATCGCGCCTTCTTTCAACTCACGAATCGCCTGCCCGAAGAGGGGTGGTATCCCGGAGCGATTTTTGGCACCCAACCCACCCGGGATAATCAAAAGGATTATCGGGGCTACTTAGAACGGGTCGCGGCGCGGCTCAACAAAGACCTAAGCTGGGCGATCGCCGAATTCCAGCGAGAATTTGGGTCAGTGCCCTGGCACTCCCGATAAACCCCAACTTGTGGATCAAAAACAGGGTTCAAGGGCAATGCCCCTGAACCCTACGCTTACCTATAAATAGATTGAGAAATCTACAGGTAAAGCCAATCAAAAACCCTACTTGGCCGCCGCGACGAAGCGATCCACCAGGGGAGCCACCTCATCCGCATCGTGCCAAGCGCCAATTTCAACCGCTTTCTTCTGCAAGTTCTTGTAAGTACGGAAGAACTCAGCAATTTCCTCCAAACGGTGGGGCGCAATATCCTTGATGCTCTTCACCTCGGCATAGCGAGGATCATCCGCCGGTACACACAGCATTTTTTCGTCCGCTTCGCCGCCGTCGATCATATCCAGATAGCCAATGGGGCGAGCCGCAATCACACAGCCGGGGAACGTGGGCTCATCCATAATGACCATCCCATCCAACGGATCCCCATCATCCGCCAAGGTGTTGGGCACAAAACCGTAGTCAAAGGGATACACAACGGAGGAATACATCACCCGATCCAGGGTGAACGCTTGCATATCCTTGTCGTACTCGTACTTATTCTTGGAACCGCCAGGGATTTCAATCAGCACATTGACGATGCCGGGCTTAGGCTGGGCGGGAATTAGGGACAGATCCATAGTTCGTGTGATGATCGTTACTCTTGAGCGCTCCAATAATCCCATGGACGGTGAGCGATCGCGATACCCTCACCCAAATTCCCCTCCCCCGGACATCAAGCCACCATCAAGATTGGGGAAACTCCCGCGATCGCACCTCTGACACGTAAAACTCCACCGCCGCCACCACGCGATCGCCCAAATCCTCATACACCTTGGCAAAGGGCGGTGATTTGTCGGTCATGCCCAAAATATCCGCCGTCACCAACACCTGACCATCACACCCCTTACCCGCGCCAATGCCGATTGTGGGAATCGTCAACGTCTCCGTAATCTGCCGCGCCAACGCCGCCGGAATATGCTCCAACACGATCGCAAACGCCCCCGCCTGCTCCAACGCGATCGCCTCCTGCAAAATGCGATCACCCCCATCGCTCGTCTTACCCTGCTGGCGATAGCCCAACTGATGCACCGACTGGGGCGTCAACCCCACATGACCACACACCGGAATCCCCACCTGAGTCAACCGCGCCACCGTCGCCGCCATCGCCGGATAGCCCCCCTCCACCTTCACCGCCTGGGCCCCCGTCTCCTGCAACACCCGCCCCGCCGACGCGATCGCCTGCTCCACACTCACCTGATAACTCAAAAACGGCAGGTCCACGATCACCAGCGATCGCTCCACCCCCCGACAGACAGCCTGGGCATGGTGAATCACCTGATCCAACGTCAACGGCAACGTTGTTGGATAGCCCAACGCCACCATCGCCATCGAATCCCCCACCAAAATCACATCCACCCCCGCCCGATCCAACAACCGCGCCCATAACCAATCCCACGCCGTCAACACCGCGATCGCCCGTCCATCCCGCTTCCACTCCCGCAACCGCGCCGGTCGAATTTTCATATCAGCCCTCTCCCAAACCAACTCCCAAACCAACAACCCAAGCCACTCACCCTACCCCCTCACGCCCACCCGGAGATAGCCCCACTCACCCCCTGTCAACCAAGCTCAGCACAACACCTCTCCCAAAATCTTAATATTTCATAAAGAAGAGCTCGGAACATTAGTGTTCGTAAACTATCTCCAAATTTCCATTACCAAAATTCATGTCCTCCTAAAGTATTTGAAAAGTATTGGCTATACCTTTCCTGATATATTTCTGGGTGAGCAAGTTGGGTCAAGCCAGCAAACCGCAGGGCAAAGGGAACATTGGACATTTCCCGTTGAACCGTCGCACTCGGTTGCTGTGTCTCTAGATGACCAGGGTGACACGGAGTACGCCGGTTCCTGGCAGCTAGCCAAGTTTTTTGAGGCGCATGTTTTAGGCATGTTTCAGACAGGGGGTGCTATGGAAGGTTTCGCAGCACCCTCACCCAAAGACTTCTGGCAACGTTTGGGGAGTGAAAGCCCACCCGAACTTTGGATCAGGCTTGAGACGGCTTGATTCAAAATAATCGCGGCCTGCAATGGTTTCGCGTTACCCGATCGACACGCAGTTCTTAGGAAGGGAAGCTATGGCTTACGCACAAACGCAGTCCAAGGCGGGCTATGATGCCGGCGTAAAGGACTATAAACTAACGTATTACACGCCGGACTACACGCCCAAGGATACGGACATCCTGGCTGCATTCCGCATGACCCCTCAGCCCGGCGTTCCTCCCGAGGAAGCTGGTGCAGCGGTTGCGGCTGAGTCCTCCACTGGTACCTGGACCACCGTGTGGACCGACCTGTTGACCGACTTGGATCGTTACAAGGGTCGTTGCTATGACATCGAGCCCGTTTCTAACGAAGACAATCAGTACATTGCTTACATCGCCTACCCCCTCGACCTGTTCGAGGAAGGTTCTGTAACCAACATGCTGACCTCCATCGTCGGTAACGTATTTGGTTTCAAAGCCCTGCGTGCCCTGCGTTTGGAAGATTTGCGTATTCCCGTTGCTTACCTGAAGACCTTCCAAGGTCCTCCCCACGGGATTCAGGTGGAGCGCGACAAGATTAATAAGTATGGTCGTCCCTTGCTGGGTTGCACCATTAAGCCCAAGTTGGGTCTGTCTGCGAAGAACTACGGTCGCGCGGTGTATGAGTGCCTGCGCGGTGGTTTGGACTTCACCAAGGATGACGAGAACATCAACTCTCAGAGCTTCCAACGGTGGCGCGATCGCTTCCTGTTCGTAGCAGACGCCATCCACAAGTCCCAAGCAGAGACTGGTGAAATCAAGGGTCACTACCTGAACGTCACCGCCCACACCTGCGAAGAGATGTTGAAGCGTGCCGAGTTCGCGAAGGAACTCGAAATGCCCATCATCATGCACGACTTCTTGACCGCTGGTTTCACCGCCAACACGACTTTGTCCCACTGGTGCCGCGACAACGGTCTGTTGCTGCACATTCACCGGGCAATGCACGCGGTGATCGACCGTCAGAAGAACCACGGCATGCACTTCCGTGTGCTGGCGAAGTGCTTGCGGATGTCCGGTGGTGACCACATCCACACCGGTACCGTCGTAGGTAAGCTCGAGGGTGAGCGCGGCATCACCATGGGTTTTGTGGACCTGCTGCGTGAGAACTACATCGAGCGCGACCCCTCTCGCGGGATTTACTTCACCCAAGACTGGGCGTCTATGCCTGGCGTGATGGCTGTGGCTTCCGGTGGTATCCACGTGTGGCACATGCCCGCGTTGGTTGAAATCTTCGGCGACGATTCC
>CAZZMD010000057.1:0-25655 GCA_964655355.1 uncultured bacterium
GATTTGGGCGATCGCGGTGTCCGGCGCGAGGTCTTCGTTGGCGTAGGTTGGTTTTTCGGGCTGGGTCGCAATTTGGGCGACGATGTAGCGGGCCATAATGGCTGCACCGCTGAGCAGCAAAGTGCCGGCGATCGCCCAGCCGAGCAATATGCTAAGTAACCAGCCAAACATCCGCGCCAACAGGGTCATGGATCGATCCTTTGTATCAGGAGAGTATTAAATGAGGGTGCCCCACTGGGTCAGCCGGATAGGCTGATTGGGGTTCAGTGAGTCTATCTTAATCGCTTGGTTTTGGGAGTAGGGACAATAGGGACTCTTTTGCCGATATTTATTTTTTCTCCTACTACTTTTATTGCTTTCTATTCATCCTATTTTTTCTATTCATTGGCTCTATTCATTGGCGTCTTGGATTTGTTGGATGCGATCGCTGAGGCTGTTTTGCCGGGAGGCGAGCCGGGCTTTTCCGGAGGCGGCCCAGTTTTGCAAGGCTTCGATTTGTTCGCGGGCGGTGCGAGCTAGGGGGACGATTTGACTGATGGCGGTGACAATATCATCGGTGCCGAAATCGCGGTTTTCGCTGAAGCCAATGTGCATGGCTTCGATGAGGCATTGCTCGATTTCGGCACCGGAGAAGTCGGGGGATTCGTAGGCGAGGCGGTCTAGGTCGTAGGTTTTGAGGTTTTGGGGGCGCAGGCGGTTGAGATGAACGCCGAAAATTTCTCGCCGTTCGGCGCGGTTGGGGAGTCCGACAAAAAAGATTTCGTCGAATCGTCCTTTTCGGAGCAGCTCTGGGGGCAAACTTTGTATGTTGTTGGCGGTGGCGACGACGAAAACGGGGCTGGTTTTTTCGGCCATCCAGGTGATAAAGGTGCCGAATACCCGGGACGCGGTGCCGGCGTCCCCTTTGCCGCCGAGGCCAGCGAAGGCTTTGTCAATTTCGTCAATCCACAGCACGCAGGGGGCGAGGGCTTCGGCTAATTGAATCGTCTGGCGGGTGCGGGATTCTGATTCCCCAACCAGTCCGCCGAAGAGTCGTCCCACGTCCAGGCGCAGCAACGGTAAATGCCAGTGGTGGGCGATCGCTTTGGCGGTGAGGGATTTGCCGGTGCCTTGAATCCCCACGAGCAGTAATCCTTTGGGGTGGGGTAGTCCATATTGCCGGGCTCGCTCTGAAAAAGCTCCCCCGCGCCGTAGGAGCCATTCTTTGAGGTTGTCTAGTCCGCCGATGTCGGAGATTTGCTCTTTTGCTGGGTAAAAATCTAGGATCTGGGTCTGGCGAATGGATTGGCGTTTTTCGTCCAGGATGAGTTCCACCGCGTCCTCATTTAGCCGACCTTGGGCGGCGATCGCTCGGCCCAGCACCCGCCGAAGCCGATCTAACGACAATCCTTGGCTGGTGCGGGCTAGCTCATCGAGTTCGCGATCGCCTAGGTTTGCGCCCATGAGGCTGGCCAGCCGTTGGATTTCTTCCCGTACGGTCTGGCGATCAGGCAGGGGAAATTCCGCGACGGTGACCACTTCCCGCAGGTCGTCGGGGATGGTGACCTGGGGGGCAACGATAACTATATTTTTTGGTTGTGCTTTGAGGCTGCGGGCTAGGTTCCGTAGCTTGCGGGAGACGGCAATGTCATCTAAAAATCGTTGAAAATCCCGCAGGATAAATACCGCCGCGACCGATGTGGGTAGTTTTTCCACAAATTCCAGCGCCGATAGGGGATTCCGCCGGGCGGCTCCGGTATCCGTTGGGGTGCCCTGGTAGCCGTCGACAAAATCCCATACGTAAACGGTGCGATCGCCTTGTTCCTTTGCAAGTTGGGCGATCGCGGTTTCTAGCCGTTCTTCCTCGGCGGTGGGCACATAGATCAACGGATAGCGTGCCCGCAACAGCAACCCAAACTCTTCCGTAAATCCCATGTTGCGTTATCTCCCAAAATTCCTGACCCACGGCCGGAGGCTTGATAGAGGCACCCAATCGAACACCTAAATATCAAGTCACCGTAGCAAATTTTTTTGGACCAAAGGAATCGCTGGGCATGAATAGCAACATGTTTGTGGCTTTACTTAACGTGATCGCCTTAACGCGATCGCCCCACTAAGGTTGCTGGCGAGTGGCGGGATTGGTCTTCGCTGGGGGTGCTCTCCTCCTGGGGTTGGTTGGCGGCGATCGCCACGGCAATAATCCCGCCAATCACCGCGATGCCCACAAACCAAAGCCAGGGAGGTATTCCGTTAGTCTCCGCTTCACTTTCATCGACTGGGGATGGCTGGGGAGTTGCTTCGGGGGCGGGCGTTGGGATGCCGCGAGTCATGGCCTCGGCAGTGCCAGTGGCGACATTACTGGCGGCATCATTGGCGACCGGTGCCGCCTCAGACTTTTTTACGCCGCTGCCCTCCAATGCCGCCGTTTGGGCGGCTTTTAAGCATTCCAATCCCGGCTCCGATACGAAGTAGGTCAGGTGATCGCAGGCGGGATCGGGCAGGATTTTCGGCTGGGGCGATCGCGCGGAATTGACCCGTTTGATGCTCTCCAACGTGACGGCAATGTCGTTGGGTTGGTTCAAAAAGACGGTGGTGACCACGGTGTCGACCCCTTTGCCGAGGAATTTGACTAGGGTGTCCAAGAGTTTGGGGGGGAGTTTGCCGTCTTCCTCCAGGGCCTCGGGGGATAGGGAGCGATCGCCGGCGACGATGGTGTAAGGGAGACCGGGGTCGGGACTGTCCCCGAGGGCGGCGATAAAGTCCGATTGCACGTTCATCTGGTTCAGGCTGTTGACGCTTTGGTCAAAGGCTTTCATCAGTTTGGCGATCGTGCCGGCGGGCCAGAACATTTTGGAGATGCTGTTGAGCCCGAAGGTCAGGGTGGCGAAGAGCCAATCTTGCACCGCTGCCCAGGGGGAACCGCCGTTGGGGGTGCCGAACATGGTTAGGTGTTGCACCATGTCTTTGCCCCCTTCCTGTTCGACAAACCAGCGGGAGACCAGCCCGCCCATGGAGTGGGCGATGATATGAAAAGTTTTGCCGTGGCCGGCACCGAGTCCGACGGCTTCTAGGCGCTCTCGCAGTTTTTTGGCGTTTTGCTCGATGGGCGTATTCAGGTTCTCGTAGTCGAAGGCGAGCACCAAATCATAGCCGCCGTCGCCCACGAGATCCACGTCCCAAATGCTGTTGACCATGCTGGCGGTGTCGCCGATGATGCCGTGGATAAACATGACGATGGTGTCGGCGTTTGCCACTTGGGCTTTGACGTGTTCTACGTCTGAGTTGTAGACGGGCTTGTCCCCTGGGGTGACGGCGGCGAGCTGGGGATAGTCATCAAAGTTGCCCACCAGGCGATCGCTGATCAATTTATGAAAATAGATTTTCATAGAGCCGGTTAGGCTGCGGCTGCTGACCTGGGGCTCGGGCAAGGTTTCAATGGCGATCGCGGTTCGTCCGTCGTCGGTTCCTGCGCCATAGCCGACGGGGACGAAGTAATCGCCGTTCTTGGCGATCGCTAGCACCGTTTCGTTGTCCGCTAGGGGCGCATTGACGGTGAGTTTTAGGGGATCCGCTGGGGTGACCGCATCGGGATTGGGGCAGGCGGACAGCTCTAAAATGCTTAGACCGGGATCGTTGCCTCGGGTGCTAGAGAATTGAAACTCGCCTGTGACCGACGGATCTACCCCCAGTGCCGCTGGCACCGTGGGTCCGGCATCCACGTCCCGCGAGGCGACTGCGGCACTGGCTAAACTTGCCTCCGCCCGCAGTCTGCCGTGGGGTTCTACGATGACCTGATCTTCTAGCAGTTCGACGGTGCGGCCATCGCCGATCGCCAGAGATTCTTGGGGGCGGATCACTTCCGCGGCGATCTGTAACGTAATCCAATCATCGGCGCGGCGCTTACTGGCCGTCACTTTCCGGGTGCCTACGCCGCCCATCAGCAGATCCAACGTACCGGCCTCACCGGTCATATCGCGGGTGGTGGGGGGCGGCGCATCCAGCCCTTCCTGCACCATCAAGCTGGCGTCAAAATCGGTGGTGCTAAGAATGACCTTGAACACATCCCGCGTGACGGTGATCCCCGCCGCCAGCATTTCGTCATCCACGCTGAGGGCGATGTCCGCTTCCACCGTTTGACCAGGGGCCAGGCGGATACTGCGCTTGCCTTCCCGATGCATCCCGAATAAGAGGGGATCACCACGATCAATGGAATAGTCGCTGCCCAGGATCAGTACATCGCAGTGCAGGGTGCCGCTGCTGTTGTTGGTCAGCCGCAGCAAAATATCTGGGCTGATCCATTCGCCCCCGTCTAGTTCGTAGGATAGTTGTACTTCGCCGGATCCCGTATCTAGGGGCTCCTGGAGCACCCCGTCCAAGCTGTATTTCAGGATATTGAAGCTGATATCGCTGGTTTTGATTTGACTGCGGGCAGGGCTCGCAAGATCCAAGACCGTTTGCCACCGCGCCATATGCTCCAGCCGGGCGATCGCCTGTTCCGCTGCTTTGGGGGTATAGCTGTCTTGGGTTGTGCTGGGCACCGGACCGACGACGGGCAAATCGTCTACCGGATTGACAAACCAAAATTGCCCGTCGCGGCATAGCAGGGTTATATCGGCCCCAAAGGCTTGGTCTGCTTCCTTGAGCTGCAATGACGGTTGCCCCTCGAGACCGGACGTTGCAAATGTGGATCGTGCCAGTTCAATGCCCGCGTCATCTCCCTTGAAAAACACCATTAGCGGCCGTAGGGGCGTACTGGTGACAACGGCTCGATAGCTGACCGCCGTATCGAGTTGGTCTTCCCCTTCGGTGATTTCCACCTGGCTGCGATTGCCCATTACCCGCGACACTTTCAGCCGTGCCAACGCCCGAGAGAGCGATCGCGCTTCTTCGGCGGGCACATCCACTGGCATCACCGCCAACATCGTTGACTGATCCCCGGCTGGTTTGGGAATGCCATGGACCGCGCCCCCATCAATAAACCAGGTGCGATCGCGGTTGCTATAGGTCAGGGCAAAGGCGTCGGAGACTTCTGCCGCTGCCGCGCCCCCGAGAAACGACAAACTCAAATCTTCGGCGTTGCTGGCATAGATTAACGGCGATTGATCCCGCTGTTTGCTGCTGACCAGGGCATTCAAGTTGCGGATCAATTCGCGGTAGCTGAGGCTTCCTTGCGATCGCTGTAGGGTTTCCAACAAATGATAGGAAAATGCCCCGTGGGCTTTGCCATCGGCTCCCCGGCATTCTTTTGCGAGTTGATAATCCCGGCAGGCGGACAGGGCGACGTGGCGACCTTCCGGCAGATCCAGACCTTTGCCCGGTGTCCCATTGGCTAGGGCTCGCTCTAGGGTGTCTTTGTCTTCTGCAAAAAGATAGGTCTCTAGGGGACGGATGCGATCGTCGGCTGGGCCTTGCCGGGTGCCTTCTGCCACATCTCGGGTGCCGCCGCCGGAATGGCAGCAGTCCATGACCACTAAAATATGAGGATTTTTCTCCGCGACTTGGGCAATTAAATATCGCAGTTCTTTGTCGGCTAAGTCCCGTCCAGTGCTGGTGCGGCTGTCGTAGCACACCAGGGTTTCGTTCATGCCGTCCGGCTCGATGTGTAAAAACTCTTTGGGGGCCCTTTCTTGAGCCCCATGGCCGGCGTAGTAGAACAGCGCCACATCTTCTTCGGTGGCTTGGCATAAAAATTCTCGAAAGCCAGCAATGACGCCATCCCGCGTGGCCTGTGCATTTTTCAACACTCGCGGTTCGACCACTTCCCAGTCGCCGGCTTGGGCCACTTGCTCCCGCAAATAAAGCTCAATTCCTTCTACGTCGGTCACACAGCCCCTTAGGGTCGGGACCCGTGACGACGGATCGTACTCATCCACAGCGACCAATAGGGGATAAATCTTACGGGGCATAGGTCTAGGGGCTATTGAGAGCGTAACGGCAATTTTAGAAACCCCTCACCGTTAAGGCGAGGGGGGAACGAATAGGTGAGGGGAGTTTTTCTAAAGGCCTAGGGCTTTGCGGGTGTTGGCGCCGACGATGCCATCGGCTCCTAGGCCTTGCTGGGATTGGAATGTTTTGACGGCTTTTTCGGAGCCGGGCCCAAAGACGCCGTCGGTGTCGACGGTAATCCCGGCTTTAACGAGGGCATTCTGTAACGCTTTGACGTCGTCGCCGCGCAGGTAGGGGCTTTGGAGTTTGAGGAGACGGGGACCGCTGCTGCTGCTGCTGGCGGGTTCTGCGCCGGGTTTCCATTCCAAAAATCCATCCCAGGGCTCACCGAGGAAGAGGGCTCGCTCCGATCGCCGCCGTCGGGAGAGTCCTAAGAGTGCCCGTCCGCCGGCTTTATCCCAGCGGGGAAATTCGTTGGACGCGCCGGCATAATCTCCGCCGTTGAGTTTCCGCAGGAGGGTGGATTTTTTTAGGGCGTAGGCGCCGACGTTGTAGCTGAAGGCGACGAGGGCGCTGTATTGGTCGTCGTTGATTTCGACGCTGACGTATTTGGCGACGGCGGATTCAAATTTGCTGAGCTCCCGACGCAGCATGTCTTCGGCTTCTTGTTTGGTGATGGTCATGCCGGGACCGATGCCTTCGGTGCAGCCGTAGCCGATGGTCCATACGCCGACGGCGTCTTGGTAGGAATTGAGGTAGAGCCCTTCGTAGGTTTTGAGCAGCCGCATCCCTTCGGTGTTGATTTGGCGGGGGATGGCGCGGGTGCTTTCGATGAAGGGGGCTTCGGTGTCTGCGGCGGCGACGGTGTAGCGATCGCCTTGCATCAGTTGTAGTGCTTCAATCAGTTTGTCGGTGGAGCCTTCGGTGTCGATGACGTTAATGGCTTCTCCGTCGGCCATTTCGTAAAGCTTTCCGTCCCCAAACAGTTGAATGGAGCGTTCCATAGTCCTTGTCCTGGTAGTCCCTGTGATGGTGGTTAGTGGGCCAGGTGGAGGGGTAGGTAGAGGCACCACCTGAGAAGTTGGGGGCGGCGGATCGGTTTCTGGGTCTGCCGTCCTTTGCTTGTTATAGCCTTCGGGGTGGGGGGATAGGGGGGGTGTTTATTTATTGATGCACAAAAATGGCTCAGGGGCGTTGCCCCTGAAACCCCACCAAAGGGACAGCGTCCCTTTGGAATCCCTGGTGTAAAAATCGTTCTAGTTGGTGCGCAGCCGGCTGGGGACGGGTTCCCGGTGGTAGAGGGTGTCGCAAATGAGGGGGCCGGGTCCATTTTTTTTGAACGGGACGGGCCAGCCTTCGCCGTCAACCCGCACGCGATCGCGGCAGTTATAGACTTCCCAGGGGTGTTTGTCGCCGTCGATGCTGACGATGGCGCGGTATTCCCAGAACCGTTTGGCGCTGCGTTTGATGTCCATGACGCAGATGCGTTGCTCCCCTGGACTTCGGCAAAATTCGGCTTGGGCGCTGCTGGGAGACCCGAGCCATGCCCAAATCCCTAGCGCCAGCACTAGAAGCCCGAGCGCCCAGAAGGTGCTCCACTCCCGGAGACGGTCCATGGTGTTCATTTGACCGGTCCTTATACTTTGGTGCGATCGGTTAGGATTTCGTAGCCGTCTTTGGTGACCAGTACCGTGTGCTCCCATTGGGCGGAGAGAGAGCGATCGGTCGTTACGGCGGTCCAGCGATCGCTCAGGATTTTGGTGGTTTTCTTACCAGCGTTCAAAATTGGCTCGATCGCCAAGACCATGCCGGGGCGGAGCTTCACCTTAGGGATCGACCGGGTGCGATAGTTAAACACTGCCGGTTCTTCATGCAGGTTGCGACCCACACCATGACCGGTGAAGTCTTCGACGATCGCAAAGCCTGCGGCTTTGGCCACATCTTCAATGGCGGATGCCAAGTCCAATAGGGTTGCCCCTGCTTTCACCTGATGGATGCCCGCAAAGAGTGCTTCTTCGGCGACCTGGGTGAGGCGCTGTGCTTCCGGTGTGGTCTCTCCTACCAAAATGGTGACGCAGGAATCCCCGTGGAAGCCGTTGTAAAACGCCCCTGTATCCACTTTCACCACGTCCCCTTCCCGGATCACTTTCTTTTTGCTGGGAATGCCGTGGACGACTTCATTGTTGATGCTGGAGCAAATGCTGGCGGGGAAGCCGCAGTAGCCTTTGAAACTGGGTGTTGCCCCCATTTCCCGGATCCGCTTCTCCGCATAGGCATCCAGGTCCGCCGTGGTCATCCCCGGCGCTGTTATTTCCATAATTTCCTTCAAGGTCGTCGCGACAATCGCCGACGCCTTGCGCATAATCTCAATTTCGCGCTTGGACTTGATCTCAATTCCGCGCCGCTGTTTCTGGATCGTGGGGCCTGCCGGAGCTGCTTTTTTCCGAGAAGCGCTAGCGGCTTGGGGTGGCAGGAGATCGGCAAAAATGTTCATTGAGATTGGCAGAGAAGAAACATGCGGCAGATCTGCTCCGATGACGCCATGGCGATGACATAGCTTTTCCTGGGGCAGAATGATCTGAATGGTCTGATCGTTACTTAATCTAACAAGAATAGAAGGTGTGTGGCCGAAATAATCCGGTCTCTGAGGGATCTGCCCTGCGAGTTTTTACCCAAAATTGTGCCTTGGAATCGCCAATGTATTCTTTGCCATCGAAGCTGGGTACTCTGGAGCAAAGATAAGGCCCACAGGGGCTCTCGCCCCTTCGTGTCTGATCCCCGCCGCGGCTGATCCCGCCGGAGCTATTCCACTTTTGGAGTCATGTCATACTCAAATCAGGCTCCCGGGTCGGCTCTTTAGATCATCAGCGGTAGATCTTTTTACGTGCATTTACCTACCCCGGTGCTGGATACTGTCATTAGAACGCTGCACCGCTCCGTCCGAATCTCACTCGAATACCTCCCGCTCGGCGTGAAGGTACTGTGTGCCCCTGGAAACCTCCGGAAGCATCTATCCCGGCACCGTAGCTTTCTAATAAGAAGCTCGCGTTAGGCATTTCCTATTGGGCGCATACTACAGGGCCCATAACCGGCGTGACCGGTTTAGACCGAGGACCCATCGAAATCTTAAACATCAGCAAGGGACCCGACGTTGGGACTGTCGCTGACCCGGTCGGTCGTCGGCTGGAGGTCTAGCGCTCCGTTCCACCATCGCGGTTTTTCGGTCTGGATGCCGATCTGGCTCCTATCTGAGCCCCTGTTGAATCCGTTTTTCCCCGACTCACGCCCCAGCAAACCCGTTGCTCTCTACTTTCTTTCCAGTCGTTATGAGTAATCAAGTGGCAGTTCTTCAGGGTATTGTTCAAGACCTTGAGCAAGACGCTCAAATTATACGGATCAAGAAGCTTTTGCTCTTGAGCTGCACCGGGCATTGGGAAAGCGATAGCCAGAAAATTGGGTTGCTGGATACCACGCGCCTTATCCATCGTCTACGGGGGCTGTCGCCGGAAATGGATGTCTTGGAGCGACGGTTACGTCAGGCGGCGGCTTACTTGAATAAGCCGATGGTCTATGACGCGATCGCCACGACGTTGATTCATAAGTGTGCCCAACTATACCAACAGGCACCGCCGGCACCCGCTGCGCCTGCGCCGCCTCGGATGCCGGCGTCCCACGACAATAATGAGTCGACCCAGTTGTCGTTCCATGCTCCCCCCAGCGCTGATCTGGCGGCGGCGGCTCCGCCGGTTTCCCAAGGGGCTCGGAATTTGCGCAGTTATAACTGGTTTGAGGTGCGCTCTGAGGTGATGCGGGTGACGAATCCGATGCGGGCCAAGGTGTTGGTCTTTTTCACCCTGGAACCTCAAAATAATTTCAATGCCTATACTTGGGCGTCGATTAAGTCTGAATTGCTGGATCGGTTGCTCTATCGTTTGTGTGAACGGTGCCCCGAGCAGCCCCTGTTGGAGGATCGCTTGAAAAAAACCGTGAGCCGCTTCCCGGAGGCGGATGAGTATGCTCAGACGGCTAAGGGGATGGTTCGGGTGCTGAACCGTTTGATCTACACTGCGGGGCAGGTGAGCCATAATCCAACCCCTGAGCTGGAAGCGTTTGGCGCTACGGGACATACACCGGATTTTCAAACCTTTGATACGGATGTTCCGTCGGTCTTTATTGATCCTGATGAGGGGGATTTACAGGGAGAGGAACATTCAATGTTTGTGATGGATGATGCGTTCAGCCAATCTTCCTTTTAGATTGGGGGGGAGCGATCCGTGTTGGTTTGGGGATAGGCATGAACGCAAAGGAGTTGTTGGAGCGCTACCAGGCGGGCGATCGCGATTTTAGCGGTGCTAATTTTGGCGGGCTAAAGCTGATCCGAGCCGATCTGGTGGAAATTAATCTGACCGGGGCGGATCTCAGTAAGGGCAATCTGATTTTGGCCTACCTCAACCGTGCGGTTTTTCGAGGGGCCAATCTGGAGCATATTAAGCTCAGTGGTGCTAATTTAGACCGGGCTAACCTGAGTTCTGCGAATTTGCAGGATGCGGATCTCCATGGGGCGCGTTTGGAGGGGGCGGATTTACGAAATGCCAATTTGGCGCTGGCGACGTTGACCGATGCCAATTTGATTGAGGCGGATATTCGTAATGTGAATTTGAGCGGCAGTATTGGGCGGGGGGCCTGTCTGCGGGGGGCGAATTTTCGGGAGGAGAAGCGGGTTTATCAGGGGGCGAATCTGCGGGGGGCGGATTTTAGTTTTGCGGATTTTCAGGGGGCAGATCTGACGGGGGCGGATTTGACTCGGGCGAATTTGACGGGGGCCAATTTCACGGAGTGCTGTCTTTTTGGGGCGAAGTTGGTGGAGGCGGATTTGAGTGGGGCGCGCTTGAATAAGGCGATTTTGACGGAGGGGAATTTGACCCAGGCGGTGTTAGTTAAGGCCGATTTGACGGCGGCGAGGCTGGAGCGGGCGCGGTTGACCCGTGCCAATTTAAATGGGTCCTATGGGCAGATGATTTTGATGGCGGAGGCGAAGCTGACGGAGGCAACGGCGAGAAAGGCGGATTGGTCCTATGGACGGCTGACGCGGGCGGATTTAAGTCGGGCGGATTTGAGTGGTATTAATCTGGCCCAGGCTGATTTGATTGATTCCTTTTTGACGCGAACAATTCTTAAGGATGCCAATCTTACTAAGGTGTTGATGAATCGAGCGGAAATGAGTAGTGCGAATTTGACGGGTGCTAATTTATACTGCGCTACGATGCCGGATGGTTCGATTTATCGATAGCGATCAATAGTGATCGAGAGCTGTCGATAGTTTGCGGTGGTTAGGGGTTAGGGGTGGTTCTTTATTGGAAGCGCCCGTAGGCGATCGCCCCTCGACCTGTCCCGAGCCCGAGGTACCGCAGGGAGATTTCCATTCCGGGTTGGGCGGGTTGGGGTGGCAGTAGGGTGCCCAGGGATAAGATATCGCCGCGCTTCAGGTCTTCCTGTCGCTCATCCCGTAACCCATCCCGCAGCCATCGCACCACTGCTGCGGGTTCCATTCCTAAGCCTTTGCCTAACGGTATAGTGCGGGTTGTTGTTGCTGAGTGGGTCCTCACGGTCATTTGGACGGGGATTTGGGATAGGGTTTGCCAGTCCTTGAGGGTCATGGGGACGGGGTATCCTACCCAGCCGGTTCGGGCTCCGGCGTTGGCGACGGCGATCGCTCGGACATCGATGGATGATTCGGCGGAATAGATTAAATCCGGCACTTCGATAAAGGGGATCACGGCGTCTAGGGCCGCTAGGATTTCGTCGTCGGTGCGGGCCTGGCGTAATGCCGCTGCGTCCCCCACCCGCACCAAAATATCCCCTTCGACTAGGGGGCGAGTGGCGATGGAGACGGGGATCGGGGTGCCTGAGGGGCGCAGCATGTTGGCAAATAGGACGCCGCGAATGGGGGTGGTGGCATTGAAGCTGGGGTTGGCGGCGTTAAAGCGCGATCGCACTGCGGGGTTGACGAGGGCGGCTTTGTAGCCGATGGGGAGGCCATGATCCTGCTCCAAAGCCATTAGGAAGCGATCGCGGATTTGCTGAATATGCTCCGGTGACCATTTGCGATCGCCCCATGGCACCGGACGGCGCTGGCGATATCCCTCAATGAGTCCTTGGGCGACCTGTTCCCAGCTCGGTTCCAGTTGCTCTTTGGCGCGGTTGACCGCTGGGTTTTGCCCTGGGGGGACTGGGGTGATCCCCAGGGTTGGTGAGGCGCTTAGGGTGGCGATCGCTGCTCCCAAAACCAGCCCCCGAAAACCAGATCCCCCCATTCAATTGCTCCTTTGCTTTTTTGAGACTGCTCCTTTAGGATTCCGCTAGAACATTGTTGGCGCAGGTGCCATCCCGTTCTAGGGCGGTTACGTTCGCGAGGGTGGTTTCTGCGATGTTCGTCAATGCTTCCCGGGTGAAGAAGGATTGGTGTCCTGTGATCAACACGTTGGGGAAGGTCAATAGTCGCGCGAAGACATCATCGGCGATCGCTTCTTCGGACATGTTCTCAAAAAATAGTGCTGACTCCTGTTCGTAGACATCCAGGGCTAAGCCGCCAATGTGGTGGGTTTTGAGCGCCTGGATGGCTGCCTGAGTATCAATCAACCCGCCACGGCTGGTGTTGACGATGATCACCCCCCGTTTCATCCGGGCGATGTGGTCTGCGTCAATCAAATGGAAATTGTCGGGGGTGAGGGGGCAGTGGAGCGTGATAATGTCGGCGGCGGCGATCGCCTCATCTAGGGGCTCATATTCGATGCCGAGCTCCCGCATATGGCTATTGGGGTAGGGATCGTAGGCCACCACATGGCATCCGAAGGCGAGCAGGCGTTCTGCTACCAAAAATCCAATTTTTCCGGTTCCAATCACTGCGACGGTCTTGCCATAGAGGTCAAACCCCAGCAGGCCATCTAGGGCAAAATTTCCCTCGCGCACTCGGTTATAGGCGCGGTAAATTTTGCGGTTCAAGGCCAGCAGTAGCCCAAAGGTATGTTCTGCGACGGCGTAGGGAGAATAGGCCGGCACCCGCACGACTGGAATGTTATGGGCGGCGGCGGTGTCCAGATTCACGTTGTTATAGCCTGCGCAACGCATGGCGATCGCCCGTCCGCCCATTTGTGCAAACTGGGTAATCACTTCCTTGTCCAACTGGTCATTCACAAAGGCGCAGACTACGTCGCGCCCCTGGGCCAGGGTGACTGTGTTTTGATTGAGCGGGACTTCCAGAAACGTCAGTTGATGTTGGTTGTCTGGAGCCAGCGCCTGGTTTGCCTGGGTCAAAAACTCACGGTCGTAGGCCTTCGCACTGAACACTGCAATTTTCATACTCAACCCCCTGCTTATGGCGGAGCTTGGCTAGAAACCTGTGACACGAATCGGCGGAGCATGTGGAAGGGGATGCTGCGCCCGGCGCAATCCTACGGCGGTCCAAAGATCAAGGCTCTGCATCCTTCCTTAACCCCTTCATCTATGACCCTAGCGCTGGATTTTGATCCCCGTCTCCGACGTGGGGATATGTTGCGATTTTGATAGGATACGCAACCCCTTGTTTGCCACTGAAGTTATGCTTTCATCTGCAAATCGGGAGATTGATGTTGACAGTCTTTCAATCTCCTAAGGATAATCAGAGTTTGTTTGGTGACCTTAGTCTCAGGCTTAGTCTTTGGGCTAGTGGTTTTCAAGATACTGTGGCTCCCTTGCCTGGCGGAGCGGTGCAGCTTTTGATATCGGACGCGATCGTGCCCCAAAGGCGGCGGTTGCGATCGGCTGATCTTGACTGAAACCTAGGCAGTTTTTGCCTTGCGCATTGGTATTGCACCTATCTGACAGTGAAAGAAAGCCGTTTTGCACGGACCGGTTCATCCCAATGCCGCTTTGGTGCTGGGACGCTATCAGTGCGTGGGGGCATTCCCTGCCCAAATTTCTGTCAATATCATATCGAGCGAAGAATCAAACCGTTGGCTAACGTTGTAGTAATTGGTGCCCAGTGGGGCGATGAAGGAAAAGGTAAAATCACCGACTTGCTGAGCCGTTCGGCCGATTTGGTCGTCCGCTATCAAGGGGGGGTGAATGCTGGTCACACGGTCGTGGTGAATGACCAAACCTTCAAGTTGCATTTAATTCCGTCTGGCATTCTCTATGAGAATACGGATTGTATTATTGGCTCTGGAACAGTGATTGATCCTGAGGTGCTCCTGGGGGAGCTGGATCAGTTGGATGCCCTGGGGGTGTCGGCCAAGAATTTATATATTTCTGATGCGGCCCATGTGACGCTGCCCTATCACCGATTGTTGGATCAGGCGGCGGAGGAGTGGCGGGGCTCTAAAAAAATTGGCACCACGGGGCGGGGCATTGGTCCGACCTATGCGGATAAGTCTGAGCGGAATGGGATCCGAATGTTGGATCTGATTGATCCTGAGGTGTTGCCGGAGCGCTTGCGCTGGAGCATTGAGGCGAAGAATGTCATCCTCGATAAGTTGTATGGGGTGGAACCGCTGGATCCGGATGCGGTGATTGAGCAGTATTTGGCGTTTGGCGATCGCCTGCGGCCCCATGTGATTGATGCGTCGTTGGCGATCGCGGAGGCGGTGCGGGCGAAGCGGAATGTTTTGTTTGAGGGGGCTCAGGGGACGTTGCTGGACCTGGATCATGGCACGTATCCCTATGTGACGTCTTCGAATCCCGTTGCTGGGGGTGCCTGTATCGGTGCTGGTGTGGGACCGACCATTATTGACCGGGTGATTGGGGTGGCGAAGGCCTATACCACTCGGGTGGGGGAGGGTCCGTTCCCCACGGAGGGTAAGGATGCCATTGGCGGACATCTGCGCGATCGCGGGGCGGAGTTTGGTACGACGACCGGTCGGGAGCGTCGCTGTGGCTGGTTCGATGGGGTGATTGGTCGCTATGCGGTGCGGATTAATGGTCTGGATTGTGTCGCGATTACAAAGCTGGATGTCTTGGACGAGCTGGACGAAGTGAAGGTCTGTGTTGCGTACGAGATTGATGGCAAACAAACCCAGGATTTCCCGCGGGGGGATAGCAAGCTGGCCAAGTGTAAGCCGGTGTATAAGACCTTCCCCGGTTGGAAAACCCCGACGACGGAGTGCCGCACCCTCAAGGATTTACCCAAAGAGGCCCTGAGCTATCTCCGGTTTTTGGCGGAGTTGATGGAGGTGCCGATCGCGATCGTGTCCTTGGGGGCGAGCCGGGATCAGACGATCGTGGTGGAGGATCCCATCCATGGTCCGAAGCGGGCGTTGCTCTATGAGAATGGTGGCCCCGAGTCGATTCCGTCCTAATCCTTTATGGTGAGGGCGATCGCGTCCCGGTGGACCTTGGTTTCGCCTAGGAACATTTGGCTGGGTGCACCGGTTTGTTCGTCCTCGGGTTACAATGGCTCTCCTGCCGACGTCCCATTTTTAGTTTCATGGAACAACTGGTCATTGAACTAGCTGGGCTAGCGTCGGCCTGATTGAGGTCTTTACGGAGAATCTGCCCTCGGTGAATTTGTCTTCGGTGAATTTGCTCTTGGCGATCGCTCCGGTCCCGGTTTACCGACCCGACCCAACCGCACAATAATCAGTCCACAGAATCAGCCCCGAGAGAACAATGGAATTTTCGATTGAATGTAAGTCCCGCGCCGAAGATCGTAAGCCTAAGGCGCTTCGCCGTGAAGGTCTGGTCCCCGCGAATCTGTATGGCCACGATGGCACTGAGTCCATGCTGTTGACGGTGGATGCCCACGAACTCAGTTTTATTATTCGGGATGTCAAGGTGGGCGAGACTCCCATTGAGGTGTCTGTTCCTGATGCGTCCTGGAAGGGGACTGCGGTTCTACAGGAGGTGCAGGCGCATCCCTGGAAGAAGGGCAGTATTTACCACGTGAGCTTCTTCGCGAAGAAGTAGGCAGACATCCATCGGGCGATCGCTGGATTGCGCTGCCCATCTAAATAAAATCCCCTGGGGCTGATTCGTTCGGAGTGTCCAGGGGATTTTGTGTTTTTGTTTATTGCCAATTATTTATTGCCAATTACTTGAACGCCAATTACTCGAATAAATCCAGGGCGAAGTGGCCATAGAGGGGCAGGAGGTCAGGGTGGTCGGGAGATTGATAGGACAGCAGGACGCCCCGGTAGTTGTTGTCGTAGGGGCTGGCATAGAATAAGCCGCTTTGAATGTTGCATTTGACGTAGACGCCGCTGCCCTCTAGGGTGCCTCGGAAATCGGGGTTGTCGGGCAATATATAGCCCAGGGCATTTGCGTATTGGTTCAGGCTCTTGATGGCGATGTCCAAGCTGTCGGCACAGATGCCGAAGATGCAGTAGTCGGTTTCTTGGGATAGCACCTGGAGCGATCGCCGGATTAGGTCGCGTTGTTCCGGCGACAGTGGGGGAATGATATCCGAACCGTTGAACCCCGCTAAGACTTTTTGAGCCTCTCCAAAGGAAAGCGCAGATGAGGCGGGAGAGGGGCTGGAAGGACTCATGGTAGGACTTGAGGTCGCTGAGACTGTAATACGGTGAGGGCTGGACTATAAGACCTGGCGAACCAGGGGATGGACGAGACTGGCCAGGGATGAGGCTTGGGAAAGAGGATGTTGTTGCAGTTTAGCCAAATCATCTAGTCAAATCTACGGTCACCCTCTCTCAGGATCCTGACATTTTTGCTGGGGACATTTTTGTCGGGGAGATTGCTTGGCAGGGGGACTCCTATTTTCCACGCCTTTTACCTCCGGTTGACGGAAATGAATTCGGTCGACGGAAACCCGGCAGCCCCTAGAATTCTTCGTTAAATTGAAGGGCAGATGCTGTTGTGCATCGCTGTCGTTCCCTGATTCACCTGGCTCTTTTCCTATGAGTGATTCCTCGACTGCTTCCGATCAGGCGCGATACACAATGCAATGGTTACGCCATATTAGCCAGGTTGATCGCGAGGAGTGGGATGCGTTGGCTATGCCATTGTCGACGCCTTTTTTGGAGTGGGCGTGGCTGAATAATTTGGAAACGTCGGGCAGTGCGATTCCTCGGGTGGGGTGGTTACCTCATCATCTGGTGGTGCGCCGGGATGATCGCTTGGTGGCGGCGGCTCCGCTTTATATCAAGGGCCATAGCTATGGGGAGTTTGTTTTTGATCAGCAGTGGGCAGATTTGAGTTATCGCTTGGGGATTGAGTATTATCCCAAGCTGTTGGGGATGGTTCCGTTTACGCCGGCGGAGGGCTATCGGTTTTTGATGGATGAGTCGCTGGACCCGGAGATGATGACGGCGTTGATGGCGACGGAGATTGATCGGTTTGCGATCGCGAATCAGGTGTCGGGCTGCCATTTTTTATTTGTGGATCCCCAGTGGAAGTCCCTGTTGGAGGGCTGTGATTTTAAACCGTGGCAGCACCATAGCTATATTTGGTCGAATCACAATTACACGACGTTTGATGATTATTTGAAACGGTTTAATGCCAATCAGCGCCGCAATATCAAGCGGGAATGTAAGTCGATGGCGAAGGCGGGGATTACGTTTAAAGTGTTGGTGGGGGATGAGATTCCGACGGCTTATTTTTCGAAGATTCACCGCTTCTACAGCAGTACTTGCGATAAGTTTTGGGGCGGTAGTAAATATTTAACCCACCAGTTTTTTAAGCAGTTGGAAAATGACTTCGCTGAGCGGGTCGTGTTGTTTGTGGCCTATGGGGAGTCTGACCCAGAGCCCCTGGGATTGTCGTTTTGCCTATGGAAGGGCGATCGCCTCTATGGACGGTATTGGGGGGCTCGCTACGATATCGATAATTTGCATTTCAATGCGTGCTATTACGAGCCGATTCGGTGGGCGATCGCCAATGGGATTAAGACGTTTGACCCGGGGGCCGGTGGGAGGCATAAACGACGGCGCGGTTTCCCGGCGATCGCGAACCATAGCCTCCATCGTTTCTATCACCCTCGCCTTGAGACCATTCTGAATCAATATATTGGTCAAATTAATCTCCTGGAACAGGAAGAAATTGAGGCGATTAATCAGGATATTCCTTTCAGCAAAACGGCCCCCAGCCTGGATGAATTGGCGTTGAGCGAGTCGCCCTAGGGGCCTCGTGCTGCTCCACTGGCCCGCTCCACTTGGCCGGAGATGCCCTGTTCCTCAAGGGAGACAGGACAGGGTTCCTATAACAACATGAAGCTCACAAAAAGAATATGAGATCTCGCTTCTCCTTTCTCCGGTCCTTTGTGGACCAAGGCGGGGGATCACGCCAAAGTGATCGCCCAGTCCAGTCTTGATGAATTGGATATCTATCTTTTGCTAAGGGGATAGGAAATGAGGAGGACGGAAGATTTTGCACCGCTTTTGATGGGACTGTCATAATCTTGCCCTGGGAAATAGCGTACCAATTAATATTCTCCGGGTTCGTTTCTATCAACTACCTCGATACACAAATTAATAACTCTTAGAAAAGAATGGATGTAATTCCTTCCCTGACCCAGGGGAGTCAACCCCCTTTGAGGCTGTCGTAGGCTGCCTATGTGCCTGTGTTCCCCGATCCCTGAGGTTATGCCCCCCTGCTGGGGATCAACGAAGGCGCTTTCGTCTAGGATGCGTTATCCAAAAGACTCGACTTTGAAAAACGCATTGATTCTTAACGTCGTTGGCGCAGGGGACTTTTTTTAATAGAACCCTTGGTGGGCGCTCTTTTGGCGCTTTTAGATGATGTTCGAGACCCATGATCTCCGCTGAAGTTGGGGATCACGCCTGCTTTTAATCTTAAGACAATGTTAATATGTATCCGAAGGGACATCTATTGCTACTAAGTCCAGTAAGGCACTGCGCCTTTGTGAAAATAGGCTCACAGGTGAGAATTGATGCCTGACTGGAGTCCGCTTCTGTGTTGGTGCTGAGTCCGTTAATCGTATGGCTTTGAGCCATATTGCTCCCGATGCCCTCATCTCCCGTTCCTGTTCTTCGCCAGACCTTCCACGTTATTAAGCAAGTTGTCCAGAAAAGAGCGTCTGGGGAGCTGCAGCTAGAGTGTGGCGATCGCCGTTGGTCCATTACGTTTCAAGATGGACGGCTGCTGTACGCGACTGATAATTTTCACCGGGTTCGGCGGTGGCAGCGGATGTTACGCCAGCATCAGGTGGAGTATGTGCCCCAGAAGGTTTTTCCGCCAACGTTGACGAATTGGGAGCGGACTTGGATCGAGATGGGGGTGGCGATCGGGGATATTCCGGTGTCGACTGCCCATGACATGATTGAGCGCAGTTTGTGGGAAGTGTTGTTGGTTGGGGCGGGGCACCAGGATATGGGGCTGCGCTGGCGGAAGGCGAACCCGAAAGAGTTGCCGCCGTTGGATCGACCGGATCTTTGTTTGCCGCTACAGCGTTTGGGACCGTTGGTGAGGGACGTCCAGAAGTTGCACCACCGTTTGCGGGTCCTGGGGATTCCTGTGGATTGTTTGGACGAGGCGCCTGTGTTCCGGCAGGGGCAGTTGGCGATGAGTCCGACGGGGGTGGGGTCGACGACTTACTTGACGCTGGTTCCTCTCCTGAATGGGCGGCGCACGATGTTGGATGTGATGGTGACGATGCGGCAGCCGCTGGCGATCGTGGCCCATATTATTCGGCATTTGATGCGTAAGGATGCGGCGGAGTTTCGCCCGTTGGAGGATCATCCCCTGACGATGTTGCCGCCGTTTGCGCCGCGTACCCAGGTGGTTTCGATGGCTTCGATGACCCTGAGAAAACGTCAGCCGGCAGATAGGGTACCGTTGATTGCTTGCGTTGATGATAGTCCCCAGGTTTGTGCGGTTATGACTGCGATTATCGAGAAGGCGGGATATCGGTGCGTCGCAACTCAGGATTCCGTGCAGGCGGTGTCACTTTTGTTGCAGCATCAGCCGGATTTGATTTTTTTGGATTTGATTATGCCCATTGTGAATGGGTATGAGGTGTGTAAGCAGTTGCGCCGGGTGGAGCGGTTTAAGACGGTGCCGGTGGCGATTCTGACGGGGAATGATGGGGCGATTGATCGGGTGCGTGCAAAGTTGGTTGGGGCTTCAGATTTTATCCCTAAGCCGATTCAATCGGATAAGATTCTGTCGCTTTTGCAAAAGTATTTTTCGTTGCGGAAGGCGTCACTTCAAAGGGATGGGAAGGGGAAGTCGTCGGTGGTGAATATTCCTCGGATGGGGGGCTCGGCGGCGGCTTTGAGTTTGCGATCGCCGGGTCTGAATTTGAATGGAGAAGCGGCTCTGGGTTAGTGCCTATTTAGCGCCTACTTATTGCCTATTAAATGGCCTGTTGCTATTAGAAATAATGCCTACTCTTTGCTTTGACTAATATTAAGTCCGGCAAGGGTTTGTATTGCGTTGAGTAGGGGATTTGTGCGGGTTGGCCGCTTGCTGTGGCCAGAGGTTTTCGGGTGAGATCTGCGATTTCGTAGACGTTCTTGGGGGAGAGCGTGGCTTCGATGCCTTTTGGGTTTGGGGTATTGCGATAGGGGCGGAGCGGGGTGGCTGGCAACGCGGTGTTGGTACGTCGGAGATGGATTTGGGTGGATGGGGAGCTGGGGTAAGGGGGGGATGGGTGCTGTTTGAGGGTTGATTGGTGATGAAAAAACAGAAAAAAGACAGAAAGAGGACAGAAGAAAGACAAAAAAAAGACGGGGATGCAGTTCTTGTTAAAGGCTTTCAAATTTTTTTGAACCGTTCTTAAGGCTGCAAGAATATAAGTAAAGTTTATGTGTTAGATTCAGGGCATCATTTGGGTACTGCTTGAGTAGGAAGTTGGGTCACTTTAGAGCCAGGTTGGCGGCGCTGGTGATCGTGGTTTCCAAGTTGATTTGATTTATGCGTTATGGATGGGAGAGCCGCCGTGGGAAGTCAAGCGCAAGTGATAGGGGATGTGCTGCCGAATGAGTTGGTGGAGGGGACTCCCCAGGCGATCGCGGCTTTTGCTCGAGGGGCGCTGGGCAATGACACGGTGAAGATTAAGGCGGCGCTGAAGGGTGATTGTTTATACCTTCTCCTGGAGGATGATCCAGTGCCGGCGGCGGCGGATATGACGGTGTTTGCGGAGGCGTTGGCGGTACGGTTGTTGGCGGCGGGGGTTGCTGCGGAGCGGTTGCGGCAAGTGAAGGTGGCGGGGCAGCGACGGGGCGATCAGGTGCCGACGTGGTGTCATCAGTTTTTGGTGCCGGAGGCGGTGCCCGTTGATGGGGCTGAGGATGAGGGGGCGATCGCGGTTGGGGATGAGGATGTTGAGGATATTGTTGATGCTTCTGGGGATGTGCCCGCTGAGGATGCGGCTGAAGCGCTAGCGGACGATGAAGCGCTAACTGAAGCTTTGGAAGATTTGTCCGGGGATGAGGATGTTGTTGATGCTTCTGAGGATGTGCCCGCTGAGGATGCGGCTGAAGCGCTAGCGGAAGATGCCGAAGTGCTCGCGGAAGATGAAGAACTAGAGGATGAAGAACTAACTGAAGCCTTAGAAGATTTGTCGGGTGAGGACTTGGTGGTTGGTGAGCAGGATGGGGATGAAGTAGGGCTGGCGTTGGATGAGGATTTGGGGATTGATCTGGATGGGTTGGATGAGGGTGATGTTGATGAGGTTGAGGGCGAGGGGGCGATCGCGGTTGAGGATGAGTCTCCTGAGGTGTTGGGGGATGCTGCGGGGGCTGAAGATGATTTCCCCGAAGAGAGTGTGGATGCGGGGGACGGCGAGAAGGGTGATGTGGATGAGCTGAAGCTGGCGATCGCTTCTATTGCAGGGCTGGCGAGTCAGATTGAAAAGGCGGTGGCGGTGATGGCTGCGTTCCAGGGGGGCGCTGTTGAGGAGGATGTGCCGGCGGATGAGGATGGGGCGGTGGAGTCTCCCATGGAAGGGTTGGGCGATGAAGTTTTGGAGGGGCTAGAGGAGGCGATCGCTGATGGGGAAGTTGCTGACGTAGAAATTACTGATGCAGAAGCTGATCTAGAGATTGCCGATCTAGAAATCGACGACGCAGACGTTGCTGTGGATGAGTCTGTTTTGGAGTCGGAGACAGAGATGGAGACAGAGGGCGAGGCTCTAGAGGAAGTGTTGTCCGTGGAGGATGACGAGGCTGGGGAGGTGTCCCTTGAAGCTGAAGTTGCCGAGGCTGATGAGGTTGAAGCGTCTTTGGCGCTGGAGACGGAGAGTGACGATGAGGGGGCTGCTGGGGAGACGACCCGGGAGCAGACCTTGGCGGCGATCGCTCGATTGACAGAGTTGGCGGCGTCGGGGCGTGAGGATGTGGATGTAAATGCCACTTTGGCGATTATTGACCGGTTGAGCAGTGTTTTGGATGCGGAAACTCAGCGGGAGGATGAGCCCAGCGTGGCTGAAGCGTTGCCGGAGCCGTTGCCTGTTGAGGAAGAGGTTGGGGAAGATTTAGTTGATGTTGACTCCCTCGCGGTTGAGGAAGAGGTTGAGGTTGAGGGGGACCCTGAACTGGAGTTAGAGGCTGCGGTTGACGATGGGGTTGCTGCTGAGCTGGAGGATGCTGAGGCTGAGGTTGAGGAGGCTGATGCCCCGGAGACCGTTGAAGAGTTAGCCGTTGAGGAGTTGGCGGTTGAGGATTCGGCGATCGCTGAGGAAGAAATTGCCGCGGTGGAAGAGGAGGATGCGGCTGAGGCTCTAGAGGAAGGCGAGTTGGATGAGGAGCTGATCGCCGAGGCCTTGGATGAGGAAGAGGCTGCGGAGGCGGATGGGACGGCTGGGATGTCCACACGGGATAAGGCGGTGGAGGCGATCGCTCAGTTGACTCAGTTGGCGGCGTCGGGTCGGGAGGATGTGGATGTTAACGCTACGGTGGCGGCGATCGCTCAGCTTAGTGCGTTGGTGGAGCCGGAAGTTCCTAGTCCTGCGATTGTGGCTGAGGATGAGCCTGAGGTGGAGTCGGATCCGGAGCCTGAGGCTCTTGTGCTTGAAGAGGGGGCGATCGCGGCTGAGTTGTCGGCAGTGTCTGAGGATCTTGTGCTTGAAGAGGGGGCGGCATTGGAGCTGGAGGAAGAGCCTGAGGATGAGGATGATGGGCTGGTCGAGGAGCCGGTTTTGGAGCTAGAAGGGCCTGAGGATGACGAGCCTGAGTTGGTCGAGGATGACGAGCCTGAGGCGCTGATCGCTGATGAGCCTGAATTGGATGAGATGGCGGTGGATGAGGCGGTTGCGATCGCTGATGAGCCTGAATTGGATGAGCCCGAATCTGATGATTCTGAATCTGATGATTCTGAATCTGATGCGCCTGAAGCTCTCGAAGTGGATGGGGCGGAGCCGGATGTTGCGGACTCGCAAGAGTCTTCGCCGATGGCGGCGGAGATGGCGCGGTTGGTGGCTGATATGAAGACGATTGCTGAGAATCAAAGTGCGTTGGCGTCTATTTTGAGTCAAACTCAGGCGATGTTGTCCTCGGTCAAAGCGCCGCCGACGGAGGTCGATGGTGGTGCGGATGAGAGTACGGCTGCTGCGGAGCTGGAGGGGGAGGATGATAGTGAACCGGAGCCGGAGTTGGTTGCGGAGGATGCGGCGGCGGAAATCCCAGATGCTGAAGAGGAGTCCCCGGCGATCGCCACTGAGTTAACCGATTTATCGGATCTGTCGGATCTATCTGACTTGTCCGATGGGGCTGAGCTGGACGAGATGGCTGGGGATGCTATTGCTATTGAGCCGTTCGAGTCTGAGGAATTTGAGTCTGAGCCTGAGGCTGAGTCTGAGGAATTTGAGTCTGAGCCTGAGGCGGAAGGCGGGACGCCGTTGGTGGCGGCAGAGTCTCAGGCTTCTGTGGGGCAGGATATGCCGGAGGAGATCGAGGATGATGCTCCTTTGGATTTGCCCTTGGATTTGGATGATCTGAAGGTGAGTGAGCTGGTTCAGCGGATGGCTCTGGATGATGAGGAAGAGGTGGTGCTGCCGGATGGGGCGGAGGCGATTACGGATGATGAGCTGGATCTGGATGCGACTGCGTTGGCGGCGATCGCGGGTCTGGCGGATGTGGCGATCGGGTCGGCGGTGACTGATTTTGTGGATGATTTTCCGGCGGAGTTGCCCCTAGAGGAAGGGGCGTTGACGGTTGATGAGCCGGGGGGGGAGGTGTCTATCCCACCTGCTGCGCCTATCCCGCCCGCGCCTGCTGGCCCCTCTACCAATGGGGATAGCAATGGCCTTGGTTCGCCTGGGACGAATGGTAATGGTGCGTCCGCTGGCGTTGGTGGTTCCGCGCTGGAGATGGCTTCGGAGGCTCAGCCTGTGGCTTCGTCTGGGCTGGAGGGCTGGCTCGAGCAAGGGGGGGATGCTGGGGAGAATGGCTCCCAGGAAGCATTGGCTGTTCAAGCGCCGGAGGGGCGGCGATTTTTGCGGTTCCATTTGGGGTTTGAGGATACGGCGCTGTTGCCCGTGGACCAGGTGCGGGAAATTTTGAGGGTGCCGGTGTCGGAAATTTTGCCGGTGCCCCATGTGCCGGAAGCGGTGTTGGGCATCTACAACTGGCGGGGGGAAATGCTGTGGATGGTGGATTTGAACCATCTGGTGGGGTTTGCTCCCTTGGGACCGGAGTTGTTGGCTCAGGGGGCTCCTTTGACGATGGCGATTGTGCTGGAGGTGGAGGGGCAAAATTTGGGGCTGATTGTTCCTCAGATTGAGGATATTGAGTGGCATGAGTCCCCCAGTCTCCAGCCCCCTAGCGATGGGCTGTTCCCCGATCGCTTGTTGCCTTTCGTGAGTGGCTATCTCACGGAGGCCAGCAGCATGGTGTTGAGTGCGATCGCGATCGCCCAGGCTCAACCATTGCAGGTTCCGTCCTAGTTTTGATTGTTACCCCCTGTATATGTCGCAGGGGAAGACGGGCACACTAACTTAGCCCTTGAATGCGATCAATATCGTTGAGGGGGCTCTCCAGGCTGATGGGCTTGCCCATCTCCTTCCGCTCACTCCCGTCATGTGTCTGTGTCTGCTTCAAGTTCACTGATCATCACGTCTATCCCTAAGGTCGAAGTCCTATGACTGCTTTCTACGAATCTTCTGATACTCGGCGTTCTCGTGAGTCTCGCGATCGCGATCGGTCCCGTTATGGCTCCGGTAATGGCAATGGTTCTCGGAATGGTAATGGTTCTCGGAATGGTCGGGAGTCCGGTCGGGAGTCTCGGTCGGCGGCGATGGATGTCCAGGAGCTACAGCGTACGGTGGGGGATCTGAAGCGGGAGTTGGCGCGATCGGGGCGTCCGGACCGGTTTTTGGTTGAGAAGATGGACCGGCTTGAGCAGTTTGTGGCTGAGATGGCCCCGTTGGTGGAGTCGTCGCCGGGGGCGTTTGAGGATGGGGTGAATGGGGCTCTGTGGGAGCGCATGGGGCAGGAGCTGCAGCAGGTGCGGACTTGGTCTGGGCTGTGGACGGATCTCTGTGACGGGATTCGGGATGTGATGGGGACGGACCGGGTGGCGGTTTATCGGTTTGGGGCCGATTGGTCTGGGGAGTTTGTGGCGGAGGCGGTGGATTCGGAGTGGCCCGTTTTGTTGGATAGTGCGTCGCCGGATCGCCATTTGAAGGAGATGGAGGGGGGTAAGTATGCCCGCGGCCAGGGGGTGGCGGTGTCGGATATTTATGAGGCGGGCTATCAGTCTTGCCATGTGCAGTTTTTTGAGCGCTGTGGGACGAAGGCCTATGCGGCGGTGCCGATTATGGTGGCCGATCGCCTGTGGGGGCTGCTAATGGTGTTCCAAAATACGGAGCCGCGGGAGTGGTCCGGGCGGGAAATTCGGGCTCT
>CAZZMD010000058.1:0-24211 GCA_964655355.1 uncultured bacterium
GTCCCTTTCATGAAAACAAAAATTTTGCTTCCCGTAACCAACGCGTCAATACGCTCTTTTAAGGCTGGATCCAATGCCATGATTCTCTCCCAATCAGTAATTTGAGTATTTTGAGTCGAACTAAATCAATCTGTACCGTCTAACCCGTACCGTTCAATCGATACCGTCCTAGACCATGGCTAGGATTGCGCCGCTTCCCAATCCGCCGGCGTATAGGTTTTGAGGGCTAGGGCATGGATAGCATTACTATCTAGCTCTTCCTGTAAGGCACCGTAAACAAGCTGATGCTGCTTAACCAGGTTTTTGCCTTCAAAAGCAGGGGACACAACCAGCGCTTGATAATGGTCACCGCCACCGGTCAAATCTTGGACTTCGACATGGGCATCAGGCAATTTAGCGGCAATGGTTTCTTTAACCAGTTGGGGAGTCACCATGGGAGTCGTCACGAGAAGTTACTGATAATAATAAAGAACAAAGTTGAGCGGAGCGCTCGAAAAGTTTGTCGCTGACAATGCCAGCTTCCAGACCTAGCCCATCATGCTGGTGAAAAAGTCCAGGGTTTCCTGGAGCACCGTCAAAAATCGGTCAATCTCTTCGCGAGTATTGTAGAACGAGAGACTGGCGCGGGCGGTGGAATTGACGTTGATGTGTCTGTGCAGGGGCTGGGTGCAATGGTGTCCGGAGCGAATGGCAATACCTGACTGGTCAATAAAGGTGGCCAAGTCATGGGCATGGACTTCTCCGGCCGTAAAGGCCGCTAGGGCGGCGCGACCGGTGCCATCGGCTTTGGGGTTGGGACCATAGATGGTAATTCCCGGGATTTTGGCGAGTCCATCGAAGAGATGACGGGTCAGCTCTGCTTCGTAGGCATGGATTTTATCCATTCCGATCGCCATTAAATAATCCACCGCAGCCCCCAGGGCGATCGCCTCACCGATGGCGGGGGTGCCGGCCTCAAATTTATGGGGTAGCTCCGCATAGGTGGCATGGTCCAGGAAGACGTCGGCAATCATCTCGCCCCCACCCAAGAAAGGCGGCATGGCTTCCAATAAATCCAGTTTTCCGTAGAGAAAACCAATACCCGTAGGACCACACATTTTATGGCCCGATGCCACCAGCCAATCGCAGTCTAAGACCTGCACATCCATGGGCATGTGGGGCACACTTTGGCAGGCGTCCAGCAGTACCTTGGCACCGACACCATGGGCGAGGGGAATAATCTCATCGACGGGATTTTCACAGCCCAGGGTGTTCGACACATGGACGATCGCCACCAATTTAGTGCGATCGCTCAGCAGGGTTTTAAATTGCTCAAGATCAAATTCCCCGGTCTCCGTCAGCCCCACAAATTTGAGGACCGCCCCGGTCCGCTGCGCCACAAACTGCCAGGGAATCAAATTACTGTGGTGCTCCATCACCGACAGAATGATTTCATCCCCCGCCTTCAGCTCGCTCATGCCCCAGCTATAGGCGACCAAATTAATCGCCTCGCTGGCATTGCGGGTATACACAATTTCCTGGCGAGACGCGGCGTTGATAAACCGTGCCAACTTATCCCGCGTTCCCTCATAGGCATCGGTGGCGCGGCCGCTCAGGGTGTGGGCTCCCCGGTGCACATTGGCGTTATAGCCCTCGTAGTAATCCCGCAGCGCATTGATAACCGCCGCTGGCTTTTGAGACGTGGCGGCGTTGTCCAAATAGATCAGGGGATGACCATTGACCTGTTGATGCAGGATGGGAAAATCCTGGCGAATCTTAAGGGCAAGGGGCTTATCGGCAGCAACAATCATAGGTTTAGGTGCCAAAACGGGTGCAGCAAGCTGGGGGAATACTAGGATTTAAGACTCTTCGGAGCGGATTTGGGCGGCGATCGCACCGGCCAAGGGCGATCGCAAAGACGCTGCGGGCAATCGTTCTAGGATCTCACCCACAAATCCATCGAGCAAGAGACGACGGGCCGCGACCTCATCGAGACCCCGGCTACGCAGATAGAAAATTTCGCCATCTTCTAACTGACTCACCGTCGCCCCGTGGGTACACCTCACGTCGTCGGCGATGATTTCCAATTGGGGTTTAGTATCCACCCGTGCCTTGGACGACAGCAACAAATTACGGTTGAGCTGGGCGGCGTCCGTTTGCTGAGCCTGTTGCCCCACAAACACTCGACCATTAAACACCGTATGGCCGCGATCGCTCGCCACGCACTTATGCAACTGGTCCGCCCCGCTGTGGGGATGTTGCAAGTTCAAAAAGGTATGGGTGTCGCTGGTCTGTTGCGCCGTTGCCACATTCAGTCCATTGAAGTTGGTCTGAGTGCCCGCCCCCTGCTGGGTAACGGTGGCGTTATGGCGAGACACCTGCGCCCCCAAATCCAAAGAAGTCAGGGTATATCGACTGTCGCGGGCTTGGGCGATCGCCGTATTGCCGATATGGAAGGCTGCCCCCCCCTCCCGCTGAATGCGAGCGTGGTGCACTTCCGCGTTATCCGCTAAGGAAACTTCCGTCACGCTGTTCACCCAATAGGTGTGTTCGGCGGTTTCCAAGGCGCGGTGCTCCTCGATGATGGTGCAACGGCTGTTCGCTCCAGCTACCACCAGGCATCGGGGCTGGGCGATCGCCCCGTCTCCAGTGGTCAAAAACACCACATGGACCGGGGTCTCGATCACCGCATTGCGATCCACGGCAATCACCGCCACTTCATCCACCGCCGCTGTATTCAGCGCCGTAAAGGCTTCAGCGCTGGTTTGGATGCGACCCAAGTTCGCTTCCACACATTTTTCAATGCTGTCATCCAGAGCGCCGTCCCCTTCCGCTGACCAGGGACCGACGGTGATGCCGTCGCCCAATGCGCTCAGGTCCGATAGCTCAGGAGCGTAGTAACCATTCACGAAAACCAACCGATTTTGTTGGGCTTCGGTGATGGCTAACGCTTTGGCGTCAATGCTAGGGGATGTGATCGCCGCAGCGACGGAAAATTCGATGTCCAACAGCGGCGATAAATCGGTAAATCGCCAGTCCTCATCTCGGGTGGAAGGAAGGGCAAGCTCTTGGGCGATCGCTGTTGCTTTGGAGCGAATCTGTCCGATCCAATCGGCCGCCGTGCCGGTGCTGGCCGTGACGGTTTTTAATAGCTTGCTCCAATACTCCACCCGCTGGGCACCCATGGTTGTTGCGTTCGTCGCTTTAGTATCGGTAGTCTCAATGGTTTCCATGACCTATACCCCCGCCAAAGCCGGCTCAAGATCGTCCACCCAGTCGTAGCCTTTTTCTTCCAACTCGAGCGCCAATTCTTTGCCGCCGGTTTTGATAATCCGACCGTCCCGCATGACGTGGACAAAATCGGGCACGATGTAGTCCAACAGCCGCTGATAGTGGGTAATCACCAACATGGCGTTGTTTTCGTTGGAGAGCTGATTGACGCCGCCGGCGACAATGCGCAGGGCGTCGATGTCCAAACCGGAATCGGTTTCATCCAAAATCGCTAGGCTCGGTTCCAACAGCGCCATTTGCAGAATTTCATTGCGCTTCTTTTCCCCGCCGGAAAAACCCTGGTTGACGCTGCGGTCCAAGAATGCCGGGTCCATTTGGACCACATCCAATTTCTCGCGCACCAAATCATCAAAATCAAAGGGGTCCAATTCCTCCAACCCCTGATGAATCCGGCGTGCATTCGTGGACTCCCGCAGGAAATCCAAGTTGCTGACGCCGGGGATCTCAACGGGGTATTGGAATGCCAAGAAAACCCCTTCCCGCGATCGCTCTTCCGGTTCCAGGTCCAGCAATGCCTTGCCCTGAAATTCCACCTCACCGCCGGTGACTTCGTAGGCGGGATGCCCAGCCAACACCTTGGACAAGGTACTTTTACCGGAGCCGTTGCGCCCCATAATGGCGTGGATTTCACCGGCTTTGATCTCGATGCCAAAGCCCTTCAGGATTTCCTTGTCATCAATGCTGGCCCGAAGATTTTTGACCGATAAGATGGTCGATGCGTTCTCTACAATCATGGCGATCGCCGCTACCTCAGAAAGTCAGAAAAAATAATTACGAAATAATTACGAAACAAACCAGCGCGAAATCGCCGTTACCCCACCGAGCCTTCCAGTTTCAGGCTCAATAGCTTATCCGCCTCTGCGGCAAATTCCATGGGCAGTTGGTTAAACACGTCCTTGCAGAAGCCGGAAATCATCATCGATACCGCGTCCTCGGCGGAAATGCCCCGCTGCGCCAGATAGAACAATTGGTCTTCCCCAATCTTTGAGGTCGAGGCTTCGTGCTCCACCTTGCCCCCTTCGTTTTGCACCTGGATATAGGGGAACGTATTTGCCATGGCGCGATCGCCAATCAGCATGGAATCACACTGGGAATAATTCCGAGCCCCCGTGGCCTTGGGCGCAATTTTCACCAAACCCCGATAGCTGTTCTTGGACTGCCCGGCGGAAATGCCCTTAGAAATAATGGTGCTGCGGGTGTTTTTGCCCACGTGGACCATCTTGGTGCCGGTGTCCGCCTGCTGATGGTTATTGGTCAACGCCACCGAGTAAAACTCACCGACGGAATTATCCCCCGCCAGCACACAACTGGGATATTTCCAGGTAATCGCCGAACCGGTTTCCACCTGGGTCCAGGAAATTTTTGAGTTAACCCCGGCGCACAGACCTCGCTTGGTCACGAAATTATAGATACCGCCTTTGCCATCCTTATCGCCGGCGAACCAGTTTTGCACCGTGGAATATTTAATTTCGGCATTGTCCAACGCCACCAGCTCAACCACTGCGGCGTGGAGCTGATTGCTGTCGTACATCGGCGCGGTACAGCCTTCCAGGTAGCTCACGTAGCTGCCCTCTTCCGCCACAATCAACGTGCGCTCAAACTGTCCCGAATCGCCGTTATTGATGCGGAAATAGGTGGACAATTCCATGGGGCAGTTAACGCCCTTGGGAATATAAACAAAAGAACCTTCGCTGAAGACCGCCGAGTTCAACGCCGAGAAATAGTTATCGGCGGCGGGCACCACAGACCCTAAATACTTTTCAATCAGCTCGGGATATTCCTGGACCGCTTCCGACAGGGAACAGAAAATCACCCCGTGCTCCGCCAGCTTTTCTCGGTAGGTCGTGGCGATCGAAACACTGTCAAAAATGGCATCCACCGCCACATTGCTCAGGCGCTTTTGCTCCGACAGGGGAATCCCCAACTTATCGAAGGTTTCCAACAGGGTGGGGTCTACCTCATCCAAACTTTGCTTTTTCGCTTCTTGCTTGGGGGCAGAGTAGTAAACAATTTTTTGGTAGTCGATGGGGGGGTAATCCACATCGGGCCAAGTGGGCTCCGTCATGGTCAGCCAACGACGATAGGCCTTTAGGCGAAACTCAAGCAAAAATTCCGGCTCATTTTTTTTGGCGGAAATTGCCCGAATCACATCCTCGTTCAATCCAGGCGGCAACGCATCCGCCTCAATGTCGGTCACAAACCCATATTTGTATGGCTGGTCAACCAGGGTTTTAACAGAAGCACTCATAAACTAAAGACCGGATCGTGTCGCTAGAAAACGGGGGGTTGCCAACCCATCGAGCCATTGGCGACTTAAACAACATTTTTATTGTTTAAGCTGCACTTAGACTACTTTAGCAACAGGATTGTTGTCAAAGTTGCTATGGCGCAGGTTAAGCTTACCCAAGATGCGCCAATTAAACCTATGTTTTGTTCGCTGATGTGGTGAGCACGGCTGGACGGCATTGGGGCGATGGGCTGGGTTGTATGATGTGTCGCGGCATGATCGCAGAGTAATGGCTCCTCAACACGTTTCAACAAAAGACGATATCCTTCAATTCTTGCTGAAGCGGGGATCGGCAACGGCCCAGAATCTGGCGACAGAGTTGGGGATCAGTGCCCAGGCCACTCGGCGGCATTTAAAGGATTTGGAGGCGGAGGGCTTGATTGTCCATGAGGTGTCGCGCCAGGGTACGGGGCGACCTCAGTATGTTTACGAGCTGAGCGCGGCGGGGCGATCGCGCTTTCCCGATGGCTATGACGAGTTTGCGTTAGGGCTGTTGGAAACCCTGTCGGATTCTTTGGGCAAGGACCATGTGTCCGAGATGCTGCGACAGCAATGGGTGCGCAAGGCGATCGAATATCGACAGATGTTGGGATCCAGCCCCTTGGCAGAGCGGGTGGCGCGGTTGGTGGAGTTGCGTCGGGCTGAGGGTTATATGGCGGAGTGGGAGGCGGTGCCCCAGACTGAGGCGTCAGAGGAACCCAAGTTTTTTATTTCGGAGCACAATTGCGCCATTTCGACGGTGGCGTCGTCTTTTCCGAAGGTGTGCGAGCACGAGCTGGAGATGTTTGCGATCGCCCTAGAAGGATGCAAGGTGGAGCGGACCCAGTGGATGGCGGGGGGCGAACATCGATGCGGGTATGTGGTGTCGGTGATGTCGGCGGCGTCGGCTGTCCCTAGCCCGGTGCCCGTTGAAAGTGCTTAATCGTTAGACAAGAGCGTTAGATAGAAAGCTTTAGATAGAAATTGTGGGGAGGTCGCGTCAATGAGTGGGATGGGATTGCCGGAATTTTTAACGGAGGAAGAGTCGGCAAAGGTGGATGCGGCGTTGTTGTCCTCCCCAGAAAAGTTTTTGACCCGGCTCACCCTGTCGTCGTTCAAGTTGCTGACCTTTATCGCCGAAAGCGAAGGGGTCGCGATCGCCGATTTAACCCCGGCGCAAATTATTGCTTGGTTCGAGCGGGATGCCAAGACGAAACGGGAACAGGGCGTTGATGCCGCGATTTTGAAGTGGTAATGACGCGAGGACTGACTGAATTATGTCTTGAATGTTGTCGCAGAAATCAGAAAAAAACTTCCACCTAAAATCGTGTTAGCCCTCAGGCAAAACCAGTGTGAGCTGAAAACCCTCACCTAGATTGCAAGGCTCTGGTTGGGTGCTGTAAGGTGTGTTTTCATGACATAACATGCTGACTAAACTGGGGAGTATGGAGATTCGGGAAAACTGATTTTCTGTATATTAGAAACTCATTCAAGTGCAGAGAACTATGGCTCAAGTAAAGAAATATGTCCTGCCTAGGGATAATAATAAAATCAAGTCTGTATTGAGGTTGATTGCTATCTGGACTGTTTTCTTTTTTGGCGTATCATTGCTCCCTATTTTAATCTCTTCGGTCACTTCCTTGATACTTGAAGAGGTGACCGACTTTAAGAGTGCAATGTTTGCAAATGGTGAAATATGTCTAATCTCTACGACCATCTCTGCAGACACTCTTTCCCTGTTTTTTTTGATGAAGTCAAGACCAGAGATTAGGTTCGCCGAGGTTTTATGCCCGGCTTTGTCATTCTGGTTAATACTATTTACTTTGGTACTATATCTGGTTGTAAAAAACCTTGATCAGAATACCGTGCCTCCACAGCTGATTGTAGTTGCCTCTGTAATCATTTTTTTCTCTGCTGCATTTCTGAATATTGTCCATAAGTCTTTCATCGAGATTTTCGAATGGAATTAGTAATGCTTTCCCTGACGATAATTACCTTCCTGCTTTCGATGACTGCGGGGGCGTTTGCATGGGGGATCGCGAGGAGAGAACTAACTCAAAGCCACAAATCTGGGCAGATTGTTCCTCCCCGGAGAGAAGATAGTATCACTCATACTACTGTGCTGAGAAGGCGGAAACTTAACCATAGCAATGATATGAGGCTTAGGGGTAGACGTGTTCCGGAAGCATATCCACCAAATCCTGAGAATCAGGTAATTTCTTGTAGAGCTGACAATGCTAGGCTTATCGGCTATTTCGAAGGACAAGAAGATTAGTCACGTTTAAATATGTTCAATTAATATTTTATTGGTATGTGGAATGCAGGATTTACTGGATTTGATTCTTGGTTTTGATGACTCGCTCTCCGTTGACAATTATCCTGGACTGGGTAAATACCTTTTGTCGGACAGTGTTGTCGAAGTGGATCGTAAAGACTATGAAGTCAAAACTGCGATATCCCAGAGGGAAAATTACTGCAAGTTTTCTACTTTTATAAAAAGCTTCGATAACCAGGAGCTGGCAATGATAATTGAGGCATCTTTGAACCAAGAGTATGAAGGTAAATTTATGCTTCAGGAAAGTAATCGCTTCTTCGGTCGTAGGGTTGATCTTTACTTCGTGACCACGCTGTCAATAAACTGGATACAGGACGTAGAAGGCATACGAAGCGCGGTATCTATGGAGCTTCAAAGACATGCTCTAACCCTTGGAAGCGTTTCCAAAACATTGGATAGAATACCCGGGCATCTATTGTCCGGATTTAAAGATGGGCGCAGAACCCAGAAGCTGCGGCGATATTTGTCTGGAGCCTAAGTTGATTTGATTCGTCTGTCTATGAGGAACTAGCTTCTCAATGTGAATATTTTTCTTTCCCTTGACTGAACTAAAAGGAAGATATAAGGCTGCAGTGATCGTCCCTTCGCTATCCACACCGAGCTCCGCAAGGGGAGTGATCGCCGATTTAACCCAGGCGCAAATCATTGCCTGGTTCGAGCGGGATGCCAAAACCAAACGGGAACAGGGCGTCGACGCGGCGGTTTTGAAATGGTAGCCCTGGGCGGCGGGTGATTTGAGTGGTGATTTGAGCGATAGTTGGAAAGGGGGTATTTGGGGTATTTGGGGCGGATTTGAGGAGATGCCTTGAATTGACCACTTTGCCAAGTGTCTGCGATCGCTGCGCCCCCTAGTTGTAAACAATTACAACTAGGGTATCGACTAAGGTCGGCCAGGCTAGTGCTGACGGAACGTTAAAGTTCCGTGCCTCCGATGATTTCCCGGATTCGTGGGGTAACGGCAGGACAATGAACTAGTCCCCATTCAACTCATAGAATGGGAAGGACAGTGGGCTATGTCATACGCTCTCCCCATCGGCACCATCAGGATCGGAAGCGGGAGCCAGTCTCTCGCCAGGGATGTTGTATGTCAAAACGTTATTCTGCGGAGCAAATTTCAGCGTCGTCCGTCAACGCAGATAGGGTCTCAACCAGGAAACGTTCGATTCGTCCACAGCCCGAGCCTACTGACTCGAAGTCCTAACGCTCGCTTTTGCATTCTCTGGAGGGTACCAATCCCATGTCATTTCAACCTCACACTCCCATCCGCTCGCTGCTTAAAGGCCTCTCCGTGGGCACTCTAGTTTTAGGACATTTGGGGCTTTCCCTCCTCCCCAGCCAAGCTGCATTTTTGGGCAGAGTTGCTGAATTTGGTGCTCGCCTGACGTTCCCGCCCACCCAGGATCTAGGCTCCCCTTCCCGCAGTACTGGGGGAGGAACCCGCGGCGGAGAATGTATCGCGGAAGGCGAAGAGGTGCCGATCCAGGCGATCGTACCCCCCGTCAGCCATAACAGAACTGTCGATACGACCCCGGAACTGGTGGTTTACGTCGGTAATACGTCCGCTGCTGCATTGGAAATGCGGATGTTTGACGCGGGCTTTAACTTAGTTGGTCCCGACACCCCCTATCGTGTTTCGTTAGATGGGCGCAAAAATGGCCTAGTCACTGTTCCCCTGCTTCCCGAAGAATTTACCCTAGAGCCGGGTAAGCGGTATCGCTGGAGCGTCATGCTGGTGTGCGATGTCAGCAGCTCTGACCGAGCCGGCGATCCCTTCGACCTCGGTGAACTGGAGGTGGTCAGCTTGGGCAACCAGGAGCAAGCGGAACTGGATCAGTTGCAGGGCCTCGCCAAAGCAGAGCGCAGCCTAGAAAATCTGTTGGGATATGACACCCTGACGATCGCCGCTGGTTTGCATAACAGTGACCCTGACACCTGGAAGGAGCTGGTTTCCTCCCTACGCCTGGATGACAAGGCGAGAGCTGCAATTACTGAGGCTTGCTTCCTGGATGGCGAAAGCGCAACGTGCGAATAGCAATTAGTGCTCTATCCAAGCCGCGGTAGGGGGATACCCCAGCGGTTTGGGTAAAGTTTCGGGACCCTGATGAAGTGTGCTCGACGGTAGATTGGGAGCCGTCTGCGCCATTATCAGGGTCCCTCTTTAATGCTACGGATAACGCTAGGCACTATGGCGCTGGGCGTAGTCTCGGAAGCGATCGAGATCTGCTTGTAGGGTGGATTCCACCAAATCCCCCAGGAAAAGGCTATCCACAAGGGGGCCAAGAATTCCGGGAATGGAGTAGGACACGGTGAGTCGAACAACGCTGTGATCGTGGCGATCGTAGAAGCGGATGCCTCCGCGATTGGGCAGACCGTCAACGGACTCCCATTGGATCAACTGTCGATCCACGATGCGGCTCATGCGGGCTTGCCAACTAAACGAGAATTGCTCCGAGTCCAGTTCCCATACCGATAGGCTGGGATCTTGCTCGGAGATGGTGACGGATTTGATCCACTTCATCCATTTGGGCATCTTCTCCAGGTCAGACCACAGGTCCCACACAGTTTGAATGGGGACTGGGACTTCCACTTGCACACTATGTTCAAGCCACTTGGCCATGGGGGTTGCCCTCGGGGGAGAAGAAGGATGGACTTGGGGGGCAGGGGTCGGTGATTAGCCTGCTGCGACAGGTTGGGGCGCGGGGGCCATTTCCAACATGACGGCGGCGGCTTGGCGACCGGAGATGGTGGCGCCTTCCATGCTGTCGATGTAGTCCTGCATGGTGTAGCTGCCCGCCAGGAAAAAGTTATCGATGGGGGTTTTCTGGTTGGGGCGATAGGGGTCCATGCCGGGGGCTTCCCGATACAGGGACTGGGCAAGCTTAACGGTGTTGGACCAGAGCAGGTTTAATTTGCGCGAGGAGGGGAAGAGGGCGTGGACCTGTTCCAGCACGTGGGCGGTGGTTTCTTCGTTGGTTTTCGCGATAAAGGGATCGCCGGGGGTGAGGACCACCTGGAGCAGAGAGCCTTCCCCTTCGCGGTAGTAATCGCCGGGGCTGGCGATCGCCAGGTCCGCAAAACAAGAGAAATCGGCGTCGGCGGTGTAGAGCAAATTATCTAAACCGGTGGGCTTGTCCAGGTTTTTCATGGCTGCCTCGTCCTGTAGCTCGGTGACCCAACCGTCAAAGCGCAGTTGAACGGTGGCCACGGGAACGGCGGTCAATTCGTAAATATTGTCGAATTCGGGCCACTTGCGCCACGCTTCCGGCAATAGGCGCTGAATCCCAGGCACATCGCAGGCACACAGGTATTGATCGGCGGTGACGGTGGTGGTGTTTTCGGGACCGCCCATTACTAAACCCGTTACTTGGGTTTTACCGTCGGTCTCGTCAAATTGGATTTCCTTGACCCGTTGGCGCAGGTGGATTTTGACGCCGCGATCCTCCAGGTATTTCACGATGGGTTTGTGGAGGTATTCGTGGGGTGACCCTTCCAACATCCGCAGCACGGAGGCTTCGGTCTTGCTGGCGAAGAATTGGAAAATGGTCAGCATGCAGCGGGCTGAGATATTTTCCGTGTCGATAAAGCCTAGGGCGTAGGCGATGGGATTCCACATCCGCTTCAGGCTGCCGTTGGATCCCCCATGGCTGCGGAACCAGTCGGCGAAGCTGACGGAATCCAGGGCGCGGATGTCTTTCATGGCCCCCTCAAAGTCAATCAAGCCGCGGACGATGGGGCTGGTGCCCAGGGCGATCGCATTTTGTGCCTTATCGCGAACGGATAGCTGGGAGGTGGTGAAAAATGCCTTGAGGCCGTTGAAGGGTGCACCGGTGAAGAAGCGGAAATCTAATGCGCCTAGCTCACCGCCTTCGTTAACAAAGGTGTGGATGTGGTCCTTCAGGCGCAGATTGTCGATCGCCCCGACTTTGCGCATCAGGTCGAACAGGTTGTAGTAGCAGCCGAAGAACACATGTAACCCCATTTCGATGTGGTTGCCGTCGCCATCGACCCAGCTCCCCACCTTGCCGCCCACAAACGGCCGGGACTCAAAAATTTCTACCTCATGCCCAGCGTCCGCCAGTTCTATCGCCGCTGACATGCCCGCCAATCCAGCACCAACAATTGCTACTCGCACGGCTGCTCCAACCTGAATCTACGTTTTAGGGTTCACAGATTGTAACATTTTGCCCCCACCGGATGCGCTGACTGGGGCTAGTTCCCTGCGGGGGTTACCGGTTGGCGGAAGCCGTCGGGGAGATCCAATTCCGTATTTTCGCCGCGGTCATAGATTTCAATATCCCATTGCCCCCGGGAGCCGCTCTCAAAGGCAATGAACCGACCGTCGGAGCTGATGCGGGGCGATCGCACCCAGCCTCGATAACCCTGGGTAATCACCTGTACCTGTCCCGTCGCCCGGTCATAGAGTTCGACCTCGGGGCGGGCGTAATCACTGGCGAGATAGACCAGATAGCGACCGGTATAGCTGAGGCTGGGGTGTTCGGCGATCGTGTCGTTGCGGTTGACCCGGTTGAGGGGCACATATTGGCGCAGGCTGAGGTCGTAGACCAACAACGTGCGTCGCCCTTCGCGGTTGGACACAAACGCCAAAAAACGACCGTCCCCGCTGAGGGCCGGCTGTTCGTCGGTGTATCGGGAGTTGACGGAATTGGTGCCCGGGAGGACGGGGGCGCTGGAACAGCCGCTCAGCATACTACTCAGCGCGAGAGCACTAGCTGCGAGCAGTTTTAGGCTCCATCGCCCCCCTCGATTCAAGCCTCGATTGAACCGCCTAGGGACGGTCGTAGCGATCGCCATCTAGCTCATCATCGTAATCGTCATAGTCGTCATAGCCCTTGTCGACGGGGGTACTACCACGGGATGCGGTGGGCTCATTGGGGAACAACGGCTCATCAATGGCACTAGAGGGGGCAGCCGGGCGATCGCTATCAGGTTCCCGATTATCCGCTTCCGGAGCCGGAGGCGTCGCGCCCTCATCGGACGGCGGCCCTTCTAGGGGTTGATAGTCCACATAACTGTCATCGTTGCCGTCGCTGCCATCGCGACTAATATCGCGAGGGGGCTCCCGACGGGGATCGCGCATCTCGGGCTCATCTTGGGGTGGGCCAGACGGACGGCCTGATCGCGACTCATAGGATCGCGGTTCGTAGGGCTGATCGTCAAAGAGGGTCCCTTCGCTGCGGCGGCTATTGGACCGGGGACGACGAGGGTCAGACGGGGGGGGCTCTAGGTTCAAAGCGCCACGGCGGGACCGGGGGCGATCGCCAGGACCGGCCATGGAGTCACTGGGACCACGGCGGGGGGGACGACCCGAGCGGGGATCTTCGGAACGCGGACCACCGGACCGGGGACCGGACCGGGGGGGACGGCTGGGGGGCACATCATCCCCACCCCAATCATCCTCAGCCATCGGGCGACGACTATCAGGACGTCGGGAGGGCTGGGATGGGCGACGGTTGGAGGGGGCAGGGCGGCCGCTACGGGGGCGATCGCCACTGGAAGGACGGCGGCGGGATCGGGGATCGTCGTAATCATCATCCCGATAGTTGCCTCGGGTGTCGCCCCGGGTGTCGCCTCGGGAATCGCGCGATCGCTCCAGTTGGGGATCTCGCGATTTCAAGGCACCGCGAATGCGGCGAGGGGGATAAAACTCTTCCTCCTCGTCCAACGCATCCATTTCGTCGTCTAGTTCGGCACGATAGACCCGGCTGACCGGGCGATCATCATCTACCACGGGGGAGCTACGTTTCGCTTGCTCGGTGGTAACGCCCCGTAGACGGACGCTTTCATAGGCAAAAAAGATTGTGGAGCCCGCCAGCAAAAACTGACTGAACTGCAAAATGGGGTCCAGTCGCCAACTGTTAAAGAACAGGATGCCGCCACACAGCAGCCCAACAGCAGCGAAGAAAATATCGTAGTCCCGCGCCAACCCTGGGCGCACGGACCTCAAAAAGTATAAGGATGCCCCAGCCACCGCCAACACGATGCCGATAAGGCTGCCCCAACTGAACCCAATATTGACCATTGTTTTGCGTCGCTCTTCCTATCCCATCTATAACCGCTAATCCCAAAAAAGGGGAAGCCAGCACCGTGCCTTAAACCCAATGGTTCAAAACTCCAACAGCGCCGTCTCCCCCATTTGAGCGATAACTGGGCCCCTTAGAAATTGCGGCGACGGATTTTGTCGCGCTGGCTGATGAAAATCAAACCGACGCTGGCGGGAATCACGACGATGACGGTTCCCCACAGGAGACTCCACAGGAAATTAGCTAGAGAAGGGGTCATTGCTATCCTCAGCTTAATAAAATCAGGACTATTGGATTCTATTGTATAGACCCGTTTGACCCTTGAAAATTAATCCTTTGGAATCTTTGGGCGAGGTACCATTGGATCGCAATTCAATTTCCGCAACCGTTCCCCCACTGCACCATGACCATCGATCTCCTAACTTCCATTGGCCTTAGCGTGTTCCTTGGGGTTGGCATTTTCCTGTTTATCATTCGCATCGTCCTCACCTGGTATCCCCAAGTGGAGGGCGATCGCTTCCCCTTCAACCTGGTGGTGATCCCCACGGAACCCTTTCTTAAACCCACCCGCAAAATTGTCCCCCCCATCGGCGGCGTCGATATCAGCCCCATTATTTGGGTGGGGATCGTTAGCCTGGTCCGGGAAGTGCTGCTGGGCCAACAGGGCATCATCACCATGGGCCTGCACTAACTCAAACCAACGATTCCCCTCCATACCCTGTGACAAATTCCCAAAATTCTGCCCCAGTGTCTGATCGCCAAGCGTGGAATCAACGCTATGAAGACCAAAATACCGGCTGGGATTTGGGAGAACCGTCGCCGGTGTTAAAAGCGTTTTTGCCAGAGTTTCTAGACCAAAACGAATTGACGGGGCGATCGCTCCGGGTGGCGGTCATTGGTTGTGGTCGAGGGCATGATGCTCGCTTTGTGGCCAATTTGGGACTGGAAACCATTGGCTTTGATTTTGCTCCCCTAGCGATCGCCGATGCCCGAGGATTAGCTACCCAAGCCGGTTTGACAGACGGGCAATTGCGCTTTGAGGAGATGGATATTTTTGCGATCGCGCCCGAGTGGCGAGACCAATTTGACCTGGTGATTGAACACACCTGTTTCTGCGCCATTGATCCCGATCGCCGCCCTGACTATGTGGAATCGGTGCGATCGCTCCTCAAGCCTGGTGGGCAGCTCATTGGTATTTTCTTCACCCACAATCGCCCCGGCGGTCCCCCGTTTGGCACCACTGAAACCGAAGTTTTGGAATTGTTTACGCCCCAATTCAATCGAGAACTTTGGGAATTGAGTGAGCATTCCATTGGACGGCGCAAAAATGATGAATATGTCGGCGTATTCCGGGCGATCGCCTGACCTATCTCCACGGCTTTAGATGTGCCCTGATTGGCGTGTTTCCACACCCTCTAAAAAAATCTCATACAGCCGAGATAATCCGACTTGCCGATTGAGTGCCATAGACCCATAGCGATCAATACTTTGTATTGTTTCCGGTAGATATACACTCAATCCACAGAACCGTTCTGGTGGCGAAAGGATGGCAATATGCCAGCCGTAAATTGTTCCCCCAGTCCGATAGTGACTAACAATTTTGGTGCGTAGGAAATTAGAAAATGATTTGAATTGTTTTGCTACATTGTGATCGCTCTGGTCAAAACTTTGTAAAAATGCCAGGGCATCGCAATGTCGTTCTTCGAAATATCTGTAAGTCGGGAGTTTAACTGCTTTACGGCGGGATTGGGGAGTGTTAGCAATGGCTTCGACTAAAGGTGCGAGTTTTTCGGGGATAGAGTGCACGAACCGATTATCAACTAGGGTCATGGTGTGATACATACTCAGCCGTTCTGAATCCATAATGGCTGTAGCTACGTCATAACCATTGCTTTCCGAATTCTGGTCAAGATACTTGATCAGGTCGCCATAGTAGTAATTAGGAGCCCCTAAGGTGCGTTGGGAAGCCAGCGTATAACGGGCACAATTTCGCGTTTCATAGATTACTTCCAAGGTTGCTTTGTTGCAGTTTTGGAAGAATAGAAGATCAACTCGATGGTTGGTAATTTTATTGAAATTTTCTATTTCTGCGGCAAATTGATCTACCTCCATCCAGGTGCGATCGCTAACTAATGTTGAACCATGATCGTCAGGGCTGATTTCATTAATTCGACCGCCGTGCCCGACAACGCTCACGATCCAGTGATCGGCTTCAAAGTTGTCGTAAGCCCATCGTAAATAGGATGAGATGTTGTTGCGATCGCTACTGTCTTCGTGGTGTTGTGAGATGACTTGAACGTCGCCCCGTCGGATTAGATAACGCCGCATTCTTTGGCTGCCAAAAAAATCAGCCTGGAGAATGACAACGACGTCGGAGTTCTCGGTCCCGGATCGGAGCATGTCTATGATGGGGGGACCATAGATGAACAGATCATTGTCATAGGGCATCCAATACAAAAGGACCCACTTATGACGAGATTTTGGTGTTGCTGTGCGACCAACCGCAGCATGACTCGCCACGCTTGCGAGCATTCCTGTGGCTGCTGTGACCGTCTGCCGAATAAATTTTCTACGACGCATTGCTTCTGCCTTTCACAACACATCTTCTATTCTGGCGTATCGGCGTTTCTCTAATTGAGGCGGTGTGCCACCCAGACCTTTAAGACTCGATCGCCCCTTCCAAGTCTCCTTCTGCCGGCTGCTCGACTTCGATTTGGGGCACAAACCCGCTACGCTTCCGCCACCAAGCCAAGAGCGTGCTCGCCACAAAAATACTGGAATAGGACCCGGCGATAAACCCAATGATCAGCGCAAGGGAGAAGAATCGCAGGGTAGAACCGCCGAACAGGAAGATGGCGACCACCGCCAGCAATGTGCTGATGGTGGTGTTGATGGAGCGGGTCAGGGTTTCGTCAACGGCTAAGTCCACCGCCTCTTGCACGGATGACACAGGTCGCACTTTGAACGTTTCGCGGATGCGGTCATAAATCACCACGGTGTCGTTGACGGAGAAACCGATGATGGTCAGCAGCGCCACTACGAATAGGGTGTCCACCTCGATGCCGCCGAGCCAGCCCATCCAGGCAAAAGCCCCTGCCGTAATCAGTACGTCATGGAATAGGGCTGCGATCGCAAAAATGGCGTAGTCAAATTGGAATCGAACGCTGAGGTAGGCAATGATGCCCGCCAACGCGAGGGCGATCGCCAAAATACCTGAGGTTAATACCTGTTGCCCCAAGACCGGTCCCACCGTATCGATTTGGGTGGCCGCGGGGTCGAAGGTGCCCACTTGTTCTTCCAGGGCGTCCACCAACTGGCTCCGCTGCTCCGCCGATAAATCTTGGCTACGGATGGCGATAATATGGCGATCCTGGACTGAAGAATCCCGATCCAAAAGCTGCACCGATGATCCATCCAGGTCGCGATCGCTCAGGACTTCCCGCACCACGTTGATATCAACGGGCTGGTTGCAAACATCGGGCTGGCTATTGCCCTCACCACAGGCCAGCTCAAGCTGTAGCCGCGTTCCCCCCAGGAAATCCAAGCCCAGTCGCAACGGTGCCCCAAACTGGCTAAAGCACATGCCCATGGCTACAAAACTGGCGAGGAGCAGCCCGGCGGAAATAGACCACCAGATCTTACTGCGTTCTGTAACCTGCAATTTCATCATGGGTTTTGGACAACTTTAGGGGATTTAACTTGAGTTTGAGAGGAAGAAATATCGAGTTAGGCGGGGCGCGATCGCCGTTTTTCCATGGGGGGTAAACCGGGGCAATAGAGCTCCGGCTTGCGCAGATTGGGGATGGTCAACGCCACCAGCAGCAGGGTCCGGCTACAGGTGACCGCAGTAAACATACTGGTTAACACCCCGATCGCCAAGGTGAGGGCGAAACCTTTGACTAGACCGGTTCCCAGCCAAAACAGCACGGCGCACGCAATCAGGGTCGTAATATTGCCGTCCAAAATACTCGAAAAAGCTCGGAAGAATCCCGATTCTACGGAGCGATAGAGGGATTTCCCGCCGCGCAACTCTTCCCGCGTCCGTTCGAAAATCAAAACGTTGGCATCCACCGCCATCCCAATACTGAGAATAAATCCAGCAATACCGGGCAGGGTCAGGGTGACTGGCACCAGGGCAAAGACGGCAAAGGCAAGCAGGGAATAAATCACGAGCGCAATATTGGCGATCACCCCCGGCAGTCGGTAATAGACCACCATAAAGACCAGCACCAGGATCAAGCCGCCCACGCCCGCATAAATACTGGCTTCAACGCTGTCCCGACCCAGGGTTGCCCCCACGGTACGGGTTTCGATGAGTTCTACGGGCAGGGGCAACGCACCCCCCTTAAGCTGAATCGCCAAATCCTGCGAAGATTCCAAATTAAAGCCGCCACTAATCTGGGTGCTGCCGCCAGTGATCCCGAGCTGGGCATATTCCACATCCACCCGGGGCGCGGTCAACAGGGCATCGTCTAAGAAAATCCCCAAGCCGCGACCGGTGCCCGCCAAGCCTTTGCTCAGCTCCGCAAACCCATCGGCTCCTTCGCCATCGAAATTAATCACCACGACCCATTGATCGCCGGAGTCTGGTCGAGCATAGGCATCCCGCACCTGTTTACCGGTGAGAACGGGTTCCTCAAACAGACCGAGCAGCGCCTTACGACTTTCCTCTAGGGACTCATTGGCTTTGGCTAGAGCTTCCTCATCCTCTTGGGCGATCGCCGCCGCCTGGTCAGCCCGATGGTTTTGATAAACCGCAAATTCTGCCTGGAACTCGGCATCCGTACCGACGCTTTGGGCCCGGAACTCTAGCCGTGCCGTATTCCCCAACACCCGCTCCGCCTGTTCCGGATCGTCCACGCCGGGGAGCTGCACCGAGAGCTGAGTATTACCCACGGTTTGAACCACCGCTTCCGAGACCCCCAGACCATTGATCCGGTTCTCAATCACCCGCCGCACGGCGCTGAGATCCTCAGGGGTGATTTGTTGCACCTCTTCCGTCGGGCTCACCTGTAGGGTCAACTGGGATCCGCCCCGCAGGTCCAAGCCCAAATTGAGGGGCAAATTGGCGAGGACAGCGATCGCCATGACCGCCAGGGACACAATGAACCCGAGCATAAACCGTTGTCGTTGCATGGGAAGGCGCGGTTTCTCCTAAAGGGGTAAATCGGGACAGGCTAGACCGTCGGCGGGTTTCAGGCGTTCAAGCGTCAGACTTCAGGCGTTTGAGCCTACAGCTCGTTCGCCATCAGTTTCTTGACCGTTTCAACAATGGTGGGGGGCTGAACAATGGTCAGATCCTCCAGGGTGCCGTTATAGGGCGTGGGAATATCCTGGGACGCCAAACGTATCGGGAGCGCATCCAACTCATCAAACAACTGCTCGTTAATCAGCGCCATCACCTCGGCACCAATCCCACCGGTCTTCATACACTCTTCAACGATGATAACCCGGTGAGTTTTGCGCACGGATTTGCTGATGGTCTCCATATCAATGGGCTTCAGGGAAATCAGGTCGATCACCTCAGGGTCATAGCCCTCCTGCTCCAGGGTTTTCGCCGCCTGCATCGCATGGTGCCGCATCCGGGAATAGCTCAGGATGGTCACATCGCTCCCCTCCCGCACCATTTCCGCCTTATCCAAGGGCAACAGATACTCATCCTCGGGCAAATCTTCCCGCAGGTTGTACAGCAACACGTGCTCAAAAAACAGCACCGGATTGTTGTCACGGATGGCCGCCTTGAGCAACCCTTTGGCGTTGTAGGGGGTAGAGCAAGCCACAATCTTCAGACCCGGCACCGCTTGGAAATAGGCCTCCAACCGCTGGGAGTGCTCTGCCCCCAGTTGGCGTCCCACACCGCCAGGACCGCGAATCACCATGGGAATCTTGAAATTGCCGCCGGAGGTGTAGCGCAACATCCCGGCATTGTTGGAAATCTGGTTAAACGCCAGCAGCAGAAAACCCATATTCATGCCTTCAATGATGGGTCGTAACCCCGTCATCGCGGCACCCACCGCCATCCCCGTAAAACTATTCTCGGCGATCGGGGTATCCAGCACCCGCAGCTCGCCGTACTTTTCGTAAAGCCCCTTCGTCACCTTATAGGAACCGCCATAATGGCCCACATCTTCACCCATGACCAGGACGGATTCGTCCCGCGCCATTTCTTCGTCGGTCGCTTCCCGCAGCGCATTAAAGAGGATCGTGTCTGCCATTGTGTTGGTCTGCTATTTGCCGTGACGTAAGGTGGGTCAGTGGTTAATCTTACCCTTAAGCCGTCCCCGCAACGCCAGTTAAGCTCGACGAGTCTAGAATACTGGCCCTAGACTCGAGCTATGAAACCAGACTTCAGCAAACGGACAATCGACACCCTAGCGAAACGAGCTGCATACTTATGCTCAAATCCAGACTGTCGTGTAGCGACTGTGGGGCCCAACAGCGACCCCAACGCCGCCACTGTAGTAGGGGAGGCAGCACACATTTCATCAGCCCGTGAGGGTGGAAAACGTTTTCGGCCTGAGTTAACGGATCAGCAAAGAGCTGAAATCACTAACGGAATTTGGCTGTGCCGGAACTGCCATCGACTGATAGATAGTGATGAAACTCTGTACCCTGAAGCACTTCTGCACACATGGCGCGAGCAACACGAGACCTATGTCCAAGCTAAATTGGGCAACACATTGAATCATGTTCGATTACAAACCGAACAGACAAACTCACTAGAGTTCCAACAATATCCTCTTATTATTCAGGAAATAGCTGTTGATAAACCTTTTGCTTGGGAGTGGAGGTTGACTGCTGAACTTTTGCGTACGTTAAATAAGCCAGTCTTCCAACAACTTCGAGACATCCAAGATGGGCTCTACTACAAGCCTGGTGATCACGTTGACGCCGAAGCTATGATCCCATGGACTAATGATCGTCTCGTAGAAATCAGCAGCATTATTCCACCACTTCAGAAGCTCTTGGAAAGACTTGTCAGTTCGTGGGGAGCTCCGGGGGAAGCTGGAAACCAATCGGAGATTCATCATATCTGCAAGTTAATGACCAGTACTCTGGGGGTAGCCATAACCATTGAAGAACGATTGGCATTCGATAAGGTTCCAGATGAGTTTTCCAATTTGCTTCAACTTATGAAAGGATTAATGAATAGGACGCTTCAGGATTTTGAAACCATCCCAGACTTCTTGGACAAGCTCACGGAAGAAGCGTTGCGTCGAAAAGAGGAAGGTAATGTAGAACCCAAGAACGTCGTAAAAACAATCGTTTTTGAACTTCCTGATGGATGGAACAATGAAGTAGTCCAGGAAATGAGAAGGGCACTCCATCAAGCTGGTCTTCTATAGTTTTGTTGCCGAACTCCATCAATCCCTATTCATCAGCAGGTTGTAGTCAAATCGCCCTCACCCAGGTCACAGTTGTAAACTGGAAGGACGCCTTCTTGATCGCAACAAACAGACTATCCAAATTGCACCATGCAAACCCTGGCGCTCCAAATCCCTGATGCTCTGTACGATCGCCTCTGCCAAACTGCCCGCGCTGTACAACAACCCATCGAGCAAATCGTGCTGCGAGCCCTTCAACTGGGTGCTCCTCCTGGACTTGACGATATTCCCATAGAGTTTCAGGAAAGTCTTGCGGAACTCGATAGGTTTGAGGATAGGGAATTGTTTGCGATCACGGGGATGAAACAAAGCCCGCAGGAATTTTCACGCTATGAAACACTGCTTAGTTGTGGCGATCGTACCAACGCCGAACAACAGGAACTCGATAACTTATGCTTTGAAGCTGACTTGCTGATGCTGCGCAAAGCCCACGCTGCTGCCCTGCTACGATGGCGCGGTCATACCGTTTCCCTAGCAGCCTGATGTCTGAATATATCCCTGCTAAATTGCGTGGTCAGGTCTCCGAGCGGGATGGCGATCGTTGTGCCTATTGCCAAACCAGCGAAGCCAATAGTGGAATCCCGCTGTCCATTGACCACGTTGTGCCCGTTTCCAAAGGTGGTCAAACCAACTTCAACAATATTTGCTTAGCCTGTCGTACTTGCAACGAAGCAAAAGGCAAACGAACCACAGGGACTGACCCCTTGTCTGGGCAAGAAGTCTCATTGTTCAACCCGATCCAAGAAGATTGGGATGATCACTTTAGTTGGAATGCTGAGGGGGTTGAAGTTGATGGGAAAACGTCGACTGGTCGTACGACTGTTGAAGCTTTGCGAATGAACAATCCAATCATCCGAGCGGCCCATCGGCGCTGGGTTTTAAGCGGTTGGCATCCACCTTCTTAAAGGTGGGCCATAGATACTATCTTGCAATGGATCGAAGTCTGAACTACGCCAATATCCTTAAACAAACTGTGTATGCCGCAGTTGTCGATCAGCCACGTATCCAGTCGATAAAACTCTATCCTGTTTGCGATATCGAGTCTGGTCATTTTCTAGTGATCGCCACTGGTTGGGAAAAGGAGCGCTGGATGGATGATGTCTTATTTCATGCCCGTTTGGTTGGGCGACAGATTGTTATTGAAGAAGATAGTTTTGAGGAGGGCTTAGTTGAATCTCTCATTGCTAGTGGTGTAGAGAAACAAGACATCGTCACTTCGTTAGAGGCAGCTCCTTCGGCGATCATCTGAATCAACTCATATCCATCGTCTGAACATTTCATCAGGCTGAATTTAAAGAAATCGGGATCATCGCTAAGCGTTTGAGGATCTGCAACACTTGGTAAAGTTCATTCTCATGCTTGCGGACGCTAAGCTCATCCGCGAAAGTATAGGTAAATCCCACCTGTTCGGGAATTAACTTCACAAACATAAAATTCGCGCCGTTTGTTAGTAAGCCATAGGTAGGCTGTTCTGTTACCTTTGGATTGGATAGTAAATATGATAGAAGTTGCGTCCGTCCAACCTCCAGAGAAAAAGCTGCTTGCTTTGATTCGATCGCCAATACCCAAACCCGATCAAACAAAACCAAAACATCCAGAAATCCCGTAACCTTCAGCTCCCCATCCTGACTAACGATTTCCGTTGATGCCTCTGATTGAATGCGAAATGGTGGCAGAAAGAACCCCGCTAGATCGAGCAAGGGGGAGAGCACTACCATTTTGACGGTGTTTTCCAGCAGGGGTGGGTAGCGCAGTAGATAGGTATAGCTGGTTTTGATGCGATCGCAGCGATCTTTTTCATCCTGACTCAACTCCGGCAGCTCCGTTTGCCATTCTGGAAACAGTGAAAGGTCGTCGGAAAATTTGAGGTTGAAGCGATCTTCTAATTCACTCAGGATAACTGTTCTGGCAGTTGAGGTTTGCATGACAGGGAAATTAGCGATACCTCCACTTTAGCGAACAAAAAAGCGTAGGGGAAAGACTCACAATCCCCCACGCATCTAGTCAGGCTAATTCAACGATTTGGTTAATCGCGTTCTGCAATTTACAGGCTAGACATGACTTCGCGGGCCGCTGCCAGGGTTTCGTCGATGTCCTTGTCGGTATGGGCTAAGGAGGTGAAGCCTGCTTCGAATTGGGAGGGCGCTAGATAAATGCCCCGCTCCAACATGCCCCGGTGGAACTTGCTGAATTTCTCCAGATCGCACTTCTTGGCATCGGTGTAGTTGCGCACCGGACCTTCCGTGAAGAACAGACCGAACATGGCGCTGATGGATCCACCACAGGCGGCATTGTTGGTTTCTTTCGCGATCGCCAACAACCCATCCGACAACTTCTTAGTGGTCTTCTCCAATTTCTCGTAGGTGCCGGGAGCACGCAGCAGTTCCAGGGTTTTAAGACCAGCGGTCATCGCCAAGGGGTTACCGGAGAGGGTACCAGCTTGGTACATGGGACCAGCGGGGGCGACCATTTCCATGATGTCCCGGCGGCCACCGTAGGCACCCACGGGCAAACCACCACCGATGATCTTACCCAGGGTGGTCAGGTCGGGGGTGATGCCGAATTTTTCTTGCACACCACCGTAGGCGATGCGGAAACCGGTCATCACTTCGTCGAACACCAACAGGGAACCATATTGCTTAGTAATGTCCCGCAACCCTTGTAGGAATTCGATGTCGGGCACGATAAAACCAGAGTTACCGACGATGGGCTCCAGAATGACACCGGCAATGTCGTCGGGGTATTGCTCAAATAGGGCTTTAACCGCATCCAGATCGTTGTAGGGGGCGGTCAGGGTTTGGGCGGTGACGGACTTGGGTACGCCGGGGGAATCAGGCAGACCCAGGGTTGCCACACCGGAACCGGCCTGGACCAGGCACATGTCGCCGTGGCCGTGGTAGCAGGCTTCGAATTT
>CAZZMD010000059.1:0-23821 GCA_964655355.1 uncultured bacterium
GGGCCCTCCCTAGGGGCACCTCAACAACCTCTCTATTTTAGCGAATTGGTATTAGACAATCGAATCAGTGGCACTGATTGAGGACCTTATCCAGAGGATAAAGAGATACTTATAACTGTTCTTGTAAACATTGATGATCGAGGCGAATCCATATGGGATTCCCATTCGTCTTAATGATTAGTTGATGTCGGGGCTGGCGTCTCTGTCGCGAAAGACAGGGCCATAACAATCGAATGGATTTGTGGCAAGGTGGATGGACAAGGGACATATCCCAGAGACCCATCCACTTTTGATACTGTCTGGGGGGCTTGGATCACTGAAATCTGATCCAGGAATTGACGACTAGGGGCGAGCATCGGAAGTTTTTTAGATGGGGTCCTTAAAGGGGTAGGAGAACAAGCACCATGGCTCGCACAGCGCATCAGTCCCGGAAATGGGGGCGATATGAACTGGTCTTATTAGGACTGATGCCTGGGCTGGCGGGGCTGGCGTTATTATCGGGGGCCAGGGTCAGCGCCCAGGAACCCATTGTCCCCGCCCAGGATGGATTAAATACCCAGCTCATACAGCAGGGCGATCGCACCCTAATCCAGGGGGGGCAACTGTCGGGCGATGGCGGCAATTTATTCCACGGCTTTGATCGTTTTAACGTCCCAACGGGTCACACCGCCGAATTCCAAGCCCAACCCCAACTGCGCAATATTTTGGGGCGTATTTCCGGCGGGGAACCCTCCCTCATTGACGGCACCATTCAAGTATCCGGGGGCAATCCCAACTTATTTCTGCTGAATCCCGCTGGCGCAATCTTTGGGCCCAACAGCCAGCTCAATGTGCCCGCCTCGTTCCACTTTTCCACAGCAGACCAAGTGCTATTTGGCACGGGGCTGGGACTAGACATATGGGACTCCTCCGCCAACGGTCTAGTTGCTGGCCTCAATGGCGATCCCACCGGATTTAACTTTGGCAATCCCGCCAGCTTGGTAAATTTTGGTGCCCTAGCCGTGGTCCCCGGTGCAGATCTAACCCTGATGGGGGGCACCGTGCTTAATATGGGCAGTCTCTCGGCACCGGGGGGAACAGTCACCCTAGCGGCAGTGGAACCGGGGATGGTCCAACTCAGCCGGGTCGATGGAATTTTAAACCTGGAATTTCAGGCCACAGCGATCGCCCCCTCCACGACCGCCTTTTCCCCCTTAAGCCTCCCGGAATTATTGACCGGCTCTAACTTACCGGCCGCTGATGCTGTCGCCGTGGACGCTACCACCGGAGCCGTCACCCTCGGACGAACCATCGTGAGGGCAGACAGCGGCACCGCGATCGCCGGCGGATCCCTCAATGCGTCCTCCCCCACCGGCATCGGCGGCACCATCAATGTCTTAGGCGATCGCGTGGCCGTGGCAGGGGGCAATCTCACGACAACGGGTCCAAACGGCGGCGGACTCATCCAAGTGGGCGGCGGTTTCCAGGGCAATGGTCCCGTATGGAACGCCCAAAACACCTCCGTGGATCCCCTGAGTACCTTTGATGTTAGCGCCACCCAAAACGGCCCCGGCGGCACGGCGATCGCCTGGGCCGATATCAACACCTGGTTTGAGGGCTCGGCGATCGCCCGCGGCGGACCGTTGGGGGGGAACGGCGGACTCGTCGAAACCTCTGGATTGGTTTATTTGGATGCCTCCCGGGCGAGCGTAGATGCCAGTGCGCCGCTCGGACTGCCCGGCACCTGGCTATTGGACCCGGGGGACCTAACCGTCGTTAACGCCGGCATGGAAAACAACTTTTCCACAGGCACGGGGGCAATGGGAGAAACGGAATATACGGCGACCGCCGACCCAGCCTTCATCTTCAACACCACCATCGAAACCGCCTTAGATGGGGGAACCGATGTCACCCTACAAACCACTGACAACCTCACCGTCAGCGCCCCAATCACCAAAAGCGCTGGTGGAGATGCCACCTTACGCCTGATTGCGGGCGGGGATGCTGACGGCGGCAATATTGATATTGACAGCAATATCACCTCCACCGCAGGGCGTCTCAATGTAATCGCCGAGACCTCCACCACCGGAGCAGGGACCGGTAGCATCACCCTCACGGCGAATGACCAAATCGTCACGAATGGCGGTTCTGTCACGTTCACCGCCCCCATAGAAGTGACGTTGGGGCTCAACAGCGCGATTAACACTAGCGAGACCATTACTACGGGTGGGGCAGTGAACGTGACTGCCGATACCATCACGGGGGTGACAGGGTCTCAGATTACGACCCAGGGGGGCAACGTTCAGCTAACGGCCGACGCCGGCATTACGTTGGCAGGGACCACCATCCAAACCCAAACGGGAGACATCACGCTGATTGGCAACAATGACAATTTAGGCGGCGGACAAGTCTGGCTCCAGACGATGGCCGACCTTGAAACCACCAGTGGAAACATTACCCTGACCGGGCAAGGACCCTCACCGGCCACCCCCATGACCGACTCAGGGGTCGGTGTATCGGTGTCCGGTTCTCAGGTCACCACCGGCACTGGGAACATTTCCATGACCGGAGTCGGGGGGTCGAACTCCACCACCTCTGCAAATGGGCTTGAGATTGTTGACGACAGCACCATTGCGAGCGGCGGAGCTATCACCATCACCGGGACGGGCGATACGACGACCACCCCGGGGGATACCGCCGGTGAAAACCAAGGGATCGTGATTGAAGGGGCTGGCACGACGATCACGGCAACCGGCACGGGACTCACAACCATCAACGGCACCGCCGGCAATATTGTGGCCAACAACCACGTGGGTCATGGGGTGAATGTGGGTGTGGGGTCAACGATCGCCGTCGCCGATGGGGGTCTGCAGGTGACCGGTAATGGCACGGGGGTCGGACCGAACTTGGGCCACGGCATCAATTTATCCGGAACCATCACGGCATCCGGCAGCGGCAACATTACGTTGAATGGCAACGGTAGCACCGCTGTCGGGGACAATAACCACGGCATTTTTGTGGGGGATAATGGGCTCGTTCAGGTGGCGAATGGGACCGCCACGTTGAACGGTATTGCTCGCGGCACAGGACAGAATAATTCCGGGGTTGTGCTGAATGCTGCAACGGGGGTTCCCACAGCAACGGTTGAGGCGACGGGGACGGGGAATGTCACGTTGAATGGGCAACGGGGCAATGGCGATGTTGATAACAATGATGTGTTTGTCGGCGGCATTGTTCGGGGGCAAGGGGGGACGGTGACCCTCAATAGTCAGCCCGGCGGTGTGACGGTGCGGACAGGGGATGGCAATGATGGGGTGGTGATTGCGGGGCTCGTTGGGATCGTGAGTACGACCGGAGGGACGATCGCCATTACCGGCACAGCGGCGGTGGGTGACGCCAATAACCGGGGCATCGCTATTGAGAATTCATTCGGCGGTGGGCCGGTTCAAGATACGGGGATTGCCGCTCTGGACGGGGGAACCGTGACCCTAAATGGCACCAGCACGGGCACCGGCAACGAAAACTCCGGGGTATCCATTGATGGCAATATAACGATCGCCAATGGCACAACGGTCACCATTACTGGGACTGGCACCACCGGCGGCACCGATAGCGACGGGGTAGGCGTTACCGGACTACTAGGGGTGTTAGCCGCCGCCCCAACGGGATCGTTTTCCCTAACCGGGACCGGCGCTACGGCCGGGGTCAAAGTTCAGGGCACCGTCGCCAACATCGATGGCGATATCACCCTGAATGGGACCGGGCGCGATCGCGGCATTCAGATTGAAGGGACCGTCGAGACCACCGGAACCGGCACCCTACGGGCCACGGGAGTCGCGACCATGTCCGGCGGGGATGGCATCAACGTCAACTTCGCCGGCGCAGTGGCACGGGCAGCGGGGACCGGGGACGCCATTTTTGACGCGACCGGCAGCGGCGTTGGCCAAGACTTTGATGTGTCAGGAACGGGGGGGAACGCGGCCGCCGGCGCGTCGGCGAATACGGGCCTATTTTCCCTCACCACCGAGCGGGGGTTAACGTTTGCCAGCGATCGCACCTTCCTCGGCAATGTCTTCCTGCGGAGCCGAACCGGCAACGTCGCGGTGCAAGACGTGACGAGCAACCAGGGCTCCCTAGAATTTGTCAGCGATCAGGGGGACATCAGTTATGTGGACCTCAACGCCAACACAACGATCGCCCTCACCGCGAACCAAGGGTCAATCAACGGCAACTCCATCACCGCCTTAGGCAATACGACGGTGCGGGCCCGGGATGAAATTTTGGTCACCGGGACCATCGTCAGCGGCGGCTACGACGCCATCAGCACCGGCGATCGCTTTGAAGGAACAACCGTCACCGGCACCGGTCCCATCAGCATCATTGCCAACGGCAACTTGACGGTCGGCAACATTACCAACCCCGGCAACTCCATCCTGATCCAGAGCCAGACCGGGCAAATCACCGCCGGGGATTTATCCACCACGGCGGCGACGGGGGGCGCGATTACGGTGATGGCCCAAACCCAAATCACCTCAGGCTTTTTAAATTCCCGAGGAACGGCGGGAGATGGGGGCAATATTTTTGTAGATCCCGTCGGGGATGTGATTATTTCCTGGATCGATGCCAGTGGAGGGGTCGGCGGCACCGGGGGCACTATTTTTGTGGAAACCACCGGGGGAGATTTGCGATTAACGAACCTGGTGCCCGGGCCAGGCTGTGGGGGGTCCAGTGTCTGCACGACGTCGGGATCAAACCTTGCCCTGCGCCACGGGGGGGCATCCGTCGGGGGAGCGCCCACGTTTGAGGTGGGGGATCCCACGGTGAACGGCAGCGCCGGATCCTTGACCAACGGGGTCAACACGATCCCTACCGGGCTCAGTCTCCTGAGTACGCCCGCAACGTCGTTTGTGGACGGGGGTGTCTCGGTCACCCCGGGGGAAATTCTGACGCCGAACAACCCCACGCCCATCGTAGCGCCCCCTGCCGCCCCCCCCACTCCCACCCCCGTAATAGCGGTCCCGGCCCCGGATCCCACAGTCCCCGTGGAGGTGGTGACGCCAACGATTCCCACCCCCGATCCGAATCTGACGATTGAGACGCCGACCCCAGTGGTTGAGTTACCGCTGACAGGTCCCACGGAACCGCCGTCCAATGGGGGATCGTTAACGCCAACACCGGTTACGCCAGGGACGCCGCCAGCAACGCCCTCGATCCCAGCCAATCCCACAACGCCGTTAATTTCCTTGGATCTCGGCGAAGTGCTCCAGCGGGCCCAGCTCATTCGGGAAGGGGCGGAGCCAGAAGAAGTGGGCTTAGAGGAACTATTTCCGAAATCGACCGATGAAATGGATCCGGTGTCGGTGGACTTGGCGCGTCAAATCCAGGAGTCTTTGCAACGGGGCGATGTGGACGGGGCGATCGCCGCGACCGATGCCCTGCGCCGCTATGAATTTGCGGTCCATGCCCAGGATGAACTCCAAACCTCGGTACAAATGGTGGATCCCGATCCCAACACGGTGGAGCGGGCCCAGGATTTGGTGCGCACTTGGGAGGAGCGGACCCGGCAACGGATCGCCATTTTATACACCCTGTCCTACCCCAACCGGTTGGAGCTGCTGCTGATTACCCGGGATGGGGAACCAATCCACCGGGTAATCCCGGAAGCGGGGCAGCTTGCCCTCAGCCAGGCGGCCAGTGAATTCCGCCAGAGCATTACGAATCCCCTATTGCGATCGCAACCGTCGCAGCATCTGCCATCGGCGCAACAGCTCTACGATTACGTGATCCGTCCGGTGGAGGAGCGGCTGGAGCTAGACAATATCGACTCCATCATCCTGTCTCTGAGCCCCGAATTACGCAGCACCCCGATCGCCGCGCTCCATGATGGGGAGCAATACTTTGTCGAAAACTACAACTTCACCCTACTGCCCTCCTTTGACGCCATCGACTCGAAGCAACAGCTCGAGCGGGGATCGGGCGTGTTAGCCCTAGGGGCCTCTCGATTTGAGGATCCCCGTCAGAATCCCCTCCCCTTCGTACCGGTGGAACTGGAAACCATTACCCAAAAAAGCTGGCAAGGACAATCCTTCCTGGACGAGTCCTTTACGCTGGAGAATTTCCTCGCCCAGCGCCAGGCGGACCCTGATGCCATTGTGCACTTGGCAACCCATGCGGAATTTCGGGCGGGCTCCCTGTCGGAGTCTTACATTCAATTTGGTCGAGAGCGCATTGGGCTCAATGAACTGGAGCGGTTGCAGTTAGACAGTCCCACCATTAACCTGCTGGTGCTGAGCGCCTGCCGCACCGCCTTGGGCAACCCCGAGGCAGAGCTAGGATTTGCGGGATTAAGCGTACAGGCGGGGGTACGAACAGCGATCGCCAGCCTTTGGTATGTGGACGATGCGGCCACCTCCGTGCTGATGGGACAGTTTTATCGCCACTGGGCCGACGGGGATATTGCAACCAAATCGGCGGCACTACAACAAGCCCAAGTCGCCGTGCTCCGGGGTCAAGCCACCATCAAAGACGGCACCCTCAGGGTAAAAGGCGTCAAAGGGGATGACTTGGTGATTCCCCTACCCCCGCAGCTCCACAACATTTCCATCGACGATCTGCGCCATCCCTACTACTGGTCCGCCTTCACCGCCATCGGCAGCCCCTGGTAATGCCAGGGGTCTTAGGGAGTCCTCGCTGGGGCGATCGCCGGACCTGGAGCAACTATCCCAAATTCAGGGCCCCGCGATCGCGTAGCCACTGCTTCTGCTCCTCGGACAGGCCAACGGCATCGGTAAACACCGCCCCCATCACCTCACAGTCCTCCCAAATCACCCCCTCCAGATTGGCATTTTCCAAATCCGCATCCTGGAGACTCGAACCGGTCAAATTCGCCCCCGTCAAATCGGCCCCCTTCAGGGTGCCGCCGAAAAAGGACGTGCCCTGGAGCTGAGTATTCACCAGATTCGCCAGGGTGAAATTGGCACAGTCAAACTGCGATCGCGACAGTTCCGCCCCGGTCAGCTTCGCCCCCTTAAAACTGCTATTCACCGCCACAATATCCACCAACACCGCCTCCGTCAGTACCGCCTCATCAAAAACCCCCTGATCCAACACCCCTTGGCTAAACATCGCCTTACCCAACTGAGCCTGACGCCATTGCGATCGCGTCAAAATCGCCTCCTGAAACTGGGCCGCCCGAAAATCCGCCCGATTCGCCACCGCATTTACACAGCTCGCGCCCCGGAGCCGAGCCTTCGGTGCGATCGCCTCTCGCAAATCCGCCTCATCCAAGGCCGCCTTCGTCAAATCCGCATCCGCCAGCATCGCCCCATAAAACTTCGCCCCGATCGCCTCAGCGGTAGCCAATTTCGCCCGATCTAACTTGGCTTGGGTCAACACCGCATTTTGCAAGTGCGATCGCTCCAGATTCGCCTCCTCCAGATCCACCATAATCAGGGTGGCCTTCGCAAAATCCGTGCCCTGGCAAGAGGCCTTCGTCAAGGTAGCCTGGCGTAAATAAGCCTCCGTAAAATCAGCCCCATCCAGCACCTGGGCGCTCAAATCAATGGTGCTCAGCTCCGCCTGATGGAGGGATTTTCCGGACTGGATTTTATTGATGACATCCTCGACGGTCAATTGCGCCATGGCTATCCTACGTTTCGAACTCTAGAACAATGGGTAACTGTCCGTATTTTGGCACGTCCCACCCCCATCGCTGCCGGATCACGACCTAATCCTGACCTAATCCTGTTGGTATTCCCCCTCGAGGGCGGCGATCGCCCGTTTATACTGCACTTCCACCGCCTCCATCAGCGCCGACGCCCCAGGCACATCCCCCTCCTTGGCACAGGTTTCCAACCGTTGGCAGATCGTATAAAGCGCCGACGCCCCAATAGTTCCGCTAGTGGATTTTAAAGAGTGGGCAGCCTCCACCAACTGCGGCGCTGTCCCCGCCGTGATCGCGTCCTGGATTCGCTCCCATAGGGCAGGGGAATCCTGAAGATACAGCTCGATCGCCTCATCCAACACCTCAATATCCCGCAGACTCTCAATAATCTGTGGATCCAACACCGGCGGCTCCGCCTCCGTTCCGGCATCTGCTGGGGCCTCAGCACTAACCGCCCCATTGGTAGGACTGCCCGTCGAGGTCACCGCAGGCGATCGCTCCGACACCGGCGCAACCCCCTCCACCGACGCTGGCTCTACCGACGCCGACTCTACCGACGCCGATCCCGACGACTCTAACCCCGAAGTAGCCCGCTGGGGCTCAGCCTTCGCCACTGCCGCCGCCCGGCCGGCCATCGCCGTCCCAGGCAACGGCTGACAATCCGACAACACCCCCGCCAGTTGAGGGAATCGAATGGGCTTGCTGATGTAATCATCCATCCCCGCCTCCAGACAGGACTCGCGATCGCCTTGCATCGCATTAGCCGTCATGGCAATAATGCGGGGCTGCATCTCCGGCATATAATCCTCCCGAATCCGCCGAGTCGCCGTTAACCCATCCATCTCCGGCATCTGCACATCCATCAGCACCACATCATAGGTTTGCCGCCGAAGCGCCTCCAACACCTCCAACCCATTCCCCGCCACATCCGCCCGATAGCCCATCCGCCCCAAAATCTGGAGCGCCACCTTCTGATTCACCGCATGGTCATCCGCCAACAAAATCCGCAGGGGATGACGCCCCCCCATCGACGCATCCAAAGACACCTCCGGGCGGCGACTTCGTACCACCCGCGCCTGGGGTCCCCCAAACACCGACAGCAACACGTTATAAAGCTGAGACTGCTTAATCGGCTTACTCAAAACCGTCGCAAAATGATCCTGCTCCCCCCGCAACATCCCCTGACGGCCCAAGCTAGAGGTCAGCATCACCAAAGGCAGGGACTCCGTCGCCGGCAATTGATGGAGCGCCGCCGCCAGCTCAATGCCATTCATCACCGGCATTTGCATATCTAAAATCGCCACATCAAACGCGATCCCCTGGTCCACCAACGCCAGCGCCTCCGCCCCAGACGCCGCCGCATAGGACACCATATTCCAGCCCTCCGTTTGGCGCATCACAATTTCCCGATTCGTGGCATTGTCATCCACCACCAGCAGGGTTTTATCCTCCAACTGGGGATGGGAATCATGGAACGCCACCAGGGACGAAAACGGAGCCGCCGTGGTCAAAATGCTGAACTCAAACACCGACCCCACCCCCACCTCACTGGTGACGGACATGGTGCCCCCCATTAGCTCCGCCAGGCGTTTACTGATGGCAAGCCCCAGCCCCGTTCCCCCATACTCCCGGGTGGTGGACGCATCCACTTGGCTAAAGGACTTAAACAGGCGATCAATGCGATCGGGGGGAATACCAATCCCCGTATCCCGCACCGACACCTGAATTTTCAAGGGCGGCGACGCAAAATGATCCGCCGGGGCAGGGAGGGCAGCCCCAGGGGACGGGTCCGACTCCGGGGGCTGCAACAGGGCCACTTGATCCTGCGCCATCTGATACTCCGTCGCGGTGATCTCGACCACCACTTCCCCCCGGGCCGTAAACTTCACCGCATTACTCAGCAAATTCACCACAATTTGCCGGAGCCGGGTCACATCCCCAACGATCAAGTTCGGGACAGTCTCATCCATGAGATACCCCAGATCCAAATGCTTATCCGCGGCCCGATTCGCCAGCAGATCCAAAGATTCCTCAATACATTGCCGCAAATCAAAGGGCTGCTGCTCCAGATCCAGCTTGCCCGACTCAATTTTCGAGAAGTCCAGGATGTCGTTGATGATGGTGAGCAAGGCGTCGCTGCTACCCCGGACCGTCTCCACAAAATCCCGCTGTTCCGGGGTCAGTTCCGTATCCAGCAACAGCCCGGTCATCCCAATCACCGCATTCATGGGGGTGCGGATCTCATGGCTCATGGTGGCCAGAAACTCGCTCTTAGCCCGAGTGGCGTCTAAGGCTTGGTCCCGCGCCTGGGCCAACTCATCGGCAGCCTGCTGTCGTTCGATTTCACCGCCAATCCATTGGGCCATCAACCGCAACAGTTCCAGATCCACCGCTTTGAAAGGGCGATAAATGGGATCCTCGCTCCAGAAACTGAGGGTGCCATAGCCGCGGGTCCCCACGGTGACGGAGGTGCCCAGATAAGCGCCAATGTTCAGGCCCAGTTGGGGCAGTTTAGCGGCGAAGGGGGTCAGACCAACGTCCTCAAAATAGAGGGGATCATCCTGAATAATCGTGGCCTCAATATGGGTGCCCTTCAGGGGGAAGCGATCGCCCGGCGTCAGCAAACTGGATCGCGTCGGCTCCTGCCCCCGGCAATAGCAAGCGGCCACAACCCGACATTGCAACTCCCCGATCGCCATCGACTCCGGTCCCGAGACATCAGCCCCATCCCCATCGGTCCCGGCCGGGGGCAACGTCGCCAAATCGTCGTTGACCTCCATCAAAATCCCGGTAGGAAGACCAAACTTCTCACAGCCCATCTGCAACAACTTCTGTAACCGCTCCTCAAAATTCAGCCCCCGGTCAGCGGTAATTTGATAGAGCGCCCGAATCGACGCCTCCCCATCCCGCAACTGCTGCTCCGTCTGTTTCCGGCTGGTGATATCCCGCGAAACAGAAATGGTCCCCTGCAGCGCATTCGTTTCCGGATCGTAAATATTGCGGCTCGTGGTTTCAAACCACACGTAATACCCCGCCTTATGGAGCATCCGGTACTGCACCGTGTGGGTCGTAGGGCGATTCTGCAACAACTGCCGCGCCCCCTGGGCAAACAGCTTTTGATCCTGGGGATGAATAAACTCCCGCCGCGATCGCCCAATCAACTCTTCCGAGCTATAGCCCAACAACGCCCGACAGGCCGGCGACGCATAGAGATAAACCCCCGTCGGATCCTGGCGAGCGATCAAATCCGTCGAATTATCCGCCATCAACCGATAGCGCTCATCGGCACTAAACCGCTCCCGCTGGAACTGCTCCAAAGCCCCCAACATATTGTCAATGGAATTAGACAGACTCGCCAGCTCATCATCACCCCCCATCCGCACCCGCGCCGCCAAATTACCGCTCTCCCCGATCGCCTCCACCTCCGTCGTCAACCGAGTCAACCGCGATAACACCAACTTCTCAATCAAGATCCAGCCGATCCCACCAAAACAAAGCCCCGCCGCCAGCACCGCCAGGGCCAAATAATCCACCGCCACCCGCCCCTGGCGATAAATCTCCCGATCCAGATCCACCTGCATCAGAAACTGAGGCTGACCAAACACATCCGCCAGCAGGGCATAGCTCGTCAACCGATCCGAATCCTGCTGCACCACCGTAATCGGCGGACCCGGATCCCCCGGCCGCGACAGATGCAACATCACCGGCTTCTTAGCCGGGCGACCCATGGGATGATGGACATCCTCCATCACCTTCTGCCACCGGACCCGCCCCAACACCGCCCGCATAAACCGGGACCGATCAAACTGATTCCGCAGCGATCGCAACACCGGAGCCGCCTCATTGGACGTCCGCGCCTGAGCCACCGGCAACAGACTGACACTAGGGCTCTTCATCTCCGCCAGGGCCGCAATATCGTCGATGGTCAGATCCCGCCCCATAATCAAGGTGCCGCGACTGGGACCCTCACCCTCACTGGTGACCACCGGTCGAGACGCCACCATAATCACCTGGCCATCGCCCGTTTCCAACAGTCCCGCATGGTAGCTATTGGGGCTGTCATGGCGCTGTAACTCCGGATTGACCAGTAACGGCCGCAACCGTTCCGGCGTCGGCTCAACCAGTTCCCCCGACCGATAATCAAACTCTCGACTCCAAACCACGGTTCCCTGGGCATCCAGGATCACCAACATATTCAGATTGAGCGCCAAAAAAGTCCGCTCCACCAAATTGGAACGCACATACGCCGGATCCTGATCGGCAATAAAGGCGTAGGTATCATCCCACTCCGCATACTCCTGGACCGACGAATTGAGATTGGCCACATCCCCCGCCAACGACTCCAGCACCAGAATCATATTCTGCCGAGCATACTGGGCCTCAAGCCCCTGGAAATCACGGGCAATCAGGATTGAAAAGGCGGCGTATAAAACCACAATGAGTCCGATGGACGCTGCCGCCAGGACCGCCAGGGTTTTTTTGCGAAGATTCACGCGATCGCCCCTCCCAGCCAATTTCCCCAACGGGACAGAAGCCAATAAACTGTCTCCCAGTCCCCATGGAACAGCATTCCCTTCCCAGGGCAATTAATTCCACCACCCCTTCCACAATCCATTCCATTGTGTCCGAAAGGTCGAGCAGCGGGACCACTTTTTTGTTGCGATTGTTGTGTTTGTTGCGATTGTTGTGTTTGTTGCGATCGCCCCTTCCCAGCATTACCCGACAAAGGAGCGATCGCAGCCCACGGAAAAAAGCCCAGGGTCAACCCAAGGTGAGATGGGTCCAATCGGCACAAATGTCTGGGCAGTTCCGTTGCGGCCATGGGTATCCCCGGTGTCGTCTGGTCCGGTGCCATCTTGCGTTATCAATGCGTTATTAAAGGGCTCCTCGAGCCCCTGGGATCGGGTCCGTGCGTCAATCCGTGCGCCAATCCGTGCGTCAGACTGCAGCCTGATGGGGACTGAGGTCGGACATGACGGAATATCCATGGACCTCTAACACAATTTCTGGATCCCAGCGACAGAGACCAACGGCCCTCCCCCCTGTTTAATCCTAGCGCTCGAGACCACCGGGGATCAGGACTAATCGTGGATTCAGTAGTAATTGCTCCTGTCGGCGTATCAAATTGTGAGGAAGTTCGAGCAGTACGGTTTTCAGGTTAAGACAGAACTAGGGTGGGATAAAGGCCAAGTCAGCCTAGGCAACATGACCCGTGCCGCACTGAATAAGTTGCCCTGGTGAAAGGAATGGGTCTGGAATGCATAGAATGCATAGCACTGATCTGGAATGCACAGACCGAGCTGAAATGCATAGACTGAACAGTGCATGAATAGATTGATAGATTGAATTGACATCAATGGATTGGTTGCCCTTGCCCCGCGGGCCCAAAATTGTCGTCATTTTTCCGCCAGGCTCGCCTGCCGGCAGGGGCCAGATCATTGAATTTCTCGCATTAGGAAGGGTTTAGAGTGCCATGGTGCCGTCAGAAACCGCTTATCGCGATCGCCTCAGTTTCTATCGCAAGCAGGTGGAGGAGACCATTCTGTCCCGGCAAAATCCGGTCACCGGGCTCCTGCCGGCCAGCACGGCAGTGACCACCCACGGGGACTACACCGATGCTTGGGTGCGGGATAACGTGTATAGCATTCTGGCGGTGTGGGGACTAGGGCTGGCCTACCGGCGATCGGGGGCCGATGATGGGGTGGCCCACGGGCTCCAGCAAAGCGTCGTCAAACTGATGCGCGGCCTGATGATGGCCATGATGCGCCAAGCCAGCAAAGTAGAGCAATTTAAATTTACCCAAGATCCCCTGGATTCCCTCCACGCCAAGTACGACACCGCCACCGGGGAACCGGTCGTCGGCGATGACGAATGGGGCCACTTGCAAATTGATGCCACCTCGATTTTTCTGCTGATGCTGGCGCAGATGACCGCATCGGGTCTGCAAATTGTGTTCACCCTGGACGAGGTGAATTTTGTCCAAAATCTGGTTTATTACATCGGTCGCGCTTACCGCACAGCGGACTATGGCATTTGGGAACGGGGCAACAAGCTCAACCACGGCAAGCCAGAGTTAAACGCCAGCTCCGTGGGCATGGCCAAAGCAGCCTTAGAAGCACTCAATGGGCTGAACTTATTTGGGGTCGATGGCTCACGGGAATCGGTCATCCATGTGTTGGAGGACGAAATTGCCCGGGCGCGGATCACCTTGGAATCCCTGTTACCTCGGGAATCGGCATCCAAGGAAACCGATGCGGCGCTGTTAAGCGTGATTGGCTTCCCGGCATTTGGGGTAGAAAATCAAACCCTCCGCGATCGCACCCGTTCGACCATCATCGACAAACTCCAGGGCAAATACGGCTGCAAACGATTTTTACGGGATGGGCACCAAGTCGTATTGGAGGACACCAACCGCCTCCATTACGAACCCTATGAACTCAAAACCTTTGAGCATATTGAGTGTGAGTGGCCCCTCTTTTTTACCTATTTGTTACTGGATGCCCTCTTTCGAGGCGATCGCGACACCGCCCAAGAATATCAGGACAAACTCCAAGAAATCGCCGTCGAGCAAGACGGAGTCAAACTGCTGCCGGAGGTCTATCTCGTCCCCGAACCCCTAATCGAAGCGGAACGACAGAATCCCCAATCCCAACCCCGCCAACCCAATGAAAATCTGCCATTAGTGTGGGCCCAATCCCTGTGGATTGTGGGGCAACTCATTTTGGAAGGACTGCTAGAACCGTCAGACCTGGATCCCCTAGGGCGGCGGCGCACCTTGCGCGCCCTACGGGAACCGGTGGTGCAACTAGCCTTAGTCGCAGAGGATGAAACCCTGCGGGAACAGCTCGCCACCTACGGCATCGAAACCCAGACCCTTGACGATATTGCCCCCATCCAACTCCACCAATCATCGGACTTGGCCAGCGCCCTCGCCTTCTTAGGGGCCAACGAAAAACTCCAGCTCAGCGGACGACCGGTCCGACGATTGCGGGCCTTGATGACCTCCCATATTTATCAAATTAGCGGTCAGACATTAGTCTTTCTGCCCTCCATGTGGGATGCCGATGGATTTTACCTAGCCCTAGATCCCGAATTTCTGGCCGCGCAACTGCGGGGGGAAATTGCCTATGTGGCCCGCCATTGGAAACAACTGGGCCGTCCCACCATCACCCTGCTGCTCACCCACGATCGCCTGGAGAACGGATTAGGGGCGATCGATCCCCAATCCCCCTTAATTCGCCTAATCGTGGAATGCCAGGGAGGCCGCTGTGACGGCGTTCGCATTGATATGGGAGCCCTCAGGCAGCTACTGATCACCGCCGGAGTTCGACGGCTCGACTTCCTGGACGACTTCGACGTACAAATGACCCAGCAGCGGATCACCTACCTGCCGGAGCCGTCCAATATCCTGCAATTTGAGCAATCCAAAACCCGCCCCCTAGACAATCGCCGGGAAATGGAACTGGAATCGGCAGAGGAAGTGGATTGGCTGCTGGACCAGTTGCGCAACAGCTCAAACCTCTACGAACAAGTCGAAATCGTCGAAAATCTCATCCGTCTCGAGTCCCTTGAATTTGAAACGGGATTGGGAGAAGGGCGATCGGCAACGGTACGGGATTTATTAACGGAGCTTCACCGACGGGCAGCACGGGGAACCCCCCTCGCCGTCGCAGACGAGGCCCCCCCCGAGCGACAGGTGTATTGGGCATTGGTACGGCGCACAGCAGGGCTGCTGGGGCGTGCCAACGATGGACTCTCCGATGCGGTCACGGATTTACTGGTGCGCCAAAAAGTAATCGCCGTGGGGCGAGCGTACAGTGAAGATTCCATCATCGATCGCCCGACCACCAAGGAGGAAATCGCAGCCCGAATTGATCGCTTTTGCGGGGAAGATATCCGTGATCGCGTCCTAAGCCAAGAAATTTTAATTGGATTAGGGGTCCTGATTCGGACGGAGCCCAAACTCTTCAAAGGATTTCTCACCCTACGGACCAGCTACTTTATCCTGCTGTTGGTCAGTGAACTGGGACGGGATTTACTATTGACCCCCGACGAAGCATACGAGCAACTCATGGAACAAAACCCCTTCGAGATTGCCATTCGTTTGCGACAGGTCTTGGAAGGCTATCAAGGCGCAACCCAAGCCCTCCAACGCCAAGAATCACTCCACATCAAAAAAACCCAGCGCCCTATCGAATGGGTCCTCTTGCCCAATCGCGATGAAACCCTACCCCCGGCAGGAAGCTGGGCACGGCAACGGGAAATTGACGGATCCGTGAACCGAGTACCGCCCAAATTCTATAACCAGGTGTGGAAGCTACTGCAACACTGCAAAGGCATTGTGATTGGCGACAAATTAGAGCGCCGCAATCGACTCGATAGCGCCCGATTGCTAGCCGAAATGACACCGGGGGAAACGAACTTTGCCCGACAGGTGGAACACCTACTGAATAAAATCGACGCGCCCACCTATCGCCAGGTCTGCATGGAAACCCTGATGGAATTATCAGCGGTGACAGAGCGCAACGAGGACCTCTGGGTGGACGATTATCTGGTGCTCGATGTGCTGGTGGGCTATGCGGTGCGGGTATCCTGGCTGGATAAATATCCCCACGATGGCGATCGCTACAACGAGGTCAAAGCGCGCGCCTGGCAAGCCTTCTATGAGACATCGCCCTACGCCTGCGCCGGCTATGTAGTGCAAGCCTTCAAACTCCTGATGGAGATGGGACAAGAGGGCGATGAAGCCAACGATCTAGCTGAAATGGTCTAACTGAAATGGTCTAAGGCCCCCCAACCACGCCAGAAGCGATCGCCCGATGTCATCACCCGACCTCAAGCGATCGCTAGATTTCAACCCCCGATGCAACGCCCTAACGGCTCAGCTTCAAAGCACTCACCGGGACATCATCCCAGGACGACACCGTACGGGTTTGCACCACCCATCCCGTCGACCGTTGAGACTTCGTCAGATTTTGCTCAAAGGAGGAGCGACACGCCTGGGCTTGCTCCTCGTTTTCACAGGCAATACAAGCCCGAAGAATACCAGCACCATCAATCTGTTCATTGACCCAAATAGCCATCGCGATCGCCTCCCTGGATTACCCCTTTAATTTAAACCCAGTCGCCGGGCTAGCTACGTCAAAACAACCTTGAATTATGGGTTGATTTGTATCGGTTCATAGCGATTGCTGAAGGAAATTGCCATTTGAAGCGATCCCCTGAGCTTCAGCCCTCACCCTCCCCCGCCCAAAGACCGACCAGGTCATTTATTCAGGACATTTGGAACTAAGAGATTTTGGAATTAAGAGATTTGGAGCATCGGAATCAACTGCAAGATCCGATCAACGTACCCCGCTTCCAAAATCAACGCCTGATTAACAATCGGCAAGCTATCAACCGCCATCCCCAAAGCCAACACCATCATGTACACAATGGAGAACTTGAAGAGCGATCGCGCCTGTTGTTGATCCGCAGGAGCTTGGAGTAACTGCCAGCACTTCTTCAGGAGGCGTTCCCCCAAGCCCAGGGCCAAGAGCCCATAAAGCCAACCGGAAACCCCCAGGGGAAACACCAGCAGCAACGAAAACGGAACCAACACAACGGCATACCACCAAATTTGCCGAGCCGTTTCCTCAGCCCCGCGCACCACCGGCAACATCGGCACCCCAACGCTGGCATAGTCATCCTTGATATTGAGGGCGAGCGCCCAGAAATGGGGAGGCGTCCAAATAAAAATAATCCAGAACATAATCCACGCCGCCCAGGACAACTCACCGGTGACAGCCGCCCAGCCCACCAACGGAGGAATCGCCCCCGCCGCACCGCCAATCACAATATTCTGGCTGCTATGGCGCTTAAGCCAATGGGTGTAAATCACCACGTAGAAAACGATCCCCGCCATGGCCAGACTCGCCGCTAGGAGATTCGTAAACACCGTCAGCAACGTAAAAGACGCAACGGCCAGGGCGATCGCAAAGATCAACGCATCCCGCGGCTGAATCCGACCAGAGGGCAGGGGACGACCGCGCGTCCGTTCCATTTGCCAATCAATATCGCGATCGTAGAGACAATTAATCGTATTGGCCGAAGCAGACGCAAACGTCCCGCCCACCAAAGCAACGATCAAAACCACCGGATCCACATGGCCGTCACTAGCGACGAACACCGCCGCCAAGGTTGTCACCAACAGCAGGATAATAATGCGCGGCTTAGTGAGTTGAAGATAGCTTTGAAAAACTTGCCAGAGATTATCGTGGTGGGTATTTTCGTCCGACCAACGAGGCGTTGTAAAAAGCTCTTGCATGGAAAGTCCCTATGGAAAGATTTGGGAAGTATTCGGCGGGAGAGATTGGAAGCGTAAAAAGCGAAGAATCAATCAGGTTGGAGAGTCAAAAGCACAGGGTAAAGATCTTTCTGTGGGGCACTTTCAGAATTGCTCTGCCCCCTTTTTTGCTAGGTCCTTCTCCTATGAAGCTGGGGCCGTGCTGCGCTGAACCAAAACGGCAAAAACCGTCAGACAACCGAGCAATGCCGCAGCGATCGCCTGGTGCAACACCGTCAGGGGTTCAACCTGTAAATGCAGCCGAAACGTGCCATAGCCCACCAGCAATTGCAGCCCCAGCAATAGAGCAGCGCCACCGGCCAATCGCCGACACCAGGGATGCAACGCCGGAGTACGCCAAGCGACCAGGATCGTGCCCAGGGTCAAGCCCACGGCAGGAATAATGCCCCACAAATGGCCATGCATGACACTGCAAAGCTGCTGAAGATTCAGGCATTGATGGAGCGCCCATTGGGATCCCACTAAGGCACCCGCCAGGCTCTGGAGATAAACCGCGATCACCGCACCGATCGCCAGCCCTGACAAAAGCCCAGATTGCCCCAACCCTTGATAGGGCAAGAGCCCAGCCCCCAAAATCAGCATCATGACGAAGAACGCCAGCGCCGTCCCCAGGTGAGCAGTAACGATATCGAACCGCAAAAGCTGGGTCACCGTCAGCGCCCCCAAAACCGCCTGGGACAGGAGGGTAAACCACGCCACCACCGCCAACGGCAACACCCACCGGGGCAGATGCTGCCGCTGGGCGATCGCATAGCCCACCATGCCCGTGGTCCCAATCACCAACAACCCCGCATCCAGCCGGTGAAACCACTCCAAAAACACCTGCAAATTCATTTGCTGCCAGGGCAGGAGCTGTCCGTAACACAGCGGCCAATCAGGACAAGCCAGCCCCGCATTGGTGACGCGGGTCGCACTGCCGATCGCCATCAACAACCAAGTGGCAAACATCAACCGAAACGCCACCCAACGGAGTCGCGATTGGGCGATCGCAGCGGGATCATCACCGGCAAGCCCATCCCCATTAACCAAGGATGTTTGGGGCGCATAGAAGTTAGAATCTGCCATCAAGGATCACCATCGCAACGCCAAAAAGGAGACCAGGTTTAGCCCATTACGAAAGCAATCATTCAACCCCTTTCGTAACGATATCCATCTGATCGTCAACATAGCTTAGGGATCTTTGAAATGGGCAATCACTCCCAGAGATATAACAACGTCTTTATAGTTGATCATGGTTCTTGCAAATCCTCCCTGAAAAATTAATTTTTGATTAATTGAAAATGCGTTGGACAGAATATATTTTGCCTTTTCTTAAGGATCAGAGATGTAATAAACCGCTCTGGGGGAGTAAGCTCATACGTTTTCAACACGGTGCCCCTGACCCGGGAAACAAGCTGCTCCCCCTCTGGAGCGCTACACTAAATCACTGGTAATGGTTGAGAAAGAACAGGCAACACACATGCAGGGAGTGGCACAGCGGTCACCGCAGGGGATGGGAATTGAGGCGATCGCCCAACAGGACTGGGATGCGGTAGTCATCGGCTCCGGCATGGGGGGGCTCGTGACGGCGACCCAGCTCGCGGCAAAAGGGGCAAAAGTTGTGGTCCTGGAGCGATACCTAATTCCGGGGGGCAGCGCTGGCTACTTTGATCGCGATGGCTACCGATTCGATGTGGGCGCATCGATGATCTTCGGCTTCGGCACCGAGGGAACGACTAATCTGCTCACCCGTGCGCTGGATGACGTGGGGGTAAGCCTGGAGACCATCCCTGATCCGGTACAAATTCATTACCATTTGCCCAACGACCTGGAGTTAAAAGTTCATCGAGACTACGAAGAATTTCTACAAGAGCTAATCGCAAAATTTCCCCATGAGGCAACGGGGATTCGCAAGTTTTATGACGAGTGCTGGGACATTTTTAACTGCCTCAACTCCATGGAACTGCTGTCCCTGGAAGAATTGGGCTATTTAATGCGGGTTTTCTTCCAAAATCCCTTTGCCTGCCTAGGATTAGCAAAATACTTACCCCAGAACGTCGGCGATCTTGCCCGCCGCCACATTTCCGATCCAGAGCTGCTCCAATTTATTGATATGGAGTGCTATTGCTGGTCGGTGGTACCAGCAGATTTAACCCCAGCAATTAACGGGGGAATGGTCTTTAGCGATCGCCACTACGGCGGCATCAACTATCCCAAAGGGGGCGTAGGAAAAATCGCCGAAAAATTGGTAGAAGGACTAGAAAATCACGGCGGTCAAATTGTCTATAAAGCCCGCGTCACAGAGATCATCACGGAAGGGAAAAAAGCAGTCGGCGTCAAGTTAGCCAACGGCGAGGTAATCAAGGCAAAACGGGTAATTTCCAACGCCACCCGCTGGGATACCTTTGATAAGCTCTGGGGCGATCGCCCGCTGCCCAACTCCGAAAAACGTTGGAAAACCCGTTACAAGAAATCCCCCAGCTTCTTCAGTTTGCATATGGGGATCAAAGCCGACGCCCTGCCCGAAGGGACCGAATGCCATCACATTCTCCTAGAAAACTGGCAACGATTAGAGGATCCCTACGGCACCCTATTTGTGTCGATTCCAACCCTATTAGATCCCAGCCTGGCACCGGACGGACATCATATTATCCACGCCTTCACCCCCGCCTGGATTGAGGATTGGCAGGGCATGGGAGCCCAGGAATACGAGGCGAAAAAAGAGAAAGTTGCCTACGAAATTTGCGATCGCCTATCTCCGGTCATTCCGAACATGGAAGCAGCATTAGATCACCTGGAAATCGGCACCCCCCGCACCCACCGCCGTTACCTAAACCGAATGGACGGCACCTATGGACCGATCCCCCAAAAACGCTTGCTGGGCTTACTGGGAATGCCCTTCAATCGCACAGCCGTGCCCGGCTTATATTGCGTCGGCGATAGCACCTTCCCCGGTCAGGGATTGAACGCCGTCGCCTTTTCTGGCTATGCCTGTGCCCACCGGGTTGCCGTTGATTTGGGACTGTAACGGGGCACTGACACTAAAAACGGAAAACTAGTGACTAAACCAGGTTAGAACGCTCTAGAATCTCAGTCGGTTGGCCATCCAAACCTACCTGATTTTTCTGGGTCCAATACTCTTGGATCCCCTGTTCGCCCTTCTTCTCCGCCCATCGGTTGAGGGCTTCGCGATCGCCCGCGTAATCAAACAGGGGCACCCCCATCCCGCAGGACGTCTGCACCAAGTCGATATCCAACAAAAAAATCTGGCGAGTGCCCGGAAGCTCAGGGAACAGGGCGAGATAGTGATCCCAATCGCGATCGCCCCCGTGTAGTACTTTTGCCGTGCCATACATGCGCAAAATCACCGGCGTACCCTCAAACGCGCAGAGCATCACCGTCATCCGGGGGAGCTGCTGCACATGGGCCGAGGTCTCATTGCCACTGCCGGTCACGCTCAACCAAGCGACCGTGTTGGGATCAATCACCCGCAGGGAATCCATACCCTTAGGGGACACATTAACCCGCCCCGCCGCCGCCGCCGTTCCCACAAAAAACAGCTTTTGCGCCTGGATGAACTTGATATGTTTTTGCTGCAATGCGGGAAATTGTTGACCCATGGGAGCACTCCGGTTTGGCGGCCATCTCTGCTGCCATAGTATTTGCAGCCATAGTAAATCCCTCGGCCACCAGTTTCAGTAGCGTCGAGCATTTTTCCCAACCCCGCCGCCCGGCTCCCCTACGAAACCCCGGCAAAGTCCCGAAGCGCCCTAGGACTAGCCAATGTAAACCGATGTAAACGTTATCCCTGTTTAGCCGCCTTCAGCATGTCCACCAAGACAACGTGGGCTTCCTTAGCATCTGCTAGGGGCTTTTCAAAACTGATGCGGACGGGCTTGGTAACCCCATCCACCTGTGCCGTCAAATCCATCCCATCGGAATCGATCGCATCCATAGTCGCCGCCGTCACCCCGTCCACCTGCCCATAGGCGGTCGCATACAACACCACCGCATCAGCATGGTCATCGTTCATATGCTTACAAATGCGATCGCTCACCGCCTTGGGAAACCCTTCGCTGACGGAAGCATTCGAGGTGTCGTTAGCCATGGTTATTAAGGTTGGAAATTAAGATAGAGACTGAGGCCATTATCCGCCGCAAATTCCCACCGGTCTAGGGGAGCGATCGCCGAAGTAATCACCACATCCTCCACCATTGTCCGGACCCGATTCACGTTAGACTCGAAGACTGATTTATACCTATCCGTTACTAGCCCCTGCGTCGTCACCATGCCGTCCCCAGCTCCCCTGTCCGGCCCCGCCATCCGCGAAAAATTCCTGAGCTTTTACGAGCGCCAGGGACATAAACGGCTGCCCAGTGCGTCGCTGGTGCCGGAAGACCCGACCGTGCTACTGACGATCGCCGGGATGCTGCCGTTCAAGCCGATTTTCCTAGGACAGGAGAAACCGACGACCCCCCGCGCCACCACCTCCCAAAAATGCATCCGAACGAATGATATTGAGAACGTGGGGCGGACGAAGCGGCACCACACCTTTTTTGAGATGCTGGGGAATTTTAGTTTTGGGGACTATTTCAAGGCGGAGGCCATCCAATGGGCGTGGACCCTCTCGACAGATCCAGAGCTAGGGTTTGGGTTGGACCCGGCGAATATTGCGGTCAGCGTATTTGAGACGGACGACGAAGCGTTTGCCCTATGGCGGGACAAAATCGGCGTCCCCGAAAAGCGCATTCTGAGAATGGGCGAGGAGGACAACTTTTGGGCATCCGGTCCCACCGGTCCCTGCGGTCCCTGCTCCGAGCTGTACTACGACTTCCATCCCGAGCGGGGCGACGACGATATTGATCTAGAGGATGACACCCGGTTTATTGAGTTCTACAACCTGGTGTTTATGGAGCTCAATCGAGATGCGGAGGGCACGCTAACCCCCCTCGCCAACAAAAATATTGATACCGGCTTGGGACTGGAGCGGATGGCACAAATCCTCCAAGCCGTACCCAACAACTACGAAACCGACCTGATTTTCCCCATCATCAAATCAGCGGCAGACATCGCCGGAATTGACTATTTCAAATCGGACGAAAAAGCCAAAACCTCTCTCAAAGTCATCGGGGATCACGTGCGCGCGGTGGTTCACCTGATTACCGATGGGGTCACCGCCTCCAACCTGGGGCGGGGCTATATCCTGCGTCGCCTGATCCGTCGGGTAGTGCGCCACGGTCGTTTAATTGGCATCGACGGCGCATTTACGACCCAGGTCGCCGAGACAGCCATCCAAATGTCGGAAACGGTTTATCCCGCCGTTCGCGATCGCGCCGACTACATCAAATCCGAGCTACAGCGGGAAGAAGACCAATTCCTCAAAACCTTAGAGCGGGGCGAAAAACTACTGGCGGAAATCCTGGCCAAGCAGCCCCAGGAAATCGCCGGCGAAGACGCCTTTACCCTCTATGACACCTACGGTTTCCCCTTAGAGCTAACCCAGGAAATCGCCGAAGAAAACGGCATTGCCGTGGACACGGCGGGCTTTGAAGTGGCGATGGAAGAACAGCGCCAGCGAGCCCGCGCTGCCCACGAAACCATCGACCTAACCGCCCAAGGGTCTCTGGAGCAGCTCGCGGACACCGTCGAAAAAACCGCTTTCCTGGGCTACACCGATGCCGCCGCCCAAGGTCAGGTGGGCGCGTTGCTGGTAGACGGAAAATCCGTAGATAACGTCGAGGCGGGCAGTGAAGTCCAAATCCTGCTGGACCGCACGCCCTTCTACGCAGAATCCGGGGGACAAATCGGCGATCGCGGTTATCTGAGTACCGAAACAGCCGTGGTCCGCATCGAAG
>CAZZMD010000060.1:0-1233 GCA_964655355.1 uncultured bacterium
TGGACGATCGCACGCAGGGTATACAGAATCAGAGCAACTTTGTAGCTCAGAAATCCGAAGAAGATGGGGAGAATTTCGAGGCTGTCGAGTTTGGATGCGATCGCAATTACGGCGACCAACAGGGCCAATCTGACTTTGCTAATTCGATTTGAACCAGCACCAATTTTCTCTACATCTTTTGCCAACATCCGAATATAAACCAATCCCACAACTGCTCCCAGTAAGTAGTTGAGGGCGATGTTAAGACCGTATGTCAGCAGTACGGCAATGAAGATGATCGCGGAGGTGGCGGCAACTGCGATGAGGAGAGAATTTCTCAGCTCATAAAAGTCCGCCATGCTATCAATTTCATTGACTCGCTCTTCCGAGTCTGGGCCATTCTCAGCCCCATCTTCGACTTGGGACAATTCGTCGCCTGTGGACCTAATTGAGGGGGATTCCATAAGTTTTTAAGGACTCCGCATTTCAAGTGATAGGCATCGCCAATGAATTGGCAATACAAACAAACCGATGTCTCAAACCTAGAATGGTGTGCCCTGATGGTCCTGAGCCAGGAGAATAATATCACGCAGGGGGAGTGGTCCTGGTGATGAATCTGGATTGGGGATCGGTGGGGCGGGGTGTTGGTCGGACTTAGGGGCTGGGATGGAGGAGCAGGAGCTGTTGATCGAGGAGGTGTCGCACTTCAGGGATGCCGAAGGTTTCGCCGGTTGGAATGTCGAGGCTGTTCAGGATGGTTTGGAGGGGGGTTGGGGTTTCTGGGGCTGCTTGGGCTTTGTCACAGCCCTGTAGGAATTGGATTTCTAGGTCGGTGGGTTTGATGATTTGGTAGTCCGGGTTGAAGAAGGCGGTGGCGGGCCAGCCGTCGAGGCAGGGGTGGAGTTCGGGGATGGCGTTGAGGAGGGCGCTGTCGTTGCTCCAGTCGGTTTGGGTGAAGGGGGGGCGCGCTAGGAAAAATTCGTAGTGGCTGATGCTGCCGGGGTCGAGGATTTCGATCAGCCGGTAGCGATCGCGTTCGGAGAGCTGCTCGGCCCGTTGGATCAGGTCGGGGGCTTTGGCGATCAGGCGATCGAGGGTCCAGATTTTGGGGTTGGAGAAGCCGAGGAAGTCGAGGCCGGAGGCGTTAATCAGCTCGAAAAGGGTGTTGACGTTGTAGTCCACTTCTTGGGGATGGACGTACATGTCGGCGAAGCATTCGTCTTTTGTGTTTTCCATGGCCCAGCGTTCTTTTTC
>CAZZMD010000060.1:1333-22565 GCA_964655355.1 uncultured bacterium
ATGGGTGGATCGTTAATGAATGATGGGGTTTAGATCGCTCAGAGGATGTAAAGAAAATCGCGACGGTGAAACACGCGCAAAATCTGAATATCAGCGTGGGGGCGGGCTCGGTCCTTTCTGAAAACGGGACATACTTCGTAATAAACCCTAGGACACGAGCCGAATCGTTTTAACCTTTATGGGTGGGCTAAGCCACCGTTGTTGTGGCGCGGGAGATCCACTTGTTTTAGGACTCCCGATTTTAGATTGCCCCCGTTGCGCGATCGCCGACAATTAGCGACTGCCTTTTCATTCTGAGCAAGCCAGGAAAGGGTAATCCGTCGGCACCGTCTTCACCTAGTAAAGGACTTTAGGAATCTCATGAGTGTTAAGGCAAGTGGTGGAAGCTCGGTGGCCCAGCCGCAGCTTTACAGTACAGTTCCCGTCTCCAAAATTTCCCAGGCGGAACAGCAGGACCGGTTTTTGGCCGCTGGTGAACTGAGCGAATTGCTGACCTATTACAACTCAGGGAATAAGCGACTGCTGATCGCCCAGACACTGACGGTGAATGCGGAGCTGATTGTTTCGAAGGCGGCGAATAAGATTTTTTCTGGGGGCTCTGCGCTGGCGTTTTTAGAGCGGCCTGAGATTCCCGAACGGTTGCTGGCGGTGGGTCCTGGTGGGACGGCTACCAGTGCCAATGTTGGTGGCGGCGGGTTGCTCTCGGGGTTGTTTACTGGCACTAGCGAGCCCATTCCCCCCGGGTTCCGTCCCATTAATGTGGCGCGCTACGGTCCCCGCAATATGCAGAAGTCCCTGCGGGATATGAGTTGGTTCCTGCGCTATGCGACCTACGCGATCGTGGCGGGTGACCCCAGCATTATTGAGGTCAATACGCGCGGGCTGCGGGAAATTATTGATAACGCTTGTTCTTCGGCGGCGACCATTGTGGCGATCGCGGCGATGAAAGATTCCTCCGTGACCTATTTCCGGGATGATCCGGCAGCAGTAGAGATTGTCTCCCAATATTTCTCCGTTCTGCTGAAGGAGTTTAAAGCGCCGACGCCTTCCAATAAGCTGCGCCAGCGTCAGTCTTCGGACCAGCAGGGTCTGACCTTGCCTCAGATTTACTCCAACGCTGCGGAGAATCGCCCTAAGTTCGCGATGAAGCCGGGGCTGTCCACCACCGAAAAGAATGACGTGGTAAAGGCGGCATACCGTCAAATTTTTGAGCGGGATATCACTCGCGCCTACTCCCTGAAAATTTCCGACCTGGAATCTAAGGTGAAGAACGGCGAAATCTCCATGAAGGAGTTCGTTCGTCGTCTGTCTAAGTCGCCCCTGTACCGTAAGCAGTTTTTTGAGCCCTTTATCAATAGCCGGGCTTTGGAACTGGCTTTCCGCCATATTCTGGGGCGCGGTCCCAGCTCCCGGGAAGAGGTGCAAAAGTATTTTTCGATTGTTTCCAGCGGCGGCTTGGCTGCCCTAGTGGATGCGCTGGTGGATTCCCAGGAGTATTCCGATTACTTCGGGGAAGAGACCGTGCCTTATCTGCGGGGCTTGGGTCAGGAGGCTCAGGAGTGCCGCAACTGGGGACCCCAGATTGACCTGTTTAACTACAGCGCTCCCTTCCGCAAGGTGCCTCAGTTCTTGACCACCTTCGGCGACTACGCTCAGCCCCTGCGGGACCAGCACCCCTACGGTATCGGCAACGATCCCCTGGAAATCCAGTTTGGTGCCATCTTCCCCAAGGAAACCCGGAACCCCCGCAATCGTCCGGCTCCCTTCAACAAGGACACCCGGCGTTTGCTCATCCGTCGCGGTGCCGGCATCGACAACCAGGTCAGCAACCCCGGTGCCCGGGGCAAAGCGCCTGGATCCTTGGGACCCAAGGTGTTCAAGCTACAGCAAATCCCTGCCTATAGCGCCACCAATAACAACACCAGCATCCAAGGCACCGAGGTCAGCACCCAGGCGACCATTCGGGCAGCTTACCTCCAGGTCTTTGGTCGGGATGTGTATTCTGGTCAGCGGTCTTCTGCTGCGGAAACCAAGCTGGAGAACGGCGAAATTTCTATGCGGGAGTTTATTCGGATTATTGCCAAGTCCGATGCTTTCCGTAAGACCTACTGGACCTCCTTGTATGTCATGAAGGCGGTTGAGTATATTCACCGTCGTCTGTTGGGTCGCCCCACCTACGGTCGTTCTGAAACCAACAAGTACTTCGACATCTGCGCGAAGAAGGGTTTCTACGCCTTGGTTGATACCCTCCTCGACAGCAAGGAATACGAAGAATCCTTTGGGGAAGACACCGTTCCCTATGAGCGTTACCTGACTGCGGGTGGTTTGGCGTTGCGCAATACTCGCCCCGGCACCGTCGGCAACAAGGGCATTGTGGTTAAGCCTGAGCCTGAGAAGCCCCGTTTTGTTCAGTTGGGTGAGCCGGTTTCGGTTCGTACCACGGGCGATATGCAGCCTCGGATGGTTCAAGGGGTGAGCAAGCAGCGGGAGCAGAACAAGGTCTTCAAGTTGACCAATGTGGATGACAAGGTGAATCTGAAGCAGGTGGTGCAAGCCGCTTACCGCCAGGTCTTCGAGCGGGATCTGGATCCCTATGTGGTGCGCGCTGAGTTCACCAGCTTGGAGAGCCGCTTAGGCAACCGCGAGATCAACCTGAAGGAGTTTATGGAATTCCTGGGGACGTCTCAGACTTACGTCCGTGAGTTCTATGCGCCCTATCCCAATACCAAGGTGATTGAGCTGGGCCTGAAGCACTTCTTGGGTCGGGCTCCGTTGACTCAGGTGGAGATTCGCAAGTACAACAAGATTCTGGCGAGTTCCGGTCTGAAGGGCTTTATCACGGCCATGTTGATGACGCCGGAATATGCGGAGTTCTTCGGTGAGGATACGGTGCCCTATCGTCGCTTCCCCACTTTGCCAGCGGCGAATTTCCCCAATACCAACCGGTTGTACGATCAGCTCACTAAGCAGAACACCGATGTGGTGGTTCCCAGTTTTGAGCCTGCGACGCCGTTGAGTCGTGCCTGAGCTTCAGTTCTCAATCCCTAATGATTGAGGAGAATTAATAAAAAACTCTCCTGACCTAAGTCGGGAGAGTTTTTTATTGGCTTGGCTTGGGGGTAATCCACGGTCATTCTGGATGTTGTTGTCAGAACCCTTTAAGACATTCTGTGAGCTGTAGTTGATTACCCAAACTTCTTGAATCATCCCTGTCTACGAGATAGAACTGGATTAAGACAAAATTCCAATAATTGTTAGTGCTAATGTATGGGACTTCATCAAAAATTAGTCACAATTTATCTTAATGAAGAGGGGTATCGGGTTTCAGGAAAACGCTCTCCCGATCAAAGTCATGGTTTTGTTGAGGAACATCTTGAGAACTATTTCAATGCTGGCTGGGTTGTTAAGGCTATTACCGGCGCCGGAGGCGCTGGAGAGGCATCTAGTGGTGCCTATGGGGGATGTGGTTGGGTGATCGTACTCCTAGAAAAAGTTAATTGATTTTAAGTGTTGTTCTGAATCCAAAGACGAAGTTCTCGGATTAAGGCGTTTTCCTCTTTGCGATCGCGCCCTTTAAAATCTCAAACAGTTGTTATCCTTACCCCCTCTTAAATGCCGCCGTTGGAAAGGACGAGGAGACTGATCAGGGTGCCGCTATTCCAAAGTCCATGTAGAAGTATTGGGGCGAGCAGGTTTCGGGTGCGGAGATAAACGCCGCCGAGGACGATGCCTAGGACCGTCAACGGTAAAACTTCGGAGAGGCTGAGGTGGGCGATCGCAAAAATAAGCGCGCTAACAATCACGGCTCCCCAAGGGGATAAATGTCGGGTCAGGGACGGCAGTAAAAATCCCCGGAATAGGGTTTCTTCGAATAATGGCGCTGCTAGGGAGGCGGTGATGAAGAAGGCGGCGATCGCCCAGGGATCGCGGTTTTCCAAGATGATCGACAGGATGGGGTTACTGCCCCCTTGCCCTTGCCAGAGGTATTGGTTCACGAGGGATACGCCGACGACGAGGGGGAGGGCGATCGCATAGCCGCCGATGCCCCAGGACAGCCAGCGATCGCGGAGGGTGTAGTTAAACCATGATTTGGCGAGGGGCCAGTGCTCGCGGATGGAGTAGCGTAGGACCCACAGGCCGGCGATGCTGAGGAGTCCGTAGCCGAGCAGGATATAGCTGGCTTTGGGGAGCCCCGTGAGGGCGGCGGGGTTGATGCCGGCAAAGCCGAGGCCGCCGGCGAGGACGATGGGGACGATGAGTTGACCGGCGAAGAAAAATCCGACGACAAATACTTGCAGGGTGGTGTCGTCGGACCAGGGGATGTCCCAGGCGGGGGTGTTGTTGAGGGCGAGCAGGGCTTTGCCTTTTTTGGTAAAGCGTTGGATCAGCAGATAAATAAGCAGTCCGCTGCCGATGAGTAGCCCGACGATGGGCACCAGATTGACGGTGGAGAGTTTGAGGGCGGTGCGGTTGGCGCGATCGCTGGCGTTGTCCCGTAATTCCGCTAGGGGTTCGGTTTGGTTGGTGAGTTCAAACCAACGGGCGATCGCTACGTCGCTAAACCAGCCGTCCAGGGTCTGGAGTTGGGGGGGAACTGTGGTGATGGTGTTGAGGGTGGGGGTGGGGGTGCTCCAGAGTTCGGATAGGATGCCGGCCGTCTGGGGGATCTGCGCTTGAGTAGGGGCAGTGGGGGTTTGGATGGTGGGGCTTTGGACGGTGGCGGCGAAGTCAAAACCGTCGGGGATCAGGGGTTGCCATTGCTTTTGGGCGTTGTCGAGTTTGTCTTGGAAGGCGTAGAGCAATCCGATGCGTAGGTCGACTTCGGCAATGGTTTGGGTTTGTTGTCTGATTTCGGCTTGTAGGGCAAAGAGTTCGTCGGGGGTGACGATGCTGCTGGGGTCGTCGAGGCGGGCGTTGAGTTTATCTAGGGTGCCCTGGGCGGTGTCGCGGAAGGTTTGGTAGGACTTGAGCGCCTGGTTGAAGACATCCCCTTGGCCAAAACCGGCGCGGATGGCCTGGCCAATGGTGTTGGCGGATAGGTCCATCTCGGTGGGGGCGGTGACGCGATCGCCATCTAAGCCGACGGTGCGTAGGAGCAGGTTTGTTTGATAGAGCTCCAAACGACTTTGGATTTGGGTTTCGTTTAGGCTGCCGACGAGGGACAGACCGGTTACGGAAACGCAAAGGACCGTCAGGATGGTGAGCAGCAGGCGTCTGATGTCCATAGAGGGGCGGTCAAATAGGGGGATCGCAATGGGGATGAGGAACCTTAAAGATATCTCCATTTGCCGACCCTTTGCCGGCTCTTTGCCGGCCCTTTGCCGATGGATGCGCTGGCGGCGGGATAGAAAATAGGGGCTAAAACAGGGGGTGGGGAGTGGACGGCTTAAAAAATGGGCGCGATCGCCATTTTTTTGACGGTGGAGCGCGGACGATGGATGGGCCAGATTGACTGCGAATTTGGCTGCATATGGTGTTGATGGGAGTGGGGCAATGAAAAAACGAAGTAAGCAGGTGCTGAGGACCGACTCAGGTCGGCGTCGCTGGATGGTGCTGGGGGTGTGTTCCGCAGTGGTGGCGGGGAGTGGCTCCCTGGCCGTTGCGTCCCCGGTCGGGCGATCGCCTCAAGCCATACCTCAATCTACGACTCAAGCTATAACTCCCATTGCCCAGATGCCTTCCCCCATCCAAGCTCAGTCCCGTTCTTTGTCCCCAGAGCCGCCTGTTTCCGGGTTGCGGCCGTTGATCCCCATCGGTGAGGAGGATAAACCCCCGGTGGATCCGCGGGCGACGTTTGTGCTGGAAAATACGGCGGTTCAGGCGCGGGTGTCGGGGAATTTGGCGCGGGTGGAGGTCACTCAGACGTTTAAAAATCCCTTTGATGTCCCCCTCGATGCGGTCTATACGTTTCCCTTGCCGGATGAGTCGGCGGTGGATGATCTGGAGATTACCCTGGGCGATCGCACCATCAAGGGCTTAATCAAAAAGCGGGAAGAGGCGCAGGAAATTTTTGAACAGGCGCGTCAGGAGGGACGCACCGCTAGCCTGCTGGAGCAGGAGCGGGCCAATATTTTTACCCAGTCCCTGACCAATATCCGCCCCGGCGAAACCATCAAAGTGACTTTGCGCTACACGGAGTCCCTGAAGTTTGAGGGGGGGGATTATGAGTTTGTGTTTCCCATGGTGGTGGGACCGCGCTATATCCTGGGGCAGCCCATTGATGATGCGGGCAATACGGTGGAGGTGCCCGATGGGGATCGGATTAATCCGCCGGTGCTGAAGCCGGAGACGCGCTCGGGACACGATATTCAGGTGACGCTGAATGTGGAGGATTGGGAGGGCATTGGTCCCGTGCGGGAGGTGCGATCGCCGTCCCATGATCTCAACATCAGATCCCGGTGGGGGACAACGGTGATCGAGTTGGATGACAACGACACCATCCCCAATAAGGATTTGATTGTGCGTTATCGGGTGGCGGGCCAGAAGACCCAAACCACGGTGTTTACCCAGGGGGATGAGCGCGGCGGCCATTTTGGGGTCTATCTGGTGCCGGCGGTTGACTATCAGGAACGGGCGATCGTGCCTCGGGATATTGTCTTTTTGATGGATACGTCGGGATCCCAGCAGGGGGCTCCCTTGGCGCAATCTAAGGCGTTGATGCGACGGTTGTTGCAGAATCTCCATCCCGATGACACCTTTACGGTGATTGATTTTGCCAATACCACCACGCGCCTGTCGGCAACGCCCCTGAAGAATACTCGCGCTAACCGTCAGAAGGCGTTTGCTTATGTGGATCGGTTGCAGGCGAATGGGGGGACCAATTTGCGGGCGGGCATCGATGCGGTGATGGCATTCCCCGAGGTGGACCGGGAACGGTTGCGGACCATTGTGCTGTTGACGGATGGCTATATCGGCAACGATCGCGAAATTATCGGCAATGTGCGCGATCGCCTGAAACCGGGTAATCGACTGTTTAGTTTCGGGGTGGGCAGTTCCACCAATCGGTTTTTATTGGACCGGCTGGCGGAGGTGGGACGGGGGGTGTCCCAGGTGGTGCGCCAGGATGAAAAGTTGGATGACGCAGTGGAGCGCTTTTTCAAACAGTTATCCAATCCCGTGTTGACCAACGTGCAAATGCGGTGGGAAGGACCAGGCGTGGCCCCTGAAATGTATCCCGGTGCGGCTCCCGATTTATTTGCGGCTCAACCCCTAGTGCTATTTGGCCGCAAGAAAGATTTACGGCCGGGGACGTTGGTGATTACGGGCACCCAGGCGGGGGGCAAAGTTTACGAGCAGCGATTCCAATTAACCTTCGACCAACTTGGGGAAGGGGCGATCGCTCAGTTATGGGCGCGATCGCGGATCAAAGATTTGATGAATCAGCTCTATGGCAATGAAGTGAAATCCCTGGTGGACGAGGTGACCAATACTGCCCTAGCCTATCGATTGCTCTCCCAATACACCGCATTTGTCGCCGTTAGCCAAGAGGTGCGGGTTGATCCCGACGGGACGCGGCGATCGGTGGAGGTGCCGGTGGAGTTGCCCGAGGGGGTTAGCTACGAAGGGATTTTTGGCCCCGAACAGGATGGGTTGACCTTCGGTGCTCCCGGCGGTGCGCCGCGACGGACCAGACCCCGTAGTGCGGGCTCCCGGGGCGGGATCCAACCTAGTGCGCTGCCCCCGCCGTCCGTTCGTCCGGGCCCCATGACCGGGGATCGCTCGGAGGACATCGCTCAGGAGCCCCTCCCGGATTGCGATCGCACCCAACCGGATATCAGTGTGATCAAAGCCGACGGTTTAACCCCAGACCAAACGGAGCGCCTCAAACGATATCTCTGCTCCATTGGTGGATTTTCTGGTTCTGGATCGGCTGGGGCGACCGGTGATGTGTTCCTGGAGGTGGAGGTCCGTAAGGGGCGTCTGGTGCGGATTGTGGTGGATGATCTCCAGTCCACCGTGAGCGATCGCCAAACCCTGAATCAACTCCGACAGCTCCTACGGGGCTGGTGGATACCCGATATGCCCACCACCACTCAACTCAAACTGCACCTGCGCCTCTAAAATCATCTAGGTTTCTAGACCTGACCCTAGACCTGATTATTGAGACAAGCGCCCCCAGGGGCAGTGACTATGAATCTACCCACTTGGATTACCTGTTCACGGCTCTTGGCGGTGCCCGCTACGTTGATTCTGCTCCATGATCCAACCTTGGAACACCGGTGGTGGGCGTTGGGCATTTTCCTGGTGGCGGCCCTCACCGATTGGTTGGATGGCTATCTGGCCCGGCGCTTAAATCAGGTCACGGACCTGGGCAAATTTTTAGATCCCCTGGTGGATAAGCTTCTCGTCCTGGCACCGCTCATGATGCTGGTGGAGTTGGGTCAGGTGCCCGCTTGGGGTGTCTTTGCGATCGCCGCTCGGGAATTGACCATTGCGGGATGGCGAGTGAGTCAGCCGAAAGTGTCCGGCGCGAATTGGTGGGGCAAGTTTAAAACCGTCAGCCAGATTGTGGCGATCGCCCTGTTGCTCTGCCCTTGGGTCGATGCCTATCCCGTGGCTGCCCTGTCGGCGTTCTGGATCGCCGTTGCCCTGTCCTGGATTTCTGGATTGATTTATCTGGTCCCCAAACAGGATTAAGTGCTGGGCAATGCCTGTAATTCGGGGCTGAGATAGGAGCGATCAGCGAGGGCGTGGAACATGGGACCCTTATCGCTCAGTTCCACCCGGGATAGCCCCCCCACCGGCATGGCAAAGCGATCGCGGTAGCGCCCCACATCGACCCCCATCAGCACACACAGCACGATGCGAATCGTCGCCTTGTGGGACACCAGCAATATATTGCCGTCCTGGAATTTGCGATCAATTTCATCCAGCACCACCGATGCACGGCGAGCAATATCCACCGCTCGCTCCCCCCCGGTAGGCGCGTTCCAACCGGGATCCGTGAGCCATCGCACATATTCATCGTGGAATTGGCTATCCACTTCCGTGGGATGGAGCCCTTCCCAGTGCCCATAGGCAATTTCCCGAAGCCCGTCGTGGAGGGTGGGCTTCATCCCCACGGCCTGGCACAGGGGGGTAACGGTATCTAGCGCCCGTTGCAGGGGGCTGGAATAAATCGCTGTCCAGGGGACTTTCTGATAGTTCTGGGCAAAGGAGCCGGCCATTTCATGCCCGGCATCGGTTAGCCCGGGATCGTTGGCGGCGCTGCCACAATAGCCCCCGGTGGCGCAATAGGCCGTCTGGGCATGGCGCAGGAAATATAGCATTAGTGCCATGGCGGTACTCCCGGGCGATCGCCCCCCCAAACTGCCACCGAACAATGTCTCGTTCTCACCATGGGACAGTGATAAATCATCCGCTCTAACCTAACCAATGGCGGTGAGGGACCGGGGTGTTTATTGCTGGGGATTGCTGAGGTTGTGTGGAATCCGTAATAGTGATTCACCTTTCGAAAGCGGGGTTGTTTTTTGTGGCGATCGCCCTAGAGCGCCCCAGATCGCCGTACAAGCGCCATAAAAAATACCCCACCAGCAGGGCGGGGCATCAAAACCGATTGTTCTTAAAAAAGTCGAAAGAAGGCGGTAACCAAGGCTAATTAGCGCTAATTATCTTGGTTGCTAACTTAGTTGCTGTTGCGGCTAGCGGTTTGGATATAGAGAATCAACAAAAACGCAGCGGGAACCGCAACAAAAAGGATGCTGGCAATAAAGCCCAAATCATTAGTTTGCATTACACTCTAGCCCCGTTGGCTCAAAAGAAAGTCAATACCCCATAGGATACACCGATTGCCCAACTCTGCTGCCCCCGATCGCCCGGATCACCCCCCCTGGGAGAGGCCCCCTCGCCGACACCCCCACCCTGGGTTAAACTGTATCCATCAAAACCAAATGAGCTTTAGCGACGTTGCCCCCCGGGACAATCTAGTGTGCTCATCTGTCCCCCGTTGGGGCAGTGGTTAAAACCCGTAACTGTTTTCAAGTTAAATCATGTTGCGAGTCGGTGCTTTGGCAAGCCGGCTTTTTTTATTGGCTGTTTTTTAGTGCTCCTTTTTTTCCGGCCGTTTATGGGGCGTGACTGCCGACCTCACACTCTATGTCTCACCCGTTGATTCCAACTATCCTCGACATTGCTACCCCCATTGCCCAAGATTTGGGATTGGAGGTGGTCCATGCCGCATTTCATACCAATCAAAGTCCGCCGGTCCTGCGCCTTGAGGTGCGGAATCCCGGCGCGGATACTAGTCTGGAAAATTGCGAGCAGATGAGCCGAGCCTTGGATGCGCAATTGGATGAGCGTAGCGCTATCCCCGATGCCTATGTGTTGGAGGTGTCTAGCCCTGGATTGTCCAATACCCTGGAGAGCGATCGCGATTTTATTTCCTTCAAAAGCTTTGCCGTCGCTGTCGACCTGACGGAGCGCCACAAGGGGAAAAAGCATTGGGAAGGCACCCTAGTGGGCCGTGATGAAGACCATGTGCGCCTGTCCCAAAAGGGACGCATCGTCAAACTTCCCCGCCTCCTGATCCAAACGGTTCAACTCACCGACAGTGATGAGCCCTAGGGACCACTCCAAATCCCTATCCCCTAGGGACTAGCGCCGTTATTCCGTTCGTTACCTTGTCCGATTTCCGTTAATCGTTCTGAAATTCTGAAAGATTCTGAGGAGGCCACCCAATATGTCCATGGTTCGTTTGCCCGGTTTGCAAGACATGATCGAAGGCATCAGCCGGGAACGAAATTTGCCCAAATCCTCTGTGGAAGCGGCCCTGCGTGAAGCGCTCCTGAAAGGCTATGAGCGCTATCGCCGTACCCAGGATTTGGACAGCCGGGTCTCCTTTGACGAGGACTATTTCGATACGTTTGAGGTGGAGCTGGATACGGAAGAGGAAGGGTTTCGGGTGTTGTCCACGAAAAGCATTGTGGATGATGTGGATAATCCCGACCATGAAATTGCCCTGGTGGAAGTGCAGGAGGTCGCCCCGGAAGCCCAGTTGGGGGATACGGTGATTTTGGATGTCACCCCTGCTCAGGATGATTTTGGCCGGATGGCGGCCATCCAAACGAAGCAGGTGTTGGCCCAGAAGTTGCGGGATCAGCAACGCAAGCTGATCCAAGAGGAATTTCAAGATCTAGAAGGCACTGTTTTGCAGGGGCGAATCCTGCGATTTGAGCGCCAGTCTGTGATTGTGGCGGTGACCAGTGGCTATGGTCAGCCGGAGGTGGAGTCGGAGCTACACCGGCGGGAACAGTTACCTAACGATAATTACCGGGCGAATGCGCCGATCAAAATCTATCTGAAGCGGGTCTGTGAGGGGACCCAGCGCGGACCTCAATTGCAGGTTTCTCGGGCGGATGCGGGGTTGGTGGTGTATTTGTTCGCCAACGAAGTGCCGGAAATTGAAGACGATATTGTGCGCATTGTGGCGGTGGCGCGGGAAGCCAATCCCCCGTCTCGCTATGTGGGGCCCCGTACCAAGATTGCGGTGGATACGGCGGAGCGGGATGTGGATCCGGTGGGGGCGTGCATTGGTGCCCGAGGGTCTCGGATCCAAGTCGTGGTGAACGAGCTACGGGGGGAAAAGATTGACGTAATTCGGTGGTCCCCCGACCCGGCCACCTACATTGCCCAGGCGTTGAGTCCGGCGCGGGTGGATGAGGTGCGTCTGATGAATCCCGACGATCGCCAAGCCCATGTGTTGGTGCCGGAGGATCAGCTTAGCCTGGCGATCGGTAAGGAAGGGCAAAACGTCCGACTGGCGGCGCGATTGACCGGCTGGAAGATTGATATCCGCGATTCTGCCACCTATGACTACGAGACCGAAGATCGGTTGGCGGCGGAAGCGGCGGAAGAACGGGCTCGCATTGAAGAGGAACGGGCGGCGGCGTTAGCGGAACAGGAGGCCCTGGACGCGGCGGAAGCGGCTGAATGGGAAGCCGAGCAAGCGGCGATCGCGGCGGCGGAAGTGGAAGCCTTAGAAGCGGAAATGGCGGAAGCGGCCGAAGCGGAGTCCGAAGGTGAAGCCGACCCTGAGGGCGAAGAAGTTGCCCCTGAGGTTGAGGCTGAGGCTGAGGCTGACGTTGATGATGAGGCCGCTGCTGAAGCGGTGGATCCTGAGGCGGAAGTTGAAGACGTGGAAGCTGTAGATGAAGACGCCGAGGACGAAGACTCCATGGAGGACCCTGAGGCAGAAGCGGAGGAGGATGTCTCCCCTGAGGACGATGCCGCCCCTGAAACCGTTGCTAAAGATGAAGAGGAGTAGGGGGAGCGATCGCCCCACCTGACGAGGAGGGATAACTATGCCCACTGGATATCGTCGCTGTGTGAGCTGTCGTCGTTTGGCCCATCGCTCTGAATTTTTGAGGGTGGTGCGCTGCCACGGCGATCGCACGGTGCAATTGGATGAGGGGATGGGGCGATCGGCATATTTGTGCCCCACCGAGGCGTGCCTGAAAACGGCGCAACAAAAAAAAAGATTGGCGCGATCGTTGCGGACCGCGATTGATCCCGCGATTTACGACCGCCTTCGGCAGCGGATTCAGCAATCCTGATCCCCCACCCCCGGTTATATCCTTCTCAGGATTGGACATTTGCCCTACGGATGGACCATCCCGCGTCATAATAGATCTGGCGGATACTGTTCACTTGTTTACGCTGACGCTGCTACGGCAGGGGTAAGTGGGGGCAGCATCCCGAAAAAACCAGAGTGGTGACTGCTATGTCATGACCTAAACCAGAGCCAATTTCGAGGAAAGTACTGGATGAGCACAGGCAGAGTGAGGATTTACGAGTTATCCAAGGAGCTAAAGCTGGACAATCGCGGCATTTTAGATATTTGCAAGGAGATCGGGGTTGAGGCGAAAAGCCACAGCAGTACGATCACGGAGGAGGATGCAGCCCGAATCCGTGACAAGGCAACCCAGAATGGGGGAGCTACACCAGCCCCAGCGAAGCCGGAAGTGGCCGCTAAGCCCGTTGCCCCGACCCAAAAGGCAGCCCCCACTCGCATCTTGGAGGTGCGCAAGGGACAGGACGAGCAAGAGGGAGACAGCGCCGTTGCCACCGCTCCCAAGCCCAAGCCTCCTATGCCTTCTGCTGCCAAGTCGCCGTCGCGTCCTGCTCCGCCCCGTCCTCGTAAACGGGCCGATGGGACTGATGAGGGTCCGTCTGCTCCTCCCAAAGCGCCTGCCAGCGCTCCGGCTAAGCCTGCTGCTTCGGCTCCCAAGGCTGAGCTGAGCCAGAAGCCGACCCTGAAGAAGCCGCCGCAGATTGTTCGTAAGGTGGCGAAGGCGGATGCGCCTGCCCCTGAGGGGCGGTCTGCCCGTCCGGCTCCGCCGTCCCGTCCGTCCAAGCCGAAGCCGACCATTGAGCGGATTGTGCCCAAGGGGGCTGAGTCCCCTGGGAAAGGGCCGGCTAAACCAGCGGATTCCCCTGCTGAGGCTCCCCCGAAGGTGGTGGCCCCGCCGCCCCGTCCCAAGCTGACCCGTCCGCCGGCCCGGAGTAGTGCGGAGCCTGCGGATGCGGATGGGAGCCGACCCGGTCGGGTGGAGCCTCCTCGGCGTAAGGTGGAGCGACCGGTTAAGGCGGGTAGCCGTCCTCGACCGGATGGTCCTGCGAAGCCTTCTGGCAAGCCGAAGCCGACTATTTTGGAGGTGCGTCGCCCGAGTCCGAAGCCGGCTCGTCCGGCGGATGATCTTAAGTCTCCCGCTGTTTCCCCGGATGAGGCGGCGGCCCAGCTGTTGCAAAAGCCGACCCGTCCTGCGCCGCCCTCGGCGTCCGATGATGAGGGGGATTCGGATGATGGTGGAAGCCGTTATCCGACGAAGCTTCGCCGGCCAATGCCGTCCCGTCCGGGTAAGAAGAGCCGGGATTGGACCGATGGCGAGCGGGAGATGCGCGATCGCAATACGTCGAAGGACAAGGTCAAAAAACGGCGATCGCCCATCACCATCGAAGATGACGATGATGATTTCGAGAATGAGTTGGGCGGCGGCGGTGTTGCTAGCACCCAGGTGAGCTTGTCCATTGCTCGCCCGCCGAAGCCGAAGAGTGCGACCGCGAGTAAGCCCGTGAGTTCGACGCCGGCGACGAAGGCTCCTACCAAGCGACGCTCTAAACCCTCCCGCAACCGTCGCGATCGCCAGGAGGCGGCGGCATCGGCCCAGCGCAAGCAACGTCCGGAGATTATTTCTCTGACGGAAGGCGTGAGCGTGGCTGAGCTGGCGGATCTGTGCGTGATCCCCGAAACGGAGATCATCAAACATCTGTTCCTGAAGGGGATGATCGTCAATATCAACCAAACGCTGGATATCCCCACCGCGACCATGGTGGCGGAAGCGTTCAGCATTTTGGTGGCGGAGGAGGAGAAGGAATCCGAAGCCAAGAAGGTGACGGAGATGTTGGACGAGGCCGACCTCGAGAACCTGCAGAACCGTCCGCCCGTTGTCACCATCATGGGACACGTGGACCACGGAAAAACGACGCTATTGGATGCCATCCGGGAAACCAAGGTGGCCCAAGGGGAAGCCGGTGGTATTACCCAGCACATCGGTGCGTATCACGTGGATGTGACCCATGGGGACAAGATGCAGCAGATTGTCTTCCTGGATACGCCGGGTCACGAGGCGTTTACGGCGATGCGGGCTCGCGGTGCGCGGGTGACGGATATCGCCATTTTGGTGGTGGCGGCGGATGATGGGGTGCGCCCGCAGACCTTGGAGGCCTTGAGCCATGCCAAGGCGGCGGAGGTGCCCATTGTGGTGGCCATCAATAAAATCGATAAAGAAGGTGCGAATCCTGATCGGGTGATGCAGGAATTGGCGGAGCATAGCCTGGTCCCTGAGGACTGGGGTGGCGACACCATTATGGTGCCGGTGAGTGCCCTGAAGGGTGAGAACCTGGATGACCTGCTGGAGAACCTGCTGTTGGTATCCGAGGTGGAGGATCTGTCGGCGAACCCCGATGCGTTGGCGAAGGGGACCGTTGTGGAGGCTCACTTGGATCGGGCGCGGGGTCCGGTGGCGACATTGCTGGTGCAGAACGGTACCTTGCGCGTTGGCGACATCCTGTTGGTTGGCCCTTGCCTTGGTAAGGTGCGCGCCATGATTGATGACCGGGGCGATCGCGTGGATGAGGCGTCTCCGTCCTTTGCGGTTGAGGTGCTGGGTCTGAACGAGGTGCCCGCTGCCGGGGATGAGTTCCAGGTCTATGACAGTGAGCGCGAAGCTCGGGCCATTGCGAGCGATCGCAGTGATGAGCAGCGTCAGAGCCGTCTACAGCAAGCCATGGCGTCACGCCGGGTGAGTTTAACCAGCCTGTCCGACCAGGCTCAGGAGGGCGAGCTGAAGGAGTTGAACTTGATTCTGAAGGCCGATGTTCAGGGGTCCGTGGAAGCGATTCTGGGATCCTTGCAGCAGTTGCCTCAGGATGAGGTGCAAATTCGGGTGCTCTTGGCCGCGCCGGGTGAGGTCAGCGAGACGGATGTTGATTTGGCTTACGCCAGTGACGCCGTGATTGTTGGCTTTAATACCACCTTGGCTCCCGGTGCCCGTCGGGCGTCCGATGAAGCGGGTGTCGATGTGCGGGAATACAGCGTGATCTATAAGCTGCTGGATGATATCCAGGGGGCAATGGAAGGTCTGCTGGATCCCGAAGAGGTCGAGGAGCCTTTGGGTCAGGCGGAGGTCCGCGAGGTCTTCCCCGTTGGCCGTGGTGCCGTTGCGGGTTGCTATATCAAGGAAGGTAAGCTGATTCGCGATTGCCTGATTCGGGTTCACCGGGATGGCAAGATGGTCCACAATGGTCGCCTGGATTCCCTGAAGCGGATGCGCGATGACGTGAAGGAGGTTAACACTGGATTTGAGTGTGGTGTTGGTCTCGATAACTTCAGCGGGTGGCAGCAGGGGGATGTGATTGAGTCCTTCAAGTTGGTGGCGAAACGCCGGACTTTGAAGGTGTAAGAGCGGTGTAAGGGCAGGGCGTAATCTAGTCCTGCCGCGATCGCGGGGATCCTCCTAGCAAACCCATTAAAACCGGTTAGTCTGAGACTGATAGTCTGGGACTAGCCGGTTTTGTTTCGGGGCTCGATGTCCCTGGCTTTTCTCTGTTTGACTGTGCGCCGTTTTGATTTTTTGACCTATGGCAACCCATCGCGCGGATTCATTTCTTTGGTTTCATCTGGCGGCGATCGCGGCGGTGCCTCTGGGGTTGGAGGTTTGTTTATTGGGGTTTGCGGTGGGACAGCCCCTGTTGCCGGGGAGTTTGGATTGTTTATTGGTGGGGCTGGTGGGGGCGGTGCCGCTGTTGGCGCTGCAATGGTTGCGCCCGATTTATCCGTTTTCCGTCCCTTTTGCGTCCCTGCGGCCGGGGAGTTTATCGTCCTTTCAGCTCAAACTGTTGACGATGACGCGGGGGCTGGTGATGAAGGGGATGGCGTTGGCGGCGGCGATTTTGGGGTTGTTGCTGTTGCGGTTGGCGTATCGATGGTCTCCGATCGCGGCGGAAGTGGTGGCGGAGGTGTTGCCCCTGGAGAGTCGGTGGGCTGGGCTGGGGATCGCGATCGCGGCGTTTTTCTTGACGAATCTTTGGCTACAGATGGGGTTAGGGTCGGCGCTGATGTTGATTACCCCGGGCGGGATGGTGGATGGGACTGAGGCTTTTCCGCTGGATGGGGTCGATCGCGGCTTTTTCCGGTGGGGCATTCCCCTGAGTCAGCTTTTATATTCTTCGCCGCAGGATGCATTGGACCCAGAGGTCTCCGGGGAAGATGTCGCGATTGATGAGGAAATGACGACATCTGAGGAGGTGGATCCAGAGGGTGAGGAAGAAGCGATCGCTGAGGATGATGAAACCCCTGACCCTGAGGGACTTGAGACCGGTGGGGATGACACTGATGGCGAGCCACTGGTTGAGCCTGGGGATGAGGGCGGTGAGCCGGCAGAGGCATTGGATACCGCGGTCGAGGTGGTTGTCGATGATGGCGATGGAGAGCCCCAGGATGAACCGGCTGATGAGTCGGCTGAGGAACCCGTGTCTGATGGTGGGGAAGGTCAGGATAATTGAGGCTTTCCTGATAAAGTTAATGGGCTGTATCGAGCGCCGTATTCGCCATGTTTTGGGCTGACAAAATTGCCGCTGACGCACAGGGAGACGCGATCGTCGTCAATGATTCGAAAACCCCCTCTGGTCGCGTCCATGTGGGCTCCGTTCGCGGGGTCATTATTCACGACACGATTTATCGTGCCCTGAAACAGGCGGGCAAACCGGTGAAGTTTACCTATGGCGTGGATGATTATGACGCCCTCGATACGGTGCCTCACTATTTGGATCAAGAGAAATTCGCGCCCTATTTGGGTCAGCCCCTGTGTAATGTGCCGTCGCCGGGACCCGAGGCGGAGGATTACGCCAAGTATTTTATGGGCGAGTTCCTGGAGGTTTTTGAATATCTCGGGGTGCGCCCGGAAATTTACTATCTGCGGGATTTTTACAGATCCGGGCAGATGAATCCTTATATTGACCAGTTTTTGCAGAATGCTCACCTGGTCCGCCAGTCTTACAAAGAAGTCAGCAAAGCCGATCGCCCTGAAAATTGGTATCCATTCCAGGCGATCTGTGAAAACTGCGGCAAGATCGCAACGACGAAGGTCACCGACTACAAAGACGGCAAGATTTTTTATACCTGCGATCCCAACGCTACGGACTATACCCAGGGCTGCGGTCACTCGGGTTGGATGTCGCCGATGGATGGCAACGGTAAATTGCCCTGGAAGGTGGAATGGGTCGCCAAGTGGGAATTGGTGGGGGTCACCATTGAGCTGGCGGGTAAGGACCATTCCCAAAAGGGTGGCTCCCGCGATGTGGCAAATTCCATCTGTCGCAAAGTCTTACGTAAAAATCCCCCCTACCACGCGCCCTACGAGTTCATTTTGGTGAATGGAACTAAGATGAGTTCCTCCAAGGGGGTTGGGTCCAGCGCGAAGGATATGGCTGCCCTGTTGCCGCCGGAGCTGTTGCGCTTTTTGATGCTGCGGACGCCCCCCAAAACAGTCATCAATTTCTCGCCCAATTACGAGACCATTACGCGTCTTTTCCGGGATTACGACAACCTGGTGGGGCGTTATGGGCAGGCGATCGCCGAGAACGATGGCCAGGCTCCCGAACTTACCGATGATTGGATGAGCCTGTATTACTCCCAAATCGAAGAGGCGATCGTCCCCTATCAGCCCTTTGATTTCAGCACCCTGATTTCCCTGCTGCAGTTGCCCCACCTGGATATCACCGACGAGGTGGAAAGCCGCAGCGGTGGGACATTGACCGAGGATGATTGGGCGATCGCCCGTCAGCGCATTGCCGTTGCCCAGAAATGGCTGGATGACTATGCGGATGAGGACGATAAGTTGGTGCTCTATATGGATTCCATCCCTGAGAAAGCGGAGGATTTGACGGAGGATCAAGTTAAATATCTGCGGGCGCTGTTGGACAACCTGAAGGGCGTAGAAAGCTGGGATGGGGACACGCTGCAGACGACTTTGTTCTCTACGGCGAAGCAGTTGGAGCTAAAAATGCCGGTGGCGTTCCAATCGGTGTATCGGTCATTCCTCAATAAGGACCGGGGCCCCAAGGCGGGACCGCTGTTGTCCTATCTGGATGGGGATATGGTGCGCGATCGCATTGAAGCTGTCATCGCCCTAAACGCTGCCTAGCCATAACTTGATCGCAATCAAAAAGCGGTTCCAGGATTAATTGCCTTGGAACCGCTTTTTGCCATATCAGTCAATACCCCCAGGGGAATTCGAATCCCCGTCGCCTCCGTGAAAGGGAGGTGTCCTAGGCCTCTAGACGATGGGGGCGCATTGCTTCAGTGCAATACAAATTAATGGATTCCTGGACCGAGCGCAACCCCTTTGAAGAAAGTTTTTAGGGGATGACTGTCAGCCTTGATGGGCTTAAGCCAACAGCATCTTTTGGCTCCTTTGTCATGGGGGATCATGCGCTCCCAAAACCCTATGCCATTGCATAAGCCGGACCAGTGACATCACTGACCCGGCTTATTCAGGTTAATTTGGATACCCCCAGGGGAATTCGAATCCCCGTCGCCTCCGTGAAAGGGAGGTGTCCTAGGCCTCTAGACGATGGGGGCGTATCTCGAAAGCGCTGAACCCGTTACGAGTTCTGCGTGTTTCGCGAATATGAATGTATCTAAGTTAGACGGGCCTGTCAAGGTTCTATGGGGAATTTTGTTTAACTTAGGAATTGGGGATGCAACCGACCATCACACAACCACCACATTGAAATTTGGAGCATCAGGCTATGTCATCTCGGGGTCAAACACTGCTAAAGCGGGGCATTGTCGGTGGTGTGCTAGGGATTGCTGCGGTGATGGTCTCCAGTGTTCAGGTATGGTCTAATCCCCAGCCGGAGGAGGCGTCTCTGTGGACCTTTACGGTGGACCAGTGCACCAATGATGCCCTTGAGCCTCAGATTCAACAGATCCCGCGATCGCCCGAGGAAGAGGCGCGGCAGGGGGAGGCTCGACCGGGGGACGCTGATAAGGTCTGTCGGGTGAAGCGATCGCATTTCGTCCATCAGATGTTTCCTAAGCCGGGCAGCGGTGAAGCATTGTTGGCGGGGCGCTCTTTCCCGGTGAGGGAGCCGGTAAGGGAGTCGGTAGAGGCGGCACCGGCGAGGGAGTCGGTCGATATTACCCAGCAAAATCGGTGGGTTACGGATCTTCAGGTGCAAGCGTTGCCTGGTCAGGTTCAGTTTCAATACATTCGCAGTACCAACTGTTGCTCGTATATTGAGCTGGTTCCTGAGCAGCGGGGGCAGGTGCTGGAGGTGCGGGAGTGGACGTTACCCAGCTCCTCGGTGTGTCGGTGTGTGTGCCCCCGCAACGTGGAAGGGACGATGAATGATTTGGAGCCGGGGGTTTATACCTTGCGGGTGTTGGGCAGCCAGTATGTGGACGACCGGGAGCAAGAGGTGGTGTTATTTGCGGGGACGGTGACGGTACTTTAGGGTTTGCCAAAAAAATCCCCATTGCCCGTGAGGGGCATGGGGACGGTCTGTGATGAGGTTGGGGTCGAGTGAGGCGGGTGAGTCGGGTGAGTCGGATGGACTTAACCGAGCGATCGCTGCCTAATCCAACTGTTCTTCGCCGATGTCGCTGAGGGCGGCTGGGGCATGGTCCGGTTGTCGGACGTTTTCCACCAGGTCTTGGATCTCCTGTGGGGGGGCGGGGGTCAACCGCGAGACCACTAAGGTCGTTACAAAATTGAGGACCATGGCGACGGTGCCAAAGCCTTCGGCGGAGATGCCGAAGAACCAGGGTTCCATGCCGGCAAATTTGATCATCACGATGTATGCCGTGGTGGTGATCAGACCCATGAGCATCCCGGCGATCGCCCCTTCTCGGTTGGTGCGCTTATCAAAGACCCCGAGGACGATCGCGGGGAAGAAGCTGGCGGCGGCGAGGCCGAAGGCGAGGGCGACCACCTGGGCGACGAAGCCGGGGGGATTGATGCCGAAATAGCCTGCGACGACGATCGCGATGCCCACCATAAAGCGTCCTACCATCAGCCGTTGGCTTTCCGTGGCGGCGGGGTTGATTAGTCGGTAGTACAGGTCATGGGCGACGGCGCTGGAGATAACCAGTAGTAAGCCGGAGGCGGTGGAGAGGGCGGCAGCGAGTCCCCCCGCCGCGACGAGGGCGATCGCCCAGGGGGCGAGCTTGGCGACTTCGGGGGTGGCGAGGACGATGATGTCGCGGTCGATCGTGATTTCGTTGGTGTCGTCGTCGGGGGTGAGTTGGATTTTGCCGTCGTTGTTTTTGTCCTCAAATCCTAGGAGCCCGGTTTTTTCCCATTGGGTCGCCCATCGCAGATCTTGAACTTCCTCGATGGTTTTGTCGTGGAGGCTCTGGATCAGGTTATAGCGGGCAAAACCCGCTAGCGCGGGCGCAGAGGTGTACAGGATGGCGATAAAGAGCAATGCCCAGCCGGCGGAGTAGCGGGCCCCTTTGACGTCGGGCACGGTGTAAAACCGGACGATGACGTGGGGGAGCCCTGCGGTCCCTAGCATCAATGCCAGGGTGATCATCAATACGTCGATTTTGGATTTGTTGGCGAAGGGGGCGGTATATTCCGCGAAGCCCAGGTCCACTTGAATATCGTTCAGGCGGGTGACGATATCGCTAAACGTAAAACCCAGTTGGGGGATGGGGTTGCCGGTGAGG
>CAZZMD010000061.1:0-22068 GCA_964655355.1 uncultured bacterium
CCACCGATGAGCGGCATAAATCACCGCCCAAAATGGGAGCCCCATGGCGATCGCCGCAGTCCGTCAACCCTTGATATAACGCCTCTACCCAGGGCCACGGCGTCGTCCCCGGCAACGCCAACCCCACCGTCAGCCCCATCGGAATTGCTCCCATCGCCGCCAAATCCGATAAATTCGCCGCCGCAGCCCGCCAGCCAACCGAATGCGGCGGCGTCGTGCGATCGCTGAAATGCACCCCATCCACCAACACATCCGTCGTCACCACTAGGTGGTCCTGGGTTGGCGCGGGCGATCGCCATAGCACCGCCGCCCCATCATCCCCAATGACCGCCGGGGGGCAAAACCGCTGCAATCGTCGCAAAACCTCCTGTTCTCCCAGCCCGGCCAAAGTCTCGGGGGGGAAAGGCGGAGACGTTCCAGAAGACTTGTTAGAAGACTCAGCCATGCTGGGGCGATCGGCGTGGCGGGTAGAGCACGTTATTTATATTCTCGATAAGAAATTTACTATTCCAAGAGCCATTATGTTGAAGCTCGAGAAAACTAGCATTAACAGCCGACGGTTTATACACTCTAAATGCCTTCATCAAGCCTAAAGTTGCTGCACTTTCCAAGGGGCCAATAAAGTGGGTCTCCCGGTCCAAAAAACAAGGATGGCTCGCCCAATGGTGCATCTGATTATTGTTAAGAAAAAAGCATCCGGAATGGGGATCGCCCGCCCGTTCAAACTCAATCGGCTGTTCTAGGAAAGACCCTTTTAGTTCACAGTTATCGGTGAAATTTTGGGCGTAATACTCGTTAGTTCCGGTTCGAGAGTCGAAATCAGGTTCAATATAGACTTTTCGGGCAATGGGCGACTCCATCACCTCAAATCGATTGGGCTGGAGAACGCAATGATCCCCCATCTGCCCGGTAAACCACTGTAGTTTCCAGAAAAAATAGGGATCATGAATCATCAGATCGTCTTCGAGGTAGCAGTAATAGTCATACTGCCCCAGGCGATCCCCCAAGACTCGATGGCATTCATAGCCCAGAAGTTTAGGATCCTCGCACTCGACCGGAACCTGAGTAAATAAAGATTCAATCCCTTGATTCTCAGGCAGTTTTGAGAGGACATGGGCATCCCCCCGCGTACAAATCAACACATCCAACGTGAGTTGAGTGGACTGATTCGCCTCAGAAACCTCCATGCGATCGCCGTAATAAAATCCAAATTGCCGAGATCCCAAATTGCCATGGAGCGCCATCAAACTCCGGGTCACAGCATCAATACGCGGCTGAGGATTATCCCGCACGGAACCATAATGCCCCTCACCATCGGGCTTAAAAAAATGGGGAACGGCGATCGCAACACGCATAGCTAAAACTTCCACATCCGGGACAAAGCCTAAGCGCCCCAGGAAGACTGGACAAACAGCTCCCACCAGCGCCACAAAGGAACCCTATCAGATGATGGCCAGTCCCCACAGTCGGCGGGAAACGACGCCGAGGCCCATTCAGTTTTATTCCCACGCCTTATTTCCCACTCGATTCCCACACCCTAGACACCATCCGTTTCGGGCACTCGCGAGATCAACATTAATTGGGCGTGATTCTCCATCAGGAATTGACTCTGCCACTGGCCATCATGCTGAATTTCCAAAAAATTAGCATTCGTAGGAGAGGGTTTATAAACCCGAAACGCTTTGATCATATCCAGACTTGCAGCGCTTTCTAAGGGGCCAATAAACCATGTCTCCGGCGTGCCGAAAAAGGGCTGTTCCACCCAATATTCCATCTGAGCTCGATTCAGGAAAAAACATCCAGAATGGGGGTTGCCAGCCCGTTCAAACTGAATCGGCTGTCCGAGAAAGACACCATTTAACGTTCGATTTTCCGTAAAATCCTGAGCGTATCCCTGACTGGGATCCATCACCGTCTCAAAGGCCGCATCAATATAGGCTTTCTGACCCATGGGCGATTCCATGATTTCAAATCGGTTGGGCTGAAGCAAACACCGATCGCCCATCTGACTGGTAAACCATTGCAATTTACGGAAGAAGTAGGGATCGTGAATGATCAAATCATCTTCCAGATAGCAATAGTAGTCATAATCTCCCAACCGTTCCGCCAACACCTTATGGCACTCAAACCCTAGAAGTTTAGGATGCTCGCAGGCGACGGAAACGGGCGTAAACAGGGTTCTAAGTTCCGGATTTTCCGCGAGCTGGGCCAGCACATGGTCCCCACCTCGGGTACAGACAAAAATATGGAGGTCGAGATGGGCCGGCTGATTGGCCATCTGAAACTCCATATGGTCGGAGTAATAAAACCCGAATTGCCGGGTTCCCAAATTGGCATGGAGGGTGGTCAAACAGCGGGTTAGGGCCTGGGCGCGGGCGGCGGCATCGTCACGCACAGAGCCGTGTTGACCCTCACCGTCAGGTTTAAAAAAATGGGGAATGGCGATCGCAACACGCATAAGCTCACCCTCGCAGTCCAATATCCCAATGATGTCCAGTCATGACTGTGGTCCCTAACCCCTTCGCAACCCTACCAAAGGTTGACACTCACCCGAAATAGTGAGGAACGATACAATATTCCAGCAGACTGGGCGCAGATTCGACGTTTGACTGTTTTTTCGACTCAGTGACCAGCAATCAGCAAGAGCAATCAGCAAGATAGGTTGACAATGATAAAGCGATTTTGGGCTTGGGCATTGGCTGCCCTGTTGACGGCGACCGGTGGTTTGATGATGCCGGGGATGGCCTGGGCGGCGGCGCTGCCGACGGGAGAATATCCCGTCCAGCAAGTGACCTATGACGATGGGGATGACACCTATGGATTGATGGTGCTGGATACCCCCAAGGGCGTTGCGCCGTTTTTGAGCACCGACGATTTACAGATGGCGCGGCTGACCGATGAGGCGATCGCCGAGGGTAAGACGCCCTATCTGGCCCATAACGGCGACCAGAATGTGCTGTATCTGACGCCGGATTTCAAGATTGAATATGTCCACAACGAAACGGAAACGGTAACCAATCCGGAGACGGGTCAACCCCAAACCATTGTGGTGCGTCAACAGTCCAGTTTCTGGCAACCCTTCGCCGGGGTGGTCGCCGCCAATGCGGTGTCGAATATGCTGTTTGGACCGCGTTATTATGTTCCGCCGGTCTATGGGGCTGGCGGTCTGCGGGGCTATGGCGGCGTGGGCACCTCCTACAGCTCCGCCGTAAGTAACTATCGCGATCGCAATAATGCAGCACCGGTAGCGGTCAAAAATCGCACCCAGTTGCGCACCTCGGGCAAGGTGAAACGTAATGCGAAAGCAGCACCGGCGAAATCTGCGGCTGCTAAAGGGGCCGCTAAAGGTAAAAAAGCGTCCCTAGGCGATCGCGTCAAGCAACGGATGCGGAGCAACAAATCCAGCGGTTCGGGCTTTGGCAGCAGCAACCTACGCAGCAACAAAGGCGCGCGATCGCAGGCACGTCAACAACCCCGCAGTAGTTTCGGGAGCAACCGCCCTAGCCGTCCCAGTAACTTTGGGTCGCGATCGATGGCTCGCCCCCGTAGCTTCAGCGGAGGTCGTCGCCGTCGCTAACCCCTTCAAACAACTTAGCGTTTAAACCCCCGTCCGTGGATTAACGCTAAAACCAAGATATCTCTGCCAACGATTATCCGAGGCGGAGATATCTTTTTTCTTGGCTAGTTTCTGCCTTAGCTAATTTTCTGGCCACACCACCCCGCTATTGCTCCAGCGATTTCTAATGACACCAAATACTCCTCAAATGCCCCTCCCGCCTTTGAGTTTTTATGTCTCGATGGCCGCCTATAACCAACAAATGAATCAGCAGTTTTATGACGCTTGCGCCCAACTGACTGACGCGGAAAGAAAGCGCGATCGCGGCGCATTTTTCCAATCCATTCACCGCACCTTAGAACACTTACTCTTCGGAGACCTCGCCTGGCTCAGTCGCTTTTGGGAACAGCAACTCATTAACTGTGCGATCGGCGAGCCGCTCTACGACGACTTCAACGAATTACGACACCAGCGAGAAGAATGGGACCAACGCATTCTGGACTGGACCCAGACCCTAACCCAGGATTGGCTACTCACCGACCTCCGCTACGAGAGCCAAGCCTATAGTCGAACACGGGTTCTCCCTCGCTGGCTATTGGTGACCCATATGTTCAATCACCAAACCCACCATCGCGGTCAATTATCGACCCTACTGTCCCAAACCCATCAAAATTTTGGCGTCACCGACTTGCCCTGGATCAATGCTTTTGCCGCCGCCGAACTGCCCCAGGAACAGTAGGATAATCCCGATCGCCACAGCGGGACTATCCTTTACACACGCGGCATTGACCCTACCCATCAAGTGAGCCAATTAGACAATAAATTCTCCTTATGTCAGCTTGCAGCATCGTGCTAAGCTGCCAGGAGTTTTTGTGATCGCCCACCTCTCGGAATGACCGAACTGCAAACCCGCTTCACTCAAGCTTTTGAGCGTTTACAGCAGACCTTGCCGACCTTGCCAGAGACCGTGGAACTGCCCGCCCTGCATGTGTTTGACACGGTGGAATCGACCAATCAAATCCTGTGGCATTTGGCAGAAGGGGGCGCAAAACCAGGGACCGTGGCGATCGCCCTGCAACAGGAAGCGGGTCGGGGACAATGGGGACGCAAGTGGAAATCCCCCGCCGGCGGACTCTATCTGTCCTGGTATATCGAACCCCACTTACCGGTGGAAAATGCAGCGCAGCTTACCCTGTGCGCCACGTGGGGGGTTGCCAGCATCCTGCGGGACTGCGGCTTACCGGTACAGATCAAGTGGCTGAACGATTTAGTGGTAGGGCATAAAAAGCTGGGGGGAATTTTGACCGAAACCCGGCTAAAGGGCAGCAAAATTGATCGAGCGGTGCTAGGCATTGGCATCAATTGGGACAACCCCGTCCCCGAAACCGGAATTACGATTAAGACTGCTATCACGGAATCAGATCAGGGGTCCAACACCGGAGACGTGGGGAGCTTAGAGGAGTTAGCAGCGTTGGTGTGGTGGGGTTTAGCCCGGGCCTATGACCAGTGGAAAACTCAAGGCGTAACCAGTTTTCTAGCCGATTATCTGGAGCTGCTCAGCCACTTGTACTGCCCCGTGTCCATGGGCGATCGCTGTGGTGTGGTGGTGGGTGTTAATGCCAAGGGTGAGCTGCGGGTCAAACTGATGGAGGGGGATGATCCCAAGACGGCGACCCAGGCGACTGGGGAAGAAGTGGCCGTCCCCCCCGGCACCATCAGTCTGGGATATGCCTGGACCAGCGATCGCCCCATCAAGATTTAAGGGTCTATGGCTGTGACCCTACCCTTTCGTCTCGGCTGCGCCGTTTGGGGCTATTCCGGCTGGCGAGGATCCTGGCTGCCAGCGGATATCCCCCCCAAACTCATGCTGCCGGCCTATGCCCAATGTTTTACTGCTGTTGAAGGGAACACCACGTTTTACGGGATGCCCAGCACCGCCACCGTCGAAAAATGGCGATCGCAAATCTCAGCCATCAACCCCACGGGACTGCCCCTACATATCTGCCCAAAATTCACCAAAACCATTAGCCACCAGGGGCGACTCATGCCCCAATGGTCCGACGCGCAAACCTTTTATCAACGGGTGCGTCCCCTGGGCGATCGCCTGGGGCCAATCTTCCTCCAACTGCCCCCCCGCTATTCCCCCCAAAACATCGAGGATTTGGATAATTTTCTCAGTCACTGGCGGCAGGAGACGGACCATCCCCTAGCCGTGGAAGTGCGTCATCCCGACTGGTTCACCGCCGAAGGGCGCGATCGCCTGAATCGCCTGCTCCTCAGCCGCGGCATCGGCCGGGTCATCCTCGACACCCGCCCCATTTACCGCAACCTCCTCCCCGGCGAAGATCCCCAACACCAGTCCCAGCGGCGCAAACCGGATTTACCGCTACACGCCTCCGTCACCGCCCCTTTCAGCTTCGTCCGCCTCATCACCCACCCCGACCCCTCAAAAAATCAAAGTTATCTGGATGAATGGGCAAATCGCGCGGAACGCTGGCTCAACAAAGGCATCACGCTTTATGTGTTTATCCATTGCCCCATCGAAGACCACTCCCCCCATACCGCCCGACAACTTTATGAGCGTCTAATCGCCAAGGGACTCCCGATCCCCCAACTCCAATGGCCCGATCCCACCATCCCCTGGAACAACGATAACGACGATCCCGATGATCCCGACGAGCGATCGCAACTGTCCCTCTTCAACCCAGGGAGCGATTGAAATCAGGGCGCAGGCGAAGCAAAACGGACAGCCCCCTCCCCACGGGGATCAACCGCCCCAGTTACCGTCCCCTCCGGCGATCGCCGCAAAATATTGGCATTACCCCAAGGGGGAAGCGCTCGTAGGATATGCCCGCGCTCTTTCAATGTGGCCAGAATATCTGGGGCGATCGCCGGCACCCGTTGCCGCACCGATTCATAGCGACTTTGCTCCGGCACATCGTAGAGCACCATATCCGGTCGCCACTGGTGATGAATACGAGGAGCGGCGACAGCTTGATCCAAAGTCATCCCCCGCACGGTGGCATTCAAAAAAACCTGCAACACCATCGTAATAATGCGGCTGCCCCCCGGCGTCCCCAACACCATCTCCAGTTGGGACGGGTCTTCGGCGCTGGTAACGATAGTCGGCGACATACTGGACAAAGGCGTTTTACCCGGGGCGATCGCATTGGCATCCCCGCCCACCACGCCGAATAGATTGGGCACTCCGGGGGCGATCGCAAAATCATCCATCTCGTTATTGAGCACAATCCCCGTCCCCGCCGAGACGACCCCCGCCCCAAAAGGACCATTCACCGTAAACGTCAAACTCACAGCACGACCATCAGCATCGATCACGCTGAGATGGCTAGTCTCGGGGAAATCAGGACGTTCCGTATAGCGACGAATGGCGTCAGGGCTAGCAGGTTTAACCGACTCAGCCGATTGGGCACGCTCCAGAGAAATCCCCTGCGATCGCTCCCGTAAATACCCCGCGCTCGTCAACGCCTTAACCGGCACCTCCACAAAATCCGGATCGCCCAAATACTCCGCCCGGTCCGCATAGGCAATTTTCATCACCTCCGCCAACACATGCAGATAATTCGCCATAGCTTGGGAGGTGGTTTCACCCGAACGAACGCCGTCCAGCACTGCGGGGAATTGCTCCAACATTGTCAGCATTTGCAACAGATGCACCCCACCGGACGAGGGCGGCGGCATGGAACACACTCGAAAATCCTGAAACTTGCCGCATAGGGGCGATCGCCACTTCACCCGATAATTTTCCAGATCCTGGCGGGTAATCAAGCCACCGTAAGCGACCATATCCGCCGCAATCTGCCGGGCAATCCAACCGCGATAAAACTGGTCTGGATCAATGGCGACGGTGCGCAAAGTCGCCGCCAAATCCCGCTGAATCAGGCGATCGCCCACGGGCAACGGTTCCCCATCCCGCGTAAAAATCGCCCGCGCCGCCGGATTATCCCGCATCACCGGCAACCGCCCTTTTGAGCGATCCGACAGACGCTGACTGACAATAAATCCATCCTGGGCAAGGCGAATTGCGGGGGCAACCACCTGAGCCCAGGGCAATTTGCCGTATTTTTTATGTAGCTCCGCCAGCCCCGCCACCGTCCCCGGCACCCCAGCCGCCAAATGACCATCCAAGCTAACCCGACGCGATCGCGGTTTTCCGTCCTCGTCCAAATACAACTCCCGGAACGCCGCCCCCGGGGCCCGCTCCCGAAAATCCAGCGCTTTGATTTCGCCCGTGTCCGGCTCAAAATGCAACGCAAACCCGCCGCCGCCAATACCCGCCGAAAAGGGAGTAACGACGGAGATCGCAAACGCAGTGGCAACGGCAGCATCCACCGCATTGCCCCCCTGCTCCAACATTTCCAAGCCCGCATCACTCGCCAACGGATGGGCAGACGCGATCGCCCCCGTCGAGGCTCCCTCCGCCGGCAATACCTTTTGCGGTGAGGCGGATTGGACCTCCGGCGATCGCCCCAATACCGGCAGGCTCACCGCCACACTCGGAACAACCAGGCTGGCGACAGCGATCGCGCGCCTTAAACCAACCCAGAGCCATTGAATATTAATCATGGGAAATGGGGAGCCTTATCCCCCGTGGGCAACGAGGATACCGGGCTCATCCTGAATCGGGATGGTATTAACAATATCCAGCTTGGCGCAAAACTCCAGATCCGCCGTATTGTTCAACCCCAGCAAGCGTTGCCCGTGGCTCGCCCGCTCCAACAACACATCCAACGAATCCCGCCATTGGATAAACAACGCATGGGCCGCGATCGCCTCATCATTGCCCGCCCAATCCTTTTGCAATAGCGGCATCAACCCATCAATCACCGCCCCCGCACACACCGTATCCTCCAGGGAATAACTGCCCTCCCAACCGGACGACACCATGGCAATCGTCTCCGGCTGTCGCTCCTTCAGAAAATCCACCACCGCCTGCCGATTTGCCAACGCCGCCGTCAAGACCAACGCCACCGGCTTAATTTTATTCAGGGCGCGGGTACCATTAGTCGTGCTCATAAACAACCGGCATCCCTCAACGCGATCGCCCGTCACCTCCAGCGGCGAATTCCCCAAATCACAACCGGGCATCATCTTGCCGCCCCGCTCCCCAATGCGCACCCGCTTCTCCGCCGGCCACCCCTCGCTAGTGGCCATCAACTCATCCAAATCACTGAAGGCCTGGACCGAGCCCGCCCCCGCCTCCAGGGCACAACACATCGTCGTCGTCGCCCGCAACACATCAATGGCGATCGCACAGGCCGGGCCAGGCGCCTCAGGGGTCACCGTCGGAAACTCTTCAGGGGCGTGATACACCGAAATCTTCACAACCGTCACCTCTCCCAGCGCTACCGCCAACAAAAACGCACAATCAAACTCCCACAACTTTACCGCCCAATACCGCCCAATCCTCGCCCAAACCATTCGCGATCGATTGTCAGAACCATTACGGATCCTATGGGATTAATTCCCTCCGTCCCAATCCTGTTGAGGGCAGGTTAGTCTGGGAAAGACTAAAATGCATAGGCTGCGCAGGTATTCGGTCATCCCCCCCTGCCCCAGCATCCTTAGCCCCTTTCAATCCCTCCGGCGAATTACCCACTCTCACACCGCTGCGATGCAAACTGAAGCGTTCACCGAGCTATTCCCTCTATTTAATGCTGCTAGCCAAGAAACCCTAGAATGGCTCCTCTCCGTAGCGGTTCAGCATGATTACCCCCCCAGCCGCGCCGTGCTGATGGAAGACTCCTGGGGAAACGCCGTTTATTTCATTTCCTCTGGCTGGGTCAAAGTGCGGCGATTGTCCGGGGATAAAGACATGACCCTGGCGGTATTAGGCAAAGGCGATTTTTTTGGGGAAATGGCCATCTTGGACGAGTCCCCCCGCTCAACGGATGTAATTGCCCTGAGCAATGTGGAACTGTTCAGCATTTCTGCCCAGCGCTTTATCCAAACCCTTTTCAAGGACGCCCAGCTCCACCATCGCCTATTGCAACTGATGGTGAAGCGGATTCGGACCAATAATTTGCGGGTGCAACTGCGGCGTAAACCCCCCGCCATCAAGCTGGCCCATACCCTGGTGACCTTAGCCAAGCAATATGGCGAGCCGACGGAGCAGGGGCGAGATATTGTCAACCTATCCCCCGACGACTTGGCCGATATCAGCGAAATTCACGTGGACGACGTGAAAAAGCTGATGGAGAAGCTCATTGAGAAACAGTGGGTGTCCGTTGATGAAACGGGGCAAATGCTACAGCTCCTCAATTTGCGGCAGCTTGTCCAGTTGGCTAGCCAGCCATAAATAAGGCTATTGCGAGGCAAAGTAGGGTGAAATGGCAAGCGGCGTTAGGCAGCGAAAGGGTTGCTAAAGAAACCGTTGCAGCGCCCCCCCGAGTCATTAAGATTTAGGTAAGTCAATCCTAAGAGCGGCGTCCCCGGCACGCGGATAATGAGTGTTTCCTCAACCGATTCACGGGTGATATTGCTTTAGGCGAATCTCCAGGCAACGTTTATGTCCCCCAGCATTGCTGCTAGCGCTTCTGCGATCGCCCCCCAGTCTTCTTCTGCCCCATCTTCGACTTCATCCCCCAGTGGGTCCCAGTTTGCGTATCAAGTCGCATTCCCCGCGCCCCAAACCCATTTCATTGAAGTTGAACTGGCGATCGCCACCTGGGACGCTGCGGTGCTGGATCTCAAATTTCCCGTTTGGACGCCGGGCTCCTACCTAGTGCGGGAATATTCTCGCCATATCCAAGATTTTGGCGCGGAGTCAGACGGCAAAGCCTTGCCTTGGAAGAAACGATCAAAAAACCACTGGCAGGTGAACTGTGAGGGGTTGGAAGCGGGGCCATCCCTGACGGTGAAATATCGGGTGTTTGCCAATGAGTTAACGGTGCGCACCAACCATGTGGACCAGACCCATGCCTATTTCAATGGGGCCTGCACGTTTTTCTATGTGGAACAGGGGGGCGATCGCCTGGACCAGCCCTACGACATTACGGTAGTGCTGCCCGACGGATGGACCGCATCGACGAACCTGCCCAAAATTGCCGGAGATGACACCCGCCAAACCTTCCGCGCCGCCGATTTTGATTGGGTCGTCGACAGTCCTTTCGAGGTCGGCACCCATGACGTGATCCCCTTTGAGGCGGGGGGCAAGCAACACCAACTCACCGTCTGGGGCGAGGGTAACCATGACGTGGATGAGCTGGTGGAGGGCTTGCAAAAGATTGTTGAATTTGAAAAAGGGCTATTTGGGGACCTGCCCTACGATCGCTACTTGTTTATGTTGGCGCTGACGGAAAAAAGTTACGGGGGTCTGGAGCATAAGGATTCCTGCTCGCTGATTTTTCCCCGCTATGGATTCCGACGGGGCGACGATCCAGACCGGTTTTGGCAGCTCTCCGCCCATGAGTTTTTCCACCTGTGGAACGTCAAGCGGTTGCGTCCCAAGGCCTTAGAAACCTTTGATTATGATCAGGAAAACTACACGGAATCCCTCTGGTTCTGCGAAGGGGTCACCAGCTACTACGATCCCCTGATTCCCCTATGGGCGGGGATTTACGATCGCAAAACCTATCTGCACCATCTCGGCATCGAAATGACCCGCTATCTGTATGCGCCGGGGCGAAAGGTGCAGCCGTTGGCGGAGTCCAGCTTTGATGCGTGGATTAAGCTCTATCGCCGGGAAATGCACAGCGACAACAACCAGATTTCCTACTACGTCAAAGGGGCGATGGTGACATTGCTATTGGATCTGCGAATTCGGAAAAACTCCAACGGCGATCGCTCCTTTGATGATGTGTTGCGGCGGATGTGGCAGGACTTTGGCAAGGACGAAATTGGCTATACACCGAAGCAGGTGGCAGCCATTTTGAGCGAGATTGCCGATGAAGATTTATCCGAGGTACTCCACCATTACCTCTACACAACAGAGCCCCTGCCCTTGCAAGAAACCCTCGCGGACTTTGGATTGGACTTACAAAATAATGCCGCTCAACAGCCCCCCTATCTGGGGATTCGCCCCAAGGTGATGGGCGGACAGGTGATGGCAAAATTTGTGGAGTTAGGGTCGCCGGCTTACATAGCGGGGATCGATCCCAATGACGAGATCCTGGCCCTGGACGGCTTAAGGATACTGCCTGGAAAATTCCTGGATCGACTGCGGGATTATCAGCCCGGCGATCGCATCACCTTGACCTGTTTCAGCAGCGATCGCCTGATGACCCACGAGATCACCCTGGGCGATCGCCAACCGACGAAATACACCCTGGCACCCAGCAAAACCCCAACCCCTGCCCAGACCGAGCGCCTAGAGCAATGGCTAGGTAAAGGTTAGATCGCTATCCAACTCCATCCAGAGCTATTAAGCCCCTATCAAGCTCCTATCGCGCCCCATGGAAGACCTGGGTCCAATAGTGCCGATACGCCACCCTGCCAGCGTCATTCGCCGCAAACGCATGGCCAATGCCAATGTGCGTCAAAGCGGGGTTTAAAATATTTCGCCGGTGCCCTGGGCTCCTCAGCCATCGACTCACCACCTGTTCTGGGGTGGAACTCCCCGCGGCAATATTCTCCGCCGTGGGGCCGTTGATGGTAAATCCCGCCCGTCGCATGCGATCGACGTAGCTCGAACCATCGGGGCTATCGTGACTAAAAAAATCCTGCCGCAGCATGTCGGAGCTATGGGACTCAGCGATGCGCCCCAACAATGGGTCATAGGCCAACGGCCGAACCCCTGCCTCTGCCCGGGCCTGATTCGTTAATCGCAACACTTCTTCCTCAAACGCACCAATGCCACTGGGTCTTCTACCGGCACTAGCGTTAGAACGGCTATTAGAGGTTGAGGCCGTTGAGGAAGAACTGGTGTTTGAGGGAGATTCTGAGGGAGATGCCGGTCTAGAGGCACTCCCCGTGGGTAAGACGTTTGCCGCAAATTGCCCTCGTACATTGCCCGCGGGACCATAGTGGCAGGTGACGTAATAGGCGTTGTAGGTGCGCCCCTGTAAGGTTTTACGGCCTTGGGCAACGCCACAGCCGAGACGGGTGCTGCTTTTCCAAACTACTTGGGTGAAATGGCCAGTCGCCGCCGAAAAGCCAGGGCGATCGTAGTTGTAATCCTTCACTTCGTCGTACCAGGCTTCGATCGCCTGGCTGACCACTGCGTCCTGGGATTCAGACCCGGTCGTGTAAACCACATACAAATTTTCACCCGCGCCATTTCGGGCGCTGCGGCTACTGTGCTGCAACGTGCCGGTACGCGCAAGACGATTGGACCAAGCTTGGGCACTCGCGGCAAGGCTGCGGTCATAGGCCATTGCCGGTGCTTGATGGCGGGACCGATGGCGGTTATGACCGTTCAAGGCAGTGCTGTCAACATCCTTTAGCCCTTGGGCCAGATGGCTTTCAGAGGCGGCGATCGCCCGTTGCGGGGTCAGGGCACTCAGGGGGATTAAGCCAGTGCTAACTAAGGCGATCGCGGCACCGAGGACGGATTTGAGTGACATAGCAGCGTTAGGTGGGAGCGTTGTTATACGTGGCTCCCACTGTAATTACCCAAGTCGCGATCGACTTCAGGCCTATGACAGTTTGGCGACAGTTTGACCTATCACAATGCGATTACGGGATAAGGAAAGGCGGGAGCGTTCATGGCTGGGGTCTATTCGGGGTCCATCTTTGGGGATGATCTGCCTTGTACCTCGATCCTCTGGCGATCGCCCCCAGGGCTTCGAGACTCACTCCCTCAGGTGCCTATCTCAGGTCACTATCTAGGACCATTATTTCGATCCATTCGTCCTGATCTCCCCGTGCCCCCGAGAGAATTAGGCTATAACAATGCCAGAGCGGAAACCATGCGGACATGGGATATTCCCTTGCTTCGTCCTCGCTCCAGAACTCACCATCCACTAAGCCCCCCCTGAGGAATGTCTGAGCCCACTGCCCACAAAATCTCCGTTGTCATTTGTACCTACAACCGTGACACGTATTTGGGAGATGCCATTGATAGTCTGCTAGTCCAGGATTTTGACGATTTTGAAGTCGTTGTCGTGGACAATGCGTCGAAGGACAATACCAAGGGGGTCACGGAATCGCGGATGGCGAAGGATACCCGTGTGCGTTACGCCTACGAGGCTGAACAGGGGCTGAATTTTGCCCGCAATTGCGGTTTTCGCGTCACCAAGTCCCCCATTGTTGCTTATTTGGATGACGATGCGATCGCCACCAAAACCTGGCTGCAGGAGATTTGGGATATTTATCAGCAGGATCCCCAAGTGGGCGCTGCGGGCGGCAAAATCAATCTGCTCTGGCCCGAAGGTTATTCCCATCCCACTTGGCTGTCCCAAAACCTGGCAGGGCATTTGGGAGCCTATGACCTGGGGGATGAGCTGACCTTTATTACGGACCCTGGTCTGACCCCTCGGGGGTTGAATTATTCCCTCCGGCGGGATGTGTGGGAAGCCCTGGATGGGTTTGATTCCAAGTTGGATCGCTCTGGGAAAAACCTGCTCTCCAATGGGGATTTATATATGACCCAGCGGGTGATTGAAGGGGGCTGGAAAGTGGCGTATTTGCCGAAGGCGGTGGTGGATCACCAAGTTTTCCCGGATCGGGTGAAAAAGCGGTGGTTTATGAGCCGGGGCTGGTGGCAGGGCATTAGCGAATATTACCGGGAGGAGTTATCTGGGGACGCTGATCCCAACCGGGTACGGCGCGGCACCGAAGGTATGCTCCGAGGACTCGCAAAATCGGTGAAGTACATTAGCGATATCCCCATGGCGTTCGATAATTTGGTCTATGCCTACAGCCAATTGGGCTATCTCACGGCGATCATGAAGGGAAAGGATAAGGCTTAGGCTTAGCCCTCGGCGCGGATCCCGGTCACGGTGCGATCGCGGCATCGATTGATTGCACCGATTGATTGCACCGATTGATTGATTTCAGGATTAAGGTTGCGGCAGGAAATGGGCGTGGAGAGCAGCGTGGAGACTAGCGTGGGCAATCAAGATCATCAAAAAACAGTGCTGGTGACCGGGGGGGCGGGATATATCGGTTCCCATGCGGTTTTAGCCCTGAAACAGGCGGGCTACAACGTCCTGGTGCTGGATAATTTGGTATACGGGCATCGGGAGCTGGTGGAATCGGTGCTTCAGGTGGAGTTGATTGAGGGGAGTACTGCCGATCGCCCCCTGCTCGATAACCTTTTCCGCGATCGCCCGATTGACGCCATTATGCATTTCGCCGCCTACGCCTATGTGGGGGAGTCGGTGAAGGATCCCGGGAAGTATTACAACAACAATGTCTTGGGGTCTCTGGCGCTCATTGAGGCCGCGATCTCCGCCGATATTAAATACTTTATTTTCTCGTCCACCTGCGCCACCTACGGCGTCCCGAGCCAGATCCCCATCCCCGAAGACCATCCCCAAGCGCCCATTAATCCCTATGGGGCCAGCAAATTGATGGTGGAGCGCATCCTGGAGGATTTTGGTGTCTCCCACGATTTTCGCTCCGTTTGCTTCCGGTATTTCAACGCCGCTGGCGCTGACCCGGAAGGGCGGTTGGGGGAAGACCATAACCCTGAAACTCACCTGATTCCCCTGGTGCTGTATGCGGCGTTGGGCAAGCGGGAGTCGGTCAGTATTTTTGGCACCGATTACGACACCCGAGACGGCACCTGCATCCGGGATTATATCCATGTCAGTGATTTAGCTGATGCCCATGTGTTGGGGCTGCGCTATCTGCTGGAGGGGGGAGCGTCGACCAAGTTTAATTTGGGTAATGGCAATGGGTTTTCCGTGAAGGAAATTATTGAGACCACCAAGCGCCTCACCGGTCGGGATTTTGCCGTCAAGCTGAGCGATCGCCGCCCTGGGGATCCGCCGGCCCTGGTGGGCGCTGCGGATCGGGCCAGCAAAATCCTTGGCTGGCAGCCGAAATATTCCGATATTGATAGCGTGATTGCCCATGCCTGGCAATGGCACCAAAAACGCCACGGCGCATAGCCATATTGAGGCGCATAGCCATATTGAGATGAGTACCTAAACGGTTGGAGCCGACGGCAATAGAGGGAAGAAATGCCCTACCGGTCCCTGGCCGCTGCCGATCACCAATGCATGTCGTAGGGCATGGGTCACATAATCTTTTGCCCGCCGAGTGGCGTCTAGGGGCGATCGCCTGAGGGATAGATTCGCGGCGATCGCGGCGGCCAGGGTGCAACCAGTGCCATGGGTATGGGGCGTTTGGATTAATTCGGTTTGTAATATTTCACAGGTCCCCGAGGCACGATCCATCCATACATCAACCCCCTGAAGCTCCCCGGCAAGCCCGCCCCCTTTCACCACCACCGCTTGGGGGCCTAGCTCCAAGATTTTCGCCGCCGCCGTTTTCATTGCCCCCAATGAGTCCAATTCAATCCCCGTTAATAGCTGCGCCTCATAGCGGTTGGGGGTCGTAATCAACGCCAATGGCAACAGGCGATCGCGCAGTTCTTCAACGGCATTCTGGTCGATTAACCGTGCGCCGGTGCGGGAGACCATCACCGGATCAACGACTAATTGCCCTATTTGCCAATGGGATAACCGTTCCGCCACCGTGTCAATAATGTCGGCGTTGAGCAACATCCCCGTCTTTGCCGCATCGATGCCGATATCCCCCGCCACCGCATCCACTTGAGCGGCGATCACCTCTGGCGGCAGGGCATCCACCCGGTCCACCCCTAAGGTATTCTGGGCGGTCACACAGGTCACGGCGCTCATGCCATGGACGCAATGCATCGCAAAAGTCCGCAAATCCGCCTGCAATCCCGCACCGCCACCACTATCGGAGCCGGCGATCGTTAAGGCCGTCGGTACCGGTGCCGCCTCGACTGCATTAGGAGACATACGTCAGCCTTTCCTTGCTAATAAAATTCCAGACTATCGTCCTGGATTATTGCGGCGACGCTGGAGAAACTCAGGAATATCGAGCCCATCGCTGGGGGGGCGCTCCGTCGTCGCCGGCGGGGGCGGTGCCATAGAGGTGCCGGGAAAATTCGGGGGCTCTGGAGCGGTCCGAGGTTTCGGCGATCGCCCTGCCTGGGAAGCCGCGGCGGCCATTCCCGGGACATCCCCGGAAAATCCCGTCGCAATCACCGTGATACGAATTTCCCCTTGCAGGCGGTCATCGAGTACCGCCCCGAAAATAATATTGGCGTTGGGATCAACGACTTCGTAAATCGCTTCCGCCGCTGAATTCACCTCATGGAGGGTCAAGTCAGAGCCACCGGTAATATTCAGAACCACCCCCTGGGCTCCCTCAATGGAAGACTCCAGCAAGGGTGAAGAAATAGCCGCATTGGCCGCATCCCGGGCGCGGGATTTACCTGAGCCAATGCCAATGCCCATCAACGCTGAACCGGCATCGGCCATCACCGCTTTCACGTCGGCAAAATCGACATTGACCAGGCCGGGAATGGTAATGATATCTGAAATCCCCTGAACCCCCTGGCGCAGCACATCATCGGCATAGCGGAATGCTTCTTGCACTGGGGTATTTTCGGGGATCGCCGCCAGCAAGCGATCATTGGGGATCACAATCAGGGTGTCCACATGGGCTTGCAATTCTGCAATTCCCTGTTCTGCCTGGGTGGTGCGGCGGCGTCCTTCAAACTTAAACGGGCGGGTCACCACCGCAACGGTCAATGCCCCTTGCTCCTTTGCCACCTCGGCCACCACTCATCCAATTGTGCCACCAAGTTACTCCCCGCCAGAGTCTGCCTGGGGAAAGGCTTAATTTTCACTAAAGCTGGAGTAGCAACTAATTTAAAATGCTCTACAAGGTGGGGTTGCTTGGCAGTTTCGATGATATCTAACTGGAAAACACTCTGCTCCTGAAGCTCCCTTAGATAAGCCAGTATCGATCTGATATTATCTCTATGAGCAGGGCGATCGTCTACGAATAAAAGCAGTTTGAGCAGGCTCACTTTGGAAGTTTCTCGTTCCAGGCTGGTTGTTTTCAGTTGATAAAACCCCAGCTAGATTACAGAGCTAGACAAAACCGTCGAACCTGAAAAAGCCGTTAAGAGTCCTATCGGAATATGATTATACCTCAATATTTGTTGCTGAATTGTGGTCATTAGCAAACTTTAGTGAGTCCCAAACACCCTGATATAAAGTGACTCATCTACGATTGTCAGACAAAGTAAGTTGAATGTTGCTCAAGAAACTTTTTTTAATATTAGCCTTAAGATATTATTAAGTCTGTGTCTAATTGCTTCAATCATTAAGATTCGTCCTTAAGAAACAACAAAGTCGCGGAAAAATATTATGTCTGTTGGTTATCTCGCTCTCGTACTTCATGCTCACCTTCCCTTCGTCAGACATCCAGGAAATGATTACGTTCTAGAAGAAGAATGGCTATTTGAAGCAATTACCGAAACGTACATTCCTCTGTTACAAGTTTTTGAAAATCTCAAGCGAGACGGCATCGATTTTAAGATGACCATGAGTATGACACCACCTTTGGTGTCTATGCTACGAGACTCGCTACTCCAAGAACGTTACGACGAGCATTTAGCTCTACTACAAGAGCTAGCAGAGAAAGAGATTGCTCACAACGAACATAACGGCCATATTCGCTACTTAGCGGAGTACTACGCTAACTCTTTTAGCCAAATTCGCAACACTTGGGAAAGCTACGATGGCGACTTGGTAAAGGCTTTTAGGCAATTCTTGGAAAGTGGCAATCTCGACATTATTACTTGTGGCGCAACCCACGGCTACTTACCTCTGATGAAGATGTACCCAGAGGCAGTGTGGTCGCAATTACAAGTTGCCTGCGAGCACTACGAAGAGAACTTCGGCCAGGCACCCAAAGGGATCTGGTTACCAGAATGTGCCTACTATGAAGGCTTAGAAAGAATGGTCGCCGATGCGGGACTGCGCTACTTCTTAATGGACGGTCATGGATTGCTTTATGCTCGTCCTCGCCCTCGCTTTGGGAACTATGCACCAATTTTCACGGAAACAGGAGTTGCTGCCTTTGGTCGCGATCATGAATCTTCTCAGCAAGTTTGGTCTTCTAAAGTAGGCTATCCAGGAGCAGTAGAATATCGTGAATTCTATAAGGATCTAGGTTGGGAGGCAGAGTATGAGTATATCAAGCCCTACATCATGCCCAACGGTCAACGTAAAAACACAGGGATTAAATACCACCGCATTACAGCTAAGGACGGTGGAGCATCAGATAAAGCACTCTACGATCCTTACTGGGCGAGAGAAAAGGCTGCCGATCATGCAGCTAACTTTATGCACAACCGCCAACAACAAGTCCAACATTTAGAAGGCATGATGGGTCGTCCACCTATTGTAGTTTCACCTTATGACGCGGAGTTATTTGGTCATTGGTGGTATGAAGGCCCTTGGTTTATTGACTTTCTTTTCCGTAAGAGTTGGTACGACCAGAATACTTATGAGATGACTCATCTCTCTGATTATTTGAGAGCCAATCCTACCCAGCAAGTGTGTCGTCTAGCTGGGGTTACAAAGGTTTCCATGAGTATTGGCTCAACGATACTAATGCTTGGATTTATCCTCATTTGCATAAAGCAGCAGAGCGCATGATCGAACTAGGTAAACGCGAACCAGTAGATGAATTGGAATGGAAAGCCCTTAATCAAGCTGCTAGAGAATTACTCTTGGCACAGTCTTCTGACTGGGCGTTTATCATGCGTACGGGAACAATGGTTCCTTATGCTGTAAGGAGAACGCGATCGCATCTATTGCGTTTTAACAAGCTCTACGAAAATATCACCGCAGGTAAAATCGATGCTGGTTGGCTGGAAAAAGTAGAATCAATTGACAATATTTTCCCTAACATTAACTATCGTTCCTACCGTCCACTTTAGGTTCTGCCAGACCGAAGTTTTTTAACTAGAGAAACGAGAATTTTCTTTGTCGCAAGTTACAACCAAGTGAATGATGCTTTTTGCTACAGCATAAGCTTCTTTCGCTGAGTTGTAGATAGTTTGGGGGGCAAACATTTCGCCGTCCTCAAGAAAAATCGTGTATTGCCAGCCTACCTGGGGAGTATGGTAAACGGCAGTCAGGTATTCATCAAATACATTGAGATATTCTAGTTTCATTCTGCCCAGGACACTCTAATCAAAGTAATACAAAAGTCAAAACAACATTCAGTCGGTTTATTTCTCGACAAATATAGGTTGTTTACCAGTAAACCGCATCCCTATAAATACCTAGATTTTGCCAAGATAAAAAGGCCTTTTTACAAGTTGTTAGGATAGACAACAAAATTTAGAAAACCGCATGAAAAAAGTTATCGGTGGTTTTGGTGCAGTTAGTGGTGCAACCTATCCCCTCAGAGCGTTGGGCGTTTTTTGGCAAAATCCCTCTTTGTGGGGCTACATAGTCATTCCCATTGTTTTAAATTGTTTGATCGCGATCGCAATTTATAGTGGCTTATTTTTCTTTGGTTGGGAACTGATTGATAATTTTCAAACAGATTTTATTGCTTGGATTGATAGTTGGTTGGCTCAATTACCTGCTTGGTTGGCTTGGCTAGATTACCTTGCCATCGGCTCGATCTATCTGTTGCGCTTAGTTTTGACTGTTGTGGCTTTGGTTGTTACAGGTTTTGCGATCGCCCAATTTGGTGTTCTGTTAGGGGCGCCTTGGTATGGCAAACTCTCAGAAAAGCTCGAACAAATTCGCACAGGCAAAGTAGAAATAATCGAGGTCAGTATTTTTACCGATCTAGGACGCGCTCTACTCTACGAACTCAAAAAGCTAGTTTTAATCGCAAGCATCGGTTTGCCGTTGGGTGTTGTTAGCTTATTTCCTGGCCTTGGTACTTCGATTTTTACGGTTGGTTGGTTTGTCCTTACCACGACTATTGTCGGTTTGGACTTTATCGATTCGGCTTTGGAACGCCGACGCTATAAGTTTCGCCGAAAACTCAAGACTTTTTTAGCTGCGTTGCCTGCTAGTGGCAGTTTTGCCTTGGTTTGCGTATTTTTAATTAGCATTCCTTTGGTAAATCTCGTTACAATTCCTTTGTGCGTGGCCTCGGGAACCTTACTTTTTTGCGATCGCATTCTCAGAACCGCCAAACCACTAAAATAAACCACACAATCAATCAACATCAATAACCGCGCCTTAATTTATGGAAATATCGGCAATTAAAAGAGCCATCGAGACTGTGGCATTAGACCTGGGTAAAGCTCAGGAATATCTTTGACTTACCTACGCTCCAAGCTAAAATCCAGGATCTAGAACAGCTTTCGGCACAGCCAGAGTTTTGGGAAGATCGCGACACGGCTCAAGCAACCCTCCAAGAGCTAAACGATCTCAAAGCCAACCTGGATCAATACAACCAGTGGCAAAGTACCCTCGAAGATGCCAAAGCGATCGCCGAACTACTGGAACTCGAAGCAGATGCAGCCCTAGCAACAGAGGCAGAAACCAACCTCCAACAACTCCAACAAGAACTAGCTAGCTGGGAACTTCAACAACTGCTGTCTGGCACTTACGACAAAAAAGGCGCAGTCCTCACGATTAATGCAGGGGCAGGGGGAACAGATGCTCAGGATTGGGCAGAAATGCTACTGAGAATGTATACCCGCTGGTGCGAAAAACAAGGCTACAAAGTGACAATGGCGGAGCAATCTCCTGGAGACGAAGCAGGCATCAAATCTGTCACCTTAGAAATTTCAGGACGTTATGCTTATGGCTATCTCAAAGCAGAAAAAGGTACCCACCGCTTAGTCAGAATCTCGCCATTTAATGCCAATGGCAAACGACAAACTAGCTTCGCAGGGATCGAAGTTATGCCAGATCTGGGAAATGAGGCAATTAATTTGGATATTCCCGAAAAAGATCTCGAAATCACCACCTCACGGGCAGGAGGCAAAGGGGGACAAAACGTTAACAAGGTCGAAACCGCCGTCCGTATTGTTCATTTACCTACAGGAATCGCCGTCCGTTGTACCCAAGAGCGATCGCAGCTTCAAAACAAAGAAAAAGCGATGGCTCTGCTCAAAGCCAAGTTATTGATTGTCCTGGAAGAACAAAGAGCACAAGCGATCGCTGAAATCCGTGGAGACATGGTAGAAGCTGCCTGGGGCAACCAAATTCGTAACTATGTGTTTCATCCTTACCAAATGGTTAAAGATCTGCGTACCGAAACCGAAACTACTGATGTTAGTGGGGTGATGGATGGGGATCTGTCTCCGTTTATTGAGGCTTATTTACGTCAGGAAAATCAATTGGTTTGATCGAGTAGCTTAAAGAATTTAATAGAAACTAGAGAATCGAGAGGTGACATTAAGGATGATCGGAAAAACTATAGAACATCAAACTTCTCTCTTCTTGGGCTATTTTGATCGCGAAGCACAGATAATTTTTGACCTAACTTACCTGTGCTACAATGCGAAGATTAGCCTCAGAAACTAACTGTACTAACAGCAAACTAGTAACAGATTAGACAACATGCCAAAAGCAAGC
>CAZZMD010000062.1:0-21562 GCA_964655355.1 uncultured bacterium
TGATTGAAGGTCTGATTGTCGAGGGGGGTGGCGCGGTGTTGGGGGATAAATTCCAGCGGGAGGCGATGGCCCAGGGGGGGGAGGGGGAGGGTCTCGGTTTGGATCCAGAGCGTACCGGTGCCGTCGTTGATGCGATATAGACCGGCATTCACCAGGGGGGCATGGGCTTCGACTTCCCCCGCGATCGCGATCGTGCTGGGCTCAGTGTTGGATTCAGGGCTGGTCTCGGGGTTAGGCTCCTGGGCGGGGGGAGGGGATTCCAGGGTGGCGATTGTGGATAGGGGCACCTCAGCGCTCAGGGGGTTCATCTCGCAGCCCGTCACAATGCTGCCCCCCGCCACCATTAACCCTGCCGTTGTCCAGGCGATCGCCCGATGCTCCCAGATTCCCATACTTGAACGCCGATCTCGACGCCTCCAACGCTTCCGGGGGATAGCAAACCTACCCCCTCGATTGAGATTACGACCCCTTTCCTCAAGGGTTCAAGGGGGGATCCCGAAAAATTGCACTGAGCACGGAAGCAATTGATTACGTCGGTACTCGGCTGCGTCGGTACTCGGTGGTGGACTGGCCCGTATCGCCTTGAAACTCCGGTTTTGTGCAAGATGCGGTGAAGAAAGAAGGGGCGAAGGTGTCGCAAAATGTCATTTCTGGGTAGTGCGATCGCCCCGGCAATCATTTTTTGATGATCTGAATTCGTTAGGATCGGATCAGAGTGACTCCATCGTTTCGAGAATTTCTTCATGAAATTCCTTCATAAAAGACGGGTTTTTTGAAGAATTTTTGAAGAGTTTATCCTTGCACGATGAAGAGTTGATGAAGGTGCCTCTACCCGTGAATTTCGCGCCTTAGTCGGTGTTATAAATAACTCGCTTGCCTCGCCAAGACTCAATACCCGCGGCGCGGCGGCTCTCTTGCTATGACCATTGCAACTTGCCATTCACTCTGTAGAAAGCAACGTCGCACCCTCTCCCTAGCTACATCAATTTCAGACCCATGATTGCAAAAAAAATCACTCAACTATTGACGGCTGTTTCCTGTGCCGCAGCCGGCGTTGCAATGTCCGTGTCTCCCGCCCAAGCGGTCCAGCTTTTCTTTGGTGAAGATCTGCACAACAACAAGGACACTCGGCTCGGTGCAACCCCCAATGCTGATCAAGCAGAAATGGACTTCCTCGCCAACTTGATTGGGGTCGGAACTGAGGACTTCGAAGGCTTTGCGACGGGGACGTCTGCTCCTCTCACGCTCTCTTTCCCGGGAGCAGGCACGGCAACCCTGAATGGTAATGGTCAGGTGAGTACGGTGCCCGTTAATGGCACGAATGGTAATGGCCGGTACTCAACGTCGGGCACTAACTTTTTGGAAACGCAGGTTGCTGACGGCAATTTCTCGATCGCCTTCAGTGAAGCGATCGCGGCTTTCGGCTTCTTCGGCGTTGATATCGGTGACTTTGGCGGGCAGTTAGAGCTGGTTCTATCCCTAGCCAATGGGGGTACTCAGACGGTTTCTGCTGGTAATACCATGGGTTCTGGCGGCAGTACCGATGGCTCTGTCCTGTATCTGGGGGTTCTAGCAGAGAGCGCTGATGAGCTGTTTACTGGCATCACGTTCCAGATGAGCGGGGGAACCATGTTTAATGAGACCTTCGCCTTTGACGACATGACCATCGGTAGCTTGGAGCAGGTGATTATGCCTGAGCCTCCGGCGGATGTGCCTGAGCCCAGCGCCATGGTGAGTCTGTTTGCAGTGGGTGCCCTGGGTCTGGGGCTGCGTCGCAAAAAGACAGCATAATCGCACTTCATAGCTTCACTTCCTCTCCCTCCTTGAGATAGAGACGCTGAGTTGGCCGCCGTGTTCCTGATCTGGGAGCACGGCGGTCGTGTTTGGGGCGATCGCCCGCCTTGTTTCCACCATTTCCCAAATCATCCTGAAAATTCCCGCCGATTCCTCAATCCTGTGACAGACTTGGCCCGCACGTCACCAAGACCGCCCCTATGACAGCATCAGCCTCCACCATCTATATCCTGAACGGTAAAGCCCTTGCCTTGCGTCTTCAAGAGGCACTCGCGACAAAGGTTGCCCAGTTGACGACGGAACGGGGGCGACCACCCGGGTTAGCGGTGTTGATGGTGGGGGATAATCCGGCGAGCGCGGCCTATGTGCGCAACAAGGAACGGGCCTGTGAACGGGTGGGGGTTGCGTCCCTGGGGCGGCATTTTCCGGCAACGGTTTCCCAGGCGGAATTGACTGAGGAAATCCATGCCCTGAATGCCAATCCCGAGGTGGATGGCATTTTGGTGCAGCTACCGTTGCCGGAGGGGTTGGATGGCAATGCGCTGCTGTTGGAAATTGACCCGGATAAGGATGCGGATGGGTTGCATCCCACCAATTTGGGGCGGCTGGTGCGATCGGAGCCGGGACTGCGGAGCTGTACGCCGGCGGGGGTGATGGAAATCCTGAAGGATGCGGGTATTGACCCGGCCGGTAAAAAGGCGGTGGTGTTGGGGCGAAGTATTTTAGTGGGAAAACCGATCGCCTTGATGTTGCTGGATGCCAATGCCACGGTGACCGTTGCCCATTCCAGGACCCCGGATCTGGGAGCGGTGACTCGGGAGGCCGACATTTTGGTGGTGGCGGTGGGACGACCGGGGTTGGTGACGGCGGAGATGGTGAAGCCGGGGGCCGTCGTGATTGATGTGGGTATCAATCGCGTTGAGAAGCCTGAGGGGGGCTACCGATTGGTGGGGGATGTGGAGTTTGAAGGCGCAGGGGCGATCGCCAGTTCCATTACCCCGGTTCCTGGGGGAGTAGGTCCCATGACCGTCGCCATGCTGATTACAAACACCGTCACCAGCTATGAATGGCGTACCGCTCCCTCGGCGGATGCGTAGACCTGGGTGAATTCATTGTGAATTCGTGCGTAATGCCTGCCCCGTGTACGTCCCGTGTCTATCCCGCCTATTTCTCCGCTGATTTGGTCGAAGTTTTCGCGGCGGTGGATTTTTCAATGAAGGCGATGATTTGATCGGCCACATTCACGTTGGTCGCCTTCTCGATGCCCTCTAACCCGGGGGATGAATTCACTTCCATCACCACCGGTCCATGGTTGGAGCGCAGGAGATCGACCCCAGCAACCTTGAGACCCATAGCTTTTGCTGCTCGCACTGCCGTTGATCGCTCCTCCGGCGTGAGCTTGATTTTTTCTGCATAGCCGCCGCGATGGAGATTCGACCGAAATTCACCGGGTGCTCCCTGGCGACGCATGGATGCCACCACCCGATTCCCCACCACAAAACAACGCAGATCGGCCCCTTTGGCCTCTTTGATAAATTCCTGCACCAAAATATTGGCATCTAGGCCGCGGAAGGCTTCAATGACTGACTTGGCGGCGCTTTGAGTTTCCGCTAACACTACGCCAATGCCCTGGGTGCCTTCCAGCAGCTTAATCACCAGGGGAGCGCCCCCCACCAGACCAATCACCCCTTCAAAATCTTCGGTGGAATGGGCAAATCCTGTCACCGGTAGCCCGATGCCCTCCCGCGCTAGCACTTGCAGGCATTGCAGTTTATCGCGCGATCGCGTGATGGCCTGGGCCCCATTCAGCACAAAGGTATTCATCATCTGAAACTGTCGCACCACTGCCGTACCGTAAAACGTCTTGGATGCGCCAATGCGGGGAATAATGGCGTCCAACCCCTTCACCTCTTTCCCCTGATAAATCACCTTGGGGGAGTGGGCCGTAATGTCCATATAGCACCGCATATGGTCGATGATCGTGACGTCATGGCCACGGGCTTCAGCCATTTCCTGCAAACGGCGAGTGGAATAAAGGGTGGTATTGCGGGACAGAATGCCAATTTTCATGGGACACGGGATAACTATTTTCGGAGGCGGAGGCGATCCACTTAGCCTAGGGACTGAGGCGCGATTGTAGGGGGAGAAGAGGTAGAGGTCGGGAGCGGCCACAGATAGGACGCGCCCGGGTCAACGATGATGCGAGATTCCATCGCCCGTCGCCCTAACAACATGCCGAATCCCATGCTAGTACGAGCGGTGAGGGTGATTTCCGTTTTCCACTGGTGTTTTCCCAATTGAATGGTGGTGGCGATGACATGGCGATTTTCTGGGTCGCCGTTGGAGCTGGTGATGGTGCGATAGTCGATTAGGGGGGCTTCGATGATGGGGGAGAGGGCGACGAGATCTTCGGGGCTGGGGGGCGTTGGCGCTTTTTTGGACTCCACGGCGATCGCCTGTTTTTCAAAATGGGCCGGCAGCCCATTAGGGTTGTCCCGCCGCCGTAAACAGATGCGAAACTGAACGGTTTTTGAGTCAGCGCTGGGGGTAATGTCTTGTACATGGAGGGCGGAGGTTTTGGCGCCGGTGTCCACTTTGACCGCAATGGATGGGATCCCCAGATCGGGCAACGTTAAATATTCCTGCCAGCCAACGGTGATTTTTGTCATGCTTCATTCAGGGGAGACACATTATCTTGCTTTTCCATGAATAATCGCGACGGCGATCGCTCCCCGTAGCGGTCGGGGGATACAATGCCCCTCGTCTGTCCCCACATTATCCGCCTAATTTTGCCAGTTTCCTTGCCATGACCACCACCCGCGATCGCACCACGACCGCCTCGGATCAGCCCCAACAGTTCGATCTCAAAGGCTATCTCAAAGCCCGTCAGCAATTGGTGGAAGCGGCTCTGGATCAAACGATCGCCGTCATTTATCCCGACACCATCTACGAGGCAATGCGGTACTCCCTGATGGCGGGGGGCAAGCGACTGCGGCCGATTTTATGTTTGGCGGCCTGTGAAATGGTGGGGGGCTCCATCGAGATGGCAATGCCGACGGCGTGCTCCCTGGAAATGATCCACACCATGTCCCTCATCCATGACGACCTGCCGTCCATGGATAACGATGACTATCGCCGGGGCAAGCTGACCAATCACAAGGTGTATGGGGAGGACGTGGCAATCCTGGCGGGGGATGGGCTGCTGGCCTATGCCTTTGAATATATGGCGGACAAAACCGAAGACGTTCCACCGTTACGGGTGCTGAAGGCGGTGATTTGTTTGGCTCGGGCGGCGGGGGCGTCGGGTCTGGTGGGGGGCCAAGTTGTGGATTTAGCGTCTGAAGGAAATCCCGATATTACGCTGGACACGTTGAATTTCATTCATTTGAATAAGACGGCGGCGTTGTTGGAAGCCTGTGTTGTCTCCGGTGGCATTTTGGCGGGGGCGGATGAGGCGACGTTGGTGGAGCTGTCGGGCTATGCCCAGGATATTGGGCTGGCATTCCAGATCGTGGACGATATTTTGGATATCACCGCTACCCAGGAAGAATTGGGTAAGACGGCGGGTAAGGATATTGATGCCCAGAAGGCGACCTATCCCAGTCTGGTGGGTTTACAGGAGTCCCGCGATCGCGCCAAAGAATTGATTGATCGGGCAAAGAATCGGTTAGCGCCCTTTGGGGAGAAGGCGAAGCCGTTGCAGGCGATCGCAGATTTTATTGTGTTGCGGACCTATTAGGGCGATCGCCAATGAAGAGACGGATGGCAATGGTTCTGGCGGCACTGTTGGGCAGTGTCGGGGCCGGCAGCGAAGTCTATGGGGCGCTACCGGGCACTAACCGACTGGGGGGACCGATGGTGGTGCATCAAGATCAGGATCGGCAACTGGCGCAAGCTCAGTCGTCTCAGCCTCTTATGGTGGTGTATCCCCCGGAGACCCATACCACCACCAGCGATCGCATTTTTTTTATTGGCAGTGGCGATCCGTCGTTGCCGGTGCTGGTGGGCCTTGAGGGGAGTGGGGATGCGCCCGTAGCCGTGCACCAGAGCCCCCAGGGTAATTTTGCGCCCAGTTTTCCCCTGCGCATGGGTGAGAATCGGTTTTTGCTTCGCCAGGGCGATCGCACCGTGACCCGGGTGGTGACCCGGCGATCGCCCCTGGCAGCCCCCGCTGAGCATGGTTGGGTGGAGGGGCAGATATTTCCCCAGGGGGATTTAGGGCGTTTATCCCATGAGCAATTATGTTTTCGAGCCACCGGGGCGGCGGATCTTGTCCAGCCTCGGGTGCAATTTGACCAAGGGCTGATTCCCTTGACGGCTCACCTTTTGCCCCAACAGACGGTGCCGCTGCTGCCGGATAACAAAGCGGCGCTGGTGGATCAGACGGATCCCGGGGAGAGTTCAGGACAGCAATCAGGACGGCTGTATGGGGGCTGTGTCACATTGCCGGGTCTGCTGCCGGGGATCAACTATGTGGGGGAATTGCGCCAGGGTAATCACAGGCTGCCGCTGGGACGCCTGGATATTTTGGATCCGGATCGCTTGCCGATGGTGGCGGTAACCTCCCTGGCGGGGGTAGCCCGAACAGGACCGAGCACGAACCATTCCCGACTGACGCCGCTGCCCCAGGGAACTCGGGCGACGGTAACGGGCTATGACGGGGAATGGCTGCGCTTGAAGTATGGGGGATGGATCCGCCAGCGAGAAACTCGGCTGATCCCTGATGGGGTGTCCTTGCCTGCGCGCCTACGCAGCGTTACCAGTCGTCCTCCCCGTCGCCCAGGCAATGGGGGGCAGCCACGGAATGCTACTGAAATCCGCTTTCCTCTAGATCGGACCGTGCCGATATCCGTCGAGCAGGGCGATCGCCATCTCACGTTGACCCTGCATCACACCATTGCCGAGACGGATATTGTTGCCGTCTCCCGCGATCGCGTTGTGGAGCGGGTAACTTGGCAGCAGGTGACCCCGGAGACCCTTCAGTTTCGGGTGGACCTGCGGGGACGAGCTTGGGGATATAAAGTACACTACAACGCCAATACCCTGGTGTTGCGCCTCAAACATCCGCCCCAGTTGACCGGGGGAGCGAGCCAGCCCCTGCAGGGGGCGACGATTTTGATTGATCCCGGCCACGGCGGCGAGGAGCGGGGGGCGATCGGTCCGACGGGCTATCCCGAGAAAGATGCCAATTTGGCGGTGTCCTTAGCATTGCGGTCAGCGTTGGAAGCGGCGGGGGCAACGGTGATCATGACGCGAGATACCGACCGATTTGTCAGCTTGGGCGATCGCCAAGCTCTCATCGCCGCCACAGAACCGACGATGGCCTTATCCATCCATTTCAATGCGTTACCGGATTCTGGCAGTCCCGAAACCACGGCGGGCATCGGTATGTTTTGGTATCATCCCCAAGCCCAAGCCCTGTCTGAACATTTACAGGCGACCCTCACCTCAGGACTCGATCGTCCCACCTACGGGGTGTTTTGGAATAACCTTGCCCTCGCCCGTCCCAGCGCTGCCCCCTCGGTGCTATTGGAACTGGGCTTTATGACCCATCCCGAGGAATTTGAATGGATTCGGGATCCGGACACCCCTGACGCGATCGCCACCGTCCTCACCCAGGCGATCGCCCAGTGGATTGCCCCAACGCCACCGGCGAACCGTTAGAAATTTTCATTTAGCTTCATTTAAAAAGTTTCATTGCGCATCCTTAGGATGGTGAGATCCCCAGCGGGATTCCTTGCCCCGCTGTCCGCTACAATTATTGCCGCTGGACCACCGCTGATCCGCAGCCGGGTGATGCCCTGCTGCCCGGCAATATCCGAAAGACTTGAGATTTCAGCCCGTTCATCGACCAATCCTGACACACAACGTTTAGACCACGGTGCGATCGCATGAGTCCAGAAGATACGACCTGGGATGTTCCCACGATCACCATCACTGATTCCGACGGGCGTCAGCTTGATTGCTATATCGAGCACGTTATTGAAGTGGAAGAACAGGAATATTTCCTGCTCCACCCCGTTGATTCACCGATCGAAATTGTGACCTGGCCGAATACTGACGATGACGACGACGATGATGACAGTCCCACGGTGGTGACATCGGAGGAGGTGATCAAAGCGCTTTTCCTCACGGCGAAGGCGGTTTTAGCGGAGGAAAATTTATCCCTGAAACAGTCGGCGGTCACTTTGACGGTGGTGGGAGAGTTGCCGGAGTTGGCGGAAGAGGATGACGATGGCGACGACGAAGGGGACGATCTGGAGGAGTTTCAATGGCTCGCCAGTTTTTTCCACGAGGATCAGGAGTATGCGGTGTATACGCCCCTGGATCCATTTTTTATCCTGGCTCGGCGGGGTGCCGATGGGCTGCCGGAATTGTTGCCGCCGGAGGAGTTTGATCGCATTGAGGCGCTGATGCCCAGCATTGAAGACCAGTTTTTTGACGAGCTTTAGAAATCAGTTTTTAGACGCCAGTTTTTATAGATCAGCTTTCAGAGACCCGTTTTAGAAACCCGTTTTAGAAACCCGTTTTAGACACGAGCGATAGAAAGGGGGGCGATCGCGGCGGTTCGGTTGTGGGGGTGGACAGGTTCACGGCTGAGCTAGGGCCCGTTAATCGGGGACGGGATCGGTGTAGTTTGAGGAGAGTGGGGTGTGTCGTAATAATTGGACGGGCTGGATTGTTTGGGCTGACGGATGTCGGCTGACGAATGTGGGCTGAATTGGGAGATGAGCGCGTGACGGGTTTGAAACGGAGTTTGTCCGCCTTGGTGGTGGTGGCGGCGATGGGTACGGCGGGATGGCAGGGCTGGGCCTGGTGGAGTTGGGCGCGATCGCCGGTGGTGGCGAGTGTGCCATCGGTGGACTCTGCGTTTAATGCTAATGGGGAAGACCCGTCGGAGTCGGAGCCGGCAGCGTCGGGACCTATTCAGGTCAATATTGAGCGGGGAACGTCGATCCGCCAGATGGGGCGAGATTTAGAGTCTTTGGGGTTGGTGCGATCGGCCTTTGCTTGGGATCTGTGGACCCGCTGGCTGGCTTGGACGGAGGGCCCCGGTCAATTTCAGGCGGGCACCTATGAGATTGCCCCCACGGAATCCCTGACGGACATTGTGGAGAAGATCCGGGCTGGGGAAACCATTCAGCAGGGATTTACGATCCCGGAAGGGTGGTCGTTGCAGCAGATGGCAAATTATTTTGAAGCACAAGGATTTTTCTCGGCGGAAGAATTTTTGGCTGCGGCGCGCGAAATTCCCCGCGATCGCTTCCCCTGGTTGCCCCAGGATACGGATCGGCTGGAAGGATTTTTGTTTCCCGATACCTATCAAGTGCCGGCCGATGGCTTTACGCCTGACGCCGCCATTGATGTCATGCTGCGCCAATTTGAGGCGATCGCCCTCCCCCTATGGCAAGACCGCCAGGGGGCCACAACGCCCCTGGAGCTAAACCTGAACGAGTGGGTCACCCTAGCGAGCGTGGTGGAAAAGGAAGCGGTGGTGCCCCAGGAGCGGGCGTTAATTGCCGGTGTGTTTACGAATCGGCTGCAAAAGGGGCAGCGTCTGGAGTCGGATCCCACCGTGGAATATGGGCTGAATATTCGCCAGACCGCCGACCAGCCCCTGACCATCAGACAGGTGCGTACCCCTAACCCCTACAACACCTATTTGAACGAGGGACTACCCCCCACCGCGATCGCCGCCCCCGGCAAAGCCAGCCTAGAAGCCACCCTGAACCCCGACTCCACCGAGTACTTTTTCTTCGTCGCCCGATATGACGGCACCCACGTCTTCAGCAAAACCTTTGAAGAGCACAACGCTGCCGTCCAACGCATCCGCCGGGAACGTAACCAACAGCGCGACCAATAGCGTAATTAACCGCGTAACCAATAACCGCGCAACCAACAGAGCCGCCAATCCCGTTAGCCCTCCCCGCCCCTATGGCAAGATAGGAGGGCTTAACCCGGCGACTGGTCCGGGCAGCCATGGATATTAAATTGCGACTGTTGAGGCTTGGATCCTGCTTATGAGTTGGGGGGCACTATTACAGCCAGACCTGGTGCTGGGGAAAACCATTGTGTCCCTATCACCGCAGATGATCGCAGACCGTCAACTGAAGGGGCTCATCCTGGATGTGGACGATACGCTGGTGTCCACCCGTACCCGTGAGGTGTCCGGTGAGGTGGTGGATTGGTTTAACGAGGTCCGCCCCCAGATGAAGCAGATTTGGTTGGTGAGCAATAATATCAGCGATGCTCGCATCGGCGCGATCGCCCGGACCCTGTCGGTGCCCTATCTCATCAGTGCCGGCAAACCCTCCCGCCGTAAGCTCCGCCGAGCCCTAGACCAAATGCAGCTCGAACCCCATCAAGTGGCCATGGTGGGCGATCGCCTCTTCACCGACGTGCTGGCGGGCAATCGCCTCGATTTGTTCACCGTACTCGTAAAACCCATGTTCGCGCCGGGGCAAACCGTCGGACGCTACCCCGTCCATGCGCTGGAGGTGTGGTTATCGGAGCTGTTAGGAGCGTCCCTGGAATCCCATTTTTAGTGTCCAGCGACTAGCGCTAAACACACCGTTAGTCATCCCACCGTTAGCTTTTTAAGAGTCGACGGGTAATGGGGGCCATCGTTTTCTCCAGTTGAAGAAAGAGCAAAACGTACAGCGTCAGCAGAATCAGGGTGATGACCAGTACCGATGCTAATTCTGGGATTGTTCCTAGGGCGATCAATCCCGTCAGAATGGGCAAAATCACGAAAAATAGCGGTTGATGGATGAGAAAGATTTGATAGGAATATTTCCCTAGGGTGGATAATCCTTGCAACGTTAGTGTCAGTAGTGCATTGGCCTTGGACCAAACTTCACTACGGGAGAAGAGAAAATATAAGCCCAGAAACGTCAGTGGTGTAAAGGCTAAGTCAAATCCAATCATGTACCGGAAGTCTTGACCACTGGCGGATAAGGCGATGTAGATCACTAGCGCGGCGACAAAAATCAGCAACGAGCCGTAAAAGTCCCTGGGTTTAAATCGATTGCCGTTATGCCAATAGGAATGTCCCCAAAATAATCCCAATCCAAACTGACCAATATAACTACCGATAAAGTTATTGCTGACGAGGAAGAAATACCAGTCTTCAGACCCTGATAAGGTCGCTAAACAGGCTATCTTGGTCGCGATCGCCACCAGGATCATACTGACCGCAATCCAGCGATGGTTTCCTTTGAAAAGGCTATAGAAAATCGGGGTGATTAGGTAGGCTTCCAAGATGACCGTAAAAAACCAGAGCCCTGGATTAATCACTTGGAATTTCAAACCCGCCCAGCCGAGAAGACTGAGTAGAAAGTCGAAACTCCATTCAGGATATTGATACTGAAAAATGGCATAGGTGATATAGATGAAAAGGACCGCATAAAAGAATGACGGGTACAGGCGAAAGATGCGGGCCTTGATCCAGGTTTTCCAATTAAATTCTCCCCAGGAGAAGTTGGTGATGTTTTTACGGGCAAAGGCGTAGCTGATATTAAAGCCGGCAATGATAAAGAATAAATCTACCGCCATAAAGCCCACCTTTGCCCCTACGCGATCCAGGGCGGAGACAAGGGGTGAGGGATCGGGATAGTTCTGGAAAAAGTGGAATAGAACAATGCCCAGGATGGAAATTCCTTTGAGGTGATCTAGCCAGTTTAATCGTTGCTTTGATTGTTGCTTTGTTGGGGCTGAGGCGGTGGTTGTATCTTGCATATCAGTGGCAAGCGAAGGTTGAAGTTGCCCGATGGACAGGAATCATTGGCGCTACCGGCACCCTATTCTGATCTCAGTTCGGCATCAGGACTCTGGCGAAACGGCAGTCCCGCTAGGCTGATTCAGCCCCTGTAACCATGACACTGCCAGCAGGGGATGCGCCTACGGAATGGTGATGTCGTGGATGGGCTGCCCGGTGAGGCATCGCCAGTGGCAGGTGAATAGGTCTGGGGTCTGGACGCTAAGGCTGGCGATCGCCGGTTCTCCGGGGAATGGGAGCACCCGATCAAACCATAGCCGAGTCATTGTTTGATCCGCATCCAGGGCCATGCCCAACCCAATTAAATACACTGCTGGGGGCACATCTAGCTGCTGTAAGATCTGCCGGGCAAAGCGGTACACCGTCTGTCGTTGGCGATCGCTCAGATGAAAGGGCTGTTGATGCCCATCGGAGTCCCCATCAGGAGCTAGGGGGGCGATCGCCTCGGCGTAGAGGGGGCCTTTCGCTGTCACGACTACCGGTAGCCAGAGGGTTCCATCTCCCCCTTCGATGTCGAGATGCTGGGTGATGTCCTGGCGCATCCCCTCAATCTCGCCGCAGCGGCTGGCCAGGGACAGCAGGGGATGCGATCGCAGGGCTGCCGGTAAGGTCGCCGCCGTGAACGCAACCGTTAACGGGCACCAAATCGTTTCGCCGTCATTCTCGGCAGACCCTATTTCAGAGATCGGTACAACCTGTACTTCCGCATCGCCTGCCGCATCGGTCAGGGCAGCGATCGCCCGATCTAATCCATCCGACGCCCAACCCTGGGCACGGGGCTCAGGGTCGACAGAATCCACCACCAGAATGAACAACGCTAACTCCCTTAGGCGTTACCAAAGGTGGGGACCGGCGCGATTTCTGGCTCAAACTCCGGCAAGTTCAACGAACCGGGGCGGTGGCTACTGGTGGCGAGGCGATAGCTCAGGCTCTGCAGCTCCGACTGTAAATTCCGATTTTCCTGCTGCAATGCCGCTACGCGATCGCGGACATTCTCCAGCCGATCTTCAAACTTCTGACGGTATAGGTTCGGTAAATCCTGGACTACCTGCTCTAACATCCGGCTGCGATCGCCCAACTCCTGGACAGACTGGCGAAGCTGATAAATCTCCGAATCCTTCTCCGCCAACTGGTCCTGATAGAACGCCACCTGCTGCTCGACTTCATGGAGCTGATCCCGCAGGGCTTGGGCTTCCACCTGTTGACGTTCCGAGGCCTCCGTAGACGGCACCAACCCCGGATTACCCTTCACCAGGCGAAATAATTCCTGGGAGAGTTGCTGGACCAACTGGTCGCGCATCTGCAATTCATCCCGCAGGCGCGTCACTTCCGTTGGCAAATCGGGGGTGGGAGTAAAATCTACTGGATTCACGGCGCTCTATGGTTTCACGATAAGCAACAATTAGCAGAAGTGGGATAATGCTTGAGGGTTAGGGCAAAGTCTGACCGCTAGCGTATCAATTTTTGCACTGAGACGCTCCCAAAGCCTATTGTTACGTGGGTTGCACTAACACTATCGCTGATCCGTTAGCGATCGGCAAGGTACAACGCTACCAAGGTTGTAACCTGTCGCAATGTTTTGCCAAGTTCTGACCAGTAAAGGCTCTGATTCGAGGGCTGACCCTAGGATTTTCGCGACCTCTGGCAGGGCGATCGCCCCGCGACAGGCCCACCAGGGCGATTGTTTCAATGTTTCTCTTATGTTGCCCCGCGTATGCTGCCCCGCGAAGATCTACTGAAGCGTGCCGATGATCGAGAGGTGATTGCACGGGTGATCGATTTGGCGGAACAAGCGATCAAAACCTGGGAGGTCAGCACTAGCGATTTTCTGTCCCCCCCAGAACTCATCGATATCCAGACCTGTTTTCAAGGGCTAGCGGATGTGATCTCCCTCAGTTGGGGCGGCTATCCCCAGGCAGAGCGTCAACGGCTGGCCTTTGCCCGCAGCGAGCTGCCCCTGGTCACGGAACAGGTGGAGGTCGCGGCGATCTCAATTTCCGGGAATTTTTTGTTTGATTCGGCGACCCATCGTGATTTTCTGGGCTCTCTCCTGGGCACAGGACTGGTGCGGGATAAGGTGGGCGATATTATCGTCCTCGGTGAACGGGGGGCCCAGGCGATCGTTATGCCCGATATTGTCCCCTTCCTAGAGACCTCCCTCACCCAGGTGCGATCGGTCCCTGTCCAGGTGCGCCCCATTGGTCTGGACGAATTGAAAATCCGCGAGCCTAAAAAGAAGGAGATGACCACCGTCGAAGCGTCCATGCGACTCGATGCGATCGCCTCCGCCGGTTTTGGCATGTCCCGCAGCAAAATGACTGACCTGATCAACCGGGGCGATGTGCGGGTGAACTGGAAACCCATCACCACCCCGAGCCACGCCCTCCAAACCGGAGATTTAGTGGCCATTCGTGGCAAAGGACGCCTCACCATTGGAGAGGTCGCCATCACCAAAAAACAACGCTACCGTATCCAACTCACCCGCCTGGTCTAGCGATCAATCAGCGCCCAGTCAACAGCCAGCCCCCCTTGAAACCGGGAGACTGGCCGAACTCTATCCATCACACCGGCCCGACCTAGGGCTCAGCCGCAGGGGCAACCGGTAGCGTTCCCCCTAACTGGCGAGGCACCTTATTGGCAACCCCCCGGTTCAACACCTCCGTCTTCACCGTCGGCAAATTGCAAATGCCCTCCGTTCCCTGGAGCAGCTCCTGCCGCTCCGTCCGCAAGGTCTCCTCTAAATCCGCTCCACAGGCCTGGGCATCCAACCCAAAGCGCCCTTGGGGATTCCCCCGCACAAACAGCACCACCTTCTGGTTAAACGATGAGGTGGCGGTGCCTCCGGCTCCCCCGGCGGGGGTGACATCGTCCCGCACACAGGCATAGACACTGCGGACCTGGGAAAAATCGCCCGCATTCAATGCTGCGGAGCTTGGGGTAATGCGATAATCCACCGGACATTCCGTATTGGCATTCAATTCCTGGGCGTCGGGGGTGGCATCCACATAGTCCACCAAGACGGCATCCTCGAAGGTTGGGTTAGAGCCCGTAACGCTCCAATTCCGGAAGGTCGCATCGGTACTGTTGGGATCAGGGTTGTTTCCCAGTTCCCCCAACGTTCCATCCGCATCGAACCGAGACAGCTCTGCCCGCGTTAATCGTGCTTCTCCGTCCCAGACACCGCCGGGATTCTCCTTGCTGAGGAAGTAGACCACCAGGGTGTAAGACCGTTGGGCAATGGCATAGTTGGCGCACTCCGCTGCGCTGCAGGTGGGCGGCAGCGGGTCCAATTTCCAGAAGGCAATAATGGGCACCCGGTCATTGGCCGGCAGATTCAAGCCTCCGCCACCCCCGAATAAACCCGGGCAACTTTGTGCCCCCGTTCCGCCATCCCCTTCCCAAAGGCATTCTCCGGTGTACACATAGGCAGCTTCCCGTAGCTCGCTGCTCATATACTCCGATGCGATGGTCATCTCCCGCTGGGTTTCCGTCCGGGCCAGCTCCTTGCGGTTGGTGGTGACCAGGTCGACCACTAGGGTGAGCAGTCCTGTGACGATAATGCTGGAGATGACCAGCGTAATCAGCAGCTCTGCCAGGGTAAATCCAGCGGCGGCCGGGCGATCGCCCGACTGGGACCTCAGGCGCGAGAGCCACCATCGCATCAGGCTATCAGTAGACCTAGGGCGCGTAGAGCGATGGAGGGGGGAACGACGACGGAGCCAATGTAAACGCATGGTGTTTAAGCCTAGATTTAATTGCATGCTTCAGCGGTGCCCCCCGGAAGGGAGAGGCAAAAGGTGCGGTAAGACACATTCAGATCCGAGCGGGCAATGCGGGTATAGGCCACCGCCAGCGGTCGAGTCGTTTGGTCACCGGTCCCCGCCCGAATTTCCAAGGGAGCCGGTTCGGTTTGCAAGGCACCGAGATTCCCGCGGAGGGCCGGAGTATCGACCCAAACCCGCACTCCTAAGCCAAAGACCAAAGGAATCGTCTCCCCCGTATTCGTGGTCGCCACCGCCTGGGCATTATCCGCACTGCGAAAGACCTGAATCAGAAAATCCGACTGGCAATCCCCATTTACATCCACCGGCAGCAACTGATTCGCCGCAGGGGGACGGAATGTGGGGTCCAGGGTGTCATCACAGGGCTGATAGGTGGAACTGAGGGCCGTCGTCAAAACGGCATCCGGTGCGCCAGTTTGGGTCACCTCTGCGGCCCCCGGACCTGGCAGCTCCGCACTGGTATAAGCCCCCTGTTCCACCAGGACTCGCACCTTATCCACTTCACCCTGGGAGATTTGCACGGCTTGCTCCGCCCGGTTCGTTTGCACCCGCGCCGCCGTGGCGAGGAAGAGGGGCGGCGTGATCGCAACCCCCACGACGGAGACGATCACGATCGCCACAATGCATTCAATCAGGGTCAATCCCGCCTCCGATCGCTGGGAGGGGGATCCCATCAGGGTTAACCACCGATAGACCCAACGCAATCGAAGGGATTGGGACACAGCCGTAGACGGATGCGACAGGGGGCGAGGAAGTAGCGTCATGGGATTATCCGTTAGGGATTTAGCCGTTAAGGATTTAGCCGTTGGGGCACGAGGAGCGAAACCGGAGATGGAGGAAGGGCTTGGGGCGATCATGACCGCCCCTAATCGCACGCCCTAATCGCAATCACTGGCATCATGATTCGGAATGGTCCGTCTCAGCAGGCAGACATAGGGATCATCCGCCGTGGGTTCGCTGTAAAACTCGCTCCGGGTGTCCCCTAGGGTGACAAAACGGCTGGCGATCGGTCCAGCGGGGGCATACTGAAGCCCCACATCATAACCCCAGCGCCGCAACGGCGGATCGTAGTAGATCAAACCCGACTCCACATCAGGGTTCTGGTCGGTTTCCCAGGCATCGGTGTCAAAGGGCCCCGTTGAGGAGGTGCGGAAGCTGAGCTGTAGGAACGCACCGGAAATGCGTAGGGGAATACCACGCCACCGTTCCAGCATGGGTGGGAAGTTGTGCAACCCCCCATAGCTTTGGTTGTAGCGGGTGGGGCCGATACCGCTGACCAGGACCGCATTGACCGTCGTGTCTGCTGCGACGGGCATTGCCGTCCGCCGAGTGGTACCGGGATTTTCAAAGTCTCCACTGGGATAGCGTTCCGGCACCCCGTTGTTGCGCCGTAGCAAGCGACCGGCATAATCCACCGCTGCCGGAGACAGGACATCAAACCGATTTTCATGCCACCAGGCGCCAGGGGGCCCTAAGGCCGTGGGGCGATCATTATTGGTGAATGAGGTGTAAATCTGATTAGTCCCGTCCGGTCGAGCACAACCATAGGTCTCCCTCGTGGCAATGGTCGCGTCTGTCAATGAATCCTGCATGCTGCCTTCGCAGAAGACTGCAGATAGGGGAGACACGATGTCGGCCAATAGTTCGACCGGACGCCAGTCATCATCACTGGGGTTAGCAAATTGACTGTTCAGCTGAGTGCGGCTGTAGAAGTTGCTGTAATCCTCCAGGAGGGGAGCATTGAACTCTTCGATTTCATTGCCGCCCACGCGGTGGAAGTTCAGATCTCCTTTGATGTACAGGGTATTGTCCGTGATCATCGACATGCCGAACAGGTTCTCAGCGTCGGGTCCCCCACCGATCCGTCTGACGGTTTCGCCGTTGCGGAGGCGGAAACCATGGCTGCGGCGATCGGGATCCGCATAATAATCCACGGGTTTCGGACTGATGCCCGTGACGTCGTTCACGGGGGGATCCTGACCGGGGAAGGAATTCACCCGCATTCGGAAGTTTTGGGCGTCAGGGTTGCCGGCATAGGTCGCCCAATTCGCCACTGAGGGCGGCCGGGCGATCGCGTCTTCCCGTAGGGCATCCTCCCGGAAAGCGTAGATCAATCCCCCATCCAGCTGGTTCTCCACATCCCCAAAGGGGAGCCAGGTATCCCCGCCAATCTCACCGGGGGAATAGGTAGAATCCCGCAGCATATTGAGATCCAGATCCAGGGTGCGGGTCACCAGCAGATCCCGAGAGTCGAAGAAGGCCGCATCAATGATGCCGGGGTGGTGGTACACCGGAGGCACGCCCCCGGGGGCCACCTGAGCAATTAATTCGCTCTGGGAGCATAGGGGGGCCGAGTCGGCGCAGTCGGCCGGTGGCGTCACGCCCCGATCCAAGGGAATCCGCCAGCTATCCAGGGGCATCGGCTTGATGGCAATCAGGGTGGGATCAATGGCAATAAATTGGGTGTTGCCAATGATGCCGGCCACTTGAGCATCGGTCAGGAAGGGATCGAGATAATCCTCATCTAACCCGGCCCTGGGCTGGGTGTAGTTGACCTCAACCGTCTCTGTGGTGGTTCCCCCGCCGGGCGCGCCCACAACGGTCGCATCGGTGACGAGGCGATCGCTTCTGAAGTCGTGGTCGGCGGTGGGGAATAGGTAGTACAGGGACGGATACTTAGCTTCCACGGGGCAGAGGGTGGTCGCGAGGTGCAGGAACCGACGCTCCGTGGCAAAGTCCGTGGGGTAGCCGAAGCCGAAGTAATTATTCCCCGTGGACTGGCTGAAGTCACAGCCGAACTCGTAGTATTCCCCTTGGTAGAACGTGCGTCCCCCAAAGGCATACCAGGCGGTGCGGTCAAAGACGTTGTTGCCGTTCAGATCTTCGCCGGCGTCGATAATACCGTTGCCGTTGGCGTCGAATTCATGGCGCTCATCAATGATGCCGTTTTGGTTGGAGTCGGTGGAATTCAGCTCATTTTGCACATCCAAGCGACCGTTGAAGTTCACATCTTCGCCGGGATCCAAAATGCCATCATCATCGAGATCCTCACTCACACCGCTGGAATTGGTGCGTACCTGGGCGGGGTCGCCGGGATAAATGTGTTGAATCTGATAGCTGAACTGATGCCGGTTCGGATTGGCGCCACCGGTATTCGTGGCTCGACCAAAGGTGGGGGCAAACCCAAAGTTGCGATCGCGCCAGACTTGCTCCTTCAGGGCCACTAACCGCGCCCACTGCTGTAAATCCGTCTGATTGACCCCGGTCTCATTGGGATTACCGTTGGCCTCACCCAAGGCGAAGACATAGGCCTCCGGGGGAACCCGGGGCGACTCCTCCTGCCAGGTTGGGGCCTCCGCAAAGGGAGGGCTCGCTTCCGGCGTCCCTTGGGCATCCGATAGCTGCACCTCCACATACCGGCTGGCATCAGCGGCAGCCGCGGCGAGGGCCCCCGCCGTCCCGCCCGCCAGGGTCGTTTGGGACGGATACACCCGCACCGCAAAGGGACTGTCCGGCTGCTTGGTTTGACGCAGGATGTCCACCTTGCCGGACTCAAAATCCTGACGCCGTGCCGTCAGAAAATCCGTTCCCACCGGGCCAGGGGTTGAGGCCGGCGTCGACCAGGCCGCCGCATCAGAGTCGGGAAGATTCGGATCCCCCTGGGTCCCCTCATCAATCCCGGTCAAGCTGGCCCCGAAATTGGCGGTCTTGTCGCCAATCCGACCGAGCTGCTCCGCCAGGTTCTGCATAATGGTCTGGGTTGGGGGCGCGTTATAGTCAAGCGCATCCAGGTAGCTCAGGTTATATCCCAGCATCCCCATGGTCAGACCCGCCGTTTGTTGGGTGCTCTGATCCGCTGGACTATCGAGCCCGCCGGTGAGCGATCGCCGTAGTTCCGAGAAATTACCCCACTTGGTGAGTTCGGGGTACGGGTGAACCGTTCCGGCTTCCTGAACCGCAGGAAATGCCCCGTCGGGGTCGCCGGACAGCGCCGCCAAGTTTTGCACGGCCTGTCTCAGGGCCGGCTCCGCAAATTGCACCGTGGCCCGGCTTTCATTCGTCCCGGCCGGCATCATGGCGTTGAGCCGAGTCACGTCAAATTCCCAGCCGTTGGTGCCCCGTCCCTCAAAGAAGTCCGTCACCACCTCATCCGGATCATTCCCAAACCGATCCCCAAAGAGACCGCGCAGACCGGGCACGTCACGAACCACAAACTGCTGAGGTAGACTCTCAAAAGTATTGGCTGCTTTCAAACTCTCGGGGGTTCCGGGGTGAACCACCGTCGCCATCGCTGCGATGGGCTCTGCTCCGCCGTTCCTGTGGTGATACACCAGGGTGCCTTGTACCGCTGCCAGGAGATCCCGGAGCGATCGCCGCTGTAACGTCGCGTGGGGGCGAGTGCCATCAAACTCAGCGTTGTCCTTGGGATAGCTCAGGGGGTTCATGGAATCCCCGCCCAACTCCAAGCGCTGACCCACAATCAGCCGTAATCCTTCCTGAATGGCACGGCGCTCCCAATAGCCATCCAAGCCCAAATCCGACGTGCTGGAGGGGTTGGAATTACGGGTTAAACCGATGTTGCCACCGATTGGGGTCCCAATTTGAGTCCCCGCCGGTAATTGAGTCCCTTCGTCTTCGCCGCTCCCATAGCTTGCTCGAGGACCGTATCGATTATCCGCTCGATAGAAATCATCCAAGTAGGGCCGACGCAGGGAGTCATTCTGGGTTCTGCCTGCCTGCACATAGGGTTGCTGGGTCCAACCCCCGTTGCGCACGTTGCCGTCGCTGCGACGCTGCGACAGATCCTCCGTGAACAGTGGCAAGGGATCCAACCCTAGATCGATGGAAGACCCAACCCCATCGACTGAGTCCGTGGTGGGGGTGAAATTGTTAGGCTCGATCACCGGCGCGCCTCGCGCGGTGTTTTCCGTGTCCTGCTGATAGTGGATGGATACCGTGGGATTGCTGCGGAAGTCTCGGAAACGAGCCGATAGGGATGAGGCAACGAAATCACCGTCAAAATCCTTGGCTTCGGATCCTGCCAAGCTGCCGGTTCCTGAGGCGGATAGCTGAGACGCATCGAGTCCATAGAGGCAGGATGCGGGGGAGCTAACGAGGTAGAGGGTCAGGTGATTTCTCGTCCGTTCCCGGGACGCTAGGAAGAGGCTGCCCTCCGTATGCATGGCTCCGTTCCAGTTGAATGCCGGACCGGGGAATAGTTCAAGGTCATTGCGGAACCACGCTGCCCAACGATTTCCCCGAGCCGCCAGTTTGTCCTGCTGTAGCTCTAGGGTGGCAATGGTGTTCAATCCCGCACTGGTTTGTAACCCGGCTTCTCCCTGTTTAGGGATGGGGACAACAACTGCGTCGATCTGAAAGTTTTTACGTAGGTTTGCCGTTGTGCTGGAATCCTGGAACCAGCCGCTTTCCAGGGGCGGGAGAAAATCTTCCCCGAGCCGCTCGACCAGGTTGCATCCCTCTACGGCGTCATCACTTTGCAACGGACCGGAGCGAACTTCCAGATTGCTGGCCCGGCCTTCCACCGCTGCGGGATCCTGGCTGAAGAGCACGGTGGGGTCAAAGTTGCCGCCAGTGGGGACCGGGGTCTTGAAGGTGATGGAGTAGGCAATGGTGGCGTCAGGGGTGTTGTCCCCGTTGGTGTCTGCCGCGTACTGCCAAGCGTTGTCTGGTGCTCCGTCGCCGTTGATATCCAGGCGCGTCTCCCCAGGCAAGGTATAGGGGGCACCCCCCAAAGCAGGGACCAAGCCGTTGTCGTTCAGCATCAAGCTCAACAGGTATTCTTCCGGGGGAACGCCGGTGGGGGTTCGCCGCGGATCCGATGAGAATAGTTTCTCTAGCTTGGATTTGGCTCGGTCAATGGAGGGGGTGGCGGCGTTGTAAATAATTTTCTGCTGCCGATCGCCCGCAACGGTGTCCACGCGATTGAGCGATCGCAGGGACATGGCTGTAATGGTTAGGGCCACCACCACCAACAGTAGGGACGTGGTGGGCAAAATGAAACCCGCTTGGGTCCGCCGCCGGGAAAGTCTGACTGTGTTTCCCGTCCGGGTAGGGCGCGATCGCCCCCGTATCCATTGTTGAGCCCGACCGAACCAATGCCCTAAGAAATAGGTCCACGCTAGGAGAAATCGACGTAGCTTAGACATGAGAACCCAGCACCGCTAAGGAGTGAGAACAACAACGTAGT
>CAZZMD010000063.1:0-21553 GCA_964655355.1 uncultured bacterium
CCTCGGGAGTGGTTGGGGCGGGAGATTCGGGCGTTGGAGCAGTTGGCTTTGACGTTGGGGATCACGATTCAGCGGCTCCAGCGGGAGGATCGTGATCGCTTGATGCCGGGGTTCCAGCAGCTGAGCCAGTCGTCGGATTTGGATCGGATGTTGGCGTTGGCGACGGATGGGATTCAGCAGTGGCTCCAGTGCAGTCGGGCGGCGGTGTATCGCTTTGGGATGGATTGGTCTGGGGAGTTTGTGGCGGAGACGGTGGCGACGGGAATTCAGCCGGTGTTGGGTCGGGCGGTGGCGGATCCCCATTTCCAGTCTTTGGCGGGCGGGGAGTATGCCAAGGGTGAGTCGCTGGTGGTGGCGGATGTGAATACCAGCACGATGACGCCGTGTCTGTTGTCGATGTTGGAGCGGGCTCAGGTGCGATCGCTGATGACGGTGCCGATTTTTGCGGGCGCTCACCTGTGGGGGTTGTGGTCGGTGCACCAGGATCAGGCTCGGAGCTGGAGCGGGTTTGAGCGGGAGGTGTTGGAGCAGTTGGCGCAGATGTTGAGTCAGGGGGTGCAGCGGTGTCGCGATGCGGACCGGACTAATTTGTATGCCCTGATTCAGGAGATGCGTCAGTCGTCGAGTTTGGGGCGGTTGTTGGAGCTGACGACTCGGAAGATGCGCCAGTTGTTGGGGTGCGATCGCCTGGCGGTGTATCAGTTCAATCCGGATTGGAGTGGTCAGTTTACGGCGGAGTCGGTGGGGGGAGCCTGGCCAAAATTGGTGGGGAATGACACTAACGACGAATTTTTCCAGGGGCTGAAGGGGGGGCGCTATACCAGTTCTGATGCCGCTGAAAATTACAGCGCTGTGGGGGATGTGACCCAGGCGGATCTGGATTCGAAGCATTTGGCGCTGATTGAGAAGACTCAGGCGAAGGCGTATTTGTCGACGGCGATCGCGCCGAAGGGCCAGCTTTGGGGGGTGTTGATTGCGTATCAGAATGATCGCCCCCGGCTGTGGGGGAGTTGGGATGTGGAGGCGATGCAGGAGGTGTCGGCGGCCCTGGGGGCGATCGCTCAGCAGGTGCAATCCATCGGAAAATTGGAGCAGCAGGTGGCGCGTCAGCGTTCCATCGCGACGGTCGTTGATCGGATCCACCAGTTTTTGGATTTGGATACGATTATGCAGACCACGACCAACGAGCTACGGCTGTTGATGGAAGTGGACCGGGCGGCGGTGTATCGCTTTAACGAGGATTGGAGCGGGGATTTTGTCTCGGAGTCGATGGCGGAGGGATGGAATTCCCTGCTGGGGCAGACCGTTCGGGATACCTATTTCGAGCGCAATAAGGGGGGACGCTACATTAATGGCGAGTCCCTGGTGGTGGCCGACATTTACGAGGAGGATTACGATCCTTGCCACTTGGAGCTGTTGAAGGATTTCCAATGTCGGGCGTATATTATTGTGCCCGTGTTGGCGAATGACAAGCTGTGGGCCCTGTTGGCGGTGTATCAGAATGACCGGGTGCGCCATTGGGAGCCGGAAGAGGTGAGTTTGGTGCAGCAGATGGGCACCCAGATGGGGGTGGCGGTGCAGCAGGCGGAGTATCTGAATACGTTGAAGAGTCAGCGGGATAGTATTCAGGCGTCGGTGGAGCGGGATGCGACCCTGTCGGGGGTAATCGATAAAATTCGGAGTTCGTCTGATTTGACGTCGATTTTTGATGCCACCACGGGGGAGGTGCGTCGGTTGCTGCAGGCGGACCGGGTGGGTATCTATCGCTTTAATGAGGATTGGAGTGGGCAGTTTGTGGCGGAGTCTGTGGGCGGGCGCTGGCGCAAGTTGATTGAGTTGCAGGAGCGCGATCGCGCGGTGGGGAGTATGTCCGATTGCGACACCCTGGAGCAGATGCAGACGGTGCAGACCCTGAAGGTGCGGGATACCTATTTGATGGATAACCAGGGGGGGCGCTATCGGGATAACCAAAATATGGTGGTGAACGATGTGTCCCAGGCGGGCTTCTCGGAGTGTTATCTCCAGGTGCTGAAGAAGTTCCAGGCTAGGGCCTATACGACGGTGCCGGTTTATCAGGGCGATCGCCTGTGGGGGTTGTTGGCGGTTTATCAGTGCGATAGTCCTCGCCAGTGGGAGGAGTCGGAGGTGGATTTTGTGGCTAAGGTGGGCGCCCAGTTGGGGATTGCTTTGAACCAGACGGAGGCGTTGATTACCCTGAAGCGCCAGAATGCATTGATTCAAAAGACCGTTGAGCGTCAGACGGCCCTGTCGAGCGTGATCGATAAGATTCGCGCGTCGTTGGATATTGATACGATTTTCCGTACCACCACCATGGAGGTGCGTCGATTGCTGGAGGGCGATCGCGTGGGGATCTATCGGTTCAATGAGGATTGGAGTGGGCAGTTTGTGTCCGAGTCGGTGGGCAGTCAGTGGACTAAGTTGATTGATGCCCAAGAGGTGGATGGCGGTCTGAAGGACAATATTTCCAATTGCGATACCCTCGGTCGGATGCGGATTCAGACGGCGGAGGTGAATGATACTTACCTGATGGAGCAGGAGGGCGGACGCTACCGGCAGGGGCGCAGCATTTCTGTGAATGATGTCTCCCAGGCGGGCTTCTCCGATTGTTATTTGCAGGTGCTGCGGCGTTTTGAGGCCAAGGCCTATGCGATGGCGCCGATTTTCCAGGGCGATCGCCTGTGGGGGTTGTTGGCGGTTTACCAAAATAGCGGTCCCCGGGAGTGGGAGAGCGTTGAGGTGGATTTTGTGGTCCAGGTGGCAGCCCAGTTGGGCTTGGCGCTGAAGCAGGCGGAGTCGTTGGCGGCGTTGACGGAGCAGTCGGCGCAGCTGGAGGAGGCGGCGCAGCGGGATAAGGCGGCGAAGGAGGATCTACAGCAGAAGGCGTTGAATTTGTTGTTGGCGGTGCGACCGGCGTTGGAGGGGGATCTGACGGTGCGGGCACCCATCACGGATGATGAGATGGGGACCATTGCCGATGCTTACAACAACACCCTGCAGAGTCTGCGGCAAATTGTGGTCCAGTTGCAGCAGACGACGACGAAGGTGTCGGATACGTCCCAGAGTAGTGCGGGGTCGATGACGGAGTTGGCGACCCAGTCTCAAAATCAGTACGAGGCGTTGACGGCGGCGTTGAGTCAGGTGCAGGAGATGACGTCGGCGACGGCGGCGGTGACGGATAGTGCCCAGCAGGTGAATTCGGCGGTGCGTCAGGCGACGGAGACGATCGCCACGGGGGATGAGGCGATGGATCAGACGGTGGATGCTATTTTGTCCATTCGGGATACGGTGGCGGAGACTGGGCGTAAGATTCGGGCCCTGAGTGATTCGTCCCAGAAGATTTCTAAGATTGTGAGTCTGATCGGGAATTTCACCACCCAGACCCAGTTGTTGGCCCTGAATGCGGCGATCGAGGCGACCCGGGCGGGTGAGTATGGGCGCGGGTTTACGGTGGTTGCCGATGAGGTGCGATCGCTGGCGCGTCAGTCGGCGGCGGCGACGACGGAGATTGAGGCCCTGGTGGCGGAGATTCAGTCGGAGACGAGTGCGGTGGCGGAGGCGATGGAGACTGGGATTGAGCAGGTGGCGGAGGGGACTAATTTGGTGAGTACCACCCGTCAGAGCTTGAGCGATGTTGTGGCGGTGACGGCGCAGATTGGGTCGTTGGTGGAGACGATTACTCAGGCGTCTCAGACTCAGACCCTGCAGGCGCAGTCGGTGACCCAGACCATGGGCGATGTGGCGGCGATCGCGGATACGGCGTCGAAGGATTCGGTGGCCCTGGCGAAGGAGTTTGAGGAGTTGTTGTCTATCTCTGAGGAGCTTCAGGCTAGTGTTGGACGGTTTAAGGTCCAGTAGCAGGGCGTTGATGGGGGTTGGGGGGATCCTTTGATTTCTGGTTTTCTGGGGGCGCTGCCCCCAGTCCCCCGCCAAAGGGTCAGGGACCCTCTGGACTCCCGTTTTAGGTTTTTTGTTTTACATTTGCTGATCCCATTTTTTGCCTGACCTATGGTTGCTGATGCTGCGATTCGTGAACAGGGATACGTTTATTTTGTCAGTGAGTCTCGGGATCTGTTGAGGACCATTGAGGCGGAGTTGTTTTTGTTGCGCGAGGATCCGGATCCTCAGCGGATTCATTCCCTGATGCGGGCGACTCATACCCTGAAGGGGGCGTCGGCGAATGTGGGTCTGGAGATGATTCAGACCATTGCTCATCATTTGGAGGATATTTTCCGGACGTTGTTTGATCCGGAGGCGACGGTGGATGTGGAGTTGGAGTCGCTGTTGGTGGAGGCCTATGAGTGTTTGCGGTTGGCGTTGATGGGGGAGTTGGATCAGGATCATGACCGGGATGATGAGGTGATGGCGACGGCGGTGAATGTGTTCGCCAAGATTCAGGAGAGGTTGGGGGATTGTTTTGGGCGGGATGTGCCGATTCCGTCGTCGTCGGAGTTGGGGTTTGATATTGTTCAGTCGATTTTTGAGTCGGGGGTTCAGGAGCGCATTGAGGAGCTGGAACAGTTGCTCGAGGCGGAGGATGGGGATGGGGTGGCGGAGTTGATTGCCGTCCAGAGTGAGGTGTTTGTGGGGTTGGGGGAGTCCTTGGGGTTGCCGGGGTTTAGTGCGTTGGCAAATGGGATGATGGCGGCGTTGGAGGCCAATGGCGATCGCCCGTTGGTGGTGGGGGCGGCGGCGTTGGCGGATTTGAAGGCGGCCCATCAGGCGGTTCTGGGGGGCGATCGCGAGGTGGGGGGTGAGGTGATGGCCCTGAAAAATTTGTTGGCGGCGGCTCCTTCGGGGTCCTCTGATTCTGCCGGGGATGAGGGCGAAACGGAAGAGGTTCTGGATCTGGGGGATTGGGATACGGGGGAGTTTCTGGATTTGACGGGGACGCAGGATTCCCAAGAGGAGTTGGGGGAGACTGCGGTGACGCCGCCGGAGGAGATGATCTCGGTGGTGGCCTCTGCGGTGGAGAAGGCGGCGGCAAAGGTTTCTCGGCCGGTGGCTCGCTCTGGGAATAAGTTGATTCGGGTGGAGCTGGAACGGTTGCAGGAGTTGCAGCATTTGGTGGGGGAGCTGTTGATTCAGCAAAACCGCCAGAGTTTGCAGGATGAACAGTTACAGGCGTCTTTGAAGAGTTTTCGCACGCGACTCCAGAAGCATCGGCGGTTGTTGGGGGAGTTGCGCGATCGCACTCGGGCGTTGGGGTTGACCCATGATGCGTTGGGGGCGAAGGGAGATCCGTTGGAGCGTTTGGGTAAGGGACGTCGAGGGCTGACGGCTCAGAGTTTGGCGGCCCAGAGTTTGGCGGATTTGATGGATGCGACGGTGGCAGAGGCGGAGCATCTGGAGGATACGGTGGAGGTGGTGGAGCGCTATAGCCAGCAGACGACGGAGACGACGGATAAGCAGCGGCGGCTGTTGGGCAGTGTCCGGGATAGTTTGATGGATACGCGGATGCAGCCGATTTCTACGGTGTTTCAGCGGTTCCCGCCTTTGGTGCGTCAGATGGTGGGTCGCTATGGCAAGTCCGTGGAGCTGCGGTTGTTGGGGGAACGGGTGGCGATCGATAAGACTGCCATTGAAGAACTTTATGATCCCCTGTTGCATCTGGTGCGCAATGCCTTTGACCATGGCATTGAGTCGGTGGCGGAGCGGCGGGCGGCGGGTAAGGCGGAGACGGGGATTATTCAGCTTCAGGCGTTGCAGCAGGGTAATCAGGTGCTGATTATTGTGAGTGATGATGGCGGTGGGATTGATCCTGAAAGGGTGCGCCATAAGGCTCAAGCGCGTCAGCTTCGGGATTCAGCAGCTTTGGCGCAGATGAAGTCGGCGGAGTTGTTTGAGCTGTTGTTTGAGCCGGGGTTTTCCACGACGGAGCAGGTGAGTGATCTGTCGGGTCGGGGGGTGGGCCTGGATGTGGTGAAGTCTCAGATGCGGGCGTTGAAGGGCTCGGTGAGTGTTCAGTCGATTTTGGGACGGGGAACGGCGTTTATTTTGCGGGTGCCGTTGGGGTTAATGACGGCGCGTTTGCTGGTTTGCCATGCGGATCGGGCGGTGTATGGGTTTTTGTCCGATAGTATTTCCCAGATTTTGATTCCTCAGCCGGAGCAGACTCATATTTTGGGGGGGCAGCGGGTGTTGCGGTGGCAACAGGGGGATGATCCGGAGATTACGTTGCCGGTGCGAAAGTTGTCGGATTTGGTGCGCTATGGCTCGATGCCCCCGGGGCGGCTGTTGCCGGATATTCCGTCTTTGACGCCGGTGCTCCATAACAATTTGGCGCCGCTGATGTTGTTGCGCGGGGATGAGGGCTTGGTGGCGATTGAGGTGGATGGGGTCGTGGGGGAGCAGGAGTTGGTGCTGCGGCAGTTGTCGGAGGCGATTCCGTCTCCTAGCTATATTTACGGCTGCACGATTTTGGGGGATGGGCGCATGGCGCTGGTGCTGGATGGGGCGGCGCTGTTGGAGCGATCAGATGTGGCTCCCGCTGCGATTACGCCGGAGCATATTGTCCAAACGGCGTTAAACCCCCGTCCGACAGCGAATCCTGATGCGACGGCGTTGCCGGCGATCGCTGAGGATGAGGATGATGAACCGAGCATGATTAATAGTCCGGCGGATATTTCGGCAGATATTTCGGCGGATATCCCGGCTCCCACTCAAACGCCGATCGCCCCGGCTCCGAAACCGGCGATCGCTCCTCCGATGGAATCCGCTCCTGTCCAGTCCGCTGATCAGCCTACTTTGCTGGTGGTGGAAGATTCGGAAACGGAGCGGAATATTTTGGCGTTGACTCTGGAGAAGGCAGGGTTTTTGGTGGTTCAGGCGGGGGATGGTCAGGCGGCGTTGGAGCAATTGCGATCGCATCCCAACGTAAGATTGGTGATTTCGGATTTGGAAATGCCGCGGATGGGGGGCTTGGAGTTTTTGAGCGCCCGGCGGCAGGAACCGGCGATCGCTAAGGTGCCGGTGATGATGTTGACGTCCTGTAGCGGGAAGCAATATCAGCAAATTGCCACCAGCCTCGGTGCTGCCCAATATATGACGAAGCCCCATGTTACTCAGGAATTAATCAACAACATTAATGCCTTGATCGCTGGACCCTAGGGGGGTATCTGGGATTCCTTAGCCGGTCACGGAAAGGCCTTCCACAATGACCGAGGGGGTTAGGCAGGATCCCTGCCAAGCGGCGTCTCCTCCGAGGGTGATCCCTGCTTTGAGAGCGTTGTAGACATTGCCTGACACCATGGTGTCTTTGACCCGGCCGACAATTTCGCCCCCTTCCACCCAGTAGCCTAAGTCCACATTGATCGAAAATTCGCCGGAGAGTCCTGCGCCGCCCCCGAGGATTTGATCGACAATCAGCCCCCGATCCAAGGTTTGAATGAGGTCGGTCAAGGAACCGGTGCCCGGTTGCACCACAAAATTAAACAGCCCTGGGGTGGGATAACTCCCCAGCCCGCGCCGAAAACCATTGCCGGTGCTCCCCTGGCCGAGCTGGCGACCGATTTTGCGATCGCAATAAAAATTCCGCAGGATGCCCTGGTCTATAAATACGAGCGATCGCGTGGGCATTCCTTCATCGTCAAAGGGACAGCTATGGGGGCCGATGGTTGGATCCTGGGATAGGGTGAGCCCCGATGCCATCACGGTTTCACCCAGCTTGCTTTGCTCCAATAGATCTTGACCGGTGGATTTCTCGGATCCCTCGCCTGATCCTGCCCAGGGGGATGCCCCTTCCACTAACTGTTTGCCACTGAGGGCTGACTTTACCGTCCCCCAGAGCAGATTCGCCGCTTTTGCGGTCAGCAGTACGGGTATCCGTCCAGGGGCCGGAGCGGCTGTGGTTTGCGCCCAGGTCAATCGTTGGCGGATGGCGTCGGCGATCGCGGTTGGATCCAGGCGATCGCGGTCCGTCAGCCCCGCTTCCACCATCAAAAAATTATCCCCTCGCACCCACTCCGCTTCCACAAAACAACCCAGCGTTGTTTCCCCATAGCTGCAATCCAAGCCCAGGGAATTCACTAGCCGGGTCGTCTCGACCTCGCAATCCCATTCCGCTAAACACAGTACGTCTGGAAACTGCTCCCGCACCTGGGCGATCGCTGAGCGTCCCCCGTCCATCAGGGCTTCCACTCCCATGGCTGTCCCGGCTTGGGGATGGGATTGCTGGCCTTGCCCGGGTGTTAACTCGATGTCCTCCGATTCATTCAGGGCACTTAGGGCGATCGCCCGATCAACGAGCCCCTGAAGGTCAACGGGCCCTTCCCCGACGGCGACTCCCGGCCGACCATCTTTCCATAGCCGCAGCGCTACCCCCGACGATTCCACAGTCTCCAGTTGCTTCACCCGATTCGCTTCGAAATAAACCGGGTGCGATCGCGATTGGACCTGGTACACTTCCGCCGCTTCTGCCCCTGCTTGTTGCGCTAACTCTAAGAGCTGTTCCGGGATTCTGTCCAACGCGATCGCCTCTGCTAATGTCCTACTCACAGCGCTTTTTCGCTGCCAATCCCATCAAACCAACTTGCATAGAACCTGTCCATACACTTGCGTTCTTTTCCCTAACTCCCTGGCTCTAAAACCCTGTCTCTATCCCAGTCTTCACCCTATAGGAGACCTGTTATTTTCTCCCTCGGCGTTCTAAAACGCCTCAATTAATGGGGGCTAATAGGTTCTGCCTCTATCAAAAAACCTTGAATTTAGATTCGGTTGTCCGAATGACCCGATCCCCTGCTAGATTTGATACCCTAGCTGAAATACGAAGATTGGGAGCGAGGATCAAGCGTGGATATTCAACTGGGGCGCGGCAAAACCGCTCGACGAGCCTACGGAATCGACGAAATTGCACTGGTGCCCGGCCCTCGGACCTTGGACCCGAGTCTTGCCGACACCCGCTGGAGCATCGGCGGCATTGAGCGGGACATTCCCATCATCGCCAGCGCCATGGACGGCGTTGTTGACGTTCAAGTCGCAGCCAACCTCGCCAAGATGGGGGCGATGGGGGTGCTGAATCTGGAGGGCATCCAAACCCGCTATGACGATCCTGAGCCGATTCTGGATCGCATCACGTCTGTGGGTAAGGAGGAGTTTGTCACTCTGATGCAGGAGCTTTATTCTGAGCCCATTAAGGAGAGCCTGATCACGAAGCGGATCCAGGAGATGAAGGACTTGGGCGGAATCGCGGCCGTTAGCGTTACCCCCGCCGCTGCTGCCCGTTTTCAGGAAACCCTCAGTCAATCTGGTGCGGATATTATCTTTATCCAAGCCACGGTGGTGTCTACGGCTCACCTGTCCCCGGAGTCGGTTACGCCTTTGGATCTGGCTAAGTTCTGCGAAGAGATGCCGATGCCGATCGCCTTGGGGAATTGTGTGACCTATGAAGTGGCGTTGAACCTGATGAAATCGGGTGCGGCGGCGGTGCTGGTGGGCATTGGACCGGGTGCGGCTTGTACGTCCCGTGGGGTGTTGGGGGTTGGTGTTCCCCAAGCTACGGCGGTGTCGGACTGTGCGGCGGCGCGGGATGATTTTTATCGGGAAACCGGGACTTACGTGCCTATCATCGCCGATGGGGGCTTGGTGACCGGTGGCGATATTTGTAAGTGCATTGCGTCTGGGGGCGATGCGGTGATGATTGGGTCGCCGTTTGCCCGGGCTGAGGGTGCTCCGGGTCGTGGTTTCCACTGGGGAATGGCGACGCCGAGTCCGGTGTTACCCCGGGGAACGCGGATTAAGGTCGGAACGACGGGCAGCCTGGAGCAGATTCTGACGGGACCTGCAATTCTGGACGATGGAACCCACAATTTGGTGGGGGCGCTGAAGACCAGTATGGGGACGTTGGGGGCGAAGGATTTGAAGGAGATGCAGCAGGTGGATGTGGTGATTGCGCCTTCGCTGTTGACGGAAGGAAAGGTTTACCAGAAAGCCCAGCATTTGGGTATGGGTAAGTAGTCCCTACGATGTTCTGCCGCCAAAGATAGGGTGAGGGGAGGACGGTTTTAGGGCGGGACAAGTCGCTCTCGCTTTTAGCCGATACAATGGATATAGCGGAGACACATGTTTCCGTTCACTCCTCACACCATAATTCGCCTGGGCTTTTGGCCCGGGCGTTTTTTTGGGTTTTTGTTGATAGAAAGGGGGGGACAGGTTGGGGTACTGGCGGCACAACACGATGCCTGTCCTGGTATTTATTTCTATTGATTTTTTTGTTCTATTGATTCGGGTTTTCGAGATCGTCGATCGCGTCTTCGGTGCGGTTATAGGGGTTGGTCTTGCGTTCCCGGTCGGGGAAGAGTCCTTTGACGACTTGATTGATGCCGTTACGGCTGCTGATGCTGGCGCTTTTTAGGGGTTCTGGTAAGAATTTATCGCCGCAGCCGACAAAGACTAGACCAATGATGAGTAGAACCGGGGTAAATGTTTTGAGAGTATTCATTTGTTGGGGGATCCTGGGGCGATCGCTCGTCTGAACAGGTGAGACTTGGCTTTAGGGCAACTTACCCGAGACATTGCCCTAAAGTCGCAAAGTGGGGATCTCCGGGGGATGATCCCTCGATGTTTGCTGGGGATGGCTAGGGGGTTTGGGCGACTGTCTGGGCGGCTCGCTGCCGATCGGCCCGCTCTCGGATCCATAGCAGTTCTGACACGGTGACAAATCGGTAGCCTTTTGCTTTTAGCTCCGGGAGGACTTGGGAGAGGGCTTTGACGGTCGCCCAGCGGGGTCCGCCGCCGTCATGCATCAGAACGATTCCGCCGGGTTTGAGCGATCGCAAAATGCGTTGGCGGATGGCGGCTGCCTGACGATAGCGCCAGTCTTGGGTGTCGGTGCTCCACATCAAAATGGCATAGCCTTTGTTGCGGGCGTAGTTCACCAGTCCATTATTTAATATGCCGCCGGGGGGACGATAGATGCGGGTGCTAAAGCCGGTGTGCCGGGCGATCGTTGCGGTGGCATTCTCGATTTCTTGGGCGGCGATCGCTGGGGGGGAGTAGGCGAGGCGATGGCTCCAGGTGTGGTTGGCTACTTCGTGCCCCTCCTCGACCATGCGTTTGACCAGGTTGGGGTACCGGTTCACTAGGTTGCCCACCACAAAAAAGGTGCCCTTGCCGCCGTGCTCCTTGAGCAGATTCATCACTGCTGCGGTGGTCTCTGGCCAGGGACCGTCGTCAAAGGTTAGGGCAATTACTTTGTCCGCGGCGGATAGTCCGCCCCCGTAGATCACTTTGCCCTGGAATTGTTGGGGGATCTGGCCGGACTTGGCGAGGCGGGTGATGTCGAGTTGTTCGACTTGCTGCTGGAGCTGGGCGATGGGGGTTTCCCAAAGTTCACCTAGCCGCGAACGCGGTGGTGGGTCGGTGGCGGCTAGGTTTGTGTTGGTGGCTGTGGGGGTGAAGGAGGCGAGGGCGACGGGTTCTGGGGCGATCGCCGGTTGGGGGGGATTGGCGGGCAGATTGGCGGTGGTCGCAGGGGCGATCGGTGCCGTTGGCGCTGGTGCGACCGGTGCTGCTGAAGGAGCGCCATTGGGGACGCTATTGGGGACCGAGGCCTGGGGGGCGGCTGTGGAGAAGTTGCCCAGGGCATTGTGGGCGGCGATCGCGCCTATACCGCCGATGAGCGATCCCAGGGCGATGATGAAACTGAGTCGGAAACTTGCTCGACTGCGGGCCCGCTGACGGCGGCGGGCGGCTAAGGATTCGGGGGTTGGGGGTGTGGAAGGGGAACAGCTCACGGTGGGGATCGCAGGGGAGATGGGAGGGAGTTCTGTCCCACGAACTGGTTAGGAACGGGGATCAGGGGGGTAGGAGGGGGCTCTGATGCCGAGGAGCAAAACGATTTGTTTGCTGTTCACGGCTGTAGAGCGGGGCGGTTCCTGGGGGAAGCCGCTGTGGTCTCTGGTCGAAGGGTCAGGGTAGAGGTGCGGTCCGAGATGGGTCTGATCCCGGGCGCTAGGGCCAATGGATGGGGTCTAGGGTCGGCGAATGATGGGGGTGGATCTGAAATCCTGAGGGAAATGATCCTGCGGGAAATTCCAGGGGGAGATTTGCCCGGGGTTGGAGGGTTCGCCAAGGAGTCCGAAAAATTTCGGGTCTGCTTTAAGGGAGCAGTGTCGCGACGGGGCGGGATACTGCGGAGATGCGCTGGGAGCGCAGTTTTGTTGGCTGGGCCAACGTGTTAAAGCTGTACTGAAAGACTTTCACCTTTCCTTAAGGCCTTTCCGGATGTCCCTTTCCAGATACCATAACAGGCGCTTTTCTGATACACGTCCTTGGGGGGATGTTTTAGGGGTTTCTTAAGGTTTAGTGCGGGTTTTGAGTGCTGGTGCTGGAACTAGGGGGGCTGATGCGGGATTAGGGGCGGGCGGGCTGGAGCGATCGCGCGGCGGTAAGCAGTAATTTCCCGGCGGTATCGACATCGTTGAGGGTGGTGAAGCGACTGATGCCGAAGCGTAGGTTGGTGCAGGTTTGGCGATCGGGTTCCCCGAGTGCTTTGAGGACGGGGGAGAGTTGGCTGGCGGTGGAGCTACAGGCGGAGCCGGAGGATAGGGCGATTTTGGGGCGGAGTTCTCGCAGTAGGTCGGCGGGTTTGATGTGGGGCAGGCTGAGGTTGAGGTTGCCGGCCAGCCGTTGGGTGGGGTGGCCGTTGAGGTAGACGGTGAGTCCGGAGGTTTGGGGTTGGAGATGGCCCCAAAGGCGATCGCGGAGGGCTTGGATGCGTTGGTTTTCGGTTGCCTGGAGCTGTAGCCCGAGATCAACGGCGTGGGCGAGGCCGATGATGAGGGGGACGCAGAGGGTGCCGGATCGGAGGCCCCGTTCTTGTCCGCCGCCGTGGAGTTGGGGGGCGAGGTTGACCCGGGGGCGACGGCGGATATATAACGCACCGATGCCTTTGGGTCCGTAGATTTTATGGGCGGTGAGGGACATGAGGTCGATCGCCTGGGTGTCCACATTTAAGGGAATCTTGCTGATCGCTTGGGCGGCGTCGGTGTGGAAGAGGATGTTGCGATCGCGGCAGAGTTGACCGATGGCGGTGAGGTCCTGGAGGACGCCGATTTCGTTGTTGGCGGCCATCACGGAGACCAGGATGGTATCGTCGGCGATCGCTGCGGCGAGGTCGTCCAGGTTGATCAGTCCCTGGGGATCGACGGGGAGGTAGGTCACGCGCCAGCCTAGGGTTTCCAGGTAACGACAGGGGTTGAGGACGGCGCTGTGTTCGGTGACGACTGTGATGAGGTGCCGCCCTTTGTCGAGGTAGGCTTCGGCGATGCCTTTAATGGCGAGGTTGTTGGCTTCGGTGGCACCACTCGTAAATATGATTTCTTCGGGGGTGGCACCGATGGCGTTGGCGAGGGTCGTTCGTGCCTGGTCGATGGCGGCTTGGGCGGTCCAGCCGTAGGCGTGGGTGGTGCTGCCGGCGTTGCCATAGTGCTCGGAGAAGTACGGCAGCATGGTGTCCAATACCCTGGGATCGACGGGGGTGGTGGCGTGGGCGTCGAGGTAAATCGGGGCTTGGGGATCCCGGGGTAACCGTAGGGGCGGCTCGGCGATCGCGGAGGGGGAAGGTAAGACGCCCATGGGGATAGGGGGGATAGGGGGCTGACGGGGGTGGCGGCTAGGGAGCTAGGAGCTACAGATTGGGAATCTAAGGATGGGGGGAGGGCTGTCCCAGGGCGGCCACATGACGGAAATGCAATATTTGCGTGATTTCCCTAGGGATTTATTGCTGCTCCTAGAATCTAATCCTATGCTGAAGGGGTCGATAGGGGGTGGATCTACTGCTCAGCGATGGAGAGTTCCGGGAACAGGCCGATACCTTAAGAATCAATAACAGTGACCGTGCTGGTCCGAACCCGAGATGAAAGGTGAAGGGTACCTTGTCCGCTCTCTGGCTTGATTTGCAATCGTTGCACCCTAGTGTCGTTTGATACCTATGGGATGGCGTTGTCCCTGACCTGCAGACGCTTGCTGAAGGTTCTGCCGTTGGGGCTTGGGATATGCCGTCAGATGCTACCGTCAGAGGCTGAGCCGTTGAGTTGGGGCCAGGTTATTTGGGGACAATATTGGCAGGGTAACACTGATTCCTGAGTTCCTTTTTAACACCGTTGATTAAATTTCGCTGATCTGTTATCTCTCTTTACTCTCCAGCCCTGAAGCACCATGGGATTTAATCTGCGCCACGGTACGACACGTTTTGTGAGCCGCTTGCCTTTGCGGGTGGTATCGATTGTACCGTTCATTGTCCAGCTGGTTGGGGCGGTTGGGATCGTAGGGTATTTGTCTTTCACCAATAGTCAGCGGACGGTGCAGGATTTGAGCGATCGCCTCAGCCGGAAGGTGGGGGATCAGATTGATCAGCGTTTGGAAAATTATTTGTCGCTGCCTCATTTGATGCACCGCAGTATTGCGGAGGATATCAATGGGGGCAATTTGTCCCTGGATGAGTTTTCGGGGATTCAGCAGCGGTTTTGGGCGGATGTGAATCTGTTGCCGACGGTGGATTATCTCTATATCGGGACGGAAACGGGGGATTTTCTGGGGGTTCAAACCTATCCGGATGGGCGGACGGCGCTGAAGTTTCGGACGGCGGAGACGGCCCCGAATCGGGAAATTTATGAGCTGGATGGGCAGGGCGATCGCCAGGAATTTTTGAAGTCGAAGGAGTACGATCCCCGGGGTCGGCCCTGGTATTCCGGGGCGAAGGAGTTGGGCAAGCAGACCTGGAGTCCGATTTATTCTTCGGCGGATTTGGGGGCGCTCCAGATTACGCCGACGACGCCGCTCTATAGTCCTGAGGGGCAGTTCCTGGGGGTGTTGGGGACTAATTTGATTCTGTCAGAGATTAATAAGTATCTGGGACAGTTGGAGATTGGAAAGTCCGGTAAGGCGTTCATTTTGGAGCGGTCTGGGGATTTGGTGGCGACTTCGACGGAGGAGTTGCCGTTTATTGAGCAGGGTGAGGGGGAGGATCCGGATCGCTTGAGTGCGCTCCAGAGTGAGGATGCGGATTTGAAGGCGGCGATCGCGGTGTTGCCCGAGATGGCGACGGGGAGTGAGGGGGCGAATCCGGTGGCGGCCCTGGGGGATCTGTCGGAGCCGGTGTTGTTGCCTTTGGAGGTGGACGGGCGGAAGCTGCGGGCGTGGATGGCTCCCCTGTCGGAGGTGGCGGGCCTGGATTGGGTGATGGTGGTGGTGATCCCGGAGGCGGATTTTATGGCTGCCATTGATCGCAATAATCAGCTCACCATTGCGTTGTCGTTTGTGGCGGTGTTGTTGGCGATCGGGGCGGGCTGGCAGACTTCTCGGTGGGTGACGGAGCCGATCGCTCAGTTGAATCAGTCCGCAAAACGGTTGGCGGCGGGGAGTTGGAACGAGACCATTGACCTGCAGCGGGAGGATGAGGTGGGGGAGTTGGCCAATTCTTTCAATCAGATGGCGGGCCAGTTGCGGCAGTCCTTTGAGGATCTGGAGCAGCAAAATGGGGATCTGAAGCGCCTCGATAAGCTGAAGGATGAGTTTCTGGCGAATACGTCCCATGAGTTGCGGACGCCTTTGAATGGCATTATCGGCATTACGGAATTTATGTTGGATGGGGCGACGGGGCCCTTGGATGAGTTGCAGGAGCGGAATCTGTGGATTGTGACCCGCAGTGCGCGCCGGTTGGCGACGTTGGTTAATGACATTCTGGATTTCTCGAAGCTGAATCATAAAAATATTGATCTGAGCTGTAAGGCGATTAATGTGGCGGCGATCGCCGATATTGTCATTGAGGTGAGCCAGGTTCTGATTGGGACGCGGGATCTGACGGTGGAGAATGAGGTGCCACTGGAGTTGCCGGCGGTGTGGGCGGATGAGTCGCGGCTGCAGCAGATTTTTTACAATTTGGTCGGGAATGGGGTGAAGTTCACCGAGGAGGGACGGGTGACTGTTGCGGCTCGTTTTGTTCCTCTCGCGGAGTTGCCCCTGGAGGCGGGCGATTCCCAGGGGTTGCGGGCGGATTATTGTAAGGGGATTGATCCGGCGATCGCGACGGTGATTGGGGCGATTCAGGTGGATATTACGGATACGGGGATTGGGATCCCGTCGGAGCAGCGCGATCGGATTTTCCAAGCGTTTGAACAGGGGGATGGCTCTACGGCTCGCCGGTTTGGTGGGACGGGCTTGGGGTTGGCGGTGACTCGGCAGTTAATCCATCTCCACGGGGGCAATATTTGGGTGCAGTCGACGCCTGATGTGGGATCTCGATTTTCGTTTACGCTCCCGGCGGTTCAACAGGCTGCCGAAGCAGAGTCCTATTCCTATGGCAGTAATTTGGCGTCCCGGATGGGGCTCCATGGTACTGAGCAATCTCAGGAAACTGTGGAGGCGATCGCGGCGGCAGTGTCCTCGGAGGATGAGGGGGATGTTTTAGGTTCCGCTGAAGCGCCGGCTGAGTTTGGGACCCAGGCGGAGGGGGATATTCATATCCTGATCGTGGATGATGAGCCGGTTAATCTTCAGGTTCTGGAGAATTATTTGACGTTTAGTGAGTATCAGGTGACGCGGGCTTCGGGGGGAGAAGAAGCTTTGCAGTGCATTGATTTTGGAGCGAATTCGCCTGGATTCGATTTGGTGCTGTTGGATATTATGATGCCGAAATTGTCTGGCTATGACGTTTGTAGTCGTATTCGGGAATATTTTGGACCGCAGCAGTTGCCGATTATTATGCTGACGGCGAAAAGCCAGATTTCAGATTTGGTGACGGCGTTCCAATATGGTGCGAATGATTATCTGACGAAGCCGTTTATTAAGGATGAGTTGCTGACTCGGATTAAGACCCATGTGCGTCTGGCGAAGATCAATAGTTCCTATCAGCGGTTTGTCCCCGATGAGTATCTTCAGTTTTTGGATCGCGAGAGTATTACGGATGTCAAACTGGGGGATCACGTCAGTCGGGAAATGGCGGTGATGTTCTCGGATATTCGGGCGTTTACGCCTCGGGCGGAACGGATGACGCCGGCGGAGAGTTTTAAGTTTATTAATGATTATTTGGGGCGGGTGAGCCCGGAGATTCGTCGCCATCATGGGGTGATTATTAAGTACATGGGGGATGGGGTGATGGCGATTTTCCCTGAGTCGGCGGATGATGCGGTTCGGGCGTCGATCGCGGAGTTGCATCAGGTGTCTGAATATAATGTTGACCTGGTTCAGGGGCAGCAGATGCCGATCGCCATTGGGATTGGTCTCCATTTCGGCCCCATGATGGTGGGCATTGTGGGGGAAGCGGGACGGATGCAGGGGGATGCGTTGTCGGATACGGTGAATTTGACGGCGCGGATTGAGGGGCTGACGAAGTTTTATGGGGTGCCGCTGTTGGTGTCTGAACAGGTGATTGAGTCTCTGGAGAAGCCTGAGGAGTTTGGGATTCGGTTGCTGGATCGGGTGGTGGTGAAGGGGCGGACGGAGCCGATTTCTATCTATGAGGTGGTGGATGGGGAGACGGATTCGGTTGTGCGGGGCTTGAAGTTGGCGTCGAAGGCGGAGTTTGAGGCGGCGCTGGCTCTGTATCAGGAGCAGCAGTGGACGGAGGCTTTGGCGAAGTTTTCGGCGATTCTGGCGAAGAATCCGAAGGATCGGCCGGCGGCGATGTATATGGAACGGATTATGGAGTTGTCTCAAACTCCGGTGACGGCTGAAGGGTGGGATGGGGTCTGGCGTTTCCAAACTAAATAGGACGTTTCCAAATTAATTTCCAAATTAAATAGTTGGAGGCGATAATTCGGCGATCGCGGGGCCTTGACTAAACCTTTGAACTTGGGGAGTTTGGGGGGGATTGTCTTTTATCGGCTGCTATAGGTTTCCCCATCCATGCTGTCCCTTTTGACTGATCCTTTTTTGCAGTTGCCGACGGATTCTTCGGTGCGGGTGGTGTGGTTTACGGCGTGGCAGGGCGATCGCCATTGGGTGGAGGTGGGTGAGGATTTGGCGCGCCAGGTCGTAGCCAGTTCTCAAAAAATCACCCTGAAGGAGGATGGGCGATCGCATTGGTATGGGGCTCCCGAGTTGCAGGCGGAGCAGTGGGTGGAAATTATTGATCGACCGGTGTGGCGTCATGAGGCGGTGGTGACGGATCTGAGGTCGGGGGAGCGATCGCCTTATCGGGTGGTAAGTAGGTCTGAGGCGGGGACTGTGTGGAGTGATAGTTTTCATTTGTCGCCGCTTCCGTCGCCTGAGAAATCGCTCAAAATTTTGTTGACCTCTGACCATCAAATGATGCCGATGGTGCCTCAAACCTTGCAGTGTGCGGTGCAGGAGTTTGGGCAGTTTGATGCGGTGTTTTATGCGGGGGATTTGGTGAATGTGCCGGATCGGGCGTCGGAGTGGTTTGATGATCGTCGGGGACGGTCCTTTTTTCCCTGTTTCCAAGGGCGGGCGATCGCGAGTCAATTTCAGGGTGATCAGGCTCCGTTTGAGATTGACCCCGAGATTGATCGGATTACGTCGGATGAGGTGAATACTCGGTATGGGGGTGGGGCGATTTTGCAGAATACGCCGATTTTTCCCTGCATTGGCAACCATGAGGTGATGGGAATGCGCCCCCATAAAAATGGGCTGAATGGGCAGTTTGGTGACCCGATTCCTAGATTTATTCAGACAAAAAATCCCGATGATCAACGATGGATTGATCAGGAGTTAAAAACATTTCAAAAGGGATTGCGGGAGGGGGGCGATCGCCCCTTTTCGACGGATACCTATGAGTCAATTTTTTCGTTGCCGGATGATGGTCCGGGGGGGAAACGTTATTACGCGACGACCTTTGGGCCGGTGCGGTTAATTTCCTTGGAAGCTACGAATGTTTGGCGCTGGTTTCGGATGGAGGATCACATTCGTGGGCGGTATCAGGAGCGAGTTGAAGATTTGGAGACGCCGGAAAACTGGGGTGGGGGACAGTTTATTTTTGAATCTATCCAAGCAGGCAGCACCCAACATCAATGGCTTCAAGAACAGCTCGAGCATCCTGAGTTTAAGGCGGCGAAATATCGCATTGTGATGTTCCATCATCCACCCCATTCCCTGGGGCAAAATATTGTTCCCCCCTATACGGATCCCCTCCAGGAAATTCGACGGGATCAAGATAATCAAATCAGCGCCATTCGCTATCACTACAACATTGACCAGGATTACCTAATCAAGGATGTGGTCCCGCTGTTAGAAAAGGCGGGGGTTGATTTGGTTTATTTTGGCCATTGCCATTTGTGGAATCGGTTTGAACAGTCTACGGATCGGGGGACGCTGCATTTCCTGGAGTCTTCCCATGCGGGCAATACCCATGGGGCCGCCTGGGGCGATCGCCCCCGTAAAATTCCCGATGAACTCCAGGGCGATCGCAATTACACCGCGATCGGCGATCCCAATGGTTTAATGCCCGTGATCCCCACTATTAACCCCCTGTTGGACCCCGAGACTCAGGAGCCCTTGCCCTATGTTGCCCATCAACAAGTGGGGGTGTTTTCGGTGCTGGATACGGCGACGGGGGAGGTGAGTAGCTATCGCTATGATTCTGGTGCCGCCCCCGTTAAGTTTGACCAGTTTAAGTTGGGCTAGCTGGAACTAGTTCAATAACTGCTCTAGGGCTGCTCTGGGTTCCCCATATTGGAAAGAAAAACCCGCTTCTTTGGCCCGTTTGGGTAGCACTTCTTGCCCTTCCAGGACGACTGCGGAGGCGTCCCCGAGTAGGGCTTCCAAGGCAAAGTCTGGTACCGGTAGCCAGGACGGACGCCCCATGGTTTGTCCCAATACATTGCAAAATTCTGCCATCCGCACGGGTTTGGGGGCCGTGGCGTTGTAGATGCCCTCGAATTGCTCGTTGGTTAGGGCTTGGACGATTAAGCTCACCATGTCGTCAATGTGGATCCAGGAAAACCACTGACGACCGCTGCCCAACGGTCCGCCGGCATACATTCGGAATGGGGTCAGCAATTTGTCTAGGGCGCCGCCCCCTTGGCCCAGGACGATGCCCGTCCGCACAATCACGAGCCGGGTCGAGGGGGGAACCTGGCTGGCGGCGGCTTCCCACTTTTTGCAAACTTCTGCTAGAAAACCGTTCCCGGCGGTGCTGGTTTCATCGAAGGTCGCTGTTTCGCTGCTGCCGTAGTAGCCGATCGCTGATGAGTTGACCAAGACTTTCGGTGGCTCGGTGGCCTGGGCGATCGCTTCAACAACTTTTTCGGTTCCGGTTTCGCGACTTTCTAAAATTTCTCGCTTTCGGGCTGGGGTCCAACGGCTTTCCGCAATGGGGGCTCCGGCAAGGTTTACCACTCCGTCGCAGCCGCTAATGCGCTTTTGCCAATCCCCAGATTGGGTGGGCGTGTAGGGCACAATCTCGCATTGGGGAAACAAACCGGCTGGGAATAACCGGCGAGCGCGATCGCCACTACGGGTTAGTACCACCACGTGGTGGTTTGCCTCCGTTAGCCGCTTTACTAGCCGCTGTCCCACAAACCCTGTCGCGCCTGTAATGGCAACCTTCATCGTCCTTCCCCCACTAACGATTTGATCTGAGATTTTTGCTGAATGAATTGTTGAATGATGGGTCGAATCTTGGGTCGAACCCATTGAATTAAAGGTCAATGGCCAAAGGGCGCACCGATGGCGATCGCGTTGCCTTTGGTACGCCCTTGAGATCCTTGAAAATTTATAGGGTCAAGGAGTGGGTGTTGTTCTCAATTAGATCCGCAAAATCTTTCAGGAATGCCGCTGCATCGGCACCGTAGATGATCCGATGGTCTGCGGTTAGGTTCACTTGCATTTGGCGCTTGACCCCAAATAGACCGTCGCCGGTGGCCACCACCTGGGGTGCGGAGGCCCCGATCGCTAGGATGGCTCCCTGGTTCGGCGGCAAAATCGCGGTGAAGCGATCAACGCCAAACATGCCTAGGTTCGACAGGGTAAAGGTGCCGGTGCTGTATTCATCCGGCTGTAATTGCTTGCTGCGGGCCCGTGCCACCAGGTCTTTCCAATTGCGAGATAGCGAATATAGGTCAATCTCGTCGGCCTTGCGCAATACCGGCGTAATCAGACCGCCGTCGGGCATTGCCACCGCTGCCGCTATATTCACTTCGCTGCGGTATTGAATGGCATCGGGGGCGTAAGCCGCATTCACAATCGGATATTTGCGCAGGGTCATGGCCGCGGCTTTTGCCAGCAGGGCTGTCATGGTCACGCCCTTGGATTTCACCTGCTTGTACAGGGCATCCAGGGCGTCGGTGGTGATGGTGTAGCCCACTTGGAAGGTGGGAACCGCTAGGCTGCTGACCATGGAGGTGACCACTGCTTTTTGCAGGGAGGTCAGGGCAACGGCTTCCCCGGTCATCGGTGGTAGGGGCGCGGCGGCAGGGGCGGGCGCGGCTGCTGAGGGGGCCGAGGCGGCGGCGGGAGCGACGGGCGCGGCGGCGGGGGCGGTCGGGGTCTTGCCGGCGGCGGTTTCAACGTCGGCGACCACAAGGCGACCGTGTGCAGTCTGGAGTCGACTTTCAAGGACACCCACGCCAGAGCGGTG
>CAZZMD010000064.1:0-20253 GCA_964655355.1 uncultured bacterium
ACTGGTTGAAGTTGAAACCGTTCAGGTTGAACGCCATGGTGCTGATGCCCAAAGCGGTGAACCAGATTCCCACAACGGGCCACGCACCCAACAGGAAGTGCAAGGAGCGGCTGTTGTTGAAGGAAGCATATTGGAAGATCAAACGACCGAAGTAGCCGTGAGCTGCAACGATGTTGTAGGTCTCTTCCTCTTGGCCGAACTTGTAGCCATAGTTCTGGGACTCAACTTCGGAGGTTTCACGCACCAAAGAAGAGGTCACCAAAGAACCGTGCATTGCGGAGAACAGAGCACCGCCAAAGACGCCTGCCACACCCAACATATGGAAGGGGTGCATCAGGATGTTGTGCTCCGCCTGGAACACGAACATGAAGTTGAAGGTACCGGAAATACCCAAAGGCATACCGTCAGAGAAGGAACCCTGACCGATGGGGTAAATCAAGAACACGGAGGTAGCCGCAGCCAAGGGAGCGCTGTAAGCAACGCAAATCCAAGGGCGCATACCCAAGCGGTAGGACAACTCCCACTGGCGACCCATGTAGCTGAAGATTCCAATCAAGAAGTGGAATACAACAAGCTGGTAAGGACCACCGTTGTAAAGCCACTCATCAACAGAAGCAGCTTCCCAAACGGGGTAGAAGTGCAAACCGATCGCATTAGAAGAAGGAACAACAGCACCAGAGATGATGTTGTTGCCATAGATCAAGGAGCCAGCAACGGGCTCACGGATACCATCGATATCGACAGCGGGAGCTGCGACGAAGGCGATGATAAAGCAGATGGTTGCAGTCAAGAGGGTGGGGATCATCAAGACACCGAACCAACCGACGTAAATACGGTTGTTGGTGCTGGTTACCCAAGCGCAAAAGCGCTCCCACATGCTGCCACCACCGGTTTGTACGGTAGTAGTCATGGTGATAATTCCGGAAAGGTTATGAACAGATATAAATGTCCCTCAGCTCCCGAAAGAAAAGCAGAGAGACTTGTTAGTAGCCTACGAAAAAGATGAATTTACTGTCCATTCCTTGGATCATAAATTCAATCAACTTTAAGTTTGTTTTTTAAGTTGCGTAAAGTTATTGACTTAAGTTCGTGCTGCTTAACTCAAGTTCATTCAAGGCTGAGTATTTGCTCAGTTTGTTTGTGCAAAGGTAAATGATGGGCTTTGCTTTATTGGTCTTGACGGTTGTTTGAGGAGGGGGAAAGGTGTCAGGAGCGGGATATACGTTGCCGGTGTTTGCTGTGGTTGCGGCAAAGGCGGCGATCGCCCATCTATTCGAGATAGAAAAATCGCCGTCTGAGGTTCAAGTGGATTTGTTGCGCGGGGATGGAGTGGTTGCTCTCCCGGTGGAAGCGGTGGCGAGGCTGGATGGGGAGACGGCGTTGGCGATCGCCCGTAGTGATCCGGGGAATAATTTGGATCTGACGCGGGATATGGACATTTGGGCGTGGGTGCAACGGCGATCGCGGGTTGCTGATGAGCCTTGGTTGACGTTGGAGGGGGGGGAGGGAATTGGGCGAGATGGGGCGGGGGATGCGGCGATTTATCGCTATGCCCGGCGGGTGATGGATGCCAATTTGGTGGATATGGTGCCGCAGGGATGGGCGGTGACGGTGCGGATTATTTTTCCGACCGGGCGATCGCTGGCAATGCGAACGTCTAACGCGGCGTTTGGCATTGTGGATGGCTTATCGCTGTTGGGAACCAGTGGTGTTTCGGAACCCCATACGGCGTTGGAGAAGTTGGAGGATGCCAAAAACGCGCTGCGTCAGGTTTTGGAAACGGATGTAAAATCCCCTGTTGTGTTTTGTTTGGGGGCGAATGGGCAGCAGGTGGCGCAGCGGTTGGGGATGGATGCGGGGCGAGTGGTTTTGGTGGGGAATTGGATTGGTCCGTTGTTGGTGGAGGCGGCAATTTTGGGCGCTGAGTCAGTGCATTTATTGGGCTATCACGGCAAGTTGATTAAGTTGGCGGGAGGCATTTTCAATACGTCCAGCCATATTGCTGATGGCAAGTTTGAGACGTTGGTGGCGATCGCCCTTCCGTTTCTTGACTCCAAAATTCTCCAAGACCTAATAAAACTGCCCACCCTGAATGATGCGGCGAAGGTGTTGGCATCTCAGGGATCAGCAGGGGAGGCGGTTTGGGCGGCCGTGGCGGAAAAGGCGGCGGTGCGATCGCAGGGATATGCCCAGAAATATGGCGATCGCAAAATTGAGGTGGCGGTGACCTTATTTGATCGCGGGGGCACAATTTTGGGGCGCTATCCAAGCCAACCTTAGGGTTTCGGTGGATGATGGGATGTCGTCATTGACCGCTGTTACCTTCTTCTGAGACCCTTGACCCAACTCAATCCTGTTAAGTCACTGTCTATTCCCTGTGCGATCGCCCTGGGGGGCAATCTCAATAATCCTGCCGAGACGTTTAGTAAAGCCCTCGCCCGTCTGAATGATCATCCTCAGATTGTCGTGACGGTGCGATCGCCCTGGTATTCCAACCCGCCGATGGGACCGCCTCAGCCGGATTTCCTGAATGGGTGTGCGCTGCTGAATACAACGTTGTCGCCGGATGCGCTCCTAACAACCTTGCTGGAGACGGAGACGGCGATGGGGCGGGTGCGGCAGGTGCATTGGGGGCCGCGAACCTTGGATTTGGATTTGTTGCTTTATGGCGATCGCATTGTTGAGCTAGACCATTTGACGGTGCCCCATCCGGGATTGGGCGATCGCGCTTTTGTGTTGCAGCCGTTGGCGGATATTGCGCCGGATTGGGTGGATCCGCGATCGGGCTTAACCATCCAACAACTGCGGCAAAGGGTAGACTGTTCGAGCATTCATCTCGCCGTTCATCAGGATTTTTTACAGGACTTTCCAACGCCATGACCCTGGGCCAAGAGCACGCTGAAGTTTTGCACCAGCGCCTGAAATATAACGGTCGCAAGTTTGATTACGAGGTCACTAAGATACGGCTGCCCAATGGGGCTGAGGGGGAATGGGAATGTGTGCGCCATCCCGGCGGTGCATTGGCCGTGCCGTTCACCAACGACGGAAAATTGGTGTTGGTGAGGCAATATCGATTTGCCTTGGCGGGGCGGCTATTAGAATTTCCGGCGGGGACGGTGGAAGTGGGGGAGGACCCGGCGGAAACGATTAAGCGGGAAATTGAAGAAGAAACCGGCTATCGCAGCGACACTTGGCGGCATTTATTGGATTTCCCTTTGGCTCCGGGCTATTCCGACGAGATTATTTATGCCTACCTCGCGACGAATCTCGAAAAGTTGGACGTGCCCCCGGCCCAGGATGAGGATGAGGATATTGAGGTGGTGTTGATGACCCCCGCTGAATTTGAGGCGGCGATTCGGGCTGGGGAACCTATTGATGCGAAATCCATCGCTAGCTATGTCCTGGCGCAACCCTTTTTGTCCGCCGGGTAGGGAGTGATATCGGCTGCGATCGCGGTCTAGGGAGCGCGGTCTAATAGAATAGATAGCGTTTAACCGTCCCTGTGGCCGGCCACTGCTTGTTTGACCATCGTTACCGCTGACGCCTTCAATTTAGGAATCTAGGAATCGCTTTAGGAATCGCTATGACCTCCCAAAAACGACTGTCCCTCCGTGCGATCGCCCGACCCCTGTCCGCTTTGGGAGCGATCGCCCTAGCCCTACCGGCGACGTTTGGCGCTGCGACCCCCGCCAACGCCGAAGCCATTATCGGGATTCCTCACGATGTGCGCCGTTGCGTCCTGCGGTTGAATGATTACGATATCGACCCCGACCTGATCGCCAGCACCTGCGCCTACTCCTGGAGCGCCAATGATGTCTCCAAGTGTGTGCAAACCATTGCGCGCCATACCAGCATCGACGCGACCAGTGCTGTGAACGCTTGCCGCAAAACTCGTCGCCCCCGAGGCGTGTCCCGCTGCGTTCGACAGATTGCTCGTGTGAGCGGCCGCGCCACCCAAGCCAGCCTAGGGTTCTGCCACCGCAGCCTATTGCCCGAACGGTTTGCCGATTGCACCACTGCGCTGGTGAATGAATTGGATCGGGATCCTAACGAAGCCATGCAAACTTGCATTGACGGTCGCGATCGCCCTCGAGATCTCTACCCCGGCTACCCCACCGTTTTCTAAGCTGGGTTTTAACGGCACCGCTGCCCGGTGAAATACCACTGGCAGCGGTGCCTCACCCTCCGCTTTTTATAAACTCCCCATTTCACCTATCCCCAAGAGCGCCATGGATAATCAGAACTGGTTGCAGCAACTCCTAACCATTGGCGTTGGCACCACGACCGTTGTGGCGGAAAAGCTGAAAGAAGTCAGCGATGAATGGGTGCGCACGGGCAAGTTGGACCCGGAACAGGCGCAGCAGTTGGTAAATGAGCTGATGCAGCGAGTGCAGAGCAGCAACCCCGGCGGAGAATCTCCCACCGACAGTTTAGAGGCGTTGATCCGCCAACAGGTGCGGCAAATCCTGGCGGATTTTGGCGTCCCCGAACAAAAAGAATTGGATGAGTTGCGCGGCCGTCTGGATCGCCTGGAGCGACAGGTGCGCGATCTTGAAAATCGGATTTGGCGCTAAGCCGCAGTCATCACTTAGCCCCAGTCAAAAAAATAGCCCCTCGGTTCCGAAGAACTGTGGGGCTTAATCGTCAGGGTGCATCTACCATTACGTTCTTCTCCCCTGGGCGATCGCATCAGGACGATTCCGACGTTGGGGCAAAAAAATAGTGTCATTTCCCTCAGACCGCTTCTAGCCGATGGGGCAGGTACGCCCTGGGAAAAAATGGTTGCCCAAAAAAAGGCAAAAAAATAAAGCCCTTCAGTTCCGAAGAACTGGCGGGGCTTCATTGTCAGGGTGCATCTACCATTACCTTCTTCTCCCTACCCTCACTTCCATCCGGAGATGTAGCAAAAATATCTTTGCCCTGGCCGATTCCTCGGCGATCGCCCCCGCCAGACCGCATCCCCAGACCGCATCCATCGCCATCGTTGGGGACGTATAGGACCAGGATGGCCAAAAAAACAGCCCCGCTAAATTCCGAAGAACCAGGGGGCTTAATCGTCAGGGTGCATCTACCACTACGTCCTTCCCCGCTCTTTCGCTGCCATCCGGATTGTTGACAAATTTTGCGCGTCCTCGCCGCCGCCCCACAAATCGATAAACCTTCGTTAACCTTGGGTTAACCCTATAGTTCTGTATAACCTTGCGATCGCAGGGTATGGAATTGACTAGGGGGCGATCGCCGATGCGCGCGATCCATCATTTTTGTTCTGTTTATGAGGCTGTACCGTGATTAAGTTGTTCCGTCCCCATCGTTTTTCCCGTGGTCGTCGGTCTGTTATGGCATTGGGGGCGATCGCGACGGCCCTGTTGGGGGCAACGGCCTGTGGGCGGATGGAGAGTCAGGGATCCTCGGCGCAGGCAAAAACGGTGATGGCCGATGGCTCGAGCACGGTCTTTTTGATTACGGAGGCCGTCGCCGAAGAGTTCCAGATGGAGTATCGGGATATCCATGTCACCGTTGGGGTGTCTGGCAGTGGCGGCGGTTTTCGGCAACTGTGCGGCGGCGAAATTGATATTTCTGGATCGTCGCGTCCCATTAAGCCTTCAGAAATGGAACTGTGCGATCGCAATGGCATTGCCCATATTGAATTGCCGATTGCCTATGATGCCGTCACCTTTGCGATCCATAAGGACAACACCTGGGCGACGGAGATGACCACGGCGGAGCTGACTCGACTGTGGGAGGCGGAGGCGGAGAAAACGGTGATGAAGTGGAGCGATATTCGTCCGGAGTGGCCCGACAAGGAAATCCATTTGTATACCACCGGCACCGATTCGGGGACTTACGACTATGTAAAATCCGTGCTGCTGGATGGGGAAGAGGGACGTACCGATGTCACCTCCAGTGAGGATGACAATGTGTTGGTGTTGGGAATCGCTCGGGATAAGTATGCGATGGGCTTTTTTGGGTTCGCCTATTATCAGGAGAATCGGGATAAGCTGCAGGCGATCGCCATTGATGATGGGGACGATGCCAATGGTGCAGGGGCGATCGCGCCGTCCACCGAAACCGTGAATAATTTCACCTATGCGCCGTTTTCGCGCCCTATCTATATCAATGTCAACGCCGAAGCGGCCCAAGCTAACCCCGCCGTCCAGCAATTTGTGACCTACTATCTGGCCAACGCGGGACAGTTGGCCGAAGAGGTGGGATATATCGGCCTTGCCCCAGAGGATTACCAACTGGCCCAACAGCGATTTGATGCTTCGGAGACGGGGGGCGTCCGCTTGCGGAAAGGGCTATAGGCGCTCAATGGGTGGAGAAAATGGGGATCAAGCTCTTTGAGAATCATCCCTAAAAACACATTAAAAAAGCATTAATAGCCGTTGATGCTCTCTTAATTCAAACTTTACCTAGGTCAATTTTGACTGGTTATCCCTGCAAATTCGATGAGAAAGCGATCGTTTTTGTCGGTTAACGGTAAAGTCCCGAAAATTAAATTACCTTGGGTCGAAGCTTAACCTTCTCTAGATGTTGCTATAGGGCAAAGCCTGAATAATAGGGGCGTATTTCGCTGGTAATGGATCCATTGGTTAGTGCTGATTAATCGGTGCTAATTAATGGTTATCCCGCCGCAGAGGCTGCCATTGCGATCGCCTAATCGCGGAGAGAAGATTTAATGCTATTCGGTAAGATTCGTCGTCGCCACGTCGCCCTGTTGTGCGCGACCGCAGTGACCAGCACCCTGTTGGCTGGTGTTCCCCAGGCTATTTCCCAGAATAGCTCCCTGGTCAAGATTGATGGTTCCAGCACCGTCTTCCCCATCACGGAAGCGGTCGCTGAGGAATTCCAAAAAGAGAACGGCAATATTCGGGTGGCAGTCGGGGTTTCCGGTACCGGCGGCGGCTTCAAAAAATTCTGTGCCGGTGAGACCCATATCTCCGGCGCGTCTCGCCCCATCAAGCAAAAGGAAATCGACCTCTGCAAAGAGAACGGCATCGAAGAAGATGACATGGTTGAGTTGGCGGTTGCCTACGATGCTCTGACCATCGTTATCCACAAGGACAACACTTGGGCTGCGAACATGACCACCGCAGAACTCAAGAAAATGTGGGAAGCGGCGGCTGACGGCAAGGTCACGAAGTGGAGCGATGTGAACCCCGCTTGGCCCGATGCTGACTTGAAACTGTATGGTCCTGGCACGGATTCCGGTACCTACGATTACTTCAAGGAAGCCATCTTGGACAAGGGCGATAGCCGGTCTGACTACACTGCCAGCGAAGATGACAACGTCCTGGTTTTGGGTGTTTCCCGCGATAAGAACGCTTTGGGCTTCTTCGGTTTGTCTTACTACGAAGAGAACAAAGACAAGTTGAAAGCGGTTAATGTTGACGGCGGTGACGGTCCTGTTGGTCCCTCCAGCGAAACTGTTAACAACGGTACCTACACTCCCCTGTCTCGCCCCATCTTCATCTACGTGAACACCGAGAAGGCAAAGGCTGAGGCCCCTGTCGCTCGTTTTGTTCGCTACTACCTGAACAACGCGGCGAAGTTCTCTGCTGAAGTGGCTTACGTTCCCCTGCCTGAGAGCATGTACCGCGATGCTCGCCGGGACTTCAACAGCGCTGTCCGCTAAGCACGGTTTGAGTCTCACAGAGTTTGGGTGTTGGCCCGATGTGGCTGAATCTGGCTTGGGTTCACAAGTTTGATTCGGTCGCTGGTGGCCGCCCGGTTTATTGGCTAGACGGTGCTGAGGATGAGACTGCTTTTCCTCAGCACCATCTTTCTGTCTCCGTGTCAGGGATGCTGAGGATGAGACTGCTTTTCCTCAGCACCATCTTTCTGTCTCCGTGTCAGGGATGCTTCTTGGAGGCGGTGCGGCGGCGTTGGGGTGAGGTTGGTTTTGGGAGTTGGGAGGGGGCGACCCATGATGGAGAAATTACAAAATTTACGGCAGCAAGTGTGGGTTGCAATGACCCATCCGGTGGCGGTGGCGATCGCGATCGCGTCCTTTGTTCACGGTGTCATTTTGGCGCTCCCGGTTCCGGAGCGGACTATCCAATCCGAGCCAGAACCCACCCCGAAGGAAACGGTTAAAATCACGTCCCTGGTAGGGTCTGCGCCGCCCCCCAAGCCAAAACCGAAACCTTCCCCGACTCCAAAGGCCGATAAGCCTCCGCCGAAACCGAAACCGAAGAAGCCAAAACTCAAGCCTAAAGCTGCCGCCGCTGCGCCAGCGCCGGCTCCCGCGCCAGCGCCCGCTCCCAGCCCGAGCCCCGGCGCTAGCCCCAGCCCCTCTCCTTCTCCGTCCGGTGCTGGGGATGGCGGGGACGGCACCGGTGGGGATGGCACCGGTGGGGATGGCACTGGTCCAGGTAATGCGACCCAGTGGGATCCCAATGCGGAAGGGGCTGGATTGGTGGCTACCTTAACGGAGCTGGTGCTTCAGAAAGCGGAGGAAGGAACTAACAATTTGGAGGCTATCAAGCTCTATATCGAAATCCTGCCCGACCGGGACAAAATTAAAGGGGACAGCGGACCCAATTTTATTAAGGACGATGGGAGTCTTAAGGAGGGGAGCTTAGGGTTTTTGGCGTTCCCGGTGGTGGGCGCTTCGGATCACTATGAGGAGTTGGTGAAACCGGCGATCGCCCAGACAGATTTCACGGTTCAGGATGAGCAGTTGGACTATGGCGGTATGCCCATGTACAAAGCCGTCCGGCCGAACGAGAGCGGTACTGGGGAAGATGTTTTCTTTATCAGTGTGGTGGGGGTGAGAAGCGCCGGACCGCTGGTGGTGCTCTGGTTGGAGGATCCACGGGGGTAAGGCGATCGCCCCCCATATCTATTACGAGAGGCAGTTTTGATATTAATGTGTCCTTAATGAATTGCTTTCAACCTCATCCTAGGATTAAGGCAAGGTAAGACGGGGTTGGGGTTAGGGTCGGGGGCTATGGATTTTTCAGCGATGGGTCGGCAGATTCAGCAGATGAAGGGATTTCAGAATGGCACGAGTGATTGATTGGCTATATCAAGGGGGGCCGGTAATGTGGCCGCTCTTGGGTTTGTCGCTGGCGACGGCCACTATTGGTCTGGAGCGGATGGTCTTTTGGCTGCGGTTTTTGTCCCAGGAGGAGCGCATTGTCCACGATGTGTTGGCGGCGGCGCGCTATAGCCTGGCGGATGCGGCGGAATTGGCGGAGGGGTATCGACATTTGCCCATTGGGCGATTTTTGTTGGCGCCGTTGAAGTTGCGATCGCCGTCGCCGGAAACGTTCCGATTGGCCCTGGAAACCTCGGGCGAGCGTGAATTTGTGGTGATGCGTAAGGGCGATCGCGCTTTGGAAACCATTATTGCGATCGCGCCGCTGTTGGGATTGTTGGGAACGGTGACCGGTCTGATTGGCACGTTCACGAATCTGGATATTGGTGGCGGGGCAACGGCAGAGTCCGCCAGTGCTGCTGCATCGGGGATTGGTGAGGCATTGTTGACCACGGCCTTTGGGATGGTGGTGGCAATTTTTGCGCTGGTGGTATTCCGGGCGGTGGTGATGTTGCAGGGGCGACAGTTGGACTATTTCACGGAGGTGGGCAGCCGGCTGGAGTTGATTTATCGGCAAATGTGGTACGAACCCAGCCACGACCTCCAGCAATCTCCGTCCCGAGGTTCCCATCGGGATTTGGACCGACCCGCTGACGATGCGGAATCGTTTCGGCCTCCGTCGCGGGTGTCTTAGACCCCCCTAAGTTTGAATTGCTAAGTCAAATGTGATGGGTGGGCGATCGCCGCAATTGATTAACCTGGATCGACCTACCCTGCTGTTGTAACCGTTTGCCGCCATGCGCTTTAAGAATCACGTCCGGTCGGATATTCCGGAGGTTAATGTACTTCCCATGTTGAACCTGTTGATGGGGGTACTGGCGTTTTTTGTCGTTGTTTCCCTCTCCCTCAGCGGGTCGCAGGTGGCTGGGGTGAAGGTGCCCAAAAGTGAGGAAGCGGGCGGCAGTAATGTTTTTGAGGGGGAATCGAGTAAGGTGCGCCCCCTGTCCGTGGGGTTGTCTAACTCGGGTGAGGTTTTTCTGGAGGGAGAAAAGATCGAGTTGGCGGCGCTGGCACCGGCGATCAATCAATATTTTGAAGAAAATCCCACCGGTAGCGTCATTTTGCAGGCGGATGAGGAGTTGGAGTTTGAAAAAATTAAGGTGGTGCTGTCGGCGCTCAAGGATGTGGGGAGCGATCGCATTGGCTTAGCGTTTGAGCGTTAATTGCTAACGGCTGAACGCTAGCGGCCTGAGACGAGAATTTAAGTCTGGAGATCTGGAGGGGGGAACGATGAAACGGGTCAAGGTACAGCGGCGATCGCCTGGGATCAACCTGGTGCCTATGATTGATGTCTTGATGACGATTCTGATCTTCTTTGTCATTTTGACCATGGTGATGGGCAATCAGAAAAAAATTGATGTCGCCTTACCGCAGGATCCCTCTGCGTCCCCTGCGCCGTCGGTGGATCCCAATCAATTGCCGCCGGATCCGTTAGTGGTGGTGGTCAATGCCCAGGGACAGTTGACGGTGAAGGGGCAGGCGATCGCCGATGATGCGTTGATCGGGGCGGCGGAACAGCAGCTTGGGAAGCATCCCGATGCGTTGGTGATTTTGACGGGAGACCAGGCGGCTCCCTATGCCAGGATTTTGCGGACGATGCAGCGGTTGCAGACCTTGGATGAAGAACGGGTTGTTTTGGCCCTGGAACAGGAGCCTGGGGCGGAATAGCTTTTTGCCCAAATCCTAAAGGGCCTCAAACACTATCCCCCCGTTGCATTGGGTGTGATGCAGCGGGGGGATGGTTGAAGGGCAGATTCGTTGGAGCTAAAGCCCTGATTTCGGGTTTTAGGCGGATGCGGATGCGGCCGCGAGTGCCTCTTTTAGGGGCTTCCAGCGGACGGCGCGATCGCCTCCCAATTCGACAACGACTTTGACGCGGGGTTCGATTTCCGGCAACTTGACCAGATAATCCAACTCCTGACGGGACAGGATAAATCCTTCCAAGATCCAGAGCACTAAGCCTTTGCTATCCGCCGGCAGGGTGTCCAGCTGGGTTTGGATCACGGGGGGGACGAAATAGCGGCGAATGTCCTTTTTGCCGAGGTGGGGAGGGCGAACACCGTGGGTGCCCATCAAAAAGGAGGCTGGATCCCCCAAACCCCGCGCGGTTAGGGATAAGCCTGTATAGCCTGCTGCCCGCAGTCGGCGGAGATAACGCCCTTCCGACCCCCCTTCCAGGGGCGCATACAATCCCAAAGCCCCATTGCTTTCCAGATCTTTCTGGAGGCCCTTGCCGTTGGCGAGGAGGGCGAAAACCGTATCTTGTAAAGCTCCCATGGGCGTGGCGTCTCGTTGTCTAATCTAGGTCAGCTCCCCCCATTGTGACATTGTGTCGGCCCGTGTCGCTGGGGATTTGGTGATGGAGTCGGTGCGATCGCCGGCGTTTCGACCTAATTTTCAACCTAGTTTTCGGGCATGGTGGCGGCGATCGCGGCGAGATTCAGCCCCGCTGGATATCCGCCTTCGGACTTGAGTTGGGCGAAGTCTTTATCAGAGAGAGGCAATTTCATCGCGGTGGCCATGGCCCGCACCGCATCGGCGCGATCCACCACCCCGGCGACAGCCCCCGCCGGAGTCAGCACAATCATCCGGGGCAGGCGATCGCTCTCCAATTGCCGCACCACCTTCAACAGTGACGTAGATTCCGTCACCGTCGCCAACTCATCTAGGGGGACCGCAATTTCGCTCAACCGCTTCTCTTCCCAGAGGCTGCGCTCAATGGTCTGCAAATCTTCGGGGCGCACCAGTCCCTGATACCGCCCCCGAGATGCTGCGAAGAACATGGGTCGCTCTTCCCGCAAGAGATACTGATCCACAAATTCCCGTAAGGTCGAGTCCCCTTCCACCACGCGGAATTCCCGCGCCATGGCGTCGCTCACCTTCAGCTTCAGCAACGTTTCTTGGTAGGAGGTGACGCGATCGTAATTGCTGGCATTGCGGGTACAGAACCAGCCCAGCAGGGCAATCCAGAGACCACCGCCACCGCCGGCAAAGGTAATAAATAAGCCGAACGCCACCGCTAACCAGCCCAAAAGCTGACCGGTGCGGGCGGCCCAATGAATCCCCTGATAGCGACTGCCGGTTACCTTCCAGACCACCGCCTTTAAAATCTGTCCCCCATCCAAGGGCAAGCCGGGGATCAGGTTAAACAGCGCCAGCACTAAATTAATGCGCGCTAAATTCATCGCCACAATGGACAGCGGTTGCCCCTGTTCCAAAAACAGCGTATTGCCCCCAGCCAGGAGGATAAAGAGCAATAAACTCACCGCCGGACCGGCGATCGCCACCATAAATGCCCGAAAGGGGGTTTTGGACTCGCGATCAATCGACGCCATCCCCCCAAACATAAACAGGGTGATGGAATTGACCTTAATCCCTTGGGCCAGCGCCACAACGCTATGGCCCAGCTCGTGGAGCAACACGGAGCCGAACAACAACAGCGCGGTCACCAAACCCGTCCCCACAGTCAAAAAACTGCTCCAGTCGGGATAGCGATTCTGCCACTCCACGCTGTTGATGAACGCAAAGAGGGCAATGACTAAAAACCAGGAGGGGTCAATCAGCAGTGGAATACCGAGGATGGACCCAACGCGTATACCAGATTGCATAGGTCGGATGGGAGGGGAATGATAGGGAAGACAAGGCATTCTTTCATGCTCTGCCTTCCATCAGGGTAACGCTTTTCACCGCCTCCCCCCCGTGAACCGTGGGTTGGGATTCCCCTACCGGTGTTTCAGTCGGTTTTGCTACAGCAGCCCTGCGTTGGCCATGCCGAGGATCATGCCAGCCCCCAGGAGATGGCCAAAACTAGCGGTCGCCAATAATTCAGGCACACCGAAACCGGTGAACATTGCCGGCAAGGGTAATGCGGGACCGACGCCGCCATTTTTGATGGAATATTTACCGATCGCGATCGCAAAGAGGTTGCAGGAGATCATCACCAGGGCGACCTTGGGGGACCAGGCAACGGTATTAGCCGTCATCGCCAACAGGTCAGTCATTAACATCATGGCCGGTTACTCCTACTCGAGATTGATGTTGAAGGGGTGTTGAAAAGGATTTCAAAAAATCGCAATAAGAGTGCATTGACGCAGTTCTGTAAACTTGCGATACGGTTTTCGATTATAGGAACTGCATTTCCCAACCCGATCGCCTCGTTTCAAGAGTTAACAGAGTTGGAGTGTTGTCGTTGAAGTGTTGTCGTTGAAGTATTGTCCCGGCTATGGCTAGCTTGCGCGTCAAAATTTGCGGTATTACCCAGGCGGATCAGGGCATTGCGATCGCCCAGCTCGGGGCGACAACGTTGGGGTTTATCGCCGTCCCGGCCTCCCCGCGATTTATTCCGCCCGATCCATTGCGATCGCTCACCCAAGACCTGATCGCCGCCTCCCCCAAGACTCAGCGGGTCGGCGTTTTTGCCAATGCGGACCTTGAGACCATTGCCGAATTTCAGACCGCGGGACAACTGACGGGGATCCAGCTCCATGGGGATGAGACGCTGGAGGATTGTCGGCGAGTGCGCGATCGCCTGCCCGAGGTGGAAATTATCAAAGCGATCCGCGTCAAAGATTCCACCAGCTTGGATCGCGCTTTGGCATACGTCCCCGTTGTGGATGCGCTGCTGCTCGATGCCTATCGTCCGGGGGTTCTGGGGGGCACCGGTGCCACCCTCGACTGGGAAACCCTGACCGCTTTTAATCCGGCGTGCCCCTGGCTCCTTGCCGGTGGGTTGCGCCCGGATAATATCCGCCAAGCCCTGGAGCGCATCACCCCCGATGGCATTGATTTATCCAGCGGCGTCGAGCGATCGCCCGGCGATAAAGACCTGGCAAAAGTCACTCAACTTTTCCAGAATCTTCCTTAATCCCAATCAGAACTACGCAGAAATTATTCGGCGATCGCGGGACGGGGTGCCTTACCGCTTTCCGTGAAATAGCCAATACGGCGGAATTTTTGATAGCGCCGCTCCCGCAATTGATCCGGGGAGAGTGCCCCTAGCTCCTTCAAATTCTTGAGAATGGTGGCTTTCAATGTCTCGGCCGCCTCCAGCGGTCGACTGTGGGCTCCACCCACCGGCTCCGGCAATATTTCGTCCAAAATCCCGAGTTGTTTCAGATCCCGCGCCGTAATTTTCAGGGCTTCCGCCGCCTGGCTAGATTGCCCCGCATCCCGCCACAGAATGGATGCACAGGCTTCCGGCGATGCCACCGTATACACCGAATGCTCAAACATCATTAGGCAATCGCCAACGCCAATCCCCAGCGCCCCCCCGGAACCGCCCTCGCCAATCACCGTGCAAATAATGGGCACATCAAACTTAAACATCTGCTGCAGGTTATAGGCGATCGCCTCTCCCTGTCCTAGGCGCTCTGCCTCAACCCCAGCCCAGGCACCGGGCGTATCAATAAAGGTAATAATCGGCATCCCAAAGCGATGGGCATGTTCCATCAACCGCAGGGCTTTGCGATATCCCCCCGGCGACGCCATGCCAAAATTCCGCGCCACATTATCTTTCATGTCGCGCCCCTTTTGGTGCCCCATCAACACCACCGATTGCCCCTCCAACCGGGCAATGCCCCCCACCAGGGCCATATCATCGCCCCCCCGGCGATCGCCATGGAGTTCCAGCCAGTCATCGGTAATGGTTTGGATATAGTCCAGGGTGCTGGGGCGTCGGGGATGGCGGGCCACCTGTAACCGCTGTACCGCCGACAGACTGGTATACACCTCCTGCCGCAGTTGATTGGCCCGAGCCTCTAGCTGCTGCAACTGCTCCGTCACGTCCACGCCATTGTCATCCGCCATCTCGCGAATGCGGTGGATCCGCTCCTCCAAATCCACCAACGGCTTTTCAAAGTCCAGGACCAACGGTTTCCGTTTACCAGCCATAACCAATCACCCAACAACAACACGCTCCGGGGACAGACGGAGCACCGATCGCCGCGAAGAGATCGCAATGATACTGTAATCCCCCGGGGCCCCATTCTCTCGCGCCCTGGCGTCTCGTTTGCCTAGCTCACCAGCCCAGGCACTTGTTTCGGCAACAGGGGCAAGAAGCCATGCTTCACTGACGCCGCGCCAATTTGCTCCATCTTCTCCACCGTAATTTCATTGCGGCTCCAGGAGAAATTAGTATGCCATTTTTCAAACTCCAGCAACATCGACTCAGCAAAACATGCAAAAATTTGCCGCGCCGGTTCCGCCATGCCAATCACCCGCATGATCTGGGACTCAATGCCGATGGTGTGCTCCACAACCCCGCCGTTCAGCACATAAATATCCGGGTGATTAATCTGGGTGGACATATTTTTGGGGTAGCCCCCATCCACAATCACACAGGGCTTTTTCAGCACATCCGGGTCAATCTGAATTCCCTGGGGCATGCTAGCCACCCACACAATAAAATCCGCCTGGGGTAGCGCGTCTTCCAGCGCCGTAATCTTGCCCCGGCCTAGCTCTTCCTGGAGGGCTTCCAGGCGATCGCGCTGCCGGGCAATCAACAATAAATCATCCACATCCGCATGGGCACTCATCCAGCGGCACACGGCGCTGCCGATATCCCCCGTGGCACCGCATACCGCCACCGTCGCTTTCGATAGCTCAATATTGAGGCGCTCCGCCATCTGCTCCACCTGGCGACAGATGATATACGCCGTGTGGGTATTGCCGGTGGTAAACCGCTCAAACTCCAGGGATACATTCCGCACCTGGCGCATGCGGCTGAGATTAAAATTCTCAAACACAATGGACGAAAAGCCGCCGAGGGCCGTGATATTCAAACCGCATTTCTGGGCTTGAGCCATGGCGTTCAACACCTTGCGGACCGCCGTTTTGCCTCGATTATTGGTCAGCATCTCCGGCAGGAAACAGGAGTCAATATATTGACCCTCAATCACATCCCCCGTTGGACTGGTGACCCGCACCTTATCGGCCAACAGCGGCGGTGCGCCACACCAAAAATCTAGCCCTTGGCCCGTATATTCCGGAAAGCCGAGCCGTTCCGCCGCCACATCCGCATCTGCCAAACTTATCGAGTGCCCAATCAGCCCAAACATAAAACCGTTAACTAACGCGAAACAACTTGTTCAACCTCGGCGTAGGAGGATGTCCAAACACCATTTAGAGTGGCCGCTAACGAGAGCGCCATCTAAACTCTAAGTCCCAGCCAGCGGCAAAGGCTAGCTGGGACTGAATGGACACCGGATGCAAGACACCGGACGCATCCCAGGGAAACTCGCCCGCCTTAAGCGGCTGCCAATCCCATCGCGGACATTTTCATCACTTCGCGGGTCGTGAAGCCAATGTTGCTGAGGGCATCACCGTACTGGATCATAAAATCCTCCACCAGGGCGGATTTTTCCATGCGCAGCACTTTCGCATCCGCTTCCACTTGGTTCAGCATCTTCCAAACCAAGGGCAGGTTCTGGCGGTTTGCCTTCTCCAAGCCTTCCTTAGCAGTCTCGAAGTTGGCCTTCAACCACTCTTCCCCAAAGTTGAGGTGCATGTACTCATCCTTAACCACCCCTTCGGTGATTTTCTTGGCGAAGGGATCCGCCTCGGGGATGTAGATGTTGTAAGCGGCGATCGCGAAGCTCTCGATGATCAGGGACTGGATCAACAGACAGGTGACCACGTCCCCTTCTGCTGCCGCCGTTTGGAAATTGCCATGGAGCTCAGCGAAATACTCCTTTGCGAACACCATATCCGGCGTCACACTGAGATTCCGACCACAGGCCATAAAGCCCTTCATGTGGCGAGTTTCCATTTTTGCAAGCTTCTTCAGCTCATCCGCCGCATCGGGAATCATTTCCGTCAAGCGGATGTAGTTGTCGTGAGCCTCCTGCTCGCCTTCAATCACAATCGCATTGATGCGGCTGTAGGCGTCTTTGTAGAGCTCGCTCTGGTAGTCAATGGAGTCAATGGCTACAGTAGCCTCAAGCTGCGGCATAGGTCCTGTATCTCCTGATAGGCGGGAAAATCAAATTGATAAAGGCGGGACTACGAGCAGCGATCGCCGAGGCGGCCGACTCACCCTAAGGATGCGATCCGGTCAATCATTGTTTTTGATTCCCGAACCCCCTAGGTTCCTGCCTTAATTTGCCAGTTGATCATCAGCGCCAAACTGATCATTAGTTCATCTAAACAGCGTTATTAGCGAGTGAAATAGACGAATCAGTAGGTGGGTAGGATTTGACAAATCCTTCAGATTCTATCACTCCTAATCTTTAGATCCAGTATTTGATGGGGCTGAATCCTTACGGGTTTCCCCCTGGGTCGGATCAATTGGACTTGATGGTAGCCCTTGTAACTCGATCCATAGGAAGTCCTTATGCAAATGCGACTAGGGGACACCATAGGCATCATCTGACAGATCAAGTTTTCCAGTTTGTCCGTCAGCCTGTCCGCCTGGGTAACCATCAGACGCCGTTTGAGGTGTGCCTGATTGGGTCGCCGTTGTTTCCCCTTGAAGTTGGACTTGGACCGAATGGTTTTCCACATCCGAGAGGGGAATTTCCAATTGGGTTCCCGTCAGTTCCCCCAGGGATGAAATCAGTCCCCGCAGATTCGGAGTGCTCGCCCCACTATCCACGTACAGGCGATCGGATAAATCCTGAAGCCGCCGCCAGGTGGAATAGGCTTTCACCAATGCCTGCTCCAGTTGTGCCGCCGCATTCACCGCATCCGCTGCCACATTGAGACAGCCCACCCGGAGCGCCTCCTCCAGGGCCTGCTCCAAATTCAACTCCGTTTGTTCCAGGGTGCGTACCTGGGTAGCCGCCTCCAGATACTTCGCCAGATATCTTGCCTGGGCGGTCGCCTGCCGCACAATCTCCAGCTCCGGCTCCTCCTCCAGCTCCGCCACGATCGCCTCCTGGTGGGGCTCCGGCAATTTTTCCAACTCCCGCACCAGCGGTCCCAAATACTTCGCCGGCAAACTATGGTCGGCCGCCCGGGCCTTCACCGCCTCCGGCAACAACGGCGAGGTCACCGCCGACCACTCGTCATGGAGTTGCCGCACCCCCTGCTTAGTAATGCGATCGCCCTGGTTCGCCGAAGTGGTCACCATATGCTGCACCTCCAGGGGCGCTTTTGCCGTCTCCAAAAAAGCCTGCTTACTGAACTGTTTTAGGCTGGCCGGCGTGAGAACATCATCGGCCATGAGCATATCGGCCGAATCCGCCAACTCAATCAGCACATAGGCCTGACTTTTGCTGATGTCGTGATCCTTCAGCCAACTTAGAAATCCGGTGCCCCGCCCCTCGCCGCGCTGTTTCTCGCGATCGCGCACCACTTTCAAAATGCGACCCCGCCAAATATCGGTTTGTAAGTCGAAGCGATCGCACACCTTCCAGGCCAGATCAATGCGGTGATTAAACTCCGTCTGGAGCATTTTTTCATCCGTGGGATCCGGCAAATCTAAATCAAAATCGGCGATCGGCTCCAAATCCTCCGGTCGCAACTCCGCCCGCTTCAACGGCGTAATCTCCACCGCCTCCCGTCCCTGACGATTCTCCACATCCATAGCCATACGCCCTCTAGCCCTACGCCTTCAACCTCAAAGCCCAGCCATTATCCTATGCCCTGCCTTTTCTACCCCATAACAATCAAATAACCCCCGCCCCAAACTCAGGACGAGGGTTATTCAAGCTCAATCAATCAACTAAGCATTGTTAGCGATCGTGCCAACGACGACTGGATTAGTCGAGGTCCGGCATGCGCAACACAGCTTCAGTGGAGCGATCGATACCCTTCTCGAAGCCAGCAACTGCCGCGCGAGCACGACCCGCGTGCCACAGGTGACCCACCAGGAAGAAGAAGCCCAACACAAAGTGGGACGTCGCCAACCATGCCCGGGGAGACACGTAGTTGAAGGAGTTAATCTCCGTTGCCACACCACCCACAGAGTTGATGGAGCCCAAGGGAGCGTGGGTCATGTACTCAGCCGCACGGCGAGCTTGCCAAGGCTGAATATCATTCTTGATCTTGTTCAGATCCAAACCGTTGGGACCACGGAGGGGCTCCAACCAGGGACCTTGGAAGTCCCAGAAACGCATGGTCTCACCACCGAAGATGATTTCACCGGAGGGAGAACGCATCAGGTACTTACCCAAACCGGTAGGACCTTGGGCAGAACCCACGTTGGCACCCAAGCGTTGGTCACGGATCAAGAAGGTCAAAGCTTGCGCTTGAGACGCCTCAGGACCGGTAGGACCGAAGAACTCGCTGGGGTAAGCGGTGTTGTTGTACCAAACCATCACAGAGGCGATGAAGCCCATCATGGACAGCGCGCCCAAGCTGTAGGAGAGGTATGCTTCACCGGACCAGATCAATGCACGGCGAGCCCAACCAAAGGGACGGGTCAAGATGTGCCAGATACCACCGGAGATGCAGATCAAACCGATCCAGATGTGACCACCGATGATGTCCTCCATGTTGTCCACGGAGATGATCCAGCCTTCGCCACCGAAGGGAGCCTTGGTCAAGTAACCAAAGATCACGGCGGGGTTCAGGGTGGGGTTGGTAATGACACGAACGTCACCACCACCAGGAGCCCAGGTGTCATAGACACCGCCAAAGAACATGGCTTTGAAGACCAGCAGGAATGCACCGCAACCCAACAGGATCAGGTGATAACCAATGATGTTGGTCATCTGGTCTTTGTCCTTCCAGTCGTAGCCGAAGAAGGAAGAATACTCCTCTAGGGTGTCAGGACCACGGACGGCGTGGTAAATACCACCCAAACCGAGCACTGCAGAGGAAATGATGTGCAACACACCAACAACGAAGTAGGGGAAGATGTCCACTACTTCACCACCGGGACCAACACCCAAACCAAGGGTCGCCAGGTGGGACAGCAGGATGATGCCCTGCTCATACATGGGCTTTTCAGGGATGAAGTGAGACAACTCAAATAAAGTCATCGCACCGGCCCAGAAGACGATCAAGCCGGCGTGGGCAACGTGTGCACCCAGCAGCTTACCGGACAGGTTGATGAGGCGAGCGTTACCAGACCACCAGGCAAAACCGGTAGATTCCTGGTCGCGGCCGCCCACCACCATTGCGCTATTAAAGGGCGTTTCCACGGGGTAGAACCTCCTCAGGGAAGACAAAGTTTTTGTGGGGCTGATCTTGAGGAGCCATCCAAGCAC
>CAZZMD010000065.1:0-18361 GCA_964655355.1 uncultured bacterium
GGCGACGATAGTTGGGACGTTGGTCCCTGTCAAAATAGCTCGATGCCAGGGTGATATTGGAAAAAGCTGTCTACTATTTATTAGTGGGCAGTTTTTTCATGTTTATTCTGCTGTTTGTGGAGATGTTTCACCATAGCCTCCACCGCCTGGGGTTTTGATCTCAATGCTGTCGCCGCAGTTTAGTAGGGCTTGATCGGTTGCTTTTAGAAGTTGGCGATCGCCCCCTTTCCTCTCAACATAGGTGGCACCAGGCTGAGCGGGGTTCCCTCCATTGATCCCCTGGGGAGGGAGCGATCGCCGTTGGGATAATATTCCTGCGGTCATGGTCTCTAGGAATTGAATTTTGCGGATTACGCCGTTGCCGCCGGGGTATTGACCGGCTCCGCCGCTGTTGGGGCGAATGGCAAATTTTTCTACGAGGACGGGGTAGCGCCATTCCAGGACTTCGGGATCGGTGAGGCGGGAGTTGGTCATGTGGCTTTGGACGGCGTCGGTGCCGGGGAATTTTTTGCCGGATAGGTCGCAGCCTGCGCCGGAGCCGCCGCAGATGGTTTCGTAGTATTGGTGGCGATCGTTCCCAAACGTAAAATTGTTCATGGTGCCTTGGCTGTTGGCGAGGATGCCGAGGGCGGCGTAGAGGGTGTCGACGATCGCTTGGGAGGTTTCGACGTTGCCGGCGACGACGGCGGCTGGGGGGCGAGGGGCAAGGAGGGAGTTGGGGGGGATGATGATGTTGAGGGGTTTGAGGCAGCCGGCATTTAACGGAATATTGTCGGCGACGAGGGTGCGGAAGACGTAGAGGACGGCGGCTTTGGCGATCGCGCTGGGGGCGTTGAAGTTGTTGGGCTGTTGGGGGGAGGTGCCGGTGAAGTCGATGGTGGCGGTTTGGGTCTCGGGGTGGGGGGTGATTTTGACTTGGATTTGGCTGCCGTTGTCGAGGGGGGTTGTCCAGGTGCTGCCGCTTTTGGGGAGGTTGAGGATGGCGATCGCCCGGCGGACACAGCTTTCGGCGTTGTCCTGAATGTGTTGCATATAGGCGAGGACTGTGGTTTTGCCGTAGTTTTGGGCGATGCGTTGGAGTTCACGGGCGCCCCGTTCGTTGGCGGCGATTTGGGCTTGGAGGTCAGCGATGTTCTGGGTGATATTACGGACGGGATAGGGGCCGGTGGTTAGGATTTCGGTCAGGGCGTCGGTGAGGAATTCGCCGTTGCGGACTAATAAATGATTGTCGAGGAGGATGCCTTCCTGGTCGATGGTGGTGCTGGTGGGGGGCATGGAGCCGGGGGTGATGCCGCCGATATCGGCGTGGTGGCCGCGAGACGCAACATAAAATGTGGGCTCGGGATCGCTTTCGCTGAGGTAAACCGGGGTGATCGCAGTGATATCGGGGAGATGGGTGCCGCCGTTGTAGGGATTATTGGAAATATAGACATCGCCCGGTTTGAACGTGGCTTGGCGATCGCGCATCAGCGACAAAACACTCTCGCCCATCGACCCGAGATGGACCGGCATATGGGGAGCATTCGCGACCAGATTCCCAGCGGCGTCAAAAATGGCACAGGAAAAATCCAAACGCTCCTTGATGTTTACTGAATAACTCGTTTTCTGGAGCGTCAGACCCATCTGATCAGCGATCGCCCCAAAAATGCCATTAAAAATTTCCAGGAGCACCGGATCTGGACCATCACTCGTGGATTCCAAAGGGGCATTGTCCCTTTGGCGGGGTTTCAGGGGCAGCGCCCCTGAGTCAGAGATTGCGGTAAAAACAAGCCCCCCCAGCTCATTCACGGTGGCACCCCAACCGGGCTCAACAACATTCGTCCCCGTCGGCTCAACAATCAACGCCGGACCCTCAATAGAGTCCCCCGGCTGCAGCAACTCCCGCTGAAAAACCGGTGCATCATGCCATTGATCTCGCGTATAGATCCGAACTGTTTCTATTAATTCTGGCGAAGTGTTTTTAGGGCGCGATCGCACCAATTTTGGCTCCGGCGGAATCGGCATTTTTTCGATTATTTCCAGAGCGATCGCCTCAACCACTAAATCCTTATCGGGCAAAATAAACCCAAACTGTTGACGATGGAGAGACTCAAATTCAGCTTTCATTGCCTCAAAAGAATCAAACGAAACCACCAGCGGTGAATCCGTGCCGTCATAGCGCAATCGTAAGGTTTTTAATTGAGAAAGCTTAGATAAATCGCTAGAAAAGTCTGATTTTAATACCTGGGATAATTCTGTATAAATTTGACTGAGCTGAGGTTCAATATCCGGCGCTAATATTTTTTCAATCGCCCGTTCAGCAATCTTTCTTTGATCCGCCAAACCCATGCCAAAAGCCGATAAAACCCCGGCATAGGGATGAATAAAAATGCGAGACATACCCAACGATTCGGCGATCGCACAGGCATGTTGTCCACCTGCTCCACCAAAACAACACAGCACATATTCCATCAGGTCATAACCCCGTTGGATAGAAATTTTCTTGATCGCATTCGCCATCGTTTCTACGGCGATCGCCAAAAATCCCGCCGCGACAGCCTCAGGCGATCGCGCGTTACCCGTTGCCGACTCAATCTCCTGGGAGAGTTGTATAAACTTTTTTTGAACTGTTTGAGAGTCTAGGGGGCGATCGCCCTGGGGACCGAAGACTTGAGGGAAAAAGGCAGGCTGCAATTTTCCGAGCATGACATTGCAATCGGTCACCGTCAGGGGCCCACCCCGGCCGTATGCTGCCGGTCCCGGATTTGCACCCGCCGAATCGGGACCCACCCGATAGCGCTGACCATCAAACTGCAAAATCGACCCGCCACCCGCTGCAACCGTATGGATCGCCATCATCGGTGCCCGTAGCCGTACCCCTGCCACCGTGGTCTCAAACTGCCGTTCGTACTCCCCCGCATATCGCGCTACATCGGTGGACGTTCCCCCCATATCAAAGGTGACAATTTTGTCAAAACCTGCAGCTTCACAGGTTTGCACTGCCCCAACAATGCCCCCCGCTGGCCCCGATAAAATGCTGTCCTTACCCTGGAAATCCGCCGCCGCCGTCAATCCACCATTGGATTGCATAAAGAAAAGTTGATTTGTCGTCTCAGAACTAGACGCCGTTTCCCCTTGCAATTCTTGCTCCACCTGAGCGACATAACGCCGCAGAATGGGCGATAGATAGGCGTCTACGGTGGTGGTATCTCCTCGCCCGACCAGCTTCATCAGCGGACTGATCTGGTGGGACACCGAGATCTGCGTAAACCCCACGGATTGGGCGATCGCCGCGACTTGATTTTCATGGTCAGGATAGCGATAGCCATGCATCAACACCACGGCGCAACTGCGAATTCCATCGTCATAGGCTGCCTGTAATTGCGATCGCACCTGCTCCAAACGCTCCGGCGTCAGGGCGATCGTTACCTCCCCCTGGGCGTTCACCCGCTCCGGCACTTCTACTACCGTTTCGTAAACCACCTCCGGTCGCTGGATGTGGAGGGCGAATAAATCCGGTCGATTTTGATAGCCAATTTTTAGGGCATCAGCAAATCCTTCCGTGATTGCTAGGACCACGCGATCGCCCTTCCGCTCTAGCAACGCATTAGTCGCCACCGTCGTCCCCATTTTGATGGCGTCAATTTTATTTAGGGGCACCGGTTCATCGGCAGCAATGACCCCCTGGGCAATCAAAATATCTCGAATCCCCTGCACCGGTGCGTCGGTATAGCGCTCTGGATTTTCCGACAGCAACTTATGCACGACCCGCTGACCGTCAGGAGCTTGGGCCACAATATCGGTGAACGTGCCGCCGCGATCAATCCAAAATTGCCAGCCGGATTGGGGCGATCGCGGAGCAGATTCAGGAGATGCAGTCATAGACAATCCCTTCGAAAATCTCTACAGAGAACTATTAAATCGGTTAATTGCTTCTAAGCGGGAAGGAAGCACTACACAGGATTCTAATAATTTAGGATCCAGGGTCGGCAATAATTGACTGCGATCAATTAGCTGATAATCATTTCCCTCTAGGGCATAAATAGAGAGTTTTTTATCTGACCACATCCAAACTTCTCGGATTTTCAGCCGTTTATACTTCTCTAATTTCTGGGGGCTACCGCTCGTAATATTGACCTCAATGGCCAAATCTGGGTGCTCTTTCTTTTCTCCCAAGTAGTAGGACTCATCGGGTTCAAAAGAAACTTCATCCTCTTCGGAAGAGCGAGTGGCACTTCCCACCGGTAGAAATTCAATGCCCTGATTAAAGAGATAAAGCTCAATCAGAAGCCCAAGCATACTCTTGATGGATTCATGCTCTTCTCCCGTTGGCATTAGTTCAATAACTCCATCGAGATAGGTAATGCGTAGTTTAGACTCCTGCCGAATGATGCCTTCAAGGGTCTGGAAATCTGCCCAGGAGTATCGGCCGGGCAACACAAATGGCTGAGATGGAGGCGTAGCCAGATGAGACGTTGGATGGGACGTTACATTTGCCATGGCGCTTGGGAGAGTCGGTCATAATACATGGTTACACAGAAGTTTTAGTGGGGAGCCAGTCGATGAGTTTGAAGGACCGCATTGGGGATGAGATTAAGGCGGCCATGAAGGCGAAGGATAAGATTCGGCTGAATACGGTGCGCAGTGTGAAGAAGGTCATCCTGGAAAAAGAGTCGGAGCTGCGGGCTAAGGGCATTGACGAGCTGACGGAAGCCCAGGAGATGGAAATTCTCGCGAAATTGGCGAAGCAGCGGCGGGATTCGGTGGAGCAATTCACGAAGGCGGGGCGGGATGATTTGGCGGAGAAGGAGTCCCAAGAGTTGACGGTGTTGGAGGAGTTTTTGCCGGCGCAGATGTCTGAGGCGGAGGTTGCGGCGGCGGTGGAGGGGGCGATCGCCCAAACGGGAGCGTCATCACCGAAGGATATGGGGAAGGTGATGGGCGTTTTGATGAAGGAGCTGAAGGGGAAGGCCGATGGCAAGTTGATTCAGAGCTTGGTTAAGGACAAGCTCAGTTCCTGATATTCCGATCCTAAGATTCGGTTTGGATGGATTCCCAGGCCAGTATGAGCAGGGCATTGACGATCGCCGCGGCTACCGTTGATCCCCCTTTTCGCCCGTCCACTCGAATCTGGGCGATCGCCGTGCTTGCCAATTTTTCCTTTGCGGCGACTACCCCTACAAATCCCACGGGTGCCCCAATCACCAGGGCGGGTTTTACGCCCAGGTCAAATAGGGCAGGGTCGCACAGGGCAGAGAGAGCGGTGGGGGCATTGCCGATCGCCACAATGGCGTTGGGATGTTGTGCCAGGCAGCGGAGAAGGCCGGTTTCGGTGCGGGTGCGACCGGGGTCGGCGGTGGGGGCGTGGGCGATCGCGGGGATGATGGGGAGATTCGAAAATGTTTTGGCGGCGAGGGTTTTGATGCCTTGGGCCACCATGGTGACATCGGTGATAATCGGGGCGCCCTGGGCGATCGCACTGATGCCTTGGGCGATCGCATCGGGTGAAAATTTTAGCGATCGGGCAAACGCAAAATCAGCGGTGGTGTGAATTACCCGGCGAACAATGGAGTATTGCGCTGGCGTGAGTCCTAGGTTCTCGTAGGAGCCATAGTGCTGCGCAAATTCCCGGTCAATGATGGCAAAACTCTCCACCAAAATCGGGTGCGATAAGGCTAATTCCGCCGCACTTAATTGCATTTTTTCGCCTCAGAAATGACCAGTTGCTAACTGCCTAGGGCTTTCATCATGGCCTGTTGAGCGGCGGTTTGATAGGCTTCTTCCAAGTATTTCATGATGGCTTTATTGGCGACTTTTCCATCATCGGCACTGCCAGATACATCGGTGGGCAGGGGAATGGGCCCCAATAAATCCAGGGGCGTATTGGCATCGGGGGGAGGCGTAATTACCACCAAATCGGGATCCAACGGCGCATCATAATCCCAAAATTGCTCCAGGTTGACCGGTGCTTGTTGTTTACCTAGGGCGATCGCATCTTCTTCCGTCGCTGCGGCCACCTCAACACCGTCCACTGCCTGGGGCTTGATCTCCTCCAGCTGTGAGGCCCGTACCTCTCGCAGGGCTGACACAATTTGTTCTTGGGTCCGCCCCCGCAGTTGAAACAGAACAAAGGGATCTTCCCGGAAGCGATCGCCCAATAAATAATAAACCGCGCCAATGTGCTTGCAGGGGTTCGCCTTATCGGGACAAGAGCACTTGCTGCGCACCTCGGTCAGATTGAAGGGGAACAGCGATAAACCATTGGCCGTAAAGACCCCATCAATGGTGACCGGCATTTCCCCCGCCAACAGTTTGGCGGCATATTCCGCCCGCTCCGCCATCGACTGGATGACCCCATCCCAAGCTTCATGGTCGAAGGGTTCTAGGGAGAGCGATACTTTGTACGGTTGGACTTCTGTTCCTTGGACTTTCGCTAAGACCTTAGCGCCGCGGAATTCGATGCTTAAAACATTGCCTTGGCGGGCATAATTTCGCGCCCGTTCCAACCTTTTTTTGAAACGGTAGCTGTTCAACAAATCCAGCCAACCTTGTACCCACCATTCCTGTTGGGCATCATCAGGGGCGATCGCAGGATTTGACTCCACCATAGGTCACCGAAACTTGCAAAACTCAAATCAAGAAAATTCAAAATACGGTAGGGTGTTTGGGCGATACCCATCCCTAGCCCAAGGCTGAGATCTACCGAATCGGACTCGATCTTATACCGAACCCTCCTCTATAGCGGGCTAATGGATCGAAAACGATAGCTAAATCCATCAATGCCCTCCACCCTGACCCCTTCCCAGCCTGAGATTAGTCAGCTTTCCTTTGACCAAAAAGCCGACCTCATTGCCCACTTTCAAGAATTTTTGACGGAAAATCGCCGCGATCGCTTCCGTACCGTCCTGAGCAAACGAACCCGTCAAATCACCGTCGTTCTGGAAGATATCTACCAGCCCCATAACGCCAGCGCTGTCCTGCGAAGCTGCGATGGTTTCGGGGTTCAGGACATCCATACCATCGAAACCCGCAACGATTTTTCTCCCAACCGCAACGTCAGCATTGGTGCAGACCGTTGGCTCACCCTCCACCGCCATAACCAACCCGACGCCGACAACACCACCGCCTGCCTCAGCAAACTCAAATCCCAGGGCTATACCCTCGTCGCCACTACCCCCCACACCACCGCCACCACCGTTAACGAGATTCCCGTTGATGGCAAAGTGGCCCTGCTCTTTGGGACAGAGTTGACCGGGCTCAGCGATGCCGCTCTGGAACAGTCGGACACCTATGCCCTGATTCCCATGTCCGGCTTCAGCGAAAGTTTCAATATTTCCGTCAGCGCCGCCTTGTGTCTCTATGACCTCACCACTCGCCTGCGCCAAACCCGTGATGACTGGCACTTAACAGCCCAAGAACAACAGGATTTGTATTTGGATTGGGTTTTGTCGTCCATCAAAGCCCGCGATCAACTCCTCGCCCGCTATTGGGAAACCCATCAACAATAATCAACGATAAAGGCGTCCATAGCCCCATGCCATAGTGAGGGTGGGCGAGTTGGCAGCAGGATAATATGCGGATTTGGATTGGGGCGATCGCACTGGGGATGGTGTTGGGGATGCCTGCCGGGGGAGCGGCATGGGCAATCGCACCCCAGATTATTGAGGGGGAATTAACCGAAGACGATGAAACCTTCGGGGATGACACCCCTGTTGATATCTATCAGTTCGAGGGCAAGGCCGGAGAAACCGTTGCCGTTGAGCTGATCAGCGACGACTTTGATGCCCGATTAAGCATTTTCCATAACGGCGAACTGGTGGCGGGGGATGATGATTCTGGCCATGGCAGTAATGCATTGGTCATTGTGGAATTGCCGGCCGATGGCACCTATTACGTGGGGGCCAATGCGGCGTGGTCAGGACAGCGGGGATGGGGGCAATATCAGGTGGCTTGGCGATCGCCCACGGACCTGGATCGCCGGCGATTCGAGGTGTCCCAACTCACTCGCCAAGGGCGTCAGTTTTATCACCAGGCCAAACTCCAGGAGGCCTTGGCCCTTTTCCAGCGGGCAAAGGAAATCTACGAGGACCTGGGCGATCGCCATGGGGAAGGGATGGTCCTCAGCCATTCCAGCTTGGTTTATGCCGATCTGGCGGAGTATGACCAAGGAATCGCCGCTGGGCAGGCAGCCCTCGCTATCCGTCGGGAGTTGGGCGATCGCTTTGGCCAGAGCACCGTCCTCACCACCCTGGGGGTGATCTATGGTCGGCAGGGACAGTTTGCCAAAGCGTTGGATAGTTATGAGATCGCCCTCCCCATCCGCCGAGAATTTGGCGATCGCCGGGGCGAGGGCAGCATTCTCAACAATATGGCGTTTATCTATGGCTCCCAGGGGCAGTATGCGGAAGCCCTGGCGCGCTTCGAAGATTCCTTGGTGATTATCCGAGAATCCGGTAATCGGCAGGGGGAAGGGCTCACCCTCAGTAATATGGCGGGGATTTATACCCTACAGGGGGATAACGAGCGGGCGTTAGCCCAATATCGAGAGGCGTTGGCGATTCTCCGCGAGGTGGGCAATCCGGCGATGGAAGCGTCGTTGCTCAACAATATGGGGGCTGCCTACGACAATTTGGGCCAGTATGACGATGCATTAGCGGCTTATCAGGCATCGCTGGTGCTGCTGCGGCAGGTGGGCAGTCGGGCGCGGGAAGGGGCGACGCTGAACAATATTGGTTTGATGTATCAAAACCAGGGGAAGTATCGCGAGGCGCTGACCTATTACGGGGATGCGCTCAAAGTCCTGCAGAATTTAGGCGATCGCCCGTCCCAGGTGGCGTTGCTGAATAACTTAGGCTTTGCCCACATGGAGTTGGAGGAGCACGCCCAGGCTGAAGTCTGGTTTCGCCAGAGCCTGACGGCGTACGAAGCCATGGAGCGGGATCTGCGGGAGGATGACGACGGTCGCGTGGCCTTCTTTGAAACCCAGGATCATACCTATTCCAATTTGGAGTGGGTGTTGGCCGCCCAGGAAAAATCCGGAGCTGCCCTGGAGGTGGCGGATCGATCGCGGGGGCGATCGCTGACGGAATTTTTGAGCCCCAAGGCACAGCAACAGGGGCGATCGCCCTTTAGCTTGGACACGATCAAACGGCTAGCGCGGGAGCAGAATGCGACGCTGTTGGTCTATTCCATCGTGCGCACCTCGGTGTTTATTTGGGTGGTCTCCCCCTCGGGCAACCTGACCTTTCGTCAAGTGAATCCCACCGAAGTCGGACTACCGGTGCGAAGCATTGGTATGCGGGTGCGGAGTTCGGCCACGTTTGCGTTTAATAGTGAATTTTTTGCCCAGGAACGCTATCGATTTGTGGTGTCCAGCACCCGCAGCAATGGCGGTTCGTCGTGGCTGGGAAATCCCCAAGATCTGAAGCTGGCCTACCAAACGCTGATTCAGCCCATTGAAGAGCACCTGCCCAAAGGGGAAGGCGATCGCCTGATTATCGTGCCCCATCGGGAACTGAGCACCCTCCCCTTTGCGGCCCTGATTGATAGTCAGGATCGCTTTTTGGTGGATCGCTACGCCATTACCGTGACGCCCTCCCTGCAAATCCTTAACACCGTCCAGCAGAAGCCTGCGCCGACCACCGGTACGCCCCTCGTGGTCGGCAACCCTGACCCCATGCCCGATCGCCTTAGCTCCCTCCCCGGTAGCGAACGCGAAGCCCAGGCGATCGCCCAGTCCCTGAATACCAGCCCGTTTATCGGTGAGCAAGCCACGGAAGCGACTATTAAACAGCGCATTGACGAGGCTAGTGTGCTGCATTTTGCGACCCATGGGGTGGTGGCCAATAGCGATCGCGATCTCCGCAACAGTTGGCTCGCCCTGGCAGAGACGGATAGCGGCACAGAAGACGGCAAACTCACCCTGACCGAAATTTTTAACCGGACCCTAAATGCTCAGTTGGCGGTGCTGAGCGCTTGCAATACCAACACGGGGGAAGTGACGGGCGAAGGGGTATTGGGATTGGCGCGGGCGTTTTTAAAGGCGGGCGTCCCGGCGGTCGTGGCCAGTTTGTGGCAGGTGCCGGATCAACAAACGCAAATTTTGATGGAAGCGTTTTATGAGGAACTCTTAGCCGGAGAAACTTACGCCAACGCCCTACGCGCGGCCCAGCTCAAGGTGCGATCGCAATCCCCAAACCCGAGGGATTGGGCAGCCTTTATGGTCATCGGCGACGGCGATCGCACCCTCAAGCTTCCCTAAAAACTCCCACAAAAACTTCGGTAACGGGCGATCGCTACAGTCGGCGATCGCTACAATCAGTGGGTGAGTGCTGAGAGACTGTTGAGATCCGGAATCCCATGGCCCCTGACGTAACCCCGCCGTCCCAGGACACGATTAAGCTGGACCCGAGTTGGAAAGCGGTGTTGGCGGATGTATTTGCGACGCCGACGATGTTGTCGCTCAAAAAATTTTTAGTGGCGGAAAAGGCGGCGGGGAAAACCATCTATCCGCGGGGATCATTGATTTTTAATGCCATGGATAGCACCCCCTTTGAGCAGGTGAAGGTGGTGATCCTGGGGCAGGATCCCTACCACGGACCGGGGCAAGCCCATGGACTCAGTTTTTCAGTACCAAAGGGGGTCGCGCCGCCGCCGTCTCTGGTCAATATTTTTAAGGAAATTGAGCAGGATTTAGAAGTTCAGCCGCCCAACCATGGCTGTTTACAAACCTGGGCAGACCAGGGGGTTTTATTGCTCAATAGCGTACTGACCGTAGAACAGCATCGGGCGGCCTCCCATAAGGGACAGGGCTGGGAGGAATTTACCGATGGGGTGATTGATGCCCTCAATAAGCGGCGATCGCATTTGGTGTTTATGTTGTGGGGCGGGTACGCCAAGAAGAAGGGGAAGTTTATCGATCGCGATCGCCACTTGGTCCTGACTTCCGCGCATCCGTCACCGTTATCCGCCCATCGGGGATTTTTCGGCAATCGGCATTTCTCCCAAGCCAATAACTATCTACAACAGCAGGGGATTGAACCGATTATCTGGGAGCTACCCTAAGCCGCCACTTAAGCGGCCATTGGGTGCGATCGCTTCTCCACCACCGCCCGATAGTACCGCTGCAACTGCTGGGTCGCCCCATTCCAGCCCCAGCGCTCGGCCTCCGCTCGGGCTGCCTTGCGCAGCTTTTCTCGATTAATTTGGTTCGCCAACAGCGCCTGGGTTGCTTTGATGGATCCCTCATCATCGGCCGGGTCAAACATAAATCCGTTCTCCCCATCGGTCACAATATCGGGGATCCCCCCCGCCCGCGCCGCCACCACCGGACAGCCCGCCGCCATGGCTTCCAGCAACACCAATCCCAAAGTTTCCGTACGGGACGGGAAAATAAATGCATCGGCCGACGCGTAAGCGGTGGCCAATTCAACGCCGCGCATATAGCCCGCGAAATGGGTCGGCGTATCCTTGTACATTTCCTCCAGCTCCTCCCGGAATGGACCATCGCCCACCAGCGCTAGGCGAGCATTGGGGATCGCGTCCAGGACAGGACGAATCCGGTCAATTTCCTTCTCCGCCGACAGACGACCCACGTACAGCAACAAAGGCGCATCGGGATTCCCCTGGCTCAGGCGATCGCGCATCTCCCGACTAGCCAAACTGGGATGGAAGGTTTCCGTATCCACCCCCCGCTGCCACAGGTCGGTGCGCTCAATGCCGTGGTCACTCAACTCCTTCACCATGGCCGTCGAAGTACACAAATTAATATCCGCCTGGTTATGCCCCGCCTTCAGCATTTCCCAGAGCACCCCCTCCAAAAAGCCCAACCCATAGTGGTGTAAATATTGGGGCAAATGGGTGTGATAGGACGCCACCAGCGGCAAATTGCGCTGCTTGGCATAAAAAAGCCCGCCCAATCCAAGGATTGCCGGGTTCACAATATGGACCAAATCTGGATTAAACCGATCCAGCTCCTCCCCAATGGATGGACGGGGCAGGGCCATTTTCAGCTCCGGATACATCGGCAGCGGCATCCCCGGCACCCCATGAACCTTGAATCCCTGGTATTCTTTGAGCCCTGCCTCTGGCGTCACAATAATCAGCTCATCGCCCAACACTTTGAGGTTATCGATCGTGTGGCGGAGTCGGGTGACGATGCCATCGATCTTGGGCAGGAAGGTTTCGGTGAACAGGGCGATACGCATGGGATTAAATCACTTGCAAAACAATAGAAACTCAGGGGGGAGGCGGTGACTGATCAGGAGGTGAGGTTTCGGCGAGACGGGCGATCGCCAAGTCTAGAAAATCAGCATCTTGCTCAATCCCGATAAACTGACGCCCTTGGCCGATCGCGGCGACTCCGGTGGTACCGCTCCCCATAAAGGGATCCAGGACTAAATCGCCGGGATTGGTGCTGGCGGTGATGATGCGATCGAGCAAAGCCAGGGGCTTTTGGGTGGGGTGCTTGCCGTTGCGCTTTTCTGAGGTTGGGGTGGTGGGGATCATCCACACACTACGCATTTGCTTCTCCGCTTTTTTGAGGTCGTCCTTCGGAAAGTCTCCGAATTTCATCGCCTCATAATTAAACGTATGCTTCCCTTTATGGTTTTTACGCGCCCACAATAGCGTCTCGTGGCTAGCGGTAAACACCCGGCACGACAGGTTCGGGCTGGCGTTGGGCTTATACCAACAAATGTCGTTCAAAAGGTGAAAATCCAGGGTTTGGAGGGCAAAGCCACAGCCATAGATATTGTGATAAGTCCCGGAAACCCAGAGGCTGCCCCCCGGTTTCAACACCCGTTGGCACGCCGCCATCCAGGTTTTATGGAACTCAAAATCTTGCGTCACCCCGTGACTCTTATCCCACTTCCCCTTGTTCACGCTGACGGCCTTGCCCGACTGGCACGTAAAACCATCATTGGACAGGTTATAGGGGGGGTCGGCAAACACCAGATCCACACTGTCCGGCGCTAGCTGTGACAAAACCTCCAAACAATCTCCTCGAAACACCCGATAACTTTCGGTTTCGCAGGCGATCGCCGGAGGTTCGTCACGCATTAGTTAAAGGTGGCTGGGCCCTAAGGATGGGGGGACCCTATCGCTGGCTTTACCAACATTGGTCTCCCTAACGCTCACCCTAACCTCGCCACTTAACCTTGGGCAAGATGTCCTCACGGTTGACGCGACCCTGGTACTTCACCGCGAAGTTCAGCAGGGAGTCCAGCAAGGAGTCAGACAACAGATGGGGCTCCAGACCCAAGTCAATCAACTTGGTGTTTTTCGCATTGAAATAGTGATCTTCCGACTCCACCCGCGGGTTATCGATGTGGTCGATTTCCACATTCAGACCCAGGGTATTGCCGGCCGCCTTCACCTGCTGAGCAATGTCCATAATGCTGAACTGCTCGGTGAACTGGTTGAACACACGGAATTCACCCGGTTGAGCCGGGGTTTCGATCGCCAACTCAACGCAGCGGACCGTATCGCGAATATCCAACATGGCGCGGGTTTGCTTACCGGAACCATAGACGGTGAGGGGGTGACCCACCGCCGCCTGAATACAGAAGCGGTTGAGGGCAGTTCCGAAGACACCGTCATAATCCAGACGATTCACCAGCATCTCATCCCGGCCGGTTTGGTCGGTCAAAACACCGTACACAATGCCCTGGTTGAGGTCGGTGGCGCGCAGACCCCAGATTTTGCAAGCAAAGTGGATGTTGTGGGTGTCGTGAACCTTAGACAGGTGGTAGAAACTACCGGGCTGCTTGGGATAGGGCAGAAGGTCCTTGCGGCCATTGTGCTCAATCTCGATATACCCCTCTTCAATATCAATGTTGGGGGTTCCATACTCACCCATGGTGCCCAGCTTCACCAGGTGCGCATCGGGGAATTGGTGCTGCATGATGTACAGCAAATTCAGGGTGCCGACCACGTTGTTGGTTTGGGTCAGAACCGCATGCTCCCGGTCAATCATGGAGAACGGTGCAGACCGCTGCTCACCAAAGTGCACGACTGCCTCAGGCTCGAAGTCACTCATGGACTTCTGAAGGAACTCGTAATTGGTGATGTCACCGATGTACAACTCGATATGCTGGCCGGTCAAATCCTTCCAGCGTTGGATCCGTTGCTTAATCGGGGCAATCGGTGTCAGGGTGTTGACGCCCAACTGGTCATCCCAGTGGCGACGCACCAGACTATCCACAATCCCGACTTCGTGGCCACGATCGGACAAATAAAGCGCAGTTGCCCAACCGCAGTAACCATCACCGCCAATAACGAGGACTTTCATGCTTCTTAACTAGATCGCGCTCTTGAAATACTCCGCTCAATCTACCAGGTTTTGTGGCCGCGTTCGTGCAAGTGATCCCCAAGGGGGCCGGGCAGGGGCAACCTTGGCAAAGTATGAATTGACTTGAATTGGCGACGTTATTAATGCCAGCTTTGTCTTCTTAATCTGCCGTTAATCGTGTGGTGGATTGTATGGCTGATCGATCAGCTGATCGATCAAGGGGGTTTGATGGGTGAACGACGGGGGTGCTGCCCCCTGGCGATCGCCATCCTAGGGGCGGAGAGCTAGGGCGATCGCCGGTTTTCGATTTAACTTTTGATCCGGCGTTCAATCCATGCGATCGCCTGTTTCCCGATGGATACCCCATCCAGCCGATCAATTTCCCGAATCCCTGTGGGACTGGTGACATTAACCTCTGTTAAGTAGCCGCCGATCACATCGATACCGACAAAATAAAGCCCGTCTTCCTGCAGCTTGGGGGCCAATAGGCTGGCGATTTCGCGATCGCGATCGGTCACATCCACCTGGGCAACTCGACCGCCCACCGCCATATTGCCCCGGAAATCACTGCCCGTCGGGATCCGATTCACCGCCCCCACCGGCTCCCCTTCAATTAAAATCACCCGCTTATCTCCATTGGCGGCTTCCGGCAAAAACTGTTGCACCATCACCGGCAACGTGCCCTTTTGGGTGCTGATATCCACCATGGAATTGAAATTGGGATCCCCCGACTGCAGAAACAAAATCCCCTCGCCGCCCATTCCCCCCAGAGGTTTCATCACCGCCTTGCCCTGGCGCTCCATAAATTCACGGATAACGCCCTTATCCTGACTAACGATCGTCTGGGGAATCACCGCCCCAAACTGCAACGCATACATTTTTTCGTTCGCCGCCCGAATCCCCGCCATGGAATTCAACACCAACGTTTTTGCCGGGTCCACATAATCCAGCAAATAGGTGGCATACAGATAAGCCGTATCCACCGGGGGGTCAGTCCGTAGCCACACCGCATCAAATTCCGCCAGGGGCAGAAGCTGGGGCTCCCCCAACTGGAACCATTGCTCCGTCGCCACCCAACGGTTATCCCCCAGGGTGACCGGCTCTAGCGTCACCGGTGTCACCATCGCCCAGGCTTGGCCATCAATCACCGCCAACTGCGCCGCCCCCGTAATCCAGGGCTCATGGCCCATCATTTGCGCCGCTTCCATCAGGGCCACACTGCTGTCATGGGTGGGATCCAGGCGGTCAATCGGGTCGATGATGAAAATTAGCTTCATGGGGCGCTCCACGACAAAGCGTTAATGGAATTGGTGTTGATGAAATGGACGATGAATCAGGGGATAAATCAACTGCCTTGAGTGGTATTTCTCAGGTCTATTTGAGCCTGGGAGAAGGACAGTAAAATCCCTATTTATGAAACCACGGGGGCTTAGTTTTTCGCCCATGGCAATTCAATCGGGTTTCCCGCCTTGTCAGAAATGACTCTGTGGAATGCCCTATGGAGCGCGATCGCAACTGGACAGCAGAATTCGGCAAAATTGTCATCATGCCTGGGGGAGTTTTGATTACCAAAACCTTAAAAAATCACAAAACAAAATCAAGCAAATCGCTCCGTTAAAATGGTGTAATGATTAACAGAGTCAGTACTTTTTTTGTGTTACAGCTTGTATAGATTCATCGGCCCTTAGAATACGGTTAATGGGTACCGATAGACTGGAGGGGAGCTTAAAACTGGCAGCATTGTCGCGAACTGGCCGCGGATTATAAGAATTTTCTAAAGTTTGTCAATGTTGTCAGCTCCCCAGATTCAACGTTGACGATTTTAAGGAGCGATCGCCATGGCTTCCAAAGCCGCTGCTGCAAACCCTTGGTGGCATGGTTGCATTATTTATGAAATCTATGTCCGTAGTTTTTACGATAGCAACGGGGATGGAATTGGTGACCTGCAGGGCATCATTCAAAAGTTAGATTATGTGACAAGTCTAGGGGTAGATGCCATTTGGATTACCCCTTTTTTCCCCTCGCCCATGAAGGATTTTGGGTATGACGTTTCGGATTACTGTGGCGTGGATTCCCGGTTTGGGACCATGGATGATTTCGATGCGTTGATTGATGCGGCCCACGATCGCGATTTGAAGGTCATCATCGATCAGGTTTGGAGTCATACCGCTGATATTCATCCCTGGTTCCGGGAAAGTCGATCCAGCTATGACAATCCCAAAGCGGACTGGTATGTGTGGGCCGATTCGGTGGAAGGGCGTCCGCCGAATAATTGGCTATCCATTTTTGGTGGATCCGCATGGACTTGGTGCAACCAACGACAGCAGTATTATCTCCACAACTTTTTGGAATGTCAGCCTGATTTAAATTGGCACAATGAAGAGGTGGTGGATGCCCTTTTGAAAGTCGCCCAGTTTTGGTTAGATAAGGGCATTGATGGGTTCCGGCTCGATGCGTGTAACTATTACATGCACAATCAGGGCTTGGCGGACAATCCGCGACGGACGAAAAAGATGGCAATTCAGGATGGGGTTTCAATTTTGAATCCCTATTCGAAGTACATCAATTTAAACAACATGAGTCAGGTGGATAACCTGTACTCCATCAAGAAGATTCGCCAGGTTTTGGATCAGTATCCCGGCACGATCGCCCTGGGGGAAATTGTGGCGGCGGATGATCCGGGGGAAATGGCGGCGGAGTATGTGCGGGGCTGTCGACGCTTGCATACGGCCTATAACGGGTCGTTGTTGGTGGAGCGTCCCCTGACGGCGCAGTTGGTGGAGGACGCCCTCGAAGATTTGGCGTTGCATTTGGAAGGGGAGCCCATTTGTTGGACCGCTTGCACCCATGATTTCCCCCGGACCCGGACCCGTTGGGGTCCCAAAGAACCGGAACTGGCGGATAAGTTCTGTCGGCTGTTGTCGGCGTTGCTGGTCAGTCTGCCGGGGATGGTTTCCCTCTATCAAGGGGAGGAGTTGGGGTTATCAGAAACGGAGATTCCCAAGGAGGAAATTCGCGATCCCTTTGGATTGTATTTCGCGAAATATTTTGCCGGGCGGGATGGGTGTCGAACCCCAATGCCTTGGAAGAAGGAGGAAAATCACTATGGTTTCACGACGGCGGAAAAACCGTGGTTGATTACGGATCCCAACTTTAAGAAGTTGACCATTGATCAACAGGATGCGGATCCGAATTCCACATTGAATTTCTTCCGAGAATTTGTGAAATGGCGTCAGGATCAGCCGGCGTTACGGGCAGGATCATTAGAAATTTTGGAGGGCGATCGCCGCTTATTGATCTTCACCCGAGAAAGCTATGACGAATATATGCTGTGCGCCTTTAATTTGAGTGGGGCACTGATTCACTGGCCGATTCCTGATGGCATGAAACTCCATAAGGTTCACCATGATCAGGACATTGCGATGGGGAGCAATGAAACGGTGATTTTCCGTCCCTATAGCTTTATGTTCTGCGAAGTGACCAATGTGGGCCACCGACGACCAACCTTGCGATCAGTGCCGTCTCCCATCTGTCCGATTCTCTAGGGGCGTTCCGAATTTACGCTGGGGGGAGATTGCTCGGCTTTCCACTGGGCGATCGCCCCCTGATGCACCTCTAGCCATGGGGTCTGACTCGCTGCGGCGCAGGCGGCCACATCGTCATATTCCGGGTGAATATTCATCACCTGGAATTTTTTGTTTGGGTCGTCTTTTGAGTTGGTTTTACCTACAATTTTGCCGGCAACTTTGACGCGAATGGGGCCGTAGGGGGTGTCCACGGGTATTTGTTTGCGGGCAAGAATCTGGCGCTGTTGGCGTTGGCGTCGAATGCCGAGGGTCGTCGTTTCTCGAAATAAAATATCCTCGCAAATTTCGGTTAGGGCGGGAGGGCAAATGACGGTTAATAAGGTGCCTAGGCGGGATTTTTTCATCGCGATCGCCTGACTAAAAACGTCCAATGCTCCGGCATCAAATAGAAGTTGTTGAGCGTAGGCGATCGCCTGGGGGGAAAGGTCATCAATCTGAGTTTGCAGGACCATCACCGTGTCTTCGTTGGCGTCGGGGAGGTTTTGCTGAGGGGACGGTGCTAGGG
>CAZZMD010000066.1:0-16760 GCA_964655355.1 uncultured bacterium
AAGGGGGTGGACAGGCGATCGCCCCAATAATCCCCCCCCCGGGTAAGCCCCCTCAGCCCGGAACAGCAGTACGTCTAAATGTCTAATTAGCGCTAGACGCCTCGCTGCGATTCGGCGTACGGTCCACCGCCCGCTGTCCCCCCCACCGATCAACAATCACATCGTCATAGTCATCCGCGAGGGCCAAAATCGATCGCACCGAGGTTTCCAACTCATCCTTGTCACACTCGGAACCCACGATGGTGTGCCCAAGGAAAATATCGCCGTCAGAGTCAATGCCAAATGCGCCAAATAACAAACGATCATTCTCCCGCAGCAAAAATTCCAGGAGAGACGCCTGGAGATTGATATGGGTCACCACATAGGAGCGGGTATCGATCGCCGCATTATCTTCCCAGGGCAACACCTCCACCAGCACACAGGCAGAGCCCTCAGTGATATAAACCGTTGGATTTTCCGCCTCCCGGTCCCAAATCACCTGATTCGGCAGCCCCTTCAACCAGGGCAAAATCTTTTCAAAGCACTCTTTCTGGGCATCGCTTTTGTATTGCATTAGAGCTGTTCCTTTGATTCGGAAGTGACTGACTGGGAAGCGGCTGACTGGGAAGCGGCTGACTGGGGAGTGGTTGACTGAGAAACACGCGATCGCCCCACTACGCCCCACTGAGGTCTGCCCCACTGAATAGGCTACATCTTGACCCTCGCCTTGCGATCTCATCTTAGCCTTCGCGATCGCCGAGATCCGCCCGGGGAGTTACCCCTAAAATCCACCGCTGCGATTATTCCTGAGGCACCATAAGGCCAAATTCCTGCAACGCAGGGACAAAATTCCGATTTTCATGGCTGGGGCGGCTTAATTTAACCAGCACAAAACGTTGAATGTCGGACAGGCTCTGCCACTGGGCTGGGGATAACGCCACCTGTTCCTGCTGAGCTTTTGCCACCGTTTCCGGGGGCGGACTCTCCCGCTGCCACGGCCAAATCTCCTCCACCGGCAAATCCTTCACCCGCTCCTTAGACCGCAACTGCACCATCGCCTGCAAGGTCTGGCGATAATTATCGCGATCGCTCTTGGAAGCGCAGGGCAACGCCACCAAAAACCGCCGCTCCTCATCCGTCAAATGATGCCAATGGTGGAGTTTTAATTTGATGCCACAGCGATCCAGGTTGTAGCGCACCTGCATCGGAATGCATCGCAAAGATTCAACAAAATCGCGCTCAAATTGGAAGAAAGAACCCATGGGAGTATCAGAAGCTGAGGACTCAGAAACGAAAGCTTAAACAATTAACGGGTCAGGATCAGGACTATAGCGCCTAAAACTACCCCCCGTGCCCCATCAGCAAAAAATTACAAAGAAAAAGAGCAACCACATCACTTCCGGCGATCGCAAACCCTGGAGGAAACGCCCCACGCCTTTCAAAATTATGGAATTGAGCAGGAATTATGCGGTGAGACGGTAAAAATCCGTAGTAGGCTAACGGCGAGGCAAATTCTTTAGAAAACCTTAAAGTCCTCCGTCCCATCGGTTTTCAGAGTCGCCTTTCCCCCGATCGCCGTCCGGCTCCCTCCCCTGCCCCAGTGTTATCTCCCAGTCGCCTCCTATGAAAATTCTGTTTGTTGCTGCTGAAGCTGCCCCTTTAGCCAAGGTCGGCGGAATGGGAGATGTGGTGGGGTCATTGCCCAAGGCCCTACGAAAAATGGGGCACGATGTGCGGGTCTTTTTGCCCTACTACGGATTTTTGCCGGACAAGATGGACGCCATGCCGGAGAAACCGATCTGGACGGGCAGCGCCATGTTCCAAGAATTTCTGGTCTACGAAACAACGCTGCCCGATTCTGACGTGCCGTTGTATTTATTTGGGCACCTCGCATTTTCCGGGCGACAGGTCTATGGGGGCGAGGACGAAGCATGGCGTTTCACCCTATTTTCTAACGGCGCCGCAGAGTTTGCCTGGAACTATTGGAAACCCGATATTATTCATTGCCACGATTGGCATACGGGGATGGTGCCCGTGTGGATGCACCAGTCGCCGGATATTTCGACCCTGTTTACCATCCATAATTTGGCCTATCAGGGCCCCTGGCGATCGCTCCTGGAACAGATGACCTGGTGCCCGTGGTATATGCAGGGGCATAACACCATGGCGGCGGCGGTACAGTTCGCAGACCGAGTCAATACGGTCTCCCCCACCTATGCCGAGCAAATTAAGACGGCGGCCTATGGGGAAGAGATGGAGGGGCTGTTGTCCTTCATTGGGGGCAAGCTATCGGGGATATTGAACGGCATCGATATGGAGTCCTATGACCCCGTTAGCGATCGCCACCTGATCGAAAATTTCTCAGCAGACACCCTTGAAAAACGAGTCGCCAACAAAGTCGCCCTCCAGGAAGAGGTGGGCTTAGAGGTCAACAAAAAGGCATTTTTGGTGGGCTTGGTGAGTCGATTGGTGGAGCAAAAGGGCATTGACCTGATCATCCAGATGCTGGATCAGTTTGTCGCCTATACCGACGCCCAGTTTATTTTGCTGGGAACGGGCGATCGCTACTACGAAACCCAAATGTGGGAATTAGCATCGCGCCATCCGGGACGAATTGCCGTGTATTTGCTCCATAGCGACCCGTTGGCTCGGCGGATTTATGGGGGCACCGACGCCTTTTTAATGCCATCCCGCTTTGAACCCTGCGGCATTAGCCAGCTATTGGCCATGCGCTACGGCAGTATCCCCATCGTCCGTCGCACCGGTGGACTGGTGGATACGGTGCAGCACAGCGTGCCCGAAACGGATGAGGGCACCGGCTACTGCTTCGATCGCTACGAGCCCATGGACATGTTCTGCGCCCTGATTCGCGCCTGGGAAGGCTTCCAACACAAACGGGATTGGGCCGCCATGCAAACCCGTGCCATGGCCCAGGACTTCAGTTGGGAGCGCTCAGCTCTGGCCTATGAAGTGCTCTATCAAGCCTGTTTAGGGGAGTAAATCGGGGAATAAATAGGACAGCAAAGCAGGAACAGGGCAGGAATTACCAGGCGAGATCCTGGCGGAAGCGATCGCGCCAGTAATTCCGGTGCGCTATTCCGGTGCGCTATTCTGATGGTCTATTCCATCCCCTTCGAGTTCCGGTGTTTGCCCCATGACCGCCTCCAAATCAGCGGATACGCCCACCCCATCTCCCCCGACCCCTGTCGAAGGGGATGGCATTGATCCGGCGGTCAATTCCCCCAGTACGGTCGACACTGACACGGTCGACACTGACACGGTCGACACTGACACGGTAAGCACGGACACGGTAGAACTGGAGCCGAATTTTGTCTTACCGACCGGATTAGCGGCGATCGCCCTGCTGCTGCTGGGCTGGAAACTATGGGTGGGATTGATTGTGGCCCTATTCGCCACCTTTTTGATGGTGCAAGCCGCAACCCTGCGCCTGATTTTCACCCCCACGGCACTGGATATCTATCGGAACGACACCCTCATCCGCGCCTTCCCCTACAAAGATTGGGAGAACTGGGATATTTTCTGGGGCTACACCCCCATTCTGTTCTTCTTCCGGGAAGTGAAGAGCATTCACTTTTTGCCCATTTTGTTCGATCCGGTGATGCTGCGAAACTGTTTAGAAGCGCGCCAGTTGCCAACCCGCCGCTCTTGGGATTAGGTTGAAATTTGGAATCCGGCGGGATCAGGGCGATCGCCCCCCGTACCGCCGTTATTCCGCGCCGCTGTCAAAGGAACGTCAAAGGAACGAGTCATCCCATGAATTCTGAGTCTCCCAACACTGAAATAGGGAATGGTATACCCGCAGATATCAATGCGGGCACCGGTACCCCTCAGGATGTTTGGGAATCTCCGACCACCGGTGACGCCGCCCCCCCTCAGGATAGCCCTGACCCTCAACCCGACGCCCAACCAGCGGTGGAGCCCATAGCACCCGCCCCAGAAGCGACCGTAACGAGCGAAATTTCGGAAGCGTCCCCAGAGTCAACGGAGGGTGAAGCAACCGGAGAAGCCACAGCGATCGCCCCCGAAGCCGCCAGCGAACCTCCCGCAGCGCCCGCCCCTGCGCCTCTACCGGAATCCCTGGAAGAATTGATGGCCCTGGACATTCAGCGCTTGCAACAGGAGCGCGATCGCCTGCAGCAGGAACTCAATGAGATCCAAGGCTCCATGGTTGAATTGGTGCAATCGGGGACCGCAGAACTCAAAGAACGGCGATCGCGACTGCGGGCCAGCATCGACAAGCTCGAAATGCGACGGGAAGGGCTACGCAATGAAATGCGACAAACCTTCGCCGGCGCCTCGCAAAGTATTGTGTCCCGCGTCGAAGGCTTTAAAAATTATTTGGTGGGCAGCCTTCAGGACCTGACCGCCGCCGCCGAAGACTTGGAACTGGTCAAACCCGCCCCTGCACCCGCCCCCCAGCCTGCTGCCCCCACGCGTCAGGAAAGCCAAGGACCCGTCAATCCTCAATTTGCCCGAGGACGATTTGAGGACGATCTCCAGCGCGTGGAGAAAATCTTGGATCGCTACCAAATGCGCCCCGATTATTACGGTCCCCCATGGCGACTGCGGCGTACCTTCGAAAGAATCCAGCAGGATCGGGTGATGAACTGGTTTGCCGAGCAGGGCGGACGAGGCGCCATCCAATCCCTAGGCAGTCGCTTGCAAAATATTTTGGTCGTCTCCGCCACGATTTCGGTGCTTCGGGCCCTCTATGGCGATCGCCTGCGGGTATTAGTCCTGATTGATAGCCCCGAACGCCTCGGCGAATGGCGACGGGGGCTACAAGACTGCCTCGGCATCTCCCGGGGAGACTTCGGCCCCGAGCGCGGCGTAACCTTGTTTGATTCCGCCGACGCCCTGGCTCAAAAAGCCGATCGCACCCGCCGCAGTGGCGACCTCCCCTTCATCATCATCGACGAATCCGAAGGCATGGTCAGCCTATCCCTCCTGCAATTCCCCCTATGGTTAGCGATCGCCCCCGATCCCCGCGCCCCGGTTTACGACTATTTCTAAGGGCTGCTCGTTTAGGGCTCCTCCTCGGCACTCGGTAAATCCAAATAGGAACACCAATCGCTCCAACCGCCGGGGTACAGCTTTGGCATGGGATACCCCAGGGTCGCCAACGCAAATAAATTAACGCAGGCGGTCACCCCAGAGCCGCAGTAAAACACAGCTTCGTCTGTGCCTTTGAGAGGGCTCCATCGCTCTGCCAATTCTTCCTGCGCCATCAAAAACCCATCCTCCGTCGTCACCCGTTGCCAAAACGCATTCACCGCCCCCGGAATGCTGCCCGCAATGGGATCAATCGGTTCCACCTCCCCCCGATACCGCTCCGGCGATCGCGAATCAATCAACAGCGTCCCCGACGGCATCCCCGACAACATCCCCGATCGCCCCTGTCGCCGCTTCACCCCCTCCACATCCACAATCCAATCCACCTGGGGCACCGGCACAAACGACCTAGGCTCCTTCACCACAACCTCCGTCTCCAGGGGAAAACCCGCCCCCTCCCAAGCCCGAATTCCCCCATCCAAAATCGCCACGCGATCGTGCCCCAAAAACCGCAACATCCACCAGAGGCGAGCAGCAAAGGCAAAGCGCGAATCATCATAAATCACCACCTGAGTCGGTGGTTCTGAACCAATACCGGTGCCGATTCCTACTTCCCCCAGCCGTTCCGCAAACGCAGTCCAATCCGGCAACGGATGACGCCCCCCATGCTCCCGCACCGGCCCCGACAAATCCCGATCCAAATCCAAATACACCGCCCCCGGAATATGCCCCGCCTCGTACTGCCGCCGCCCTAGCTGAGGATCCGCCAAAGCAAACCGGGTATCCACCACCACCAGACCAGGATCCTGCAACTGTCCATACAGCCACTGACAATCAACAAGGGGGGAAGCACCCATAGAACAGACACCACAAAGTAATTAATACACAACTCCCCATTCTGCCCCCTCGGCGATCGCCCCCAAAAGCACCTAGAACAGGCAAAAAAATCCCGCATTTCTCAACCAGCTTGCTGGAGAAATACGGGATTTTTGCGCAGACCTTAGCCATCTAAGGACGTGAATTAGGAATAGAAACCGGTCCTAAGCCGTAGCCAAAGAAGCATCCTCGGAAGCATCCCCAGAAGCATCTTCGGAACTTTGGACATCGCCTGCCGCAGGGGCGATCGCAACATTTTCATGGAGCCACGCATTCGCCGCTTCCAAAGCATGCTGACGATTATCAAGCCAACATTCCGAGGGCACCAACTTGCCCACCTTGAGGTTCTTCAGACGCTTCTCCACCGGCACCGCTGCCCCAACGAGATAAACCCGACGGTTCAGCTCCGTAGCCTCCTCAATCGCAGACTCCAACGTCATCGCAGAAGAAACCCCCAACCAGGGCACATCGCTCAGGTCCAACATTAGAACCTCATAACGCTCAATCTCGTTATGCTCCCGGGCGATCGCCTTCGCCACCCCAAAAATCATCGGACCACTCAGGTGAAACAATAAAATATGTCCCTCCGTTTGGGCGATCAACGCCTTCTCCGCCTCATTAAAGGTCACCGCATCATCCATATCCGTAATCGCCTGGATGGTACGCACGCTCTTAGAACGCAACTCCGTCAAACGACTAATGGTCAGGATATTCGCCACAAAAACGCCAACGCCAACAGCCACAATCAAATCCACAAACACCGTCAGACCGGTCACCGCATAAGTGATCATCGCCCCAGTCCTGGAGACCTTATGGATCCGCTTCAGGAAGCTCCAGTCAACAATATCAAAACCCACCTTCATGGCAATCCCCGCCAGCACCGCCAACGGCACACTTTGAAGCAGGGGACCCACCCACAACACAACAACCAACAGCAGCAACGATCGAGAAATCCCCGACACCGCCGTCCGACCACCCGATTGGATATTGACAACCGTTCCCATGGTGGCACCCGCACCGGGCAAACCACCGCAAAAACCAGACACCAAATTACCCAAACCCTGACCAATCAGCTCCTTATCGGAGTTGTGCTCCGTACGGGTCAAACTATCAGCCACCGTCGAGGTCAACAGGGCATCAATACAACCCAACATCCCCAAAATGGCACCATCCACCACCATCACCTGAATCTGATCCGCTTCAAACGTAGGGAAATACAGTTCCGGTAACCCAATGGGAATTTCACCAATCCGGCGCATATCCGTATCCCCAAAAACGAGGAGGGAAATCACCGTTCCAGCCACCAGCGCCAGCAACTGAGGGGGACACCAACGACGCCAGGCATTCGGCGTAAACACCAACAGGGCGATCGTGCCAGCCCCAAGGGCCAACTCCGGCAGACTGGCATTGGTGATAAACGTTGGAATCGCCTGGAAATTCGCCAGCACGCCCCCTTTGACAGACTCCTGCCCCAACAAGGGCGGCAACTGCAACACCAATAGAATCAGACCGATGCCGGACATAAAGCCTGAAATGACGCTGTAGGGCATCATCGTCACGTAACGCCCCAGCTTCAATAGGCCGAAGCCAATTTGAAACAGGCCGGCCAGCATAACCACCGTGAAGGACAACGCCAAAACGATCGGTCGGCCGTCGTCACCGGGGTAAGTATTCGCAAAGTTCATAACGACGGCCGTCATGAGCACCGTCATCGGACCGGTGGGCTCTGAAATCAGCGTCGGGGTTCCGCCGAAGAGGGCAGCCATAAACCCAACGCAGACCGCACCATACAAGCCGGCGATGGGACCGAGATCGGTAGCAACCCCAAAGGCGAGGGCCATCGGCAATGAAATAATCGCCGCCGTAACGCCGCCGAAGAGATCACCCTTCAAATTGTTGAAATGAAGTCTATTGAAGACTTGTGAGGCTCTGAGCATCTTGTCTAAGGAGTATTGGGTCTATGCGATGTTTTTTTCGAAAATCATAGGTTATTTGCTATCAATAATGTAGCCCCAGAGTTGCATCCTGCGACACAAACTTTTTGGGGTAATGGCAGCGGTTAAATAAAACTCATCGAAACTGGGTCGAATGATATGCGTCCTACCCTCCATCAGCTCGAGCTTTTTCGGGAAGTTGCCCGTCAGGGGAGTTTTACCCGTGCGGCGAAGGCTTTGTCGATCGCCCAGCCAACGGTATCGGGTCAAATTAAACAACTCAGCCAGGGAATTGGGTTACCGCTGTTTGAGAAGGTAGGGCGGCGGTTGTTTTTGACGGAAGCGGGGGAGGTGTTGCTCTCGTCCTGCCAGGAGATGTTCGACAGCCTAGACCGCATGGAGATGGCGGTGGCGGACTTGCAGGGCCAGCGGCGGGGACGGTTAAATTTGGCGGTGGTGACGACGGCCCAGTATGTGGTGCCACGGTTACTAGGGGATTTTTGTCGGGAGTATCCCGATGTGGATGTGTCGCTCCAGGTGTTAAACCATGCCCAGTTGACCGATCGCATGGCTCGAAATTGCGATGATTTGTATGTGCTGAGCCATGTGCCGAAGGAGATTGATTTAGAGTTTGAGCCCTTTGTGGATAATTCCCTGGTGGTGGTGGCGGGGCGATCGCACCCATTAGCACTGGAGGCACGGCGATCTGGGGGTCAGGAGAAAATTCCCATTCGCGCCCTAGCCAATCAGGATTTTGTGATGCGGGAGCCGGGGTCGGGGACACGGCGGGCGGTGGAGCAGCATTTTGCCCACCATCGGTTGCCGGTGCAGGTGCGGTTAGAACTCAGTACCAATGAGGCGATCGCCCAGGCGGTGGCGAGTGGCTTGGGCATGGCGGTACTGTCGCGCCATTGTTTAACGGCGGGGATCACGAATCCGGATTTGATGCGCTTGCCGGTAACGCAATTCCCCATTCGCTGTCAGTGGTATGTGGCCCATCTCAAAGCCAAGCAGTTATCGGTCGTCGCTCAGTCCTTTCGCGATCGCCTGATGGCCCCGGAGAATTTTTTAGAGGCAGAACCCATGGTGGGCGGGGATTTACCGCCGGCGGTGTTGTGTTGATGGCACGGCATGCTAGTCGTCCGTGAGGGTTTCAATCAGGATTTCCGCTTGGGCTTGGCGATCGCTGAGGAATTGATCGCATTCTTGGAGGCGCTGAACGGCGGTTGAGAAGGCGCTGAAGGCGTTATCTAGGGTGAGATCGTCCTGTTCCAGTTGGTCAATGATGGCCTCGATTTCGGTGCTGGCGGTTTCGTATTGCCAGTCGTCGGGTAAGGGGGGGCGATCGCCGGTAGTTTTTGTGGTGGTGGATTTGGGGCTCTGGTTGCTGGTTTTACGGGGCATGGGACTGGGAAGGGTTATTTTTTTGTTTTCTGTACGATTTTAGGGTAGCAGGTTTTAAGGTGGGTGCGCGGCACAAAAATGGGCTCAGGGGCGTTGCCCCCGAACCCCCATAAAAGGGACAGCGTCCCTTTGAAATCCCAGTATTGAAAATCCCAATTGCTGGGTTGGTTAGACGCGCAGGGCGGTGTCGCTACTGCCGGTGAAGATTAGGGCGCTTTGAACGTCGGCTACGCTTGCGTTGTTGACGACGCCTAAGGTGGCTCCAGCGGTGGTTTGGATCAGGGCGTTGGCTCCGCTGGCGGTAACGGAAATTTCGGTGGCGGCCGAAATCCCAGCCAAGCCAATGCGATCGCCATCGGTGGTGCTGAAGTCCAGGATCATGTCGGCGGCAGCGGCGTCGGTGAAGGTATCATCCGCCCGCAGGACGAAGATATCAGCGCCCGCACCACCGGTCAGTTGGTCGGTCCCCAGGTCGCCGGTCAGGATGTCGATGCCGTCGTTACCGAAGAGGGCGTCATTGCCCTGTCCCCCCCGCACGTAGTCATTGCCAGCCCCACCGGAAACGGTGTCATTCCCTTCGTTACCGTTGACCGCATCAACCCCAGCGCCACCATCGATCACATCGTCGCCGGTGATCCCCCGCACGTAGTCATTGCCATCACCACCATTCAGGGTGTCATTCCCGGAGCCCCCCAGGATGACGTCGTCGCTGCTGGTACCGGTGATGCTATCGTTGCCCTCGCCCCCATCGAATCCGTTGCGGAAGCCCGTCATCTGCTCCGACGTCAGGGTCATCGTATCGGCGTCGGTGGTACCGCTGGTAAAGCCACCGATGACGGGAATATCCGCCCGATTGCGAATATTGAGGATGGCATTGAGGCTGCCCGAATCGGTGGTCAGGGAAGAGGTCCGACCATCAATCGTGCCGCCCGTCACCCGGGCCAGTTGAATGCGATCGCCCTGCTGTAGAGCATCCACCAGCGCCAGCCCACTGGTCACCTCACCGAACACAGCGAAGCTGCCATCGAGGCTCGTGTTGTCGGTCGTATTGATATAAAACTGAGACGATGCCGTATCATTCGCCTGCAGGGTACGGGCCCAGCCGATTGATCCCCGAGTATTCGACAGCACCGGCGTACCGGCCAAACCCAGTTCCGCAAAAGTTTGATTGATAATCGGCTGCGTCCCCAGCACGGGCAGAATTTCCAGGGGAATCGTCCGTTCTTGCCCCGTTGCAGGATCCACGAAACCACTGGTTCCCAACTGCTCAACGGGGAAATTCGGGTCGCGACTGTTGGGATCCCCCGCCTGCGCCAGCGAGAAACTCGGATTGGTCTCCACCCGGTGGAAACTGATGCCGTCGTAAAAATTACGCTCCACCAGATCCACGAAGTTACCCGCAGAAATGGGAGCACTATTCCCATCAACCACCACTTCTAAGAGTTGACCGTTGATCAGCATCGAAACAGTTGCCGATCCGGATAATGGCACCAAATTCTCTTCCATAGTTGCGGTCTCTCCTCCTTGTCCGGCACGTGACTGCCAGGCTGCGTTTACGTTGGGATGGCTGTAACGGGCGGTTTGCCATGACGCTATTGACTGGCAAATGATGAAAAAGGTTTCCTTAGCCCTAGTCCTCAGCTATTATGCCCGACAATTCGAGCGATCGCCGGAGACAGGGGATAAATTCCCAACCGACAATAAATTCAATACGGTAAAGTCAAGGCGATCGCCTGCAATTGGGATAGTTTCAAGAGTGTTGCAATCCTCGACAGGGCTCCGATAGGTGACGCTACCATTGGCGAAACATCTGCCTCCTGTCCCCAAGGCGTTACCGTATCCCCCCATCCCTGCCCTATGAGCCCGCAACCGGAGTCTTCAGAGAAACTTACCCCCGATCCTCAAGAACCGTCAGAGCAGCCCATAGCGAAGCAAAACCCCATCGCGAAGCAAAACACCGAGACCGCCCCGGACCCCACCGAAGACACCGAAGACTCTGCCGCAGCCATGTTCTCCCGGCGGGCCGTCCTGAAACTTATGGGGGCGAGTGCCGTCGGCGGAGCCATCACCTACAGCCGCTTCAGCAAACCCCAACCCCACACCTACCAGCCCGATAACCTAGACCTGCCCTACCACGCCCAACAAAAGAAACGGGTGGTGGTCGTCGGCGGCGGTTTAGCCGGGCTCGCCAACGCCTACGAACTCAGCGAGCGAGGATTTAAAGTCACCCTCATTGAAAAATCCCCTCAGCTTGGGGGCAAGATTGCCAGTTGGCCCATCGAAGTCGGCGGCGAATCCCTGCATATGGAGCACGGTTTCCACGGCTTCTTTCCCCAGTACTACAACCTGTGGAAACTGACCGAAGAACTCAAAATCCGCAAGGATTTTCTTCCCCTGGATCGCTACTCCGTGGTCTACCAGGGCAAACCCTACCGCCCGGAAGTGTTCTATCCCAGCCGCTCCTCCTTCCCTTGGAACGTGGTGGATTTAGCCGTCTCCTCCCCCAATCGACTGCGGTGGGGCATTAACTTCACAAAACCCTTCCACTGGGAAGTCTTCCATGCGATCACCAGCTTCGATCCCCAACGAAGCTACGACGCCCTAGACCATCTCTCCGTTGAGGAATGGGGCGAAGGGGGCTTTCCCCAGGGGCTCTACGACCTGTACTTCTTACCCTTCGGTAAATCCACCCTTAACTCCCCCGATATTCTGAGCGCCGGGGAGCTAATGCAATTTTTCCACTTCTACTTCTTCGGCAACCCCGAGGGATTGGCGTTTAACGGCACCCGCCAGGACATGGGACGGACGTTGGTGGATCCCATCCGCGATCGCATCGAAGCCAACGGCGGTCAAGTGCTGACGGAAACCCAAGTGGAACGGGTGGACTGGCAAGACGGCGAAATTGCAGCAGTGGAATATCGTCCCGCCGGATCCATCTCCGCCGCACCGTTTTGGGTGGACCGCAGCACCGTGCTGGAGAGCGACAGCACCTGGGATTATTTCGGCGCCGGCGATGCGGTCTACGCCGCAGAAATTGAGGGCGATCGCGCCCTATCCCTCACCTGCACCCACCAAGGTTGCACCGTCGGCTGCTCGGACGCCAATGACACCAGCGCCGGATGGGTTTGCCCCTGCCACGGGGCGGTCTACGATGCTGACGGTCAGGTGATGGGCGGCCCCGCCAAACGGGCCCTGCCCCAATACAAAATCCTGAAGCGAGACGGCGATCGCGCCCAACTCATCGCCCTCAACGGCGACACCAATGACAGCCAGCTCACCCGACTCGACGCAGATTATTTCGTCTTCGCCGCCGACGTACGCGGGGTGCAACATCTCTTTGACCTGGCCGACGGGGACATGGCCCCCGATGTCGGCGATCGCATTGCCAAGCTGCCCATCGCCGATCCCTTTGCCGTCGCCCGCTTCTGGTTTGATCGGGACTTCCCCTGGTCCCAGAGCGAATTTACGTCCCTCTCCGGCTACCGTCTGACGGACAGCATTACGCGCTATCACAAAATCCAAGACGACTACAAAATATGGCATGAAAAAACTGGCGGCAGCGTCGTCGAACTCCATGCCTACTGCTACAAAGAGAAAGAATTCCCGACCCAGACCGCATTGCTAGAGACCTTTAAGGAGGAGCTTTACGATCTGGTGCCGGAATTGCAGGACGCCCAGATATTGCATCAGCAGTTGGTGAACCAGAAAAACTTTTCGGGTTATCCCCCCAACAGCTACCGCGATCGCCCCAGCTCCCGTTCCGGAGCCCCCAACCTGTTTTTTGCAGGGGATTGGGTCAAAATGCCGTTCCCTTGCGGCCTGATGGAACGGGCCGTCAGCAGTGGTTTATTGGCCGCCAATGAAATCTGTCATGACGAAGGGCTCCAGCGGCGCACCCTATACACAGTCCGTCCCCAAGGGATTTTGCCGGTCTAGGGACATGGGATGCGGCAGATTTGAAATACGGTGGAAATACGATGGATAGGATGGCGATCGCCCCCAGTTGACGCACCGGAAGGGGTGAATCAGCATAGGTAAAGACAGCGACGGTGGCCCATCAACATGGTCCATAAACTGTGGCCCATCAATCCTGCAAAAACGGCGAGCTGACCCGATGACTGGATCCCCCCTGAGCACCCCCCTGGGCAGTACGGTACGCCCCTACGACATCATCGGGTTTGGCGATGAGGTGCCGGGGGTGTTGGCAGTGGTGGCCACGGTGCGGGAATTCCGCCGGCGCATGGGACGCACCCCGCGATCGCTCATCATGAGCTCGTCCCCCCTCAGTCAGGGATTGGGAGGGCATCTGGTGCGAGGTCGGCTATCCTACCTGGACCGCAGCCATGTCAACATCAACCTACGGAAGCGATTTGGTCTCAAAACCTTTGGTGCCCCCGCCACGCTGTATGAGGAATTTCTAGAGCGCTCCGGGGTCTTGGATATTGGACTGGACTGGCGGAAAGCCGATCGCGCCCTGCGGGCCATGGCCGCGGAATCCGGCACCGATTTACTGAGCGAGGTGGAAATCACCCAAGTGCTCAAGCAGGGGAGCGCGATCGCCGGGCTACAGCTTCGTAATGGGGAAACCTACGAAGGGCAAGTGTTTATTGATTCGACGGTGCATGGGCAGCTCGTCCAGGCCGCCGGGGGACAAGTCTCGCCCGGATTTTCCACCCTGGGACTCCCCGATGCAGCGTTACCGGTGACCTTGGTATTTGAAACCCAAGGGTTATCGGTGGAGCGGTTGCAGCAGATCGAACTGGCGGCGATCGCCCGATTCCTAAATCCCAATGACACCCAAGCCCAGGGCTATCTACGCACAGCGGCAACCGATCCCAACGGCAAGGTCAATACGGGATTGCAGAAGCACTGGCTGCAGGGCATGACAGACAGCCAAGGCAATCCCCGGAAAATGGCCGTGGGGCGCGATTTTATTGATGTCCGCTGCCATGCCCTGTCGATCCTGTACCACGCCCAGCGCGGCACCCAGCTCCACCTAGAAACCAGCGGTGCCATTTTCGATGTCGCCAATATCGCCCGGCTACCGGGGGGGCGGCTCTCCTGGAACGCCCTCCTCTGCTTTGTCAATGCCACCGAAGCGGGGGCGATCGCCCAAAACCATGGTCTACCCGAAGCTTGGATGCTCGAGGAAATGGACTGGGTACGCCGCTGGATGAGCACCCTGGGCGCAACCTCCGTCGACGCCGCCCCAGAACTTTATATTCGTTACACCGGCGGCATGGCCCACCCCCGGCGATCGCTCTCGGGGGCGCAAATGTTAGCCGGCGGCGTCCCCCGAGCGGAAGGGCTAGGGACGTTTTCCTACAAATTCGACGTGCGGGGTGGCATTCCAGGATTGGGCGCCAAAGCGATCGCCAAAAACTACAACAGTTTGAAATTCCTCTCCACGGTGGTCCCGTCCTTCAACTACGGCATCAGCCACAGCCTCCCCCGCAGCGTTCCGAATTTGTCCCTGATCAGCCCCGCCTCTGGATTTAGTGGCGTCGGAGCCTCAGCCGGGCGCATCGTGGAATTTAACTGCGGCGTCGGCCAAGGGGTTGGCATTGCAGCGGCGATCGCCCTAACCCAAAACCGGCAGCTATTTAGCATCCAAAACCGCGAAATCCAACAAGTCCTCGCCGCCACGGGGCAATTGCCAATTCTCTACGGCGTCGGCTATCAAGAAGCCCAAACGTTTAATGCCTTTGAGCGGGCCATGCAGCCGGACAAACTGGATCCCGGCGCTGGCGGCGGCGGATCCACCCCCATCGGCATTGATGATGTCACGGGCCATTGGGCCGCAGACTTTATCCAAGCCCTGCGATCGCGGGGTACATTGCAGGGTTATCCCGACGGATCCTTCCGCCCCGATGCCGGACTCACCCGTGCCGAATTTGCCGCCGCCCTGGTCGAAGCCTTTGACCTACCCCTACGGCGATCGCCCAAAAGCTTTAACGATATTACGACGAATTTTTGGGGCAGGGCCGTGATCACGAAAGCCGTACAAATGGGCTTTTTAAGCGGTTTTCCCAACAATATGTTCCGCCCCCAGGCCGGTCTCACCCGCGCCCAAACCTGGGTTGCCCTCGTCAGCGGACTCAACCTCGACGCCACCACCAACCTAGACATCACCGCCCTCTACGGAGACGTCCAAGACATTCCCCCCTACGCCCGCCAAAAAATCATCACCGCCAGCGATCGCTTACTCGTCGTCAACCATCCCGAGCGCGATCGCCTCAACTCCCGCCGTCCCATCACCCGGGGGGAACTGGCCGCCATCCTGTACCAAGCCCTGCTCAGCCAGGGAGAAGTACCCCCCCTAGACCACCCCAGCATCGTCCGCCCGGTGGACATCCTCAACCCGCCGCGCCAGGATCCCCCCGCCCTGGACATTATCGAATCAGCCCCCCCCTCACAAAATATATTCTCGGACGTGGCGGGGCACTGGGCACAAGCCCCCATTGAATGCTTAGTCATCGAGGACATCCTCACCGAGCTACGCCCCCATGAATTTGCCCCCGATCGCCCCATGACGCGCCTCCAATTCATCCAGGCGATCGCCCGAGCATTTACGGTTGAACCCCAGCGCCCCGGTATCCAATTTACGGACATTCCCGAAATATTCTGGGCCAATGGCCTGATCCAGCAAATTTATCAGGGAGGATTTATTGAGCCGTTAGAAGACAACCAATTCCAACCCAACCAAGCGATCGCCCATCGCGAGATTATTCTCGGCCTGGCTCAAGGTCTAAGGTGGCAAACGCCGGATGATACTCCAGCATTACTCAGTGATTTTGAGGATTCCGCCGAGATCGCATTAGGAGAACGGGGGGCGATCACCGCCGCTTTAGAAAGACAAGTGATTGTCAACCCCGAAAATCCTGAGCAGCTAGCCCTAGACAAACCGACAACCCGCGCCGAGGCAGCCGTGATGATCTACCAAGCCCTGGTCGCCGAAGGACGCCTAAGCCCCATTCCCGAAAGCCCCCATGCCGCATTTTTGCCCCAGGGGAGCGCTGAACCAACAGCAGCCCTCATCTAGCGCCAACAAAACCAGCAAAACCAACAAAAAAGAGGGGGAAGCCGATAAATCATGCTCCCCTCTCTTTTTGATTAATTAATCGAAAATAAATCGAATTGACCGGGCTTACTTCGCCGCCTCAACAACCTTCGCAAAGGTCTCGGGGTCCAGCACAGCCAATTGGGCCAACATCTTGCGGTTCAGGGCAATTTCAGCCTTTTTCAAACCGCCAATCAACTTGCTGTAGCTCATGCCATTCAAACGAGCCGCAGCGTTGATCCGAGCAATCCACAACCGACGGAAATCGCGCTTACGACGACGGCGATCGCGATAGGCATTACGCAGCGCCTTCATGACCTGCTGATTCGCCGTACGGAACAACTTGGAATGGGACCCGCGATAGCCTTTCGCCATCTTCAGAATCTTTTTGCGGCGCTTACGGGCGACATTACCGCGCTTAACTCTTGCCATAA
>CAZZMD010000067.1:0-15959 GCA_964655355.1 uncultured bacterium
CGTTCAAATACACAAAATGGGGAATGCCATCCACCCGATAACTCAAGATTTCCGGCAACCATTTGTCATTGTCCACGTTCAACATTGTGAAATTAATCTGGTCCCCATAGACCTCTCGCAGCTCAGCCATATCACCCGCCATCGCCCGACAACTGGTGCACCAATCCGCATAAAACTCCACCAGGGTTGGCTTACCGCTCACCAACGCCATATCCAACGGCACCGCCTGTTCCGCCAGTGCTTCCAAGGACATATCGTTGGACTGACCCTGCAGCCCCAATCCCAGGGAGATCGCCAGCACCACCGCCACCAGAGCCACAACCACATTTCGTAAGCGATTGCCCCCCCCCTGAGTTGGGGATGATTGGGGGGAAGGGGTATCAGATGGCGGCGTGGGGGAGTGGGTCATGGGACCAAAAGGAGAATTGAACCTATAGTTACCGGGGCTTTATAGAGTATAGAAGCATAGTCAAACCTAAGCAGAGCACCGGTCCATACGGTTTCCCCCCATCCCCGCCTCCGCCTTCAGCGTTCAATCTTCAGCGTTCAGCGATATTTCATCCCCACCGGATCCCTCAGGTACCCCACCATGCGTAAACGAGTGACCCTAACCTTCCCGAAAACTGTCATTCAAATGCCCATCACCTACCGATTGGTGAAGGATTTCAACGTGGCGGCCAATATTATTCGCGCCCAGGTTGCCCCCAACCAGGAGGGAAAACTGGTGGTCGAACTCTCCGGCGATATTGACCAGCTCGACGCTGCCCTGGAATGGATGGAATCTCGCGATATTCAAGTTTCTTTGGGCGATCGCGCCCTCACCATCGACGACACCAGCTGCGTCCACTGCGGCCTATGCACCGGCATCTGTCCCACCCAAGCCCTGCAACTGAACCCTGACTCGTTTCAGCTGGAATTCGTGCGATCGCGCTGCATCATGTGCGAGCAATGCATCCCCACCTGCCCCGTCAACGCCATCTCCACCAACCTATAACGCGTCCGCTTTTGTGCGTCTTCTATGCTTCTTTCGCGCGTCGTTTTTACCGCCTCAGAAAACCGTCAACCCCCGGACCTGTATAGTCCCCAGCCCCCCATCCAAAAAAAAATCCCCACCCGGTTGACAACCACCGGGGAACCCCTGTTAGTATACGTAAGCCTTGAGCGTTGGGGCGTGGCCAAGCGGTAAGGCAGCGGATTTTGGTTCCGCCATTCGTAGGTTCGATCCCTACCGCCCCAGTTTTAAATTTAAGATGCAAATCAGGCTCAAAACGCTGGTTTTCTCTGTCTGGTGGCAGTGGAGAGTGCCCAGGTTTTGCAGGTCAGATTGTAAGAGGGTGATTAGCAAATTGCCCTCATCTTTCCAGGCCCATGTTCCAGGGCCATCCTTGCAAAATTAGCCGAAGCAGTAGACGTAGGGGGGTCAGAAAGGGACGCCTAATATGAATCTTCAACGATTCTGATCCCCGGTGACCTGCTCCCATGCATTAAGGTATGAGCAACCCTCAATCATCCTCAGTTAACCTACGTCGTCGGTCCTCACCGCGCACGCCACGTCTGCATGTCTTCCTCCCCAGAGCTGCCCCCCAACATCGCCCTAGCTGCATTCGTGATCTCTGATGCTGATGCGGCATCGCTCCAGCAGGGACTGGCCCCCTCCCAAATTCGCCTCACCACCCTTAACAACATTCCAGAATTTATCAGTTGGGTGGAGCAACATCGACATGAAATCGACGGACTCATCCTGCAAACTGGGGACCATTTTGCCGAACTGGTCGAACAACTGTATCAGCGAGCGATCTTGCTGCCGGCCATGATCCTTTGCCCCCCCGCTTCGTTGGATCCATCGGAGCGCCCTGAACCTCAGACCTCTCCCGTGACGGCGATCGCCCCAGCGATGGAAGGCATAGAGGGCGATTCCGTCAAATGCTACTACCATCAGGCAGAAGTCAAACTGACAGACTTCAAAGCGGAAGAAAATCACCCCTGGGAAGAATATCTAGACAAAGCCATCAACGATTTCCTACAGCTACGGGCCCAACCCACGCCCCAGCAATCGGAGGGGACAACCGCCGTCCTCGGGGGAACGGACTATCATCAACTCCTAATTGCCCAACAGCATCGCCTAGCCGATAAGCTTCGGGCCCGTCTCGGCTACTTAGGCGTCTACTACAAGCGCGAGCCGAGCAATTTTTTCCGATATCTCTCACCGGAAGAGCAAGCAGAATTCGCGGACAGCTTAAGGGATGAATATCGAGCCATTATCATCAACTACTTTGACCAGAGCGCTGAAACCAACGTAAAAATTGATAGCTTGGTTGACAAAGCATTTTTTGCCGATATATCAGTCACCAAGATTGTCGAAATTCATATTGCTTTGATAGACGAATTATCCAAACAATTGAAATTAGAAGGGCGGAGTCCGGAAGTTCTCTTAGACTATCGCCTCACGTTAATTGATGTCATTTCCCACCTGGGAGAAATGTATCGGCGTTCGATCCCAAGACAGCTTTAAGGGGGCCTCATCCCCAAGGGAGAGCGCCCAGGATGTTAGCCTCATAGAAGTATCGGTGGTACGTCCAATCCATTGATTCTCCTTACAGAATACTTAAGATATCCTAATCGTTCAGATCCTGCGATTTCCCTGGCAATCTGAAGGCTGACTAGGATGCCAACCTCCCCTAATCAGATTTTCGGCGGTACATAGAACGGTATTCTGACCGGATAAGTCGCCCTGATTCTAGGGAATAGGGCCGTTTTAAAGGGGACTCAAGGGGATATTAAAAAGCTTTCATGATCACCGGTGCTGTCTCCCTCGTCGAGCTATTCCGCTATTGTCGAGCTGTTCCGCTATTACTGAACCACTGGCGTTATGATTTCTTCGAAAAAAACCTACGTTCTGAAGCTCTATGTGGCGGGCAATACGTCCAATTCTGTGAGGGCGTTGAAAACCCTGAAAAATATTTTGGAAGAAGAGTTTCAGGGGGTATATGCGCTCAAAGTTATTGATGTTTTGAAAAATCCCCAGCTCGCGGAGGAAGATAAGATCCTGGCGACTCCGACGCTAGCGAAGATTTTGCCGCCCCCGGTCCGAAAAATTATCGGCGATTTGTCCGATCGCGAAAAGGTCTTAATTGGGTTGGACCTGTTGTTTGAGGAGCTGTCAGAAGAAGGGGATCTATAAGAGGAGCCCAATGCGATCGCGACGCAGGTATGGCGGCTCCGGTATCGCGCTCTAGGGTACGGTCCCAGCCAAATTGCCGGACGAAAAAGATAGGGCGATCAGGATAAGGCGATTGGGTCAGTGGCATGGGAATTCCCTTTCGTTGGGTATAGCCCCAAAGTCCCGCTTTGTGTCACCGTTGAGAAGGTACCCGGAGCGCCTGAAACTGTTTTAATATCGTAGGGTTTGGCTTGCGTGGTCTAACTCAATTTTTTGTTTAATTAATTCTCCATAGTCCATATCCCCTTATCCTCTGACTCTGATGGCTGATAACGAGACTAAATTGGTAGGTGTTCGGAAAATTCGCACAGCGATCGAGGGGTTTGACGATATCAGCCATGGTGGGCTACCGGTCGGTCGGGCAACGTTGGTGAGTGGGACTTCAGGAACCGGGAAGACGCTGTTTGCGACCCAGTTCCTATACAACGGAATTGTTTACTTCAATGAGCCCGGCATCTTTGTCACCTTTGAAGAGTCGCCGGTGGACATCATCACTAATGCTCAAAGTTTCGGCTGGGATTTGCAGGGGCTGATCGACGACGGAAAACTTTTCATCCTCGACGCATCGCCGGATCCCGATGGTCAAGATATTGTTGGCAATTTTGATTTGTCAGCGCTGATTGAGCGGATTCAGTACGCCATCCGCAAGTATAAGGCGGGGCGAGTGTCGATTGATTCGATTACGGCGGTGTTCCAGCAGTATGATGCGGCGTCGGTGGTGCGCCGGGAGATTTTTCGCTTGGTGGCCCGTCTCAAATCAGTGGGCGTTACGACGGTGATGACCACGGAGCGGGATCAGGAGTATGGACCGGTGGCGCGGTTTGGGGTGGAGGAATTTGTTTCGGATAATGTGACGATTATGCGAAATGTCCTGGAGGGGGAGCGGCGGCGGCGCACCCTGGAGATTTTGAAGCTGCGGGGTACGACCCATATGAAGGGGGAGTATCCCTTCACGATGACGAATGATGGGATTAATATTTTCCCGCTGGGGGCAATGCGCTTGACCCAGCGATCATCCAATGCGCGGGTGTCGTCGGGGGTCAAGGCGTTGGACCAGATGTGTGGCGGCGGCTTTTTCCGGGATTCGATTATTTTGGCGACGGGCGCGACGGGGACCGGCAAGACGATGCTGGTCAGCAAGTTTATCGAGAATGCTTGCCAAAATGGCGATCGCGCCATCCTGTTTGCCTATGAGGAATCCCGCGCTCAGCTCTCCCGAAATGCCTATTCCTGGGGCATTGATTTTGAAGATCTAGAGCAGCGGGGGCTTCTCAAAATTCTGTGTGCCTATCCAGAGTCAGCCGGCCTTGAGGATCACCTGCAAAATATCAAGTCGGAAATTTCCGAGTTCAAACCCTCCCGTATTGCGATCGATTCCCTATCAGCCCTGGCCCGGGGGGTCAGCAATAATGCGTTTCGCCAGTTTGTGATTGGCGTAACGGGCTTTGCGAAACAGGAGGAAATCACCGGCTTTTTCACAAACACCACAGATCAGTTTATGGGCGCCCACTCCATCACGGATTCCCATATTTCGACCATCACTGACACCATCCTGATGCTGCAGTACGTGGAGATTCGCGGAGAGATGTGCCGGGCCATCAACGTCTTTAAGATGCGCGGCTCTGAGCACGATAAGGGCATCCGAGAGTACACCATTAGCCGGAACGGTCCGGAAATCCGGGATTCTTTCCGAGACTTCGAGCGGATTATCAGTGGTTCTCCAACCCGGGTGCTGGTTGATGAAAAGTCGGAGCTATCGCGGATTGTCCGAGGGGTTAAGGACAAGGGGGGCTAGCTGAGGTAGCCCCCAGGCAAAGGTAGCCCCCAGGCAAGGGAATCCCTCTGATGGCTCAAACTAACCGATCAAAAAACCGCGCGGACAATTTGTCCTGCGCGGTTTTGCATCTTGAGGGTTCCTTGGGAAGAGTGCTTCTGGGACACTCCCCCTCGCAAGGGAAACATTTAGGGGGATCAGACTCGGCTGCCAATCATTTTCACGGAGGCTAAGCTTTCCACGTCCTCGGCGTCGTCGATGATCGTGAGCTTCTCGGGTTTGCAGCGCTTCACAACGGCTTTGATATTTTGAGCGTTCTCCCCCTCTAGATCCTTCACATAGCCAGGTGCAGCCGCCTCGGCTTTGCTTTGGGAACGGAAGGGACCGAAATAGTAGGTGCAGTTGGGGGCTTGGGTATCAACTTGGACCCAGTAAGCAAGCCCAATCGAATTTAACCAGTTTGTGAAAATCCCTTTCATAGGTCGTTGCAAAGGTGTTTAAGTGTATTAGTGAAGCGCATCCAGAAAAATTGGCAGCGCGGTGGGATGTTAGAGAAACGGGAAGGACGCACGAACTCGGGATTAAAGGCACTGAGGCAGTAAATCCCATCATACGCAGTGCCGAGTGGGCAAGGACCGCGAACCTAAGCATGGTTCAATCCCCTTATCAGGCCCCTTATCAGGGAAACCCATAACTAGCTCGTTCCATTGGAACGCATTTTCCCAGGTTGCGCCGTAACCATTAGTAAACATAATGACTTCAGGGCAGGAATGGGAAGCGGGGCGTTTATTCTCCCTCAGAGTGCAGTAATTCTGAAGGGCCCGAGTCGGATCCGACAGATGAACTGTGGGGGAAAAGGCGCGATCGCTAGACATTCCTCCTGTTGATAACACGTTTATGGCACTGATTCTAGATCTTCATATACAGCTGAAATCCTATGTTGGTGGGGATCAGAGGGGGATCAGGATCGGACCGGATGATATGGGATCCTAGGCCGAAGGGATCAATCCTCGGTCACTGCAAACTTTTTTTTTAAGTTATACAGCGGCGCAAGGAAAGCGATCGCCCCTGATGTTAACGCAGATCGAGGGTCGCGTTCCAACGTTGGCTGGCCACCTCGTAAAGGGCCATACCAGTGGCGACGGAGGCGTTGAGGCTAGGGGTTTTGCCAGCTAAGGGGATAGATAGGGTCACGTCGCAGTTTTTCTGCACCAGGACGCCCAGGCCGGCCCCCTCTGCCCCAACGATGATAACGACGGGGGTGTCAAAGGTGGTCTTGTGGAGGGTATCGCTGGCCTCGGAGTCGATGCCGTAGATCCAAAATCCGGCTTCTTTTAGGCTTTCTAAAGCTTTGACCAGGTTGACGACGCGCGAGACGGGGAGGTGTTCTAGGGCGCCGGAGGCAACTTTGAGGACGGTGGAGGTGACTCCGACGGCTCGCCGTTGGGGGATGACGAGACCGTGCAGGCCAAGGGCTTCGATGGTGCGGGCGATCGCCCCGAGATTATGGGGATCGGTGATGCCATCGGCGACGACGATAACCGGCCGTTCGTTGGCCTGTTTGGCTTGCTCAATGAGGGCGTCTAGGGCGGTGTACTCGAAGGGGGAGATCTGAGCAATGATGCCCTGATGGTTGCCGCCATCGCTGAGGCGATCCAGCTTAGGGCGGGGCACTTCGTCGATCACGGTGCCGTTGGCTTTGGCGTCCTGTAGGAGCTGGTGGAAGCGGGGATCGTAGCGAAGTCCCGACAGGACCCACACTTTGTGAAGCGATCGCTCTTCCGATTCGAGGGCTTCTAGGACGGAGTGGCGGCCGTAAATCAAATCGTTAGTGGTTTGCTCCTGGCTGCTTGGGTCCGCAGTATCGGCAACGGCGGGCGAAAAGGGGTTGTTTTTCAGGCCGCTCTTGAACTGGCCCTGTTGGGACCGGCCACCCCGGCGATCGCCCCGGTCAAAGTCGCGGCGATCGCGGGAATCACGGTCAGAAAAATGTCCGTCCCGCCGATCTCGTCCGCTAAATTTGCCGTTAAATTTCTTACCCCCCCGATGCGGTTTACGATCCCAAGAGGACCGGCGATCGCCCTTGGAGTCACCTTTGTAATCGCCTCTGAAATCACCCTTAAAATCGCCCTTGGAATCGTTGTCAAAGGAGCGGCGATCCCGAGGTCCCCGATCCTGACGCCCTTGGAAGCCATCGCGATCGCCACCACGGTAACCGCCCCGATACCCATCCCGAGGACCACGCCGATCATCCCGGCGATCGCCCCGGTCAAAGTCCCGGCGATCGCCCCCTCGACGATAATTTCCCCCACGACGGTCATCCCAGCGAGAATCGTCCCGGCGATTATCCCGCTGATATCCCTGGCGACGCCCCTCGCCCTGGAAGCCGTCCCGCTGGCCGCCATTGCGGCGATAGTCACCGCCACGGTTATCCTCTCGCCGGCCATCGTCTCGGCGGTAATTATTTCGGCGATAGTCGCCGCCACGGTTATCCTCTCGCCGGGAATCGTCCCGGCGACGGTCATCCCGCCGATATCCCGACGGTCCCGAAGCGTCATGGGTTTGGGGGCGATCGCCATAGCGCCGGTCCCGTCCCCCTTGAAATTTCTTGCCCTGGAATTTCTTACCTTGGAACTTCTTGCCGGGGGGTCTGGAGCCTTTCCCGTCCCGTCGCTGGGGATATTGAAAGTTGCGATCTGAAGGGGGGCGATCGCTGCGGTCATGGTTGCGATCATCGCCGCCAGATTGGGAACGGGGGTCACTCATGGAAAAAACCTGACTGGTAAATGTAGTGATGCGGTAGAAAATGGGCGCGTCTTGCGCCGAGAGATATCCCTGTTGTCCAGCGACTGGCTGCTCGGATTTCCACGTCTATCCAGCAATGCCGGTGAACCTAATGGTGGAAGGGCAGACCCTGGATCCGTAATTTCGGCAGGGAAAGAATTGATGGAACTGTCGAGGTGCAAAAATCGGATCGGCAAAGATGCGATCCGTCGGGCTGCTCATCATAGCCGAAGATATGCGACTTGGCCCGATTTAATTCAAGAAACAATCCCTAGTCACGTTTGGCATGACCCATGGGATAGGGATATTAGCACTCTAACGTATCAAATGGAATTGGTGCACTTAGCACATCTCGGGAAGGGAAGAGGACGATTGGCTCGGCCCGTCGCCATTGGACGCCGTCGCCAGTAGGGCAGCCAGGCGGCCAGGGTCCGTTAGGAAGAGATAGCCTACCAGGGCTTCAAAGCCCGTGGCCTGCTGATAGGCCACCGGGTTACTATGGCGCGATCGCTTGCCCACGCTATTACGCCCACGTCGGACTAGCTCCTTTTCAGAATCCGTCAATAAAGGCTCCAGAGCCGCCAACGTCTGGGCCTGCTGTTCAGCGCGGACCTGGGCCACCACCTGACGATGATAGGTCTGCTGACGTTGGGGCGGAAATAAAAACTGGCTGCGGACGTGAAGCTCATAGACCGCATCGCCAATATAAGCCAACGCCGTTGGAGAAAGCCGGGCGATCGCGGCGGGGGTCAACTCCCCACCGACTTGCTTTGATAAATACTTCGATGAATCCTCTGATGACTCCCGTTGAGCACCCTGTTGAACACTAGGAGGGCTGTCAACCTCAACACCGCTGAACCCTGGCCAGAAAAGCTGAGCAAGCGCATGGGCAAGCATCAATTCCGGTCGATGGTCGTCGGACTCAGCGGTCAGAGGTAAATCCATATCCTAATTGCCATCAGGCTTAGGGATATTGTCAATGGCAACATCCACCGATGGCTGAAGGGATAGGAACTTCTCCAAACGGACTAATTTCACCGTCTGGGTAACGCGGGGATTGGTAACAATTTGAAATGTCCCCCCAGCGGTTTGAGCTTTTTTCGCAATTTGCACCAGCGCGCCTAGACCGGAACTATCCAAAAACGTCACGTGGGATAGGTCAAGGAGCAAGTGCGGCGGACCATCATCAACACATTTACTCAGCTCCTTGCGAAAGGTGGGCTCAGAAAACGCGTCTAACAGTCCCGTGAGGCGAAAGAGTTGATAATACCCTTTATCTTCCCGTGTGCCTCTTAAACTAACGGTTAGGGTCAGTGGCTCAGGAATAGAAACCTCCCAGTCCATCACAGGCAAAACGACACCTTAATATAAGGATTTCAGCCCCGCTTGTCTACTGTGAAAGCCCCTAGGGGGAGATCGGTTTCCCGATGGCACCGGGCGATCGCGATTAACGTCGATCAGTTGCTCGGCAGATTATCAACGTCGATCTAGGACGATTGCTGGCGGCGATGGGCTTGCATGGCGCGGACGAAGTTTTCAAATAAATAATCAGCGTCGTGGGGGCCAGGGCTGGCTTCGGGGTGATACTGCACGGAGAAGAAGGGCAGTTCCCGATGACGCAGGCCGGCAATGGTGCGATCGTTCAGGTTGAGGTGGGTCACTTCCAGGGTGTCGGTGCCCATGGAGGCTTCCGTGAGGGCAAAGCTGTGGTTTTGGCTGGTGATTTCCACTTTGCCCGTCAACCCCGCCGGCTGGTTGAGACCGCGGTGCCCAAATTTGAGTTTGAACGTTTCCGCCCCCAGTGCCTGCCCCAGGATCTGGTGGCCCATGCAAATGCCAAACATGGGGCTGTCCTGCTGGGTCAGGGCTTCCACGGTGGCAATGCCTTCGGTAACGGCAGCGGGATCCCCAGGGCCGTTGGACAGGAAAATACCATCGGGCTTGTAGGAAAGAATGGTGTCCATATCGGTGCCGACGGGGACCACGATGACTTTGCAGCCGAAGCTTGCCAGGCGGCGCAGAATATTGCGTTTGACGCCAAAGTCGATCGCCACAACGGTCAGGGCAGTCTCCCCCATTTGGGCGCGAATATTTTCGGTAGCGGGGTTAAATTCCCAGGCGGCATCGGTCGCTTCGGTCCATTCGTAAATTTCCTTGGTGCTCACCTGCTTCGCCAGGTTTTGACCGGCCATGGGAGCCGCCCCTTGCACTTTTTGGAGCAGTTCAGCGGGGTCGAGGATTTCCGTTGAAATGCCGCCATTCATGGCCCCTTGGGATCGGATGTGGCGCACGATCGCCCGGGTATCCAGTCCATAAATGCCGGGAATCTCATGGCGCTTCAGATAATCGGGCAGGGATTCGGTGGCGCGCCAATTGCTGGGACGGACGGCAATATTGCGGGCGATCGCCCCGGCGACATAGGGATAGGCCGCTTCCTCGTCCTCGGGATTCACACCCACATTGCCCAATTCCGGATAGGTGAATAGGACAATCTGCCCACAATAGCTGGGATCCGTCAGCACTTCCTGGTAGCCGGTCATACCCGTGTTGAACACCACCTCGCCGATGGTGGTTCCCAAAGCGCCAAAGCTATAGCCTTGGTAGACGGTACCGTCGGCGAGAACCAGGATGGCAGGCTGGGCTGAGGTTGTCATAGGACTGTAGGAAAGGACTGGCAACAGTAGACGGGGATGCAGGGGGGAAGGCAAGGAAAACGGGCGATCGCCGATAAACACCGCAGTGTTTTGGTTTCCCAAAGCGCTACGTCTCAAGCGCTTCTCAAAAGCTTCCCAAAAGCTCTACTCAATAGAACCATTGATGGCTCCGCTTGAATAGAGCCGTTGTTACAGATCCATAGCGCTACCCGGAAGTCTTCACCGGGGGCGAGCAAAGGGGGAGGTCAGCCCAAGGGGCGTCCATCGTCCAGCCCGTGAATCCCCCTCCCCGATTTACGGGACACAGCACAGGCACGGCACCGTTCTACCCAAGTCAGGTCGGTACAATGGTGATTAATTCATACTCAGCTCACTGTGAGGGTTTGGACCAAGCAATGGTTGCCCACCAATTTCCCCCGTTGTCCCGCCTATTGCCGGCGTTCCGTCCCATGGCTTCGAGAGTCCAGGCATACCCACTAGCCCAACGAGCAGCGGTAGCACTCCTAAAGGGAACTGGGGCGATCGCCACCGTGATGATGGTCGGCTGTGGCGCTCCATTTAGCGCATCATCCCCCGGTGGAGACGCGGGGGTCGAGTCGACCGTATCACCGGAAGCCGGGTCAGGCGTTGTAATTGCAGAAGAGCCCTCAGCCCAACCCCCGAGTCCAGCCCCCAGCGCAAAGCCTAGCCCTGCACCGGTCAAAGCATTGCCCAATGCCGCCAATGAAGTGGGCGACACCTATAAATTCGCCTTGGATAAGGCCTACAGCGCCGCCAAGCTCTCCCAATCGGCCCGGGCGATGTCCGATTGGGAATTTGTAGTTTCCCGGTGGCAAGAGGCGATTAATTTGCTGAAAACCATTGAGGGCAGCGATCCCCGCGCCCCTGGCAAAATCGCGGAGTATAGCAAAAACCTGGCCTATGCCCAACGGCGGGCATCCCAGGTCCCCACCCCCCCAAAACCGATTCGGATTCAAGCCCCCGCGCAGACCGCATCCGCCCAAAATTCGCCCTCGGTACGGGTGGGGCGATCGGTCCCAGTCCCGGCATCAGCATCAGCGGGTAGCAATCGATCGCCCGATCCCCAAGCCGCGGCCGGCAATGGGGGAGAAACCAAGGTACCCATCCGACGACGATTTGGTGGGATTCCCATTATCCTGGTGCAGATTAATGGCCAGGGATTTCCCATGATGGTGGACACGGGGGCCAGCACAACGGTGGTGACCCAAGCGATGGCCAATGGGTTGGGGCTAGAGCCCACCGGATCGGTCCGGGCAAATACCCCCAGCCAACAGGGGGCTGTCTTCCAGGTGACCCGACTGGATCGCATTCAGGTGGGGAATTTGGAAGCCCGCAATCTCAATGCGGCGATCGCCCCGTCGATGGAGGTGGGGCTATTGGGACAAAATTTCTTTGGCGCTTATGCGGTGACCATTAACCGCAATGAGGTCATTTTCCGCCCCCAAAGCTAGTTTTTAGTTTGTTTCAATAGCCTCTCCAGTACCAAGAGTTCTAGGGATTGGGATTGATAAGGCGATGAAGGTGGCGTATCTCGGGCAAAATCAGGGCGTCCAAAGCCAGGCGGACCGCATTGCTAGAGCCGGGTAGGGAGAAAATTAGGGTTTGATGGCGGATCCCAGCGATCGCCCGGGAGGTCATCGCCCGCGATCCAATTTCCTGATAGCTGAGGCTACGAAATAATTCGCCAAAACCGGGGATGGTTTTCTGGAGCAACGCAGCGATCGCCTCATAGGTCGTATCCCGGGGGGCAATACCGGTGCCGCCGCTCAGAATAATCACATCAACGCCAGCCTGTTCCGAGGATGGCTCACACCATTGCTGCACCAGGGTCGCGATCGCCTCAGGCTCATCGGGCAGGATTTGATACTCGGCAATCCGATGCCCCGCCCCCCCTAACCGTTCTTGGGCTAGCTGACCACTTTTATCCGTGGCCGGGGTACGGGTATCGCTCACGGTGAGCACCGCGCAATTGAGGGCGATCGCCGAATCGGCAGCATCGGGATGGGGTTGGGCAACCATGGGCGATCTCTGGGCGATAGCGTTAGGACTTAGGGCCCCTAAGCCTTGGAAAAACCGAGGCCATTTTTCTCTGCATAGCGCTCCATAAACCGCATAAACCGATCCCATTCCTGGGGGCTGTTCATGATGTAGAGCGCTTCGAGGGCAACCGCTTCACCATTGATAAACTTCATGTTGACTTGCCGGGTGGCCAGCTCCCCTTCCTCATCCAACAGAAACATTCCCTTAATCTCTTCTCCGGCGGCCATATCCTGCAAGGATTGGGCTCCCTCAAACCGGAACATCGCCTTACCGCTGGACCCATCGACGGCGCGAGACAGTTTTACGTCAGGAACAACAGGTTCGTCGCGGCCGAGGACAAATTGGATCACTGCCATTTTCTTAAAACTATTATTCAAAGTTTAGGACTGGCTTATCATCCCATAAAATCTCGGATGGCTTCAGGGCATGGAGGCCATGGGAAGCACCATCAGCGCTAGATACCGGGAATACCATCCCGAACGAACCAACTCACCAGGCTTTGGGTTAAGCCGTCCAAGGTGTAGGGGTTGGCTTCCAGATCGACGCGATTCAGCAATTCTTGGCAAGTTTTCGACGTTTGGGGACCGATGGAGGCGATACAAATCCCCTGGAGTAGGTCCGCCATCGGATCTTTGCCATTAATGGGCAGTTGGTCGGTGGCGATCGCCTGGCGCACCAGATGGCAAAAATTCACAACGGTTTTGGAACTGGCAAACGTGATGGCATCCACCCGGCGATCGCGGAGTGCCTGCCAGGGAATGGGATCAATGGCATCGGGACAGCGGGATTCGTAAGCCGCCACTTCGATCAGATTGGCCCCCTGCTGGCGAAGATGCTTGCTCAACACCTCTCGCCCGCCGGTTTCCACCCGAGGAAATAGAATCGTTTTTCCTTGGGGATCATCTGGAAATTCTTCGATCAGGGCATCCGCAACAAAATTGGTGGGGGTGAAGTCTGGAGTAATGCCGTAATTTTTCAGGGCATGGGCAGTCTTTTTTCCGACGACGGCAATTTTGACCCCGGCGAGCGATCGCCCATCCTTCTCTTGGTGCCGCAGCCGTTGGAACAGGGCCTCAACCCCATTGGCGGAGGTCAGGATCAGCCAGTGGGTATTATCCAGATTGCCGAGGGCGGTATCGAAAGGGGTCCAATCGGAGGGGGCACCGATGGCGAGGGCGGGGAGTTCAAGGGCGGTGGCCCCCAAGGTCGCCAATTGGGTCGTGAAGGGACCGGCTTGGCCAGCGGCGCGGGTGACCACAATGGTGCGACCGGTCAGGGGATGGGCTTCGGAGGGGGCCATGGGCGGTGGAGCGTAGGACAGGGGTTGAGTGGGGGACAGCACCGGGGGCAGCACCGCCGGGGTGGGGTGATCCCAGCAATCCCGCAGTTGCACCACCGCACCAATCACAATGATGGCGGGGGACAGTCGAATCCCAGCCGTCTGCACGGTAATGGTGTCCAGGGTGCCAATCCACACTTCCTGATCGGCTTGGCCGGCAGCGCGGATGATGGCAATGGGGGTGCTGGGGGATTTACCGCGCTGGATCAAAATATCGATCAAGGTCGGCAGCGATCGCCCGCCCATCAAAAATACCAAGGTTTCCAGGGGGGCAAGGGCTTCCCAATTCAGAGCATCCAGGTCATGGGCGGTATAAACCGCAAAACCACGGCTAAGCACGGGATCCGTGAGGGGAATCCCCGCCAGGAGAGGACCGGCGATCGCACTGGAGAGGCCGGGGATCACATCAAAGGAACACTGGGCATCCACCAGGGCTTGAATTTCCGCAGCGGAGCGTCCAAAGATAAACGGATCGCCGCTTTTGAGCCGCACCACCCGCTGGCCCAATTGGCAATGGTGCACCAGCAAGCGATTAATATCCGTTTGGCGGGCAGACCGTTGCCCCCCCCGTTTCCCCACATCAATGGTTTCACAGGCCGCCGGCACCAGATCCAGCAACAGCGGATCCACCAGAGCATCGTAAATAAGCACCTCCGCCTGGGCGATCGCCTGGCGAGCCTGCATCGTTAAATAGCGACTGTGACCGGGGCCAGCCCCCACCAAGGACACATGGCCCTGGGGCGCTGCATCGCTCCCATCCCCCATCATTCCGCCGCCTCCGGCTCCCAATAATCCTCACCATTCCCCACATCTTCCCCCGCTTCCCAGTCCTCCTCGTTCATATCCTCATCCCGGTCCAAATCCATATCCCCAATCCCCTCATCAACCGCATCAACAGCCGTCCACCGGGGATCAACCCCCTTGACTCGAATAGACAAGCTGCTGCTGACCCGTTCCTCTTCGTCGTCGCCCGGCTCCGGCAGATTGTCCGCCAAATCGACCATGCGACTCGCCAAATCCGCCAGCTCCATCTCAATATTTTTCAAGCGCTCCGCCAGCTCGGAATCCGCTCCCCATGGGCTACTACTCTGCTCACGCAATTCACGGATCAGGGCCGTCAGAATATGGGTCAGACGGCTCAAACGCTGCTCCGCTTGCCCTAAGCGGCCGCCCAGGGCGATCGACTCCTCGAAGGGACCCTGGCGATCGCTCAACTCCGCATTAAGCTCCACCACCGTATTGCCCAACCGCCCTAAATCCTGTTCCACAATGCCCAAATGCACCCCAACCTCCGCATCCGACCACTCGGTCGGGGGCTCCGGGAAGGGCTCCTCCGAGGAGAGGGTGCCATCGGCCACCATCATGGTGCGCAGATCGCTCAAGGTATCCTGGGCTTCCAGGGTGTCCGAGCTGACCCCCTGGGCAAAGGACGCTAAATTTTTGGTTAAACCGCTCAACTGCTGTTCCACCGCCGCCAGCCGGATTCCCATTTGAAAATCCGGTGAGATATCCTGCAAACTGCGCAGGACGAGGGACAGGGTGCCCGTCACCTCCCCCATCTGCAATTCCAGCATGTCCAATCGGCTGTTGACCCGGTGCAGTTGCCGCCCCAATAGCTCAGCCATCCGCCCCGCGAGTTTGGGCCATTCCCGCGCCAGATGATCCTGGAAATACATCTGGAATTGGCTTGCAAAAATTTCTTGGAAATAGGCATCAATGCGTTGCCGCCAGTCGGTCTCCAATTGGGCAAACCGCTCATCCACCATCTGGTTGATCACTTGGGCGATCGCCGCGTCCATCTCCTCGCGCAGGGAAGCGACCTCCGACCCTAATCCCTGCTGACCATCGTCCAGGCGACCGGTGCGATCCTCCAAGGCACTGATCCGCGATCGAAACTCCTCCAGCTCCGGGCGAACCAAAATATCCTGAAGTAAATCCACCGAATCCCCCAATTTCGGTTGGGGGGTCGGCGGTGCAGGGGCTGGCGGCGCAGGGACGGGGGCCGGCGGCGGTGGTGTAGGGGCTGGCGGCGCAGGAGCAGGAGCCGGGGGCGCTGGCGGCGGTGGTGCAGGGGCAGGGGCTGGCGGGGGCGCAGGGGGCGGGAGCTTTGTTTTGATTTTTTTGAGC
>CAZZMD010000068.1:0-15224 GCA_964655355.1 uncultured bacterium
TTCCTCGGGGGGCTTCTCGGGGGGCGTGTAGGTGGGGACCGGGATATAGAGCCCTAACAGTTGAGATAGCTGCTCCGACGGGCTCGGTTCCATCGGTTTTGTCCGATCCTCCTCACCGCTGGCAGGGGGCGACGCCCCCTGTGAGGGAGGAACGGGTTCATTACTGGGAGGGTCGTGGGGGGCGGCCATAGATAGACTGAGCAAGACAGGAGCGACGGATAGGCAGCGGATAACTAACTAAAACTGAAGTGGATAACTAACTAAAACTAACTAGTGACCGTCGAAGATAACAGCCTCCGCGGGGCTTGGGAATCGGCGATCGCCCCCCCTCACGGCCGCGCTACGACTTGGGGACGATAGATTCCAAGACTATAATCTTTGCATCGGTAATCTTCGATCCTTGCATTGATCTTTGCATTGATATCCTGACCTTTGCATCGATGTATTGCGTCCCATGTTACGGCGTTGCCCCATGATCCACCTTCGGCGATTTTTCGGTTCTGCGATCCGGCAACGGCCTTGGCATTGGTTAGGGGCGATTGTACTCGCTGGAATAATCCTGTGCCATGCCTGGGTTCCTGGGTGGGCCCAAGAGGCGGAGACCACGCCGGAAACGACGGAGCCCACCACAGAAGTCTCTCCCTCTCCCGAGATTCAACGGCTGCCGGTCACCCTCAATGGCGAGACGTTATTTTTCATTACATCGGAGTTTGGAGTGCAGTCCATTCCGGATCGGACGGCGACGATCACCCGGAATCTGGAGGCACTGGCCCAGTCAGAGGATGTGGCGATGGAGAGCCTAACCCTGGAGCGGGAGGGGGAGGCAATTTACATTCGGGCGGGGGATCTCCCCGTCATGGTGGTGACGGAAGCGGATGCGGAGGCGACCAATACCACCCTGGATCGCCTCGCTGAGCAGTACCGGGAAACGATTCGTAATGGGGTGCTGCTCTATCGCCAGGAAAATAGCTGGGGATATTTATTGTGGGCGATCGCCCAGTTGATTCTGGCCACGATTGGATTGCTGGTGCTGCGTCTGCTCCTGCGGCGGATGACCACCGTGCTCCAAAGCCGCCTGCCGGCGGAGCAGGGGCCGTTTATGCCCTCCATTCGTGTGTTTGGGCTCCAGCTCCTGTCCCCCGAACAGGCCAGTGATTTAGTCCTGCGAGGGCTCCTATTACTACGGCGAGCTATCTTTCTCTGGGGAATCATCGCCTATGGCATCTACGCCCTGGGGCTATTCCCAATTACTCGGGGGCTCCGGCAGGTCATTGCAAGGCAGCTATTGGACACCTTCCAAACCGCTGGGGCTGCGATCGTCGCCTATCTTCCCAATGTATTTGCGATTGGCTTGATCGTTACCCTTTGCCATTACGCCCTCAAAACCCTGCATCCCCTGTTCAAACAGTTGGATGATGAGTCCCTAACAATTCCAGGCTTCTACCGAGAGTGGGCCAAGCCCACCTATCGTCTGCTGGAGTTCTTCCTAATTGCCCTGGCGACGGTGTTGGCGTTTCCGCTCTTGCCCGGGTTTGGTTCCGATGCCTTCCAGGGGGTCTCCCTCGTTATCGGGGTCGTCGTTTCCCTGGGTTCCACCGGGGCCATGTCCAATGCGATCGCCGGGATTATTTTGATTTACACCCGGTCCTTCCAGGTGGGCGATCGGGTTGCCTTTGGGGATTTGCTGGGGGATGTGGAGGAAAAATTATTATTGGTGACCCGGCTGCGCACCTTTGAAAACGTCATCATCACCATCCCCAACGCCGCCCTACTGTCCGGGAATATCATCAACTACAGCGCCTCCATCCGGGAAACCTATCGACCGGTCTCCTTCACCACCCAAGTCACCCTCGGCTATGACGTGCCTTGGCGGGAGGTCTATCAAGTCCTGGCCCGGGCGGCGATCGCCACCGGTGATGTGCTGTCCAATCCCCCCCCCATTGTCCTTCAGGTGGGACTGGGGGATTTCTCAGTGGCCTATGACATCAAAGTCTTTACCAATCGCCCCAACAATATGGAAGTGATCCTGTCGGAGCTGCACCAAAATATTCAGGACCACTGCAACAGCGCCGGCATCGAAATCCTCTCCCCCACCTACTCCGCCGTGCGGGACGGCAATACCAGCACCATGCCCGCCAGCTACCTGCCGGACAACTACGCCGCCCCGGGCTTCCAGCTCAATCCCCTGGGCAACCTATTCCAAGTGGATCTCCATACCAACCAGCCCGCACCCCGGCGCTCCGCACGCCCTGCCCCCCCCTCCAGCAAACAGCAGCGCCCCCCAACACCCCCACCCCGGCGATCGCAACCACGTCCGACTTCCCCTCAAACACCCCCTCAGTCGCCCTCCTTTTCCGTGTCTAAACCCTCCAATCCCCGGCGAGGAGAGCCCCAGCCTCCCCCGGCTCCCTAACTCCCTTTGAGCTAACTTTCGATCTAACTTTGAATCCACTTGACATTGGCTATAGCATGGAGGCAATCGAATCGGTCAGGTGCATCGAATCGGTCAAACGCTTTGACCTGAAGCGAGTACGCTAAGCAATCGAACCGGCTTGGAAACGCTCTGAGATGGTGTAGTGGTGAGGACAACTTAGGACTATGACAACTGGCAACTTACAGGATCGTTTGGGCAATATTGAGCAGATTCGTGATGTTCTGGTGGGTCCCCAAATGCGGGACTTACAGGAGCGCATAACTCAACTGGAAGCCAACCTAAATGTTTTCCAACAGGAGACCCGGAGCCGGATTGATGAGGTTCAGCAGGTGCTGACCACTGAATTACAGGCAGCATTGGAAGCGATCGAGAAAAAGCACAAAGCGTTAGCGGCCAAAGATGAGGAGAACCGCGAGGATCTTCAACAGCAATTGAGCAGCCTGATGAAAAAGCTGTCAGGGAATGAAGAAGCCCTGAAGCAGCTGTTTTATGCGGAAGTCAAGGGCGTTGTGGAATCGACGGATAAGAAGATCCTGACCTTGGCCCAGAAGGAAGAGCGGGAACGGGCGGAGTTGAACGAGCAAATTGGCGCTCTGGGGAACCGGATGGCGGGCAATCTCAGCACGGTCAATGATTCGCTGGATCGCCAGACCACGGCGCTGCGGGATGATATGTTAGCCAGCCGGACAAAAATACAGTCCGATTTGAATGAGCTACGTACCACGCTGATTGGCGAGCTGGAGAAGCGGATGACCTCCATGACAGACTCAAAACTGGCTCGGGAAGATATGGCAGAAATGCTATTTGAGCTGGGGCTGCGGATGAAAGGAACGGAATTCGTGCCGTCCCTGAAGGGAATGGGGGATGGCGAAGATCGGTTGTTGTCCGGTAGCTAGATCCGATCGCTAAGCTCTGTTGACTGGGATGCTTCGTAGGGGTTGGGATCGCTGCCGTCCTCGCCCCTGCGGATCTCTAATCCGTCCCTGACATCCCGATATATCCCAATGCGAAAGAATGCGAAAGGCAGCTGTTGAAGGTGGGGGATCATGGCAGATCCAGTGGATTCCGAATTTTCCGATGGGCCCGCGGCGGCATCGGAAGCAGAAGGGCCCGATGAAGCCGAACAGGCTCGTCTGGTCGAAAATTTAATTGACCTGTTGGCGGAGAATTTGGAGCCCCCGATCGCCCCGGAGTCGGAGGGGAATGGCTCCGGCGATCGCGCGCCCAATGAGCCCCTGAAAAGTGCTGCGGTTCCCCCTTCGCTCTCCGATACAGCCACAAAAACAAAAGTACCACCACCGCCGCCACCGCCGCCGCCCCTCCCCATCGCGGCGGCGGAAGATCCTAGTCCCCCCAGGGCCCCTAGTCCCAAGATGGCGGCGCAGGAGCCCCCGTCTGACCTCAAGGAACCCCCAGCCAATTTATCGGTGGTGGTGGAAAATCAGGCCCAGCGATCGCCCACTCCCCCGCCCAAATCACGGTCTGGCTCTCCCCCACGGCCAGGAATCTTGCCCTCCCAGCGATCAAAAGCATTAGTGGCCCGTAGCGCGACCGCCCAATCCCATCTCAGCAATACGACAGAGCGGCTGTTGCACCTACAGTTGCGGGTGCTGAATACCCTCCTCAAACTTCAGGTCAGCCCCGCCTCCGAGGAAGCCCCCCCTGCGCCTGTGGCAGAGGAGCCCCCCAAATCCTCTTGGGTTGATCGGATATGGACCCAATTTCGCTTGGGGATCATGGTCGCCCTGGTGGCATTGGCAGGATTAGGGGCGCACCATTGGCTAACTAGCGGCGATCGCCAACTCCAGCAACGCCTGTCCGATGCATTTACGGCGGATCCAGAATTAGCGGTCTATCGGGTTCAACCTCGCCTGGAGGATGGGGCGGTGGTGCTGTCAGGGCGGGTACCGACGGCGGCCCTGCAAGCCTCGGCCACAAGCATCGCCCAACAGGCGGCCCCTGATCGCAGCGTTCGCAATGAAGTCTTGGTGGTTCAACTGCCCCCCGATGATGCCGCTGTCCAGCAACAGGTAGATCAATTGCTGGCGATCGCCAATGAAAGCGACACCCTCCGCAGCCGCGCCACCGTCAAGGATCAGATCGTCACCCTGGAGGGCGTTGTGGAGTCCGATCAAGCAGCGGACCGGTTGGTGGCACGGCTAAAGCAAGTGCCGGGGGTAGCCACGGTACAGGATCAGCTCCAACGGCAACCCCGAGCGATCGCCACCCGGGTGTATTTCTATGCCAACGCAGCCACCGTATTGCCAGCGGACTTAATCCACAAGCTGCAGCCGATTCGGGATCAGCTCAAGGCCCATCCCGACTGGACGTTAAGTATCACTGGCCATCAACACGCCAACGAGCAAGCCCCCAACACCGGACAGGGCAATACCTTGGCCCTCCAGCGGGCGATCGCCGTTCGCTCCCATCTGGAAGACCTGGGCATTGACCGCCGTCGCCTAGACGCCGCGGCCAGCCCAACGCCGCCCCCGGGCACCAGCGCCACGGAAGCCCCCTGGACTCAACAGGTGGTTTTATTTGAGCTGCGATCGCCCCCGGACGCCCCCAAGCAATAACCCCATCCCACCCCCTAGATCCTCATTCGTCCCATCCCAGTCCAGCGACTTTATTGTCTCCTAAATAGAGACAAATTGAATCAAAATTGGGGGATTGTATTTTTTGGGAAATCGATTGACAATGTCATTGAGGCATAAACCCAAGCAAATTGGTTTGGAGGTGGGTCATGATTCAAATCCGCAAAGCCAGCGATCGCGGTTCCACCAACTTTGGCTGGCTGCACAGTCGCCACAGTTTTTCCTTCGGGCATTACTACGATCCCGAGCACATGGGCTTCAGTCATCTGCGGGTGATTAACGAAGACCAGGTGACCGGGGGCAAAGGCTTTGGAACCCATGGTCACCGGGACATGGAAATCATTACCTATGTTCTGGCGGGGGCTTTGGAGCACAAGGACACCCTGGGCAATGGCTCAGTGCTGCGGCCGGGGGATGTGCAGCGCATGTCTGCAGGCACGGGGATTCTGCACAGCGAATTTAACGCCAGTGCAGAGGAGCCGGTTCATTTCCTACAGATTTGGATTAAGCCCAATCAATATTCCCTGCCCCCCAGCTATGAAGAGCGCCACTTCTCGATCGCAGACCGTCAGGGTCAATTGCGGCTGCTGGCTGACGAAGCGGGGGACTCGGCGATGACCGTCCATCAGGATATGCAGCTTTATGCGGCCCTGTTGGAAACGGATCAGTCGGTCAACCATACCCTCGCTCCGTCGCGGCAGGGTTGGATCCAGGTGGCTAAGGGGGCGATCGCCCTGACCACCGATGAGACCTCGGAGCCCCTACTCCTGACAGCGGGGGATGGGGTGGCGATCGCCCCGTTTTCGGATGGGGATCAGGCGCTCACCCTGGTGGGGCAGACCCCAAACAGCGAACTGTTGCTGTTTGACCTGGCCGCGGAGGACTGATCCCTCTAGCCCTGAGTGGGTTTATGGCTGACCTTGGGACTGGGCACCAGGCCCAAGGTCTAGGTTCGACCTCTTTCGACGCCTTTCGGCATCTATATATCCGATACCCGTTTATTCTTCAGAGGAACATTCCATGGCAACCCCTAACATTGTCGATACCAAGCCCACGGTTCTGGAATTGGAGGCGGGCACCTATTTCTGGTGTAGCTGCGGTCAGTCCAAAAATCAGCCCTTCTGTGACGGTGGTCATAAAGGAACCGAGTTTGTGCCCGAAAAGGTCGTTTTGGAAGAACCCCAAAAAGTTGCGCTCTGCCTGTGCAAGCACTCGAAAAATGGGGCATTCTGCGACGGCAGCCACGCCAAACTGTAATCCCTGCAATTACTCAGGCGAGAACAATTGATTGCTATGCCTCCCTGGCCAGGGAGTCCAGAACCAAACGACAGAGATCTTGCACTGCGGGGTCTCTGATTTCGTATTGAATTTCTAAGTCCGAGATATTCCGAACAATTACCGATGCCTGCACCAACTTGCTCAAAATTTGGGTGACTTGGGCGGGAGGCAGATTCAATTCCGTGGCGATCGCCGCTGCCGTTTTGGGCGCTTGATACAGACTACACAAGAGTTTGAGGTGATCCCAGTCCGACAATAGCGCAAAGAATTCACCCAGTTGATCTAGGGGCGATGAAGGAGGGGGTGAAAAACTCATAAAATTCGTCCCGGCAATTGCAGCGAATCGTTATCGGATGCCCCTATCAATATCAATGTGCCATCAATATGTCTGCATCAATGGGGCCCCATCAATTCTCGCAATTCTCCAGTCGAATCCCCACCAATAATTTCCTAACAAAGAGTCAGTAATAGCAATAAGCAGTCGATTTATCTTCCGGTCGGTTCTCCCTCTACAGGGTATTAGGATTAATTTCTGGGATTTTTTCCCAGGGGGGGAGGGCGATCGCTGCGGGATCCCCTAAGGCGGGCTCAGCAGGATTTGCTCCAGCGCGATCGCACGGTTGGGCAAAGGCGCAGTGACGACAGTGTTTGCTATTGGGAGCAACCTGAGGAAAAGGCGTTCCCCATTGGAGCCAGTCCTGTCGCCAAAGGGTGAGCTGATCAAGACACTGGGTGAGCCGGTCGTGAATGGCTTGATGCCACTGGGGATCGTAATCGAAGGTGATCACCGCGGGGGATTGGGATCCTTCGTCATCGGAGGGGGAGACCGCACGCACAAACCAGTAGGTCATCCTGAGCGATCGCTGTTCAGCCGGCTCGGGGCTGGTCTCTGACAGCAGATAAAGATAAAGCTGGGTTTGCCAATCGTTTTTGAGGTCGGCGCGATCGCGAGGGCGAACAGCGGTTTTCCAATCAATAATCAGGGCGTGATCCGGCCCCAACATTAATAAGTCATAGATCGCCGTTAGCAGGTATGGCCCAATTTGGAGACTGCGCCGATGCTCACAGAGGGGGGCAGCCTTTCCCGCTGGTTCCGCCATTAGCGCCGGGAAGGCATCCTGAAGGGTGGCGAAACAGGCCGCCAATTCGCGATCGCCCTCTAGCCACGGCGTGATGGATAACCCCAATAAAAATCGTTCGATAAGGCGATGAAACCGCTGCCCCCATTCCATCGATGCCTGGAGATCAGGAGACACGGGGAGCGATCGCTGCTCCAGAAATTGATATTGAAATTTGCGAGGGCAGATGGCCAGGGTATTGAGCTGTCCTTGACTGAGGGGCCAAGGCCCCGCCGTTGCATCGCCCGAATTTGGAGTCAGCATTTGAAGTCGGAACTTGGAGCCAAAGAAGTCAAAAAAGAAGCCCCTGGCGATCGTCATCGCACTGAGCGCGGATCGGACTTGAAGGGCAGCGGGCCAGCCAGGGCATTCCTTAAGGCAATCTCAAAATCAAAGCCTCAGAAAAACACCCCGGTATGACCCTCACCCTCCGGTCCTAGCCGGCATCGGGGGCAGTGCCACCGCAGTAGGTGTTGACTTCCTTCACCAAGGTGTCCTCATCCTTCGCAGCCTGATCACCAATTTTGCTGGCTTCTTCCACATCCGCCTGCAATTGCTTGGCTTTCTCAACCCCTTCCGGATTGGGCTGAATATCGTTAAGGGAGGTCAAGGCTCCCCCCACTTTGCTGGCAGCGCCGCTCAAGTCTTCATAAATCTTAACGAAGCGATCACGGAAGCCCGTCAGGGTTTCATCGCTCAATTCAACGGCCTGAATTTCTTGAGACAGCCCCGTCAAATCAGTGGCAAGCTTGTCCATGGTGGCCGCGTCGGTGCCTTGGATATTTTGGCTAATTTCCTGACCTTGGTTGACCACCTCAATCAGTTTGTTGCACTGGGCTACTTTGCTTTCGCATCCGACCAGAGCGATCGCCATTAGAGCAGCGACAGAACCCGTGATCGACTTAACTCCCCAAACCATTAGCGCGTCTCCAGTTGAAGGTGATGATGGACTGGCAATGCGGGATCGCTTGCCCAACGGTCGCCCTAGGCGTCTCCGTAAGGTCAGCGCTGGTCCCGTCGCCGTTGTTTGCCAGTCCATCGTAGCCTCAGTCGTCTTCTAAAGCTCTGGGGAATTTAACTTTTTCGCCACGGCGGCGCAGCCATCAGGGGCAATCTCCCGTTAAGTCTTCCGTTATCAGACGAGTGATTTTCCCACCGCATCTTCTTTGCTACGGTCTTTGCTACGGTTCTGTTGGCCACCTTCTGCGGAGTTTGCGATCGCCATGACTACTCAGCCCACCTTTGCGGATCAATTGCGGGATGCGAGTCCACGGCTCTTTTCCCTGCTGGATCAATTTCATCGGGGGCGGGTGCTGGTGGCGGGGGATCTCACCCTGGATGAATTTTTGACCGGGCGGGTGGAGCGGATTTCCCGGGAAGCGCCGGTGTTGATTATTCGCCACGAGGGTACCCGGCAAGTCCCGGGGGGCGGGGCGAATGCGATTTATAACCTGGCCATGTTGGGGGGACAGGTGCAGGCGGTGGGGCTGGTGGGGGATGATTCCCAAGGGGTGGCCCTGCGAACCATATTTGAAGCCAAGGGCATTGATGCGTCGGGAATTTTGGTGGAGGGCGATCGCCCCACGGTGACGAAAACCCGCATTTCTGGCCATGCCCGCCAGTCCGTCGTCCAGCAAATTGTGCGGGTGGATCGCAAATCGGACCAGATGCCCACAGCGGCCATGGGCGATCGCCTGGCAGCCCATATCAAACAAGCCTTAGCGGATCCGGAATCGGTGGATGTGGTGGTGTGTTCGGACTATGGGGATGGGGTCTTTAGTGCGGGGGTTATTGAGGCGGCATTGTCAGGAGCTGCCCAGGGAACATCTGTGGTGGTGGATGCCCAAGACCAATTGCCCCGGTTCGCGGGTGCAAATTGGTTTACCCCCAACTTGCCGGAGGCGGAGCAGGCGGTGGGCTATGGCATTCGGACGGAGACGGCCCTACGCCAGGCGGGACAAGATTTGCTGGATAAAACCCAGGCCGATTTTATTTTGATTACCCGCGGCGATGAGGGGATGACCCTATTTGAGCGGGGATTCCAGGCAGAAGTACCCGAGGAGCAGCACGGCGATCGCATCCACCACATTCCGGCATTTAACCGCGCGGAAGTGTTTGACGTGACCGGAGCCGGAGATACGGTGGTGGCGGCGCTGACCTTGGCGATCGCCCAGGGGGCTAGCCCTTGGGAAGCGGCAGTGCTGGGCAATCTGGCGGCCAGTTTGGTGGTGCGCCATGTGGGAACGGCGACGACCTCCGTGACAGAAATGCGCAAGGCATTGGAGCGATTACTGCGGGCGGGCACCGTAACGGCGATCGCCCAGTAAATCGCGGGACCGGGGGATCTCAATCAGCATCCAAAAATCCTGTCCCAGAAGTCGTGCAATAGTGGGACAAGCAGGATCGGCGGTCCTATCCGCATCTTCTCCGCCCCATGTCTATTCACATTGATCGCAATCGTCCCCGTCTATCCCTGGGGATCCTCTGGCTGACGTTTTACTCTGTCACCTGGAGCACGATCCATCGGGTAGATGATGTTGCCACGCTGCTGACGATCACGATCCTGGAGCTGGCGATCGCCCTGGGGATTTCGGCCCTTTTCAGCGTGTCATTGCGATCGCGCCGTCCACTGACCACGCTCTTGCAAAATGATGTGCGCTCCTTTGCCACTGCCGTGGTTGGCGCTTTTGTCGGCGTGCTGCTGCTGGCATGGCTTGAGATCACCCTCACCGGGATCACCCTCGTCGTGGCCTCCTCCCTCGCCAAAGTAGAACTCCGCATCGCAGGTATTCGCACCTGGCGAGCATTTGCCCTCACCGGTGCTGTGTCCTGCATTGCCGTCCTCTGTGCCGCAGCCACCCGATGGGGCTGGTTACAAGCCTCTATGCACCCCATAACCTTCACAACCGCTGCCCTAGGGGACCTCGGAGCCTGCTGCTGAGAGCCTGTCCCCTCCCCTGGCTTGCTATCGACCTATTTCAACCATGGCCATCATTTCCTCCAAGTCCGGCTCGCCCAGTCCTAAACCCCGAAAAACGGCTGATTCATCAAAGCCGTCAAAGCCGTCAAAGCAAGGTAAGCAAGGTAAGGCGGAAAAGAGCCCGTTGGAGCAAAACCCGCCCGCCCAGTCGATGCCGAAACGCCCCCCTTCAGAACCTTCGTTACTGGATCCCCATGAAGGTATCAATGACGCTGATGACGCCACCACGACCGATCCCGTTGCCCCTGCACCTACCGGCAACGCCGAGGAGCAAATCCGCCCCCAAACCCTCGCCACCTACATCGGTCAGCGGGAACTGAAGGAAGTCTTAGCGATCGCGATCCAAGCAGCCCAAGCCCGCCAAGAATCCCTCGATCACCTGCTGCTCTATGGCCCCCCCGGTCTCGGGAAAACGACCATGGCCCTAATCCTGGCCGCCGAAATGGGCACCACTTGCAAAATTACCACCGCCCCCGCCCTGGAACGCCCCCGAGACATCGCCGGCCTACTGGTCAACCTCCAACCAGGAGATTTACTGTTTATTGACGAAATCCACCGGCTGCCCCGGGTGACCGAAGAAATTCTCTATCCCGCCATGGAGGATTTTCGCCTGGACATCACCATCGGCAAAGGGCAAGGAGCCCGGACGCGATCGCTCCCCCTCCCGCCCTTCACCCTCGTCGGCGCCACCACCCGCGCCGGAGCCCTCAGCTCCCCCCTCCGTGATCGCTTTGGCCTGGTCCAACGGCTGCGGTTCTACGACATCGACGAACTGTCCCAAATCGTCCTCCGCACCGCTGACATATTGAATACCCCCGTCACCCCTGAGGGATCGGTCGAAATTGCCCGGCGATCGCGCGGTACCCCCCGCATTGCCAACCGCCTGCTACGGCGGGTCCGGGACTACGCCGAAGTCAAACAGATCCCCACCATCGACGCCAACACCGCAGCGATCGCCCTGGAACTCTTCGACGTTGATCCCTGCGGGCTGGACTGGACCGATCGACGACTCCTACAAGTGGCGATCGAACAATTCAACGGCGGCCCCGTCGGCATCGAAGCCCTCGCCGCCGCCACCGGTGAAGACGTCCAAACCATCGAAGAAGTGTATGAGCCCTACCTGATGCAAATCGGATACCTCCACCGGACCCCCCGCGGCCGGGTGGTCACCGCAGCAGCCTGGCACCACCTCGGCTACACCCCCGCCGCCAACGTGCCAGGGATCAACGCCCCCAGCGATCCCGCCCCAAGCACCCAGCTCTCCTGCCTCGACACCCCAGACGCTGATGCCTCAGACGCGGCGGACTCAACCGATCCCCAACCTTAAAATCGCCCTCAAGCCCCAGGCGATCGACTCAAATCTTTCCTGCTCAGGCTTTCCTGCTCGGACTTTCTCGCTCAAACTTTTCCTACTCAAACTTTTTCCCATCGGGCATCAATGCCCCTCGCAAATTGACCTGTCGCAAATTGGTCCGCAGCATCTCCGCATTAATCAAGACCACCCCCGACATATTCGCCCCGGACGCATTGGACCACTGAAGCTGAGCTTGAAACAGATTGGAATTACTCAAATTCGCCTGTCGCAGGGTCGACCAGCTTAAATTGGTTTCCCGCAGATTCGCCTTAGTCAAATTCGCCTTAGTCAAATCTGCCCCAACCAACTTCGCCCGTCGCAAATCACAGCTATCCAAATCCGCACTCAGCAAAGAAGCTCCGGATAAAAATGCATCCGTCAGGATTGCTCGAGTCAACTTCGCCTCACTTAGGTTTACCTTAGTTAGATTGGCTTTGGTCAAATTAGACGACGCCAAATCGGCTCCCACCATTTTGGCCTGATGAAGCGTTGCCTCCCTCAGGGTTGCCCGCGTCAGCACCGCCTCGGTCAAATCCGCCTCGCTCAAATTTGCCTCAACCAGACTCGAATTTTCCAGATTAGCCTTCGTCAGCTTCGCCCCCCGCAATGATCCCCCGTCTAGCTTCACCTGCTGATCCAGTTTCGCGCGGGACAAATCCGCACCAATCAAATTAATTTCCAGACAGTGGGCACCGGTCAGGACCGCATCATCCAGCTTCGCCTCGCGGCAATTAACCCCCCGCAGATCAGCTCCCGTCAAATTAATTTGGCTAAGCTTTGCCTCACGTAAGTTTGCCAACCGAAGGTTAGTTCCCTCCAAATTGGCTTCTCGGAGATCGCAGCGCTGCAGGGAAATTTCACGGAGATTGAGTCCGCTCAAATCCGCTTGATAGAGGTTGACCTGATTAAAAATACGCTCTCCGGCGCCATAGCGTTCGACCAGCTCACTGACTTCCATTTACGATGCCCCTATCGATTGCGAGTGCTTATCCAAACGAATGCTCTCTGGTGCCATTTGGTGTAGATGTTGCGACGGGTTGACAGAGTCCCGTGGATGGCTGAAATCTTGACGGGCGGCTCGACGCCCCGGCTGTCCCCTCAGGTTGGCATAGGGTAATTCTCTTGGGGGTGTTTTGGGAGGCTTCTTAAGAATTGGCAACGAAGCAGACCGGGTCCGAGGCTAGTGTTGGGGGCGATCGCCCAACCGGCTCACCAGCTTTGGTCAACCCAATTGTAGGCCGACGTTGACGGGAGAAGCCTGATTTTCCGACGGGTTGGGTCTTCGATGGAAACCCAGACGTTAAAAATTTTAAGAAATTTATTGGGCCGGGAGGCGGATGATACGGGCAACCCCGCACGGTGAGGGGCATAGGACTTGAAAATCCTGTGTCTTCCTGTATTGTCTAATACAGAATTAGCCAGGTAATCTTGGTGCAATTTTGGTGCGATATCGAGATCGATAACTTATAACAAGCAAAGGCCCATAAGCTGTCGAATTGAGACTAGCCCAGTTGGGTATCGGACCCCATTCACACCACCCCGGTCGTCTGGACTTTCAGACAAAGCCGCTAGGAATGGTAGGAAACTTTAATCGTTTGCATGGGTTGCATTTTGCCCAGGTGACCGAGTTGGGTTCTAACCTCTGGTTAATGTCACTGCAAGTTGAGGAGTGTTTTGTAGATCAATGTCAAGGTTTAAGCGTAGAGGGGAGATGGCCGCACGGTCTGATCGCTTCCCAGAGTTTTTGCAAGAGTTGACTCAGTCAATCTTCGGGCGTCGCAATCCATGGACTTGGGCTGCTTGCGTTCCCCTGGCGATCGCCATCGTCAGCGTCGGAAGCTTCGCTGCCCATGCAGCGGATGAGCCCCCCACCCCTGAGTACATCCAGGGTGTTTTGAATGCGATTTGGATCACGATCGCTGCAATTCTAGTGATCTTCATGAATGCCGGTTTCGGCATGTTGGAAACGGGTTTCTGCCGTCAGAAAAATGCAGTCAACATTCTGTCTAAGAACTTGATTGTATTTGCATTGGCAACCCTGATTTTCTGGGCGATTGGCTTCTCCTTCATGTTCGGTGAAGGCAATGCCTTCATGGGCTTGAGCGGTTTCTTCCTGAGCAGCCAAGACCCCGCAACCTACGGTTTGGATCCCTTCCCCGCAGGTTTGCCGATTTCGGTTGCGTTCCTGTTCCAAGCGGCGTTTGCCGGTACCGCTGCCACCATCGTTTCCGGGGCGGTTGCAGAGCGGATTCGTTTCGATGCATTCTTGCTCTTCAGCTTGCTGCTGGTGGGTATTTCCTACCCCATCACCGGTCACTGGGTTTGGAGTGGTAATGCTTGGTTGGGTGAAGTGGGTTTCTCCGACTTCGCTGGTTCCACCGTTGTGCACTCTGTGGGTGGCTGGGCCGCTCTGATGGGTGCTGCGATTCTTGGTCCCCGTATGGGCAAGTACGAGAACGGTCAGGCACGGGCTATCCCCGGTCACAACATGAGCATTGCAACCCTGGGTTGCTTGATTCTGTGGATCGGCTGGTTTGGTTTCAACCCCGGCTCTGTGCTGGGTGCGGATGAGACCGTTCCTTACATCGCATTGACCACCAACCTGGCAGCTGCTGCCGGTGGTGTGGCTGCGACCCTGACCTCCTGGGCCACCTCCGGTAAGCCCGACCTGTCCATGATTATCAACGGCATCCTGGCTGGCTTGGTGGGTATCACCGCTGGTTGCGACGGCGTTGATTACTTCGGTGCTGTGATTGTTGGCGCGATCGCCGGCATCATCGTTGTGTTCTCCGTGGGCTTCATCGATTCTGTCCTGAAGATTGATGACCCCGTAGGCGCAACGTCCGTTCACTTGACCTGTGGTATCTGGGGCACCTTGGCGGTTGGCTTGTTCAACACCGAGAGTGGCTTGTTCTACGGCGGTGGCTTCGCACAAGTCATTGCTCAGGTGATCGGTATCGCCAGCATCGGTGGTATGACCGTTCTGCTGTCCACCATCTTCTGGTTCGTGCTGAAGTCCACTGTGGGCATCCGCGTGAGCGCTGAGGAAGAGAGCATGGGCTTGGATGTCGGCGAGCACGGCATGGAAGCTTACAGCGGCTTTATGAAGGACAGCACCATGATGGGTTCTGGTTCTGCTGAGGGTTAATTCCCAACGCTAGGTGAGTGATACGGTTGGCAGATTTATTGCCAATGGGATCAGTCGATTAATTTAGCGAACAATAAACGCCTCTCGGTTTTGGTCGGGGGGCGTTTATTACTTTTTGGACTCGTTTTGGGGCGGACTGGGTGGGGATCAATCCCGTGGGAAATAAGTTTGTTGCAGGACCCAAGATTCGATACAATGCAAGTCGCTGTGAAAGCGTTATGAATTCGATGCTTTCGCGCAGTGGGGCGGCATGGCCAAGTGGTAAGGCAGAGGATTGCAAATCCTTTATCCCCAGTTCGAATCTGGGTGCCGCCTTTA
>CAZZMD010000069.1:0-13568 GCA_964655355.1 uncultured bacterium
GGGCCCTCCCTAGGGGCACCTCAACAACCTCTCTATTTTAGCGAATTGGTATAACGGGGGTTAGCCTGTGGTTACAACACAACAGCTCCCATTAGCGGAGCATCGTATTCGTCGACTGAAGCGCGTCCGAATCCTGGCTGGGCGCGATCGCGATCGCCGCCGTCGATTTGGGTTGAGGGCCCACTTGTTGGCAGGCATCATCAACTTCGGCTTAGCCCTATCCTCTTGATTCATGCAAGAGGTCTAGTGAGCTACGGGTGAAGTGTGCCGTGCTCAATCGCACGATTCAGATTGCCAAGCCCGTGACGGTGTGGGAATCAGCTTGAAACGTTAGCGCCAGTTCCAATGAGGCGCATAACTGTGGCGCATAACTATGGCGCATAACTATACAGTCCCCATTCACTATCAATGCAACAACGCCTCACCAATCTAAAAATTTTTTCTTTGTTAAGGTTGGGGCGTGGCATCGGCCGATTGGTCCCTTGCGATCAATCCCTCAAGCTCATGAGACTCCTAGTCAATCCAACCTATACCCACAACCATGCAGCACGGCAGAATCAATCCCATCTCTTACCGATTCTGGGGACCCAAACAGCGCTTTGGGGTATTGAAGTATGAATCCTGGAACCTTGGGGATGACATGCAAAGTTTGGCGGCGAGGCAATACCTACCGTCCGTTGACTACTACATTTCCAGGGACCATCCCGGTGAGTTTAAGGACGTGGGGCGTGGTCCCATCAAAACCATTATGAATGGCTGGTTTATGGGACCCTTCAACGGGGAGCCGTTAGATTGGCCGCCGCCGCCCAATATTCATCCCCTGTTTATCTCGTTCCATATGGGGCGTGAAGAGCTGGCGATTCCGAAATATCGGGATTATTTCAAGCAGTTTGAACCCATTGGATGTCGGGGGCATCGCACCCTGGAGCTAATGACGGATTTGGGGGTTGATGCCTACTTCTCCGGCTGCTTAACCTTGACGTTGAAGAATCCCTATTCTGATCAAGAGCGCACGGACAATATCTATTTTGTTGATCCTTTCAGCTTTGGGGAAGGTAAGCGATATCCCAAGCCGGGCGATCGCTATTTCCGTGATGATCTGTGGCAAAAAATTCCTGAGGAAATTCGCCAGAAAGCCACCTACATTCGCCACACTGCCGACTTGCCCAAGCGGGATTATGGCAACCCCTATAAGCGCTATAACCTGACGAGAAGCTTGTTCGAAAAGTATGCGCGAGCGAAGCTGGTGGTCACTGGGCGTATCCACTGTGCTTTGCCTTGCTTGGCGCTGGGAACTCCGGTAATTTTCCTGACGGATACCAGCACGTTGCAGGCGGATACTCGCATGGGGGGATTGATCAACTTATTCCGTAACTACTCGTTCCAGCAGATTTTGGATGGGGAGTTTGATGTGAATTGGGAAAATCCTGAGCCAAATCCGGTTGATATTAGCGATATGGCCAATAAAATGCGTCGAACCTGCGAGAACTTTATCCTGGGCACCTGATGGGCGTGCCCTTGGATCCATTTCATGGTTTCCAGGGTTGGCAAAGCGCGGAACTGAGTGAAATTGAAACTGACCGGAACCGACAAAAGAGCCTGGCTGCCCCCTCTAAACCTGTTTTCCTGGGAAGGAGAGGGGCTGCCGCTCGGTAAATTCGTCAGGGTGAATGTCAGAGCCCCAAGGATTGCAAGGCGTTTTGGGCTTCCGAGTGGAGTCCGTCGGCGGTGCGGAACATTTCCTGGTCGAGCTGTTCGAATTCCAAAATCTCGCCCTAGGCATTCCCCAAATGCTCCCCAAGTGCTCCCATATTTGAAAGTATTCCAAGCCATCTAGGTGCAAGCCATCTAGGTGCGAGATCCCCGAGGAGGGGAGCGCCCTGAAACCCTGATTTTGCTTGCCCAAAGCCTTGGAAAACGGGCGCTTCCAGGCTTTCAGGAGGAATGGGCGATACTGGATTTGAACCAGTGGCATCCTGCTTGTAAGGCAGGCGCTCTACCGCTGAGCTAATCGCCCTTTTGCTCCAGTAGAATTGAATCTACCCACGATGTTTGCAGATTTCACTGGCGCGGCTCAGAGTATAGCAAGAAATGTCAATTTTTCACCAGTCTGCTCCTTTAAAAGCCGGCCAGATGGCCTACCTCGCCCAGGCACCTTGGCGGCTCTATGTTGAAGCGATTGATCAAATTCCCGCCAAGCACGCCTATTGGGTCCGCCCGCTGATTCTGACCCGGGTTGCGGAACCCTTCCCTGAGTCCCCCGATCATCCCCCCGCCAGTGCTGGGGCGATCGCACCCCTCTCTGCTTTCACGACTAACCTGCAAACGGCCCAATCCCTGCCCTGGCATGATGTCCGGGCGGCGGCTCAATTGATTTGGCCCCAGGATGCATTCTGCTTAGCCCTGGATACGGATCTGCTGCCCTGGCTACCGATCCTGAGCGCCCCCGCTAGCTTTTCCTGCTCCCCGGCGGCGAAGTGGGCGCTGCATCGATTCCTCGACAGTTTGGGTCCCCAGCCGCTCCAGGTGGGGTAGCGGTTGAGGATAGCAGCCCTGGGCGATCGCCCCTTGGGTGCTGCCAGACCAAGCCCAGTCCCAGGGGCAGGTCAATCTATTCAACGTATTCAACGAATATTTAACGGCAGAATATTTAACGACGGACTAGCAGCTCGCTACCAGTTCGATCCGCCCGGCATCCATTTCACACATGAGTAGCTCTAACGCTTCATACTCCGCGTCGGACACATAGCCCAAACGGCTCAGCTCGGAGTTGATTTGATTCTCGATATCGGGGGTTAGCTGTCGTAGATGCAGTGCTTGCTCAACCAGACGGCGAATGACATTTTTCGCGTGCATAATCTGGGCTCCGAAGATAGAGAGAACAACGGACGACGGTCGACGGTGGGCTGATGGAAAATCGCAATGGAAAATTGCATCTAGCCTCTCCCTATTGTGGAAGTGCAACCCTGGGGAAGGGTGCGATCGCACAATCTAGCCGTTGTGATCATGATCACTTGGTTTTTTCCATTTATCCCGATTTTTTGGGGGAGGGCCGGGGGTGCCACGGCGGGGGAGCGCGAGCTTTGGGATGAGTCTAGCGATGGGATTGGGCGATCGCGCTTTGTCTTGTGACACTGTGTCGTTTGGATCGTCAGGATCGTTTGGCCCCCCGTCTTATCCGCCGCTGGCCCAGGATCGCGATCGCAAAACTCAGGCCTTGAGATACCCTTAAGACAGACCGAAAGTAATCAATCTTCACATTTTTGCCCCCTTCCCAGGCGAATCCCAGGCGAATTATGATGCCCCCCGAGTCTCCCGATCCGTCCCCTCAGTCCCCCGATTCTTCTCCCTCCTGGCGGCAGCCCCTCGACCCGGTCCTGCGCGGCGTCAGTGGTGGGTGGGTGAGTACCCGGACGCTGATGATTGGGTTTGGGGTTGGCATTGCCCTGACTCTGGGGGCGGGGTTATGGCTGAGTCAGCAGGCCAGCGGTGAGCAGGAGGATTCTGGGGACGCGATCGCCCAGACCGATGGGGCAACGGGAGCCGCGCGGGCGGTGACTGTGGCCCCTGCCCAGCCGGCCCAGATTCGACAGTTTTTAGATGCCACCGGCACCGTGGAGGCGCGGGAATTGGTGCCCGTCAAGTCCCAAGCCTCTGGATTGCAGGTGATTCGGGTGCTGGTGGATGAAGGGCAAACGGTCCAGGCGAATCAGCCCATGGCTGTTTTGGATGATTCGGTACTGCGGGCCCAGTGGGGGCAGGCTCGGGGCAGTGTGATTGAAGCCCAGGCTGCGCTGGATGAGCTGCGGCGGGGCACCCGTACTGAGGTGTTGGCCCAGGCTCGCGAGGCGGCGAAGCAGGCCCAGGCACGGGTCGTGCAGGCGGAAGCCGATTGGGATTTGGCGAAGCAACGTCTGGGGCGCAATCAGTCCCTCTACGATGACCGGGCGATTTCTGAGGACCGGCTGGAAGAGGTGAAAGCCCAGGCTCGCAGTGCTGAGGCGGCGAAGGTTCAGGCGGAAGCGGCGTTGGAACAGGCGATGCAGCGGTTCAAGGAATTGCAGAAGGGGGCTCGCCCGGAGGATATTGCCCAGGCTGAAGCCCGTTTATTCCGCGCCCAGAGTCAGGTGCGGGAGTGGGAGGCACGGATTACCCAGGCACGGGTGGTGGCGTCGGCGACCGGTGTGGTGGCGGATCGGCAGGTGAAGGTGGGGGAATTGATCCGCGCTGAGCAGGATTTGTTTTCCATTATTGAGGCGGGGGTGGTGGAGCTGTACCTGATGGTGCCCGAAACCCAGATTCGCCGCATTCAGGTGGGGTTGCCGGTGCGGGTGACCTCCGATAGTGATCCCAGTCTCCGGTTGGTGGGGCGGGTGCGGGAAATTGATCCGGTGATTGATCCCGAGTCCCGGCAGGCGACGGTGAAGGTGGCGCTGCCCCCGACCCCGGGGTTGCGGACTGGAATGTTTTTGCGGGGGGAGGTGGCGACCTCTCTCAATCAAGGATTGACGGTTCCGACGGCGGCGGTGCTGCCCCAGGGGGATGGCAGTTCGATCGCATTTCGGGTGGCCCAGGATCAGACGGTGACCGCGGTGCCGGTGACCACGGGGGAGGTGTTGCCCGGGGGCTGGGTTGAGGTGAAGGAGGGGTTGCAGCCCGGGGATGCGGTGGTTGTCCAGGGGGCGCCCTATCTCAAAGATGGCGATCGCGTTCAGATCAGCGGTACGGTGACCCCGCCGCAAGCGCCTGCCCCCCGCCAATCTCCCCCCGCAACGCCGACCCCCTAGCTGTCTCGCCTTTAAGCGTTTCTTTCAGCGCTTCGCGCTTTTCACACTTGATTGCCAGCGATTTCGTCCTAGATGGGGCGCTGGTTGTTAACCTGCTCCCATCCGTCCCTGATTTTCTCCAACCGTCCCATGCAAGAACGCTTTCACTTGTCGGTTTGGTCCATCCGTAACCCCGTTCCCATCATCGTCCTGTTTTTGATGTTGGCCCTGTCGGGGCTGATGGCCTTTGGACGGCTGGGGATTAATTCCACCCCGAATATTGATATTCCGGTGGTGAGTATCATCGTGGCCCAGCCGGGGGCAGGACCCAGTGAGTTGGAAACGGAGGTCACCCGCAAGGTTGAGGATGCGGTGGCTGGGCTGGGGAATATCGATAATATCCGGTCTGTGGTGACCGATGGCTCGTCTCGCACCTCAATCGAATTTGATTTGGGCACCGATACGAACCAGGCGACGGATGAGGTGCGCAATGCGGTGTCTCAAATCCGGAGCGAGTTGCCCCAGGATATTGAGGATCCCATTGTTGAAAAGCTGGATTTTGCCGGGGGGGCGGTCCTGACCTATACGGTGTCCTCTGACCAGCGTTCCGTGGCCGAGTTGAGCGATTTGATTGATCGGGATATTTCGCGATCGCTGTTGAGTGTCACCGGTGTGGCCCAGGTGAATCGTCTGGGGGGCGTCGATGAGGCGATCCGGGTGGATTTGGATCCGTCGCGGCTGTTGTCCTATGGCATTACGGCGACGGATGTGAACGATCAGGTGCGGGCCCTGAATTTGAATCAGCCGGGGGGACGGGCAGAGCTGGGGAATCGGGAACAGACGATCCGAGCCCTGGGCAATGCCAGTTCCGTGGAGGAGCTGCAGGAATATCGGATTGTGCTGCCGGATGGGGAAGCGGTGCGGCTGGCGGATTTGGGGGCGGTGGATCGTAAGTTTTCTGACCCTCGGCAAGCGGCGTTTTTGGATGCCCGTCCGGTGGTTGGTTTTGAGGTGTTTCGGAGCACCGGTAGCAATCTGGTGTCCGTGGAGGAAGGGGTCCGGGAGGCGGTGGTGGAATTGGGATCCACCCTACCGGAGGATGTGAGCGTTGATTTGGTGTTTACCCTGGCGGATGAGGTGCGGGCGTCCTATCGCGCCACCTTTGATGCCCTGATTGTGGGGTCGATTTTGACCACCCTGGTGGTGGGGATTTTCCTGCGCAATTGGCGGGTGACGGCGATTACGGCGATCGCCCTGCCCCTGTCGATTATTCCCACCTTCCTGGTGATGGAATTCTTTGACTACACCCTCAACGGGATGACGTTGTTGGCGCTGGCGCTGGCGATCGGAAACCTGGTGGATGATGCCATTTGTATGATCGAGAATATCGATCAGCATTTGGCCATGGGCAAGGTTCCCCGGCAAGCGGCGATGGACGCGGCGCGGGAAATTGGTCTGGCGGTGGTGGCGACGACGGCGACGGTGGTGGCGGTCTTTTTGCCCGTTGCCTTTATTGGTGGAATTCCGGGGCAGTTTTTCCAGCCCTTTGGTATTACCTTCGCGGTCTGCACCATGTTTTCCACCTTGGTGGCGGTGACCATGACCCCGATGCTGGCGGCCTACTGGCTTAAGCCGAAGGACCGCAGCAGTGGCTTTGATCGCAGTGGCGACCTGGACCAGGAGGAGCCTGGCCCCTACCGTCGCATCCTCACCTGGGCCCTGGGACATCGGATTGTGACCCTGCTGGTGGCGCTGGCCATCTTTATCGGTAGCTTGCAGCTGGTGCCCTTTATTCCCCAGGGTCTCTTCGGTGGTCCCGAAAACAGTATTAGCTTAGTCTCCGTTTCGTTGCCGCCGGGATCCACCCTGCGGGACACCACCCAGGTGTCGCTCCAGGCGGACCGGGTGCTGCGGGATAGCCCCCTGGTTAGCAGTGTCTTCGCCAATATTAATGATGTGGATGAGGCAACTTTGTATGTAACCCTGGTGCCCACCAACGAGCGATCGCTCACCCGTTCCGAGTTTGAGGATGAGACCCGCGATACTCTCAATACAATCCCTGGCGCTCGCATTGCGTTCCGCAGCCAAGGGGGCGGCGGTGATAGCGATAAGGATTTGTCGTTGGTCCTACGGAGCGATAACCCTGAGTCCCTCAAGGGGGTGGCCGATCAGCTTGAGCGGGAAATGGCCGGGGTTCAGGGGCTGGTGGATGTGACCTCCAGTGCCAGTTTGGTGAAGCCTGAGGTCGCCATCATCCCCGACTTCAAGCGGGCGGCGGACCTGGGGGTCTCTGTCAATGCGATCGCCCGGACGGCATCTCTAGCCACCATCGGCGATGTGCGCGCCAGCCAAGCCAAGTTTAATTTGAGCGATCGCCAGATTCCCATCGAAGTCAAGCTGGATCCCCGCGCCCGCACAGACATCGACACCCTGAAAAATCTGCGGGTACCCGGCCGCAACGGACAGCTTTTCCCGCTGTCTTCGGTGGCCAGCCTGCAACTGGTGAGTGGTCCCGCCCAAATCAACCGCTTTAACCGCACCCGTCAGGTCACCCTGGAAGCCAACCTGGATGGACTGTCCCTCGGCCAGGCGATCGCCCAGGTGAATGAACTGCCCGCCCGGAAAAATCTCCCCCCCGACGTGTCCGAAGAACCCTCCGGGGACGCCGAGATTATGCGGGATATTTTCAGCCGCTTTATTGGTGCCCTATTCCTCGCCATCCTGGCCATTTACTGCATCCTCGTCCTCCTCTATAACGATTTTCTCTACCCCGTTAGCATCCTCACCGCCGTGCCCTTCTCCTTTGGCGGTGCCTTGGTGGCCCTGCTGGTCACCCAAAAGGAGCTGGGTCTATTTGCCCTGATCGGGATTGTGCTGCTGGTGGGGCTGGTGACCAAAAATGCCATCCTGCTGGTGGACTTCGCCCTGGATGGCCAACGGAAGGGCATGCCCCAATTCAAATCCGTGGTGGCGGCGGGGGTGTCCCGCTTCCGACCCATTCTGATGACGTCCCTCTCCACGATCGCCGGGATGATGCCGATCGCCTTGGAGTTGGGGGCCGGTGCCTCCGAGCGGAGTCCCATGGCCATCACCGTCATCGGCGGATTCTGCACCTCGACCCTGCTGACCCTGGTGGTGGTGCCCGTCCTCTTCACCTACGTCGACGGATTTAACCACTGGATTAAACAAAAATTGGGATTTGCCCCCCAACGCCCGCGAGCCACCGATCCGCTCCCGTCCTCGGAAGACTTGGACAAAGAGGACCTCCCCCCCGCTACCGCTGCGGGCGATCGCCCCCCCGTTGCCTCCGCCGGCCCCCGCTGAAATTGACCCCGCGTTGGGCCAGAATATTGCCGAGGGTAAAGGGTTTGCGGTAGCGTCGACTTATCAGCCGCTTTATAAGTCGACTGATCAAAGGCTTGATATAACGTCTTTTTTTAACGCGTAATCCTTATTTATCCCTTAGGAGAGTTCATAACCATGGGTGAAGCCAAGCGACGCAAAGCCATCCTCGGCGACGACTACGGCAAGGACAAGGAAACCATCTTGCCCGGGGTGCCCCTGACAAAGGAGCAGTCCGCCAAGTTTATGTCCTGGACCACCCGTGGCGCCTGGATCGGCATCGGTATTCTGGTCACCACCTGGGTGGTCATCCGCTTCCTGGGGCCCAGCCTGGGATGGTGGGCGGTCAATTAAGACCCTTTTCCGGGGCGGTTTAGAATAGGGTTGAATAGGGAGATAACCCTCACTACCGTAAAATAGCTAACCCTAACCCGCCCCACCGCGTGGGATAACGGACGGTAGCGTGATTTCCGTGATTTCAAGGTTCTATTATTGAACCCTTTAGAAACTTGTATTATTAAAACAATATAAAAAGCATCATGGGTGGCTAAGATGTAGAGAGATGATCGGGAGTATGCTGTGTTTTTAAGACTTGCTGAGCAGCACCGCCAGTTTGTTAGGGATCTGGTTATGAATCTGCAAGCCCTGGCAACGGTTCTTGAGGGACTGGGATATGTGGCCTCTTGCTACACCTGTGGTGGTCAAATGAACAGTGCGTCGTTTATGGTGAGTCTGGGGGACGATCATCTCATTCGCTTCCTAGTCTCGGATTACGGCATCACCTGGACAGAGATGCGGGACGATCGCGAGCTCATGAAGCTTGAAGGGGCTGAGGCGATCGCCCAACTGCAGGAACTGGCGAAGCTCCTCAAGCTATCTCCTGGTCAATGTTCTACAACCGCTAGCCCTGTGGCACTTCCCCTTCATCGGAAAGCTGCGACCTCGATTTTGGGCGACGCATCCTATTAATCTTAGGGAAGGGTTGATTGTTGGCCGGCCAGGTAATGTTGATTCGCAGCTCAGCACTGTTCTTTAGGTCTGGGGGATAATAATTTATCCTCTGGGTGGTCCGTCTGAGATTCACTGCCCCATACGACTCATTGCCTCCGTACCGTGGTTTATGGATGTCCGCTCTTCCGACTCATATCCTGATCTCGACCCGTCCTCCGGCACCGATCCTGAGCGCCAAGAGCGGTCTTATGAAGTATTTGTAGGGCTCTATCAGCAGCACCGGGAATTTTTTGACGAGCTGGCTGAGCTGGATCGTCCTTGGCAGACGTCTTTGTTGAGCGGCAGCTTGCGCTATGTCCAGGGGATTGTCCGGGGGCAGCAGGCTTATTTGGTCACGAATTTGTCGGGCGGAAAGACCCAGTCTTTGCTCCAGCATCAAATGATCTGGACGATTGGGCGAGATATTCAGGCTGCTTTGCCGGTTCAGGATCAGCGGCTGTCCCGCCGCCATGCTGCGGTTCAGTATGTGGGACGCCGAGGATTTTATCTGGTGGATTTGAATAGCACCAATGGCTCGTTTATTAATGGCCGGGTGGTGCGAGGGCGGCAGCGGCTGCGGGATGGCGATCGCGTGCGGCTAGGGGGCTTTTCTTTCGACTTTTTTGTCTGCCACAGTTCTCAGATCGCGAATTCTGTTGCGCCGGAGCTGTTGGATAAGCTCAATGCGATGCCGTTACCGGATGATACGGAGTCCAATCTCAGCGCGGCTCGGGATGCCTTGGGGGTCCGCCGCGGCAATGACAAGAATTATGGCAATGACAAGACCCGCGCTATTGATCCAGACGAGCCTGCGTTGCCGCCGCCAGCGACAGATCCCCCCATTTCGCCTCCCATGACATCTTGAGGCTTATGGGGTAGGCGTCGTCTGCCGTTACTGGGGGGTATGCCCCTTCCTTCGGTGGGCGAGAAGCGGTATGGACTATTAGGCAAATCTAGACAAATATAAATGTCCTTCCTAGGCGATCGCCGGTGGGAAAGGGGTTATTCGGCGTCCTGGGTGGGATTCTCGGGGGAGGATTGGAATAGGGCATCCAGGCGATCGCGGGCGTCGTCGACGGTCATGGATTTCATCACGAGTAGGGGCTCCCGGATGGGGCGACCGTTCTCGTCCAGCATTTCAGGGTGGAGCGTGATGGGTGGCTTGGGCGATCGCGGTGAGGAGGAATTGAGGGCGTTACCGGCGCGGCGGGCGGCATTGGGGTCCAGGGGCATTGCTGCGCCGTGGCGTTGGCTCTCGGTCCCGAGCACCATCAGGTTTCGGATTAGGTTGCCAATGGTCAAAATTGCCAGGCTTGAAAAGGCAAGTAGGTAGAGGAGGTGTAGCACAGAAAATCTCCGAAATGGATGTGAAAGGAGAGCGTAACGGATTTTGGGAGGGAGGGAAGGGACGGTCAGGTGCCCCGCTTGGGGGCAATGGTTTGAGCTTGCGTTGGGGAACTAGAGCCGGGAGGCTGAGGGGCCTAGTCGGATGTGCTAGTCGGATGCTGCGCCGGGCTCTTCCTTTAGCTTGCGGTAGCGGATGGCAACACTCCAACATTCGGTCACAAGCTGATGCCAAGGGAGGATGGTTGCCATGCTGACACCGACTTGGGCGTCCATGGCCTGGAAGAGGGATTGGGTGCTGCTGACCTCCTGCTGAGCGGCGGTCACTCGCGCCAGTAGGGAATCCTGTTCCGCTGGGGTCAGGAATCCGAGGGGCTCAGTTTCCAGAAGGGAGCGCGATCGCTTGAACCAATATTGAAAATCCTCGAGGAGTGGCTCGAGTACGAGTTCCAGCAGGTTGGGATCGTCAGGTAGGTTGGGCGGCATCATCGTTGGCAAACCCCGGAACGAAGTCATCTACTTATAATATTAAGCCTATTTATGTTTTGTAACTTTATTCGCTTGGATCGGTTTGCAGTACTTTGTCGCACTACCCAAGGAGGCTCGGGATTAATGGTGTGGACCGCATTAGATTGATGGGTAGGTCGCAAACCGGATATTTGGGCGGATATTGGGTTCGAGGGAATGGGGAGCCTGTTCAAGTATTCCGGATTTCCAGGTTTTTTGGCCGGGATCTGGACGGGCAAAGTCGAGATTTAGGGCGAGATTAGGGCGATCGCCTGGGAATTTTCCTTGAAAGGGGAACGGCGGAATAATACAGTTAGGGCGAAGGTGCAAACTTTGTTAACAGAGACGCTGGCAGAAAGTGCTTGCCCGGTTTGCCTTATCTTTGCCTATCATCGTTGACCCTCCCTCCGGTCCATCCTCATCCCCCTACGTGCATTTCCCTATGGACAATCTGAGACATATTGTTGATAACCAGGTCTTGGTTGTGGCGCTCATCGCCTGCATCAGCGCCCAGCTCCTAAAGGTGGTGGTGGAATTGGCGCGATCGCAAACCCTTAATCTCAAAGCCCTTGTGCAGTCTGGGGGGATGCCCAGTTCCCACTCTGCTTTGGTGACGGCGTTGGCTACGGGGATTGGCCAGGTCGTGGGATGGGAGAGCATTGAATTCGCAATGGCGACGATTTTTGCGGTGATTGTGATGTATGACGCGGCGGGAGTTCGCCAAGCGGCGGGCAAGCAGGCGCAGGTGATTAATCAGCTCGTGGCGGAGTTTTTCACCGATGAGAACCCCTTCGGTGAAGTCAAGTTAAAAGAGCTATTGGGGCATACCCCCATCCAGGTGTTGATGGGCGGGATTTTAGGGGTTGTGGTTGCCTTTCTTGCCCATCCCACCGCCTAGTTCGCTCGGCTGAATGCCTGAAAGGTTAGGACCCGGTACCGGGCGATCGCGATCGCTAGGGGGCCAGGGATGTATGTACTTTTTTGTTGAGTGTTTAAATTACCCTTGCCGGCGGCCGGTTTTCCCATCGCCATGTACTATGGATCCCTTGGCAGTCTTTCGGGGAAGTCATTCCCGGGGGCTGCCATTGGAGTTTAGTTGATTACGCAGGTAGTCGAGCGGGGATATGATCGAGCGCTATACTTTGCCCGAAATGGGCAACCTTTGGACGGATTCTTACAAGCTGCAGACCTGGTTGAAGGTTGAGGTGGCAGTTTGTGAAGCCCAAGCGGAGCTCGGTTACATTCCTAAGGAAGCAGTCGAAGAGATTAAGCAGAAGGCAAATTTCGATCTCCAGCGGGTGTTGGAGATTGAGGCGGAAGTGCATCACGATATGATCGCGTTTCTGACCAATGTGAATGAGTATGTTGGCGATGCCGGGCGATATATTCACCTGGGTTTGACCAGCTCTGATGTGCTGGACACGGCGTTGGCGCTACAGTTGACGTCGAGCTTGGATGTTTTGCTGGGGCGGGTTGAGTCGCTGATTCAGGCGTTGCGCTATCAGGCCCAGGAGCATCGCGATACGGTGATGATTGGGCGATCGCACGGCATCCACGCCGAGCCCATTACCTTTGGTTTTAAAGTGGCTGGCTGGCTGGCGGAGATGCTGCGAAATCGCGATCGCCTGGTGCGTCTCCGGTCCCAAGTGGCGATCGGTAAAATCTCCGGCGCTGTCGGCACCTATGCCAATATTGATCCCCGAGTGGAAGCCCTTACTTGTAAGCTTTTGGGCTTAGAGCCGGATACCGCTTCTACTCAGGTGGTGTCCCGTGACCTCCATGCGGAATATATTCAAGTCTTTGCCCTGATCGCAGCGTCCATCGAGCGTTTTGCGGTGGAAATCCGTAACCTGCAGCGGACGGATGTCCTCGAAGTAGAAGAGTTTTTCTCCAAAGGTCAAAAGGGATCCTCTGCTATGCCCCACAAACGTAATCCGGTGCGATCGGAGCGCTTGAGTGGTTTGGCTCGCATCATTCGGGGCAATGCGATCGCCGCCTTGGAAAATATGGCGTTGTGGCACGAGCGGGACATTTCCCATAGTTCCGTGGAGCGCATGATTCTGCCCGACTCCAGCACCCTGCTGCACTTCATGGTGGTGGAGATGACCAACCTGGCGAAAAATTTACTGGTGTATCCGGAGAATATGACCCGCAACATGAACCGTTACGGCGGCGTTGTGTTCAGCCAACGGGTGATGCTGTCCCTCGTGAAGAAGGGAATGACCCGGGAAGATGCCTATGCCGTGGTCCAACGCTGTGCCCACGAAGCCTGGAACGTTGAAGGCGGCAACTTCCGTAGCCTGTTGGAACAGGATGCCACTATCGGTGAAAACCTAACGGCGGAAGAACTGGAAGACTGCTTCGACCCCAGCTATCACCTACGCCACTTGGATCAGGTCTATCAGCGGCTGGGGATTTAGTAGAAACTAAAGACCTAGCTGACACTCGCGCTTTGAAAAGCCCCTTCTCCTAAAAAGAAGGGGCTTTTTGTTTGACTCCTTGGTGCTATGGGGGGCATGGGGCTCGGGGGCGATCGCCCCATCCCCCCCAACAAATCTGCACGTAAAAAGAGAGGGGGACTAGCGTTAACTAGTCCCCCTCTCTTAAATTCAATTGTCA
>CAZZMD010000070.1:0-12810 GCA_964655355.1 uncultured bacterium
GCTTGTGTCCCTCAGCGCTTTACTAATATAGGGACACCAGACAGGGTTGTCAATAGGAAATTAAAGTTTTTTCTGCTAAAGGACGTTCGATCCTTCTGGTCCCTGCGCAGCGAGGGCTTCGGGGGCGATGCCGCGGATGGTGGTGATGACGATGGGAAGTGTGGTGGTGCTCGTTAAGGTCCTGATCGGTGCAGCTTTTGTCTCTGGGCTGATTGTGCGGATTGGGTCGGGGGTGCCTCAGGATGTGTTGATTCGTGGGGCTGCTTGGGGACCGGTAATGGTGATTGTGCCTGCGATCGCCATGCTGCTCCTGCTGTCCACTTGGCAAATCCGATTGCCGAAGAAGAACTGAAGTTGGACGTCGTTATAATTGGGCCTTGTTTAAGGGGCTTCGACGACCCAGCCGTTTTGGGTGACTTGGGGGACGATGCCGTTGGTTTTGAGTTTGCGACTCCACCAGTTGGCTTCAGAGAGATTGGCGAAGGGGCCGACTGTGATGTGGGTCGTGTTTGCAGATGTGTTGTTGAGTTTGTGGGAGGGGACGCCCAGGGCTGTGAGGCGTTGGTTGACCTGCCGGGAGGGTTGGTTGTTGAGGGGGATATTGAGGTGATAGCTGCTGGCTTGGCGGTTTGTGGCTTGGTTCCGGCGGGTGATGTCCCGGAATAGGGGGGATACGGCGGGGCGCGATCGCTGTGGCGATTGGGCGTGGGCGATTTGCTGTTCTAGGCTGGGGGGCGGCGCGGGCAGGCGGCGGCTATGTTTGCGGGACCTGGGGGGAGTCCTACCGTGGCTGGGGATGGGGAGGCGGTTGGTGGTGGCGATCGCCTGGATGGAATGAATATTTTGAGGGGCGCGACTGTCGAAGTTGTCGAAGAGGTGGGCGGGGTCGACTGGGGTAGGGGCGGTGGCGGGATCGGCTGAGTAGCTGGGATAGGTGCGTCTGGGGGCTGGTGTTGAGGGGGAGGTGCCGGCGGAAATGATGCCCTTGAGTCCAATTTGTGACAGCTCGCGGACGCGGGCTTGGGCGTCGATGGAGCGGGTGAAGCTGCCGGCGCTGATGGCGGTTTGCTGGTTGTAGGTGGTGAAGGCGGCGCTGGGGGTGATCTGACTGATTTGGTCCAGCAGGCTGAGGCGATCGCCTAATACATAGACGGTGTAGCTACCCCTGGTTGAGGGGCCCGTCGCTAGGGGTTGGCGTAGGGTTCTGGCGGGATTGGCGGGGGCGCGACGGCGGGACGTTGGGCGACTGGGGAGGGTGTCGGGGCTGCGATAGACCCCGGTGGTGCCTGAAGGGACGTCCCAACCGCCGGTGGTTGTTGTGGCTTGGGAGGGGGCGGCTTGGGGGGCCGGATTGGCCGATCGCTGGGGCGGGCGGGCAGCGGGGCGGCGCTGGAGACTGCTGGGACGGCGGCGGGCTGGGGCTGCCGTGGGCGTCGTTGCTGGGGACGCCGGGTTGGCGGCGGGGGCAGTGGTGGCCGCTGGTGTGGGACGGCCGGGCAGGGGCTGACCAAACTGTAGCGAGGTACTGGCCTGACTATGACCCGCCAAACTGAGGAGGAGTCCGAGGGCGGTGCCTGTGGTGGTTAGCCACCGGGTGTGTGAGGAGAAAAAGGGCTGAGGCATGACTGGAGCCTGGCGATAAGTCTGGGGGGATGCCGGAAGGGGGGATCCTCAAGACTAAAGTTGCTAAATAAAGTTGCTAGATTGGGGGCGGAATGAGGGGTGGCGCTGTCACTCTGATGCTTTTCCCGAGCTTAATTACGATTTCCGTGGATGTCCAGGATCGTGAGTGACAGTTCATTAAGCTTGATGAAGGGTGTAGTACTGCCGATTGTGTTGATGAATCATGGCCCTTTGGCATAGGCGGAGTTTTTAGATGATGGGTTTTGGCTTCTGGATGAATCGGGCGATCGCCGGTGGTGTGGTCGCGGCGGGCTTAGGTCTGGGAGCTGGGGTGCGGGCGGAGGTACCGATTGTGCCGGCCCAGGATGGGGTCGGAACCCAGGTGGATTTTCAGGGCGATCGCGCGGTGATTACCGGCGGGCAGGTGTCGTCCGATGGGTCCAATAATTTCCATAGCTTTTCGGAATTTGGCGTTGGGACTGGCCAGGCGGCGGAGTTTGTGGGTACGCCGGGGTTGGAGAATATTTTGGGCCGGGTGGTGGGGGGACAGCGTTCCCTGGTGGATGGCACCATTCGCGTGACCGGGACCGATGCCAATTTGTTTTTGCTGAATCCGGCGGGTTGGGTGTTTGGCAACGGGGCGCAATTGGATGTGCCGGGGGCGTTTACGGCGACGACGGCGACGGCGGTGGAGTTTGGTGGGGGGAATTTATGGGGGATTGGCTCGGGGGCGACGGCGGCGCTGTCGGGGAATGGGTCGATCGCCGGGCTTTATTTTGATGCCAGTGCGTCGGGGAGTATTGCGAATTTTGGCACCTTGGCGGTGGCGCCGGGCCAGGGGCTGAACCTGTTGGGGATGGCGGTGTTGAATGGGGGGCAGTTGATTGCCCCTGGGGGGACGGTGCTTGTGGAAGCGGTGCCGGAGAGTGGGTTTGTGCGGTTGGCGGCCCCGGGGCAGTTGTTGGGATTGGAGTTTGTGCCCCAGGCGGGTGGCTTTGAGCTGGGGTCGGCATTGCCGTCGCCGTTGACCTTGCCGGAGTTGTTGACCGGTGGGGAGATGGTGGCTGCGACTGGGGCGACGGTGGCGTCGTCGGGGGCGGTGACCCTGGGGAATGGGACCGTGGTGGGCAGTGATGCATTAACCCCGGGGACGGCGATCGCCTCGGGCGTGATTAGTGTGGATGGGGCGACGGGCACTGGGGGACAGGCGGCCCTGGTGGGCGATCGCGTGGCGGTATTGAATGGAACGGTTTCAGCGCGGGGAACCGATGGCGGGGGAACCCTGTGGCTGGGGGGTGAGGGGGCTGGTGCCACGGGGTTGCCGGTGGCGGAGCAGCTTATTGTCGATGCGGACAGTGTGATTGATGCCAGTGCGGTGGGGGCTGGCGATGGGGGAGAAATCCGTTTGTGGTCCGAGTCGGCGACGGTGTTTGACGGGGCGATCGCGGCGACGGGGGGCAGCCTCGGCGGCGATGGGGGATTTGTGGAAATTTCCGGGCGCGATCGCCTTCAAGTGTCGGGGCTGGTGAATGTGGGGGCTCCCTTGGGGACCGCCGGGTCGGTGTTATTTGACCCGGAAAATATTTTGATTGTGGCGGATGCCTCGAATTCTTCGACAGAGGCGGGTGATCAAGAAGTCAGTGATGGCGCAATTTTCCTGGGGGATGCGGTGGGGGAAACCCTGACCATTTCCCAGTTCACCCTCCAAACCATCGTGGGGGACGTGACCCTGGAGGCCAATAGCGATATTACCGTTGAGGATGGGGTATCCCTGGTGTTCGTGGGGACCGCCAGCGGCACGAATCCGACCCAAACCATTCGATTTGTGGCCGATGCGAACCAGGATGGGGTGGGTGTCTTTTCGATGGATTCGTCCCAGGCGATCGTCGCCAGCGATTTAAATGTGTTTATTTCGGGGGCCTCGGTGTCCGTCGGGGATGTGCTCACCAGTTCCGTGGAGGGTCCCGGGGGGAGCATTACCCTACAGGCGACCCAGGGGACTTTATCCGCGGCGTTGCTGGATACCAGTTCTGAATCGGCCAATGGTGGACAAATTAACCTGAGCGCCAACGGCGGGACGCTGACGGCGGATACGTTGCTGACCCTCAGTGCCGGAGGGGGTAACGGGGGCAGCGTCCAGGTGACGGGGGACCAGGGCGTCGACTTGGGGATCGTTCTCACCAATACGGTCGATGGCACCGGGGGGGCGGTGACCGTTGAGGCGGGAACGGGGCTGGCGGTGTCGGGGGTGGATACGTCCGCCCTGGGCAGTGGTAATGGGGGAGCGGTGGTATTGAATAGTGGCACCGGTGCCCTGTCCTTCGACTCCGTGAGTACCGAATCTCAGACTGGGTTGGGTGGGGCGATCGCAATTACGGCGGGGGGCAATATTCAGGCGGGGGATCTGACCTTGGGGGTCGTGGATCCATCGGGGTTGGATGTGGATATTATTCAGCCCGGTGCCACGTTGAATACCCCAGGTACCGTGGACTTTAGTGACACCGGGTTTGAGGGCGGGGATGCTGGCGTGGTGGTGGGGGATGTGACCCCGGCGGCGGCGGTGACCTTTGGCACGGAACCCTTTACGACCTCGGGAACGGATTTGACCTTGAATTTGGCGGGGGCGGGCACCCTCAGCGCAGATTTGAATACGCAAGGGGGGGATTTGACGATTGTTTCCCCCGCCGCTGTGACGCTCTCGACCGCCCTCGCGACAGAAGGGGGCGCTCTGACCATTAGTGCAGACACCTTCGCCGCCACCGAGGGCATTAATGCCAGCGCCGTAGAGGATCCCCTCGCAGAGCTGGTGGGGGGGACTGTCAGCATTACGTCTCGGGGGAACCTGTCCACGACGGATATTGTGTCCCAGGGGGCGGACCAGGGGGGCACCATTGCCCTGACTAGCACTGAGGGGTCGATCACAACGGGCAATTTGGACGTCAGCAGTTCGGGGGGCGTTGGCGGCAGCATTTCGCTGATTGCCCCTGGACCGTTGGTGACGCCGGAGGAGTTGGCGATGATTAATGCCAGTGCCCTGGAGTTTGACGATGATGGGGATTTGGTTCCGGAGTCCCTGGTCTCGGGACCGACCCTGGGTACCCTGTCGGGGGATGTGCAAACGGGGGATCTGAGTGCCGGCGGCGCGACCGATGGGGGTGATATTACGATTCAGGCCCGGACCCGCATCCAGGCCGGGGCGATCGATGCCAGCGGTGCCGTGGGCAGTGGGGGAACCGTGTCCATTGACCCGGAGGGAGATGTGGTCTTGGATCGGGTGACGGCGACGGGCGGACCCGCCGGCAGTGGGGGAACGGTGGAAATTGTGTCCCAACGATTTGTTCGGGTGTTGGAGAGCTTCCCCGATGCCACCGGTGAATTGGTCAGTATTGCCGCGTCGGGCGGGACGGGGGGAGATGGTTTGGTGATTCTGAGCCATGGGGGATCGGAAGCGGAAGTTCCCCTCCCCTTTTCCATTGGCGACAATGGCATTAACGGCACCGCCGGGAGCATCTCGGTGGGGAGTTTGCGGTTGTCGCCGCCTCAGGAATTTTTTGGTCCGTTGGAACAGGGCAATATTCGGTTGAGCGCTGGGGAAGTGCAGGTGCCGGAGGATTTGCTAGATGATCCAATCTTCTCAGATGTTTCTGTCATTGATTCACCCGGGGAGCTGCTGGAGGTGCTGGATGTGGTGAGTGCCCCGATTGAAGACGTCGATGCCGATCTCGATGCGGCGGCGGTGGTGACGGATCCGCAGTCGGCGGGTTTGACGGACCCGTTGAATGTGTCTTTGGATTGGGTGCCGGTGTCCCTGTCCCTGACGGCGGCGGATCGGAGTGTTCGTGATTTTGAGCGGGCGTTGGTGGATGAGTTTGCGACCTTTTTGGGGGTGGAGCCGACGCCGGAGGTGAGTATTCCGGAGGCGCGGGCCCTGCTGAGTCGAGTGGAGCGGGAGACGGGGGTGAAGCCGGCGTTGATCTATGCCCAGTTCCGTCCGGCGGGGGAGAGTGGCGCGGCGCGGGGGACGACAGCGACGGACCCTGGGGCAGTGGCGTCGGTGTCGGAGTTGTTAGTGGGGGCTGATGAGGCGGGACCGTTGGGGAGTGGGACGCCGGTGGCGCTGGAGGCGTCTGCTGACGATACGTTGGAGTTGCTGCTGGTGACGGCGGCGGGTGAGCCTCGGTTGGTGACGGTGAATGGGGTGACCCGGGCGAGGGCGGTCGAGCGGGTGCAGTTGTTGCGGGAGTTTTTAACAAATCCGATTTTCCGGCAAAGTTCTCAGTATCTGGCGGTGGCCCAGGAGCTGTATGGCTGGTTTGTGAAGCCCCTGCGGGAGGTGTTGGGGGAAGAGGGGGTTGATAATTTAACGTTTGTTCTGGGACCGGGGTTGCGGGGGTTACCCCTGGCGGCGCTCCACGATGGGGAGCAGTTTGTGGTCGAGAATTTTAGTGTGGGGTTGATGCCCAGTTTGTCGTTGACGAATACGAAGTATCAAAATATTCAGGATGCCCCGGTGTTGGCGTTGGGGGCGTCGGAGTTTGTGGCGTTGGATCCGTTGCCGGCTGTGCCTCAGGAGTTGGAGCTGGTGACCCGCGATCGCCGGCCGGGGCGACGGTTTTTGAATGAGTCCTTTACGGCGGGGAATTTGAAGGCGGCGCGGGATGATACGCCGACGCCGATTTTGCACCTGGCGACCCATGCGGAGTTCCGACCGGGCAAGGCGTCTGAGTCGTTTATTCAGTTGTGGGGCGAGGAGCAGGTGACGTTGGATCGCCTGGATGAGTTGGAGTTGGATTTGCCGACGGTGGATCTGTTGGTGTTGAGCGCGTGCCGGACGGCGGTGGGCGATCGCAATGCGGAGCTGGGTTTTGCGGGGTTGGCGGTGGCGTCGGGTACGAAGACGGCGATCGCGAGTCTGTGGTACGTCAGCGATAAGGGCACCCTCGGGTTTATGGGTGAGTTCTATCAACAGCTACGGTCAGCGCCCATCAAGGCGGAGGCGTTGCGTCAGACCCAGTTGGCGATGTTGCGGGGAGAAGTGCGGGTGGAAGATGGGCAAATGGTGGGGGCCTTCGGAAGGCTGCCGTTGCCGCCGGTGTTGCTGGAGCAGGCAGGGGGGGATTTCCGCCATCCCTATTTCTGGTCCGCGTTTACGTCCGTGGGTAGTCCCTGGTAGGGCTAGGAATCGAGGGTGATTTGGCTGCCCCAGCGATCCTGGGGGATAAAGGTGCGATCGCGGGGGAGGGGGGCAACGGATTCTGTGAGTTCAAATTCACCGGCTTGGATCCACCCTTTAAGTTCTTCGGAGACCTGGCGGGCTAGGTAGACACTGCTGAGGGGGGCGGTTCGGACGCGCTGCCCTTCGATCGCAATTTCACCGGATTTAAGTTGGGCATAGCTGACGGAATTAAAGGTGGGACGGACCCGGCGGGGGATGGAAAAGTCCACGATGGGGGCGGTGATGTGCTCGTCCTTGACGGCGCAATACTCGGCGACGGTTTTGTTCACCACCGGTAACGCTAGGCCAATGCCCACCATGAGGGAGGGGCCATAGCCTTTGAAATAGCAGCCTCGGACCCATTTGGGATTCATTTGTTTGGCGTCGCCAATGACGGCGAGGGTGGCGGCGGGACCCATGGGAATGTCGTTGGGGAGTCGCCGCTGTAATGGAAAATGTTGGGTGCCTTCCCAGGAGATGTAGCCGATGCCGCCCCCGAGGAAAATTCGGGTGCCGATGCCCACCAGGTTTAAATGGGGATCATTGAGCAGGGGCGATAAGGCCCCGGAGCTGGCATAGACGGCGTTGCCGAGGCGCGGTTGTAGGGGCCCGAGATAGGTGAGCAGCGGGCGATCGCCCCCGTTGACCCCGACGATGAAATTTTGGTAGAGATTGCGCGGGTTGAACAGATAAAACTGGTTGATGGTGTCCTTGGTTAGGGTGGTTTGCAGGGAGGCGCGGGGATAGCAATCGGTGACCTGGCCCAGGGCTTGGAGTTGGACCGGTTGCCCGGCAATTAGGGCTTCGATGACGTGGCCGCCCCCCCGTTCCCGCAGGGGATCTTCCATTAATTCCCCTTCCGGGGGATCCATGGGATGGCCGGCGCCCAGGTATAAATCCACGGCGCCGAAGCCGGCATAGGCGGGGACGCCATCGAGCCAACAGCGGCGAATTTTAATCGGCGGATCCGTATGGCCCAGGTTCAGGATTGCGCCTGAAGACTCCATGGGCTCGAAGGCCCCGGTGGTGATGACATCAACGGATTTGGCGAGGGTTGCCGGGGCGGTGTCCTGCGATCGCGCCTTAAATTCCTCCAGGGTCCAAATGGTGGCTTTGCCCTGGCGAATTTTGTCGTTGATGTCCGCTAGCGATCGCATCCTGACTCCTAAGGGGGAGGGATCTGTGGTGGCCGGGTCCCCTAGGCCCAATCATCCAGGGTTCTTTGGTCGTTTTGCCAATTTTGAAAGCGTTTCTCAAAGGTTTCCGTATCCGTCTGTTGGGATTTCCAGGCATCCAGGGCGGTCGATAAACCCCAGCCCAACCCCACCAACAGCGACCAATCTAAATGGTGTCCCAGAATCCAGTTCATGGGGATCAGAAATCCGGTGATGATCGCCCCTTTGGTGATGCGTCGCTGGATTCGTTGTTTTTCGCTGGCTTGGAAGCGGGCGCGATCGCCTTGATCCCCATAGATTTCTTGCCACTTCGCCTCCGCTGCCGCAATATCTTCCTCCATCAGCCCCAGCTCCTGCCCCATTTCCAAAAGCTGCGATCGCGAATAGCCCTCGATATCGCTGCGACGGGTGAGGGCGAGTTGCAAAATTTCCTGCACTGCCTCCTGGTTATAGAGCGATAGTTCAGATGACTCAGAAGCGGGGCGATCACTGAACTGGGATTGGGGATCGGGATCAATAGAACTCATGGGCAGAACTCATGGGCGGCGGAGGCGATCGGATAAACTAGCTAGCGGACTCATCGGGAGCCCATCGGTGGCAGACCCCATCACGGGGACGGGCGGCGTTCATGGGGCTTTAAGTTCCCTTTAACGCAAATCCTCTCCACCAATGTAGATAATTGAACAGTGTAAGGAATCGGGGGACCCTCATCGCCGCGATTCATTTGCGCGATTTGTGTTTTTTTGTTGTTGTTCGCTGGCGCGATCGCCGTCCTTCTTCCTCAGTGGAATCATGACCCAACAGCCCCCGCCGTACCGCAAATTTGTGTCTTGGCTAGCGTCCTTGGGGCGATGGGTCAGGCGATCCGGAGTGGCCCTGGCCATGGCGATCGCCCTGATGGTGACGGGGCTGACCGGCTGTGGATCCCCGGCGACGGAGGATGATGGACCCAAGACTCTCAAGTCTCAACAACGGCGCAAAAGTCGTATTGAAGAGGTGGCTCCGCCGGCGTTGATTCAGCAGCTTAATCGCCAGCTTGAGCGCTATCAACCCCAGGTGAAATTTCTGGAGCCCCGCCGGGGAGGAACGTTTAACTCGGATTCCGTGACTGTGAAGCTGTCGGTCCAAGACCTGCCCCTGTTCAAAGACGAGGAATTGGGTTTGGGACCCCACGTCACCCTGATCGTGGATGACCATTGCTATGGTCCGATCTTCGATGTGTCGGAGCCGATTGTGCTCGAGAATCTGACGCCGGGCACCCATACCCTGCGCGCCTTCGCCGATCGCCCCTGGCATGAAAGTTTCAAAAATGATGGGGCTTATGCTCAGGTCACCTTCAACGTGTTTGCGGGCAGCCGCAACAATAATCCTGATCCCAAAAAGCCGTTGCTCACCTATAGCCAACCGGCGGGAACCGTTGCGGCGGAGCCGGTGCTGTTGGATTTTTATTTGAATAATGCCCCCCTCCATTGGGTGGCGCGGGAAGATGCCCAGGATGACATCGAAGATTGGCGGGTGCAGGCGACGATTAATGGTGAGGCGTTTGTTCTGGATACGTGGCAGCCGGTCTATCTCAAGGGCTTGAAGCCGGGCACAAATTGGATCGAGCTGGAGCTGTTGGGGGATGATGGCGAGCCCCTGGACAATGTCTATAACGATACGGTTGAGGTGATCACCCTCGACCCGACGGCGGTGACCAGTCTGACTCGTTTGTTTACGGGGGAGTTGGCCTATGAAGATGCCCTGGCGATCGTTGACCCGGATTATGTGCGCCCTGAGCCGGAGCCGGAGGTGATCCCCGAGCCCGAAGAAATGACTCCTGAGCCTGACGTTGCGCCAGAGACTGAGGTGATCCCCGAGCCTGAAGAAATGACTCCCGAGCCGGAGGCGATCGCCCCGTCCGAACCGGAAGCAGACCTAGGGCCGGAAGAGGAAACCGATCCGGAGAGCTTACAGGTCGAGGCCAAGCTGGAGGAGATCGAGGCTAAAGCAGAGGCCAAATTAGACGAGATTGAGGCGAAGGCAGAGGCCAAGTTAGACGAGATCGAGGCCGCGCTGGAGGAAAGCGATCGCCCCGATGCTGTGGATATCCCAGAGCCTCAAGCGCCTGAGATGGAAGCGCCCCCGGCGGCGATCGCGCCAGAATCTGTGGAGGAGATTGAAGAACCTGTACCAGAATCCACTGAGGCGGACGGGACGGCATTGGATGAGCCTGTTGAAGATGCTGCGCCCGCTGAAACTCCGATGGCTGAGCCTGAAACGGTGGAGACGGAAGCGGCGGAGACGCCTACGACTGACGATTCGTTAACTACCGAAACTATCGAGCCTGCTGAATCGGTGGATGAGGACGATGCCGTTGAGACGCCGGCGGAGGAAGAAATTTCCACTGACGAAACGGTTGTTGAGGACTCTGTTGAAGATACGGTGGAGGACGCAAGCCCAGACTTACCAGATCTAGAGGCGGGCGATCGTGCCGATGTTGAGGAACCCGACTTCCAGAGTCTGGAAGTTGATCCCGGTCCGATGGATGATCCCGAGGAGCCCAACTCAACGCCTGTATTGCAAGCGGATGAAGATGGAGTAGTGCGGGTGATCCAACTGGATGAGGTGCTGGATCGCGGCGTCCAGAAACTGGGGCAGCAAGTGAACGCGCTATTGAATTAAAGCGGTGAGCTGGGGATGGGAAGACGAACGGGACTGGGGTTACCCCAGCGGATTTTGATTGATCCCGACCAGCTCCAGGGCGATCGCCTGACCCTTTCGCCCGATCAACGCCATTACCTATCTCGGGTTTTACGGTTGTCTTCGGGGGATGAATTTATTGCGATGTTTCCCGATCCCGTGACTCCCCTGGACGCTGATCCCCCAGGACGATGGTGGTTGGCGGCGCTGGACGCTGACGGGGCGCAAGTGATGGCTGCGGTGGCGGAGCCGAATAATGTGGTGCCGTTGACGGTATTGGTGGCGATCGCCAAGGGGGGCGGGTTTGATGAGGTATTGCGCCAGGTGACGGAGTTGGGGGCGGCGGTGATTGTACCGGTGCTGACGGAGCGCACGGTGGTGGTGCCGGGGGCGAACAAGGTTAAACGATGGCAGCGCATTGTGACGGAGGCAGCGGAACAATGCGAGCGATCGCCCCTCCCCCAGTTGTTGGATCCCTTGCCCTGGGGCGACGCGCTGCGATTGGCTTGGCTGCCTCATCCTGAGCAGGCAACCCGGTGTATTTGTGTGGCTCGGAGCGCCGGGGACGCCGAGCGATCGCTGTTGACGGTATTGCAGCAGGATATGCCGCAACAATCCCCGACCGATCCCCATCCTTGGGTCGTTGCCATTGGACCGGAAGGGGGGTGGACGGACGATGAAAGGAAAACCGCGATCGCCGCGGGATTTGGACCGGTGTCCTTGGGCGATCGCATTCTTCGGGCGGTGACGGCGGCGGTGACGGCCACGGCGATCGCGGCGGCGGTTTGGGCAACGTCCTCAGACTAGGGGCGCTTCAGCCACCGTGCCTGGAGTCCGGCCGCTTTGGCTCCCCGATAATCATCTTCAAAACTGTCGCCAATGTGCAGTGCGGCGGCTGGGGGACACTGGTGGCGATGGAGGGCGGCTTCAAACACCATGGAATTTGGTTTGGCGGCCCCCACCTCCGTCGACAGGGTCATGCTCTGGAACGGGTCCACCAGATCAAGCGCCTTCAATACTTGATAAAGCCGCGTATCGAAATTTGAGATAATGCCCAGCTCAATCCCTAAACTGGACCAGTGTTTGAGGGTTGTGACCGTTTCTGGATAGACAAACCATGGTCCAGCCGTTGCGAAATAGTCGTAGAGTGCCTGGAAAAACTGCTCAAAATTTTCAATTTGGTCTCGGACCCCAGCCGCTTCGAAGGTTTGCACGGCGATCGCCTTCCACCATTCATATTCCAGCCGCTGTAACTCTGCCCCGTGGGCGCCGGGAAAGACACAGGGGGGAGCCGCTTGAAACGCCTTAAAAAATTTCTGATTTAACCGCCCATCATCGACGGTTGCCCCAAACTGCCGCGCCACATAGCCATATTGCTGTCCGACGGATCCCGCCACCCCAAACAGCGTCCCCACCGCATCCAAAAAGATCACCTGGGGTAGCTGAGTTGTCCTAGCCATGGTTGATCCGTCCCTCCATCGCGGCCTGCGTTAGTCGCCGGTTTGGTCGTCGGCTCGGTTGTCTCCCTCAACACCATAGCGCGGAACCGTAGCCCCCTAATCCGTCCCATCGCCCCCCACTGAGGGGGATCTGCCTTAAGATATGTCGTGGTGACGCATCAAGGTCAATCGAGGAGTAAAAACCTATGCTGTTTGCTGACTTTTTTAGCCGCGGGGCCTGGATGTGGGGGGCGATCGCGTTTGCCTTAGCCTTTGTCCTAGCCAGCCTGGTGGAATATTGGCTCCACCGCAGTATGCATAAGCCCGAAGATACAAAACTGCGGCTACGGCATCGGGATCACCACAAGCGTAATGAAGGACAAGGGGTCCTCTGGGAATTCCGCGATTACGTGAAAGGGAGCCTGATTGCCATGGTGATCCCGTTCGCGATCGCCGTGCCCGTTGGGGTGGGATGGTTTTTGGGGGCGCTGACATTTGCCGCCTTCTCCGCCTATGCCCACCTGCTCCAGCATGACAACCCCATGAAATGCTTCTGGATGCCCATGCCCGTCCACTATGTCCACCACAAATACTGCATGTGGCACCACAATGTTGGCCTCGCGGTGGACTGTGAGGATCGGGCGGTTCGCACCTTCTAGAAATTGGAGTGGATTGA
>CAZZMD010000071.1:0-10198 GCA_964655355.1 uncultured bacterium
GGCTCACCTATCAGCCCAATGTGCCTTTGACCTGTGATTCCTCTGACGCCTCTGATCCCCCTGGCGATATTCCTGACCAGGAAACGGTTCAGGGGGCATTTCTCGATGCTATCCAGCAAAAATCCACCGCTGAGCAGTATCAAGGCACCTCGTTGGTGGGTCCCCACCGTGACGATATTTTGTTGGACATCAATGGCCAACCGGCGCGACAATTTGGGTCCCAAGGCCAACAGCGGACGGTGGTGCTGGCCCTGAAACTAGCGGAACTGATGACCGTGGAATCGGTGATTGGGGAGCCACCATTGCTGCTGCTGGATGATGTGTTGGCGGAGTTGGATTTGACGCGACAGGATCGATTGTTGAGCACCATTCAAGATCGGTTTCAAACGGTGATTACGACCACCCACCTGGAGGCGTTTGATGCGGGATGGCGGGCGGGATCCCAGGTTTTGGAAGTGCAGGCAGGGGCATTGCGATCGCCCGATTCTGCCTAAGTTTGAATTTCCCTAAACTCAAATTTCCCTAAAATTTCAACCAGCTAAATAACATTTCTACGGTCACGCTTACCCCCTTCACCCAATCCGGCATGGGGAGAACACTCTCCAAATTTTCAAATACCTCGATTTCCTGCTTTGGGCGGTACACAAACACCGTTTTTTCGGCTGGGTCAATCAGCCATCCCATTGCGGCACCGTGTTTCAGACAATGGAGAATATTTTTGGTGACGCGGGTGTGACTTTGGTCTGGCGATAGGATTTCAATGGGCCAATCTGGCGAAATGGGAATTAGATTGGCAATTTCGCCGTCCTCATCCAAAGGAATATGATCCCAAGTCAGCACTGCGACATCGGGAACAATGGCGCGATCGCCAAATACACAGCGCAATTCTGGAAACGCACAGCCCAATTTTCCCGGTTTTATGGACAGGTTTAGGGTGGTGATGAGGGCACTTTGCAGTTGGCTATGTTTTCCCTGGGGCATCGGTTTCTGGAAAATTCGCCCGTCCATAAATTCGCTGGCAGGTTTAGTCGCTGGCAGCGCTAAAAAGTCGACAAGGGTTAGGGTGCTTGGGGAAGCCATGGGCTGAGGGGCTGCAATTATTGCCATTCTAGCGATCACCGCTATCTCCTTCGCTCTCCTTACCCTAATTGTTAGTTGATATTGAGGGCGGTGGCGATTCTTGTCATTCTAGCGATCGCCAACCTTGAGCGATGTTGACCTGTGCCCCTAGATTTCTCGCCCCTGTGGATTTCCCTTAAAACCGCGATCGCTGCTACGGTCCTCGCTACGGTGGTTGGCATTGCGATCGCCCAATGGCGGGTGCGCTATCGGGGACGGTGGGGATGGCTGGTGGATGGGGTTTTGACGTTGCCGTTGGTGTTGCCGCCGGTGGTGTTGGGGTTTGGATTGCTGCTGTTGTTTGGACGCAATAGTCCCGTGGGGTGGAGCCTGAGGGCGATCGGGGTGCAGTTTATTTTTTCTTGGCCGGCCCTGGTCACTGCGGCGACTCTGGTGGGGCTGCCCCTGGTGTATCGCACGGTTTTGACGGCGTTTTCTCAGGTCAACCCCGATATGATTGCGGCGGCTCGGCTGCTGGGGGCGTCCCAGGGTCGTATTTTTTGGCAGGTTTTATTACCGCTGTCCTGGCCCAGCGTTCTGGCCGGGATGGTGTTGGCCTTTGCGCGATCGCTGGGGGAGTTTGGCGCGACGGTGATGGTGGCGGGCAGTATCCCCGGCCGGACGGTGACGATTCCCATTCAGATATTTTTGGCGGCGGAGTCGGGCGCGATGGTCCAGGCGGCCATTTGGGTGGGGGTGGCGATCGCGGTGGCCCTGGGGGCGATCGCGCTGTTGAATTGGCTGCCGGGGGTGCAACGGCTGGCGGGGGCGACGTTTATTTTCCACGGTGCCGAATGGCTCGCCCGCCGTCGGCGAAATCAGTAGTTAGGGCATGATCCCCCCCTGATGTTGCGACCTCAGGGTTGGTTGACTCAGCTTAAAACTTCTCCCACGTCCACGCGCATACCGTTAGCAAAATCCCAGCCCGACTGCATCCGCTTCCCGGCGGGGACCACCTGACGTAACAGTAAATAGCCGTCCCCGGTCCGTACGACGGGACCAATATTCTTCACCACATCGACGATGGTGCCCGGTCCCCCTTTCATCCCATCAATGCGCGGTTTGACGGCCGGCCAATCGTGTTCCAGTACGCTGAATTCCAAAGGCAGCTGATCCCAATACTTGTCGCCGATGGGGGCTGTGGATAAAATTTTCAGCTTTGAGTCTCGCCATTGGGTATGGCAGCCGGGATGAAACCCCCGCACCTGGTTGTGGAGGGCGATCGCGGGCTGAGCCCAATCCAGAATATATTCCGATTTCTCGATTAGGGGGGCGTAGGTGGCGGCATCGTCGTCCTGGGGGATCGGTACCACCGTTCCATCCTCCAAACCCAGCAGGGTCTGGGGCAATAATTCCGCAGACAGCATTGATAGCCGTTCCCCCAGGGTTTGCACATTGTCCAGCAGTTTAATGGGGGTTTCTTTCCGCAGCAGCATGGGACCCGTATCCATCCCCTCATCCATCAGCATCGTGACCAGCCCGGTGTGGGGTTGACCATCGGTTAGCGCCCGCTGCATGGGGGACGCGCCTCGGTAATGGGGCAACAGGGAGCCATGGCCGTTGACACAGCCCAGGCGGGGAATCTGCAAAATTTCCTTGGATAGGATTTGCCCATAGGCCACCACCACAAAAACGTCTGCCCCTAAGGATTCCAATTTCTCGATGGCGTCTGAGTCCTTTTTTATCCGGGCGGGCTGGAGCACCGGAAGATTTTTGGCGATCGCCAGGGTCTTGATGGGGGAAGGAATCAGGGTTTTGCCACGACCGCGACGGCGATCGGGCTGAGTAACGACCGCAGCCACGTCTATGTGTGGATGGTTGAGCAACCCCTGGAGACTGGGAACAGAAAATTCGGGAGTCCCGAAAAAAACGACTCGCATGGCGGGCTGGGAGGGGTAGAGATAGGGGCGGTCTTAGGGGATTTAATTGGGGGGGTAGAGATTTAATTAGGGGGGTAGTGGAAAAACAACAAAAAAAATTGGTTTAAAAGTAGCAGCAGATACAACGTTAGATAAAAGGTTGGGCGTGTGCCGCTCAATTTCATGTGCTGTCAATAATGAATACCATGTTGACTCCCGCGTTATGGAAACATGGGAGCTTAGGATCATTAGCATTCACTATTAATGTGCCAGACAATAACTATTCTTAGCTAATGAATTGTCTGGGTCAGCGGACGATCTACGGGGAATCCACCGCGATCAGCATCGGACTCGATCGGTCTAAAGTCGGTCTAAAGTCTGTTGATAATACCTTGCCCGCTGACCTAGTTGACGATAATTTCGATGCGGCGATTACGCTGTTGACCGATGGCATCTTCTTCGGTAACGAGGGGGCGAGCTTCGCCAAATCCCGCGACGGTCCAACGACTCTGGGTTCCAACTTTCTTTGATAGGTAGTTGGCGACGGCGCGACCTTGGCGCAGGGACAGTTCTCGATTGCTGGCGCGATCGCCGATGGTGTCGGTGTGGGCAAAGACCTGGATATGGGCGTCGGGCTTGAGCTGTAGTTCCGGGATGATGTTGTCCAGGATTGTGATCGCTTCCGGACGTAGAACGCTTTGACCGTCGGCGAATAGGCTATCGCTGGGCAGGGTGATGGTGGATGGGAGCTGGGGCGATCGCCCTTGGGGGGCGATGGGGCTGGAGGCGATCGCATTGGGGTCAATTTGACGCCCCAGCCGCCGTAGTCGGACTTCAATGGGGTCGCCGGGATAGCGTTCCCCCAGTTGGGTTTCGAGTTGGGTGGTTTGCCCAATTAGGTCATTCATTTGAATTTGTAGACCATTGAGCTGCCGTTGTAGGGCTTGGCGTTTTTCGGCCGAGAGTTGGGGGGGGGCTGCGCCGCCATTGAGGGGGGCCGCATCGGCGTTGGCCGATGGGGGCGCTGTTTCCGATGCCGAGGGGGTGGTCTCTGAGGTGGGGGTTGTATTTCCTGTATTCCCCGGCAGCCAGGGGCCCAGGGTCTCCCAGCCGGCATCCCACCATTGCCCAAGCTGTTTTTCGGCCCCTGATCGCAGTTGTTCCACCAGGGGCGGGCGATCGCCGGGACCGGGCAGGTAAATCGCCACAAACATCCCTAGCACCGCACTCCCACTGCTGAGTAAGCCCAGCACGGCCAAACGCCAGGTGAGGCCCCAGAGCCAGTTCCCCTTTTTCTTCGGGGGAGCGGGGGGGGCGGCCAGGCGCGTTTTGGGGGCGTTGGGGGGCGGTGGGGTGGGAGTTGAAGACACGGTTGGGATGGGTATTGCCTAACGGGGCGCTTGGGGATCGCTTGGGGAACGGTGCCCGCAAGCATTGATGGAGATTGATGGAGATTCGGTATCCAGCGAATGGAGTCCATTCTGATGGAGTCCATTCTGATGGAGTCCATTCTATCGGCACCTTTCCAGTTTCCGCAGGGGGCGCTGGTTGGGGCGGATTGTTGCCGACTGTGTGGGAAGGTTTCGGTTTGTCGCTCTGGGAATCTCGGGCTCTTTTAAGGGAGTCAGGGAAGGTATGAAAGAAAAGCCCTTTATGGGCGCACACCGTCGATGTTGGAGTGATCAGAACTATGGCAGTTTTAGATCGGTTGTTTGACGAAGCGTATTATTTGCAGGCTAATCCGGATGTGGGGGCAGCGGTCCAGGCGGGGCAATTCCCGAGCGGGCTGGCTCACTTTTTGTCGTCTGGGGTTCAGGAAGGGCGGACCAATATCAGCCGTTTCTATCGAAATTACAGCCTCACCGGTACGGGTACGGTCGGCAATATTGAGGCTCGATATTTGGAGGCGAATCCCGATGTGGCGGCGGTGGTCGCGGCGGGGGGATTGGCGTCCGGATTGCAGCATTATCTCAGCAATGGCGAACGGGAGGGGCGATCGCTTTTTGTGGATGGGTTGGATGAGGCGTGGTATCGCCGGCGCTATCCCGATGTGGACCAGGCGATCGCCCAAGGGGCGTTTACGTCGGGGTTGGAGCATTATTTAGCTTTTGGGCGGGCGGAGCAGCGGTCTACGTCTCCCCTGTTTGAGCTGGATTATTTTGATATCTATCCCGATATCCGCACTGCGCGGGACAGCGGTGGCATTTACCTGTCGGCGGCGGACCATTTCTCGGCGTTGGGACAGGTGGAGGGCCGCGTGGCGACCTTTAGCGGTACCGATGGGAACGATACGGTGGTGGGCAGTGCGGCGATGGATACCCTCACCGGGGTGCAGATGGATGTGGGGCCCTGTTTTGTGGGCGGAACGTTGGTGGGGGGAGAATGCCGGGAGTATGACTCCTTTGGGGTGAATGAGCAGGATGTGCTGATTGGGGGGCCGGGGGTGGATACGTTTGAGTTGGGCAGGAGTGGGGTTGGTCGATCCTTTGCATTCTTCCGGTCGTTTTATCAGGGGAATGGGGATGGGGATTTTGCCCGCATTGAGAATTTTGAGCCCGGTCGCGATCGCCTGGTGGTTGCGGGTCGTAATGGTCCTGCTGATGTGCGGGCACCGGGGACTGAATTTGAAGCGACGCCGGACGGGGTTCGGGTCTATTCCATTAACGGTGCCAGCACGGGTCTTCCGCCAGGGCGGGATTTGATGGCGCTGGTCTCGGGGATTGCGAATCCCACGGATGTCCTCAATAGCACCACGTTCCTCGGTCCCCCCGTGTTTTAAGTTTTTTAGGAATCGGTAAGACCGCTCCTTGGGGTCTAACTTGGCGCTAACTTGGCGCTAACTTGGGTCTTCCACCGTACTCTGGTCGGTTGCCGGGGTCGGGGCTGCCTCTAAATATTGCTGGCCCATGGTGCAGTAGCCGTCAATATGCCTTAAGCGATCGCTGATCTGTGTCAACAGCTGCGATCGCTTTTGGGTATGGCGGGCGACGGAGAGAAATCGTAAGTCCGTGCGTAGCAACATCAGCTGGCGATGCATTTCCACCGTGAGCGATCGCGATTTGCTCAGGCGATCGAGCGGGATCCCCTGCCAATCCAGCGATCCCAGGTGCTCCACCAACTGCCGACTTGCCGCTGCGAGGGCTTGATCGTCAAAATTAATTTCCCCATCCGGGGGTTCCATTTCCCCCTGCCAAACGGCGACCCACTGGGCTAACGCTGCCCAGGCGGGGGGCGCTGTGGATGCATCTAATACGGCGGCTAACACGGCGGCTAATGCCGCCTCCGACGCCTCAGTTTTCTTGGTCATGGTCGATTCTCCCTTTAGCGCGATCCTTGGTTCACTATGGCGATAATTCCACCGCGATCGCCCCGACGTGACATGGATTGGGGGTTGATTTGGGGGCTGATTTGGGGGTTGATTTGGGGCGATCGCTTGGTAATCCCTAGTGATTATGTTAAGAATGCTAACTATATTGACTTAAGCATTAATTAAATTCCCTTTTACTTTCAGACTCGCTAGGCTGTTGCTATCCCACTGACGGTCTGCCCATTACAAGTGCCGCTCACCGATGATGTGCCTGACTGATGTGCCTGACTGATGCGACCGACTTTTTAAACGCCTAATTCTGTCCCGTGGTGCACTTGCCCCTGCCCTCGGACTGAAGCGCTCCCTCGAGGGGAGAGGCCGGCCACGATTTCACAAAACCCAGTTTTTCGATTTTTTCGATCCCAGTTGCGATGGCTCCGGTTTTATCTGCGGGCGATCGCGCTTCATTTTTATCTCCGTTTACCCCGCGCTTTCCGCATCTGCCCGGCGAAGCGCTTAACCTCAATTTCGATCCCTCCTATGTTGCTCATTACCTCCGACTACTCCAATCCCGAATCCGAAGATACTTCGCAAGGGACTGTTGCCCCGTCTGCCAAGTCCACAGCGGCGGCGACCCCTGCCCCCCCGACTTCCCCCGGTGATGAATTTAGTGGTGTTGAGCTGCCCCCTTGGTTGGAGGCGTGTTTGGTGAAGCAGCAGGAGGACCTCGCCACCGATGGGGATGGGGATGGGGGTGATATAGACGAGCGATCGCGGGAGATGCGGGATAACCATCTCATCTGCAATGCCTTCCGTCTGGCCTACGACCTCCACAAGGAGCAATACCGAAAATCCGGTGAGGCTTATGTGGCTCATCCCATCGCCGTCGCCGGTTTGCTGCGGGATTTGGGGGGTAGTCCGGCGACGATCGCAGCGGGCTTTTTACATGACATTGTTGAAGACACGGACATTACGGGGGAAGCCCTGGAAGCGCACTTCGGCCCAGAAGTGCGTTTTTTAGTAGAAGGGGTTACAAAATTATCCAAATTAGAATTCTCCAGCAAGACTGAGCACCAAGCGGAAAACTTCCGACGGATGTTCCTGGCGATGGCGAAGGATATTCGGGTGATCGTCGTTAAGCTGGCGGACCGTCTCCACAATATGCGCACCCTGGGCTCCTTGCGCCCGGAGAAACAGCGCCGCATTGCCCTGGAAACCCGCGAGATTTTTGCGCCATTGGCTAACCGGTTGGGGATCGGTCGTTTTAAGTGGGAATTGGAAGATCTGTGTTTCCAGTACCTGGAGCCGGAGTCCTATCGGGAAATTTCTGACCTGGTGGCGGAAAAGCGGGTGGATCGCGAAGCCCATTTAGACCGGGTGCTGAAGCGGCTCAATAATCGCCTGGAAGAGTTGGGGATCGCCGATGCAGACATTAGCGGCCGCCCCAAGCATTTGTATGGCATCTATCAGAAGATGCAGCGGAAGAATAAGACCTTTTGGGAGATCCATGACATTGCGGCGGTGCGACTGATCGTCAATTCCGCGGATGAGTGTTACCGGGCGCTGGCGGTGGTACACGATGAATATCGCCCGATCCCCGATCGCTTCAAGGACTACATTGGCTTACCCAAACCCAATCGCTATCAATCCCTTCACACCTCGGTGATTGGTTTAACGGGACGCCCCCTGGAGGTGCAAATTCGGACCCATGAGATGCACCGGGTGGCGGAATACGGTATTGCTGCCCATTGGAAATATAAGGAGACCGGGGGGAGCAATCTTGCTGCCGGGGCCACCGACGATAAGTTCACTTGGTTGCGGCAAATGCTGGAGTGGCAGTCCGATATTAAGGATGCCCAGCAGTATATGGACGAGGTGAAAACGAATCTGTTTGACGAGGATGTGTATGTCTTTACGCCGAGTGGGGATGTGCAGGCGTTGAACCAGGGATCGACACCGGTGGATTTTGCCTATCGCATCCATACGGAGGTGGGGAATCACTGCGCTGGGGCGATGGTCAACGGGCGGATTGTGCCGCTGGATCGCAAGTTGCAGAATGGCGACATGGTGGAGATCATTACCCAGAAAAATGCCCATCCCAGTTTGGATTGGCTGAATTTTGTCGTGACTCCCTCATCCAAAAATCGCATCCGGCAGTGGTACAAGCGATCGCATCGGGATGAGAATATTTCCCGGGGGCGGTCCATGTTGGAGCGGGAGCTGGGTAAGAACGGCTTTGATAGTTTGCTGAAGTCGGAGCCCATGGAGATCGCTGCCCATAAATCCAACTATCAAACGGTGGATGATTTGCTGGCGGGATTGGGCTATGGCGAAATTACGATCAATGGGGTGGTGAATCGGATCCGGGAAGCCATTCGCGCGGTGGAGCCCCCCGAAGCATCGGTGCATGAGGCCCCGGTTGCCCGTCAGCTTCCTCCCACTCCCCTGAGGCATCACCAATCGCCCATTGTGGGGGTCGAGGGGCTGATGCATTATATTGCCGGTTGCTGTCGTCCCATTCCAGGCGAGCCGATTGTGGGCGTCGTCACCCGAAGCCGTGGCATTGCGGTGCACCATGAGGACTGTGCCAATGTGGAGCCGGTGCCGGTGGATCGTCGAATGCCGTTGCAGTGGAATACGGAGCGCCTGGAGGATGGTCGGCAGGCGACTTATCCCATTGATATTAAGGTGGACGTGATTGACCGGGTCGGCATTTTGAAAGATATTTTGTCCCGGCTGGCGGACGATGGCGTCAATGTACACCGGACCGAGGTGAGCCCCCATTCGGACGGCACTGCCACCATTACACTGGGGGTGGATATCCACAGCAGCGGGCAAATTGACCAGATGTTTAGCCATATTCGCAAGCTGGGGGATGTGTTGACCGTGAATCGTATTTCTAGTCAGTAGCAGCCAACTAGTTAGAGGATGAATAGGGCAGGAGGGGGGGAAGGGTGTTTACCGGTTTAGTGCAGGGGTTGGGCACGGTGCGATCGCTCGGCCAATATGAGCTGCAGGTCCTGTGGGATGAGGCGGGGCGATCGCTGTTGTTGCCGGGGCTGGAAATTGGCGACAGTATTGCGGTGGATGGCACCTGTTTGACGGTGGAAACCTTTGATCGGCAGGGGTTTACGGCGGCGGTGTCTCCGGAAACGTTGCGGCGGACAGCCCTGGGCGATCGCTTGGAGCAGGGTCTGTCGGTTAATTTGGAAAGCTCTCTGCGGGTGGGCAGTAAGATTGGCGGGCATTTTGTGACCGGCCATGTGGATGGCGTGGGGCAGTTTATGGGGGGCGAGGCGACTGCCACATCCTGGGAATTATGGTTTAAAGCGCCGGCGTCTGTAGCTCGCTATATCGTTCCTAAGGGGAGTATTGCGGTTAATGGGATCAGTTTGACTGTGGCAGAGGTGCAAGGGGAATCCTACGGTGATGGGTTGGGTGATGCAAAGTTCATGGTGGCGGTGATCCCCCATACCTATGATCATACGAATCTATCGGCGTTGCAGTCGGGATCGCCGGTGAATTTAGAAGGGGACGTGTTGGGGAAATACGTGGAGAAGCTCGTCAGCGGTGGGCGATCGCCGATGACGGCGGAAGGTGCGTCGGGCAATGGCCATGGGGACTCCAATGAGTGGTTGACGCCCGACTTTTTGGCGGAGCATGGGTATGGGTAAGAGTATGGGTGATGGCCGTGGGTAGGTGGGGTAAAGCTGGTCCCGAGGTGGTGGTCATTGGCGGCGGCGCGGCAGGTTTTTTTGGGGCGATCGCCTGTGCCCGGGCTTGTCCGACGGCGACGGTGACGATCCTAGAGGCGGGTCGTAAATTCCTCAGCAAAGGATTAATTTCCGGGGGCGGGCGGTGCAATGTTACCCACCATTGGTTTGATTCCGCCCAGTGGATTAACCACTATCCC
>CAZZMD010000072.1:0-9986 GCA_964655355.1 uncultured bacterium
CGTCCCCGCCATGTTGTCCACCATCCCCTCGCGGTCTTTATCGGTAGTGGATGCATTCACAATGGCGATCGCCCGTTCAGTACCATCCGCCTCTGGGGGTTGCCAATAGACAATCAAATCATCCAAAATGCCGCCCGCTTCATTCAGCAGCACCGTATATTTCCCCCGCCCCGGCGTCAGAATACTTAAATCTGTTGGCACCAAGGTTTGCAGGGCGTCCATTAGTTTTGGCCCCCGCAGGGCAAATTTACCCATATGGGAAATGTCGAACATCCCACACTGCGATCGCACCGCTGCGTGCTCCGCCTTCAGCCCCTCAAACTGCACCGGCATATCCCAACCGCCGAACCCGGTCATTTTCGCGCCCATGCCCACAATGGTGTCGTAGAGCGGCGTGCGAAGATTTGGCATTGTCTGTGACATAGGGATTTAACGGTTAAAGCGCCTCAACGGGGGTGGACAGGCGGAGTACGGGATCAGCGAAAAAACATCAGCGAATGACATCAGCGAATGACATTCTCGAATGGCAAGGGGCGCACGATCTGACTTGGATCGTGCGCCCCTGCTGAATGATCGTCGCCCAATCAGTTGCCTGTTGCCCTAATCTTACTGGGCGGCGCTCTGACGGCTATCGATCATTTATTGGTCGTTTACAGATTGTCGAGAATTTTTTGGACAATTTGCATCCCGCTAATGGCCTGCCAACCAAATAAACCCACCACCACAGAGTTCATGGCGATGTGGCCATAGCGGGCGGCGTCGTTCCCTTGGCGCATGGCAGGGGCAAGGCTGGCGGATAGGGCGATCGCCACGGTCATGCCCAATCCGGCGAGCAGGTGAGGACCCACGAATAACTTGCCATTGTTGATATAGGTCACCGCCATCCCGCCGACACTACCCGCCACCATCAGCGCCAGGATGATGGAACCGTACTTATAGTGGCGATCGGCAAACTTTTCTTTGACCAATTCTTTGCGCGTTTCCTTGTCGGCAGAGCGCACGCGGCGGGACTGCACACCGAGATAACCGGCATAGAGGGTTAGGGCGAACAAAGCCCACATCAGCAGGGGATGGAAGAAATTAGCGTAGGTCTTAACACTATCGGGTAGGGCGATATCCACGGGAAGCTCCAGTCGTAAACGGGGAATGGGGTCAGCCAATTGGCTTGTAACCAATTATTACGAAATTTTCGGCTTCTGTGAAGGGATACTGGATCAGAGTCAGGTTCACCCACGCGGCCAGAATTGAGGCCAGAGCTATGGATATTGTTTCACTGCAACAATCTGATTTTGCGATCGCCGTTGACTGCCTCGCCGCTGCCTTTGATCACGATCCGTTGATTTCCTATTTCATGCCGGATGCACCGGAGGCGAAGCGCATTGCCCTTCAGAAAATGAGTGAAGGGTCACTGAACTTTGGCCAGCCTTACGGGCACATGTACACCACGGCAGGCCGGCCCAAGGGGGTCGCGATTTGGCAGCCACCGGAGTCTGCTGAGAATCCCCTTGCGGAGTTATGGAATACGGTGACCTCGGGCATTCTCCAAACCCCGTTTTATCTGCGTTGGGAGCGCCTTCCTGAGATGGTTTGGATGATGAGTATCTTCGCGAAGATGCACGAGGAGCTGATGCCGGATCCCCATTGGTATTTGATGATGCTGGGGGTGTCGCCCGAGTGCCAAGGGCAAGGGATCGGAGGTAAGTTGATTCAGCCCATCCTGGAGGAGGCGGATCGGTCTAAGGTTCCTTGCTATTTGGAGACGACTACGCCGGGGGGCGTGCGGTTCTACAAACGCAATGGCTTTGAGGTGGTCCATCAGGATTTCTTCGCCGGGAAACCCTATTGGGCCATGAAGCGATCGCCCCAGTAGCGGTCCCAATAACAATCCATCGAGGATTGACGTAAAAAGGGTACCGAAGCGCTAATGGCTTCGATACCCTTGGAATTGGCTTTATTCCTGATCTGCCTTATGCTTCAGCGCCAGTGGGCATGGGGCAGGTAACGCCGGTGCCGCCGAGACCGCAGTAACCGCCGGGGTTTTTGGCGAGGTACTGCTGGTGATAGTCCTCTGCGTAGTAGAAGGTGGGGGCGTCAATGATTTCGGTGGTGATGGGGTCACCGGTGACGCTGCCTAGGGCTGCCTGAAAACGGTTTTTAGATGCTTCTGCGGCCGCTTTCTGATCAGCGCTGTAGGTGTAAATCCCGGAACGATATTGGGTGCCTACGTCATTGCCCTGGCGCATGCCTTGGGTGGGGTTGTGGGCTTCCCAGAACGCCTTGAGAAGCTGCTCATAGGAGATGGTCTTGGGATCGAAGACAACCAAAACCACTTCGTTATGCCCGGTCATGGCGGAGCAGACTTCCCGATAGGTGGGGTTAGGGGTTTCGCCAGCGGCATAGCCAACGGCGGTGGAATAAACGCCGTCTAGTTGCCAAAACTTGCGCTCAGCGCCCCAGAAGCAACCCAAGCCAAACATGGCCAGTTCCAATCCTTCGGGAAACGGACCTTTGATGGGATTACCGTTCACAAAATGCTTATTGGTAATGGGCATTTCTTCACTGCGGCCGGCCAGGGCTTTGCCGGGGGCAGGCAGCTCGGTTTTCTTTCCGTTTCCAAGACCAAAAAACATGGGGTATGTCCTACTCCTAAGGGGGGCAAAAAATGGGGCGAAAGGCTTCCTTCCTTTCTTTGTCTGCGCCCAGTCTAACGAGTTTGATTGGGCTTAGCTTCCCCACTCCGGTACGGTTAACCCGCGCAGGGGCAGGGCCTCAAGGGACGGCAAACCGGGGGCAGATTTACATTGCACCAGCACGCCGAAGTTCCCCAGTCCCAAGGGATCAATCAGCCGTTGCAGGCTATCTCGACGACGGAGCAGGGTTTGTAGTTGATCGCCGGTGGGATAATCATCCGTCGCCAAGGCGGACAGGCGATCGCCCAATCCCAGGGACATTAAAAATAAGGCCTGTTGAGTGAATCCCAACATCGTCAATCCGGCTGATTTGCCAATGAGTTCCAATGTCGTGAAATCCACATGGGCGGTGATGTCCTGGTGTCCCAAGTTGGCATAGGGATCGTTGTGGTGGGCGTGTTGGCTATAGCACTGCAACGTTCCCCCAGTCCGCGCCGGTTGGTAATACCGCTGGGCCGTATAGCCATAATCAATGGTCAGCACATAGCCATGGCGCAGGGCGATCGCCACTTTTTCCAGCCAGGCGATCGCCGCCAAATTAACCTCGGTCATATATCCATCGGGATAGGGCGGCTGGGTCAAATCAATCCCAATCCGCTCAAAATATTGGGCGATCGCCTCCGTGGAAAGCCCATCCCAGCGATCGACGGGCTCACCATCCTCGGACAGCGTCACATGATTTTCCAGCAGTTCCCCATCCTGTACCCTCACCCGATGCACAGGGAATGCATCCACCAGTTCATTGGAGAAAAAACACCCGGTAACGCTGTTCTCCGCCAAATCCTCTAAATCTCGCCATTGCAGGCGATCGCCCAGTTCTGGAAATTGGGGTTCTAGAAATTTCTTCTGAAACGCCCGCAGGGCTGTCGCTGTTTCGATGATGGTGTAGTGGACAGCCCCAAAACAGTCGGGGTCTTCCCGCCGCAGGTAGCCCAAAATATCTTTGGCTAACAATCCCTGCCCCGCTCCCATTTCCACTAGGTCGTAGCGATCGGGTTTTTCTAAATGTCGCCACAGTTCCCGCAGTTGTTCGCCAATCAGTTCTCCGAAGTCTGCCCCCATATGAGGAGAAGTTACAAAGTCGCCTTTGGGACCAATCTGTTTGGCGGTGGACGCATAATACCCCTGCTCTGGGTGGTACAGCGTCTCTCCCATGAAGTCGGCGAAGGTGATTTTCCCCGTTTGACCGAGGCGATCGCGGAGGTGTTGCAATAGATTTTGATTGAAGGGGGTTGGCATGGGGAGTTTTGCTGGGGAGTGCTCAAGTTTATGGCTCAGGGGCGCTGCCCCTGAAACCCCGCCAAAGGGTCAAAGACCCTCTGGACTCCCGGGTTTAGACGGGGTGCTGATGAGTGGGTACGGATCTTTGAGTCCCTGTTGCGATCGCGCCAATATTGGTCCCAAATACCGCCGCCATCGCAGGGCCATTTCGGGATGAATTTGATAACTGCCGTCCCCATGGCGCACAAATAAGGGTTTTTCCCGCAGTGCGACATATTCGGGGTTTTGTTGCGAGCTGGCGGGAATGGGGCTAATCGGACCATCATCGGGTAGTAGTCCGGGCGGAAATTTCCCTTCAAAAAATCCGACGATTTCTGACTGACACGCGCGCCAGTTAATGCCCTCCCGCTGCAGGGATTCCCCCCACCGGTCCACCGATAACGGCCCATCGGGGGCAATTTTCAGTAATTCACTCAATAAAAACAGCGAATCATAGGGGGATGGCGGATTGTCCCACTGGTGCAGCTTTGGAAACGCCCGCGCCAATCCCCGCGCCACTAAATGGCGATCGCCCCGCAAAATCTCCACCCCAGCGACCTTCCGCCGTAACCACTCCTGCACCGCCGCCGACTGTGCCAGACTCCCCAGCGTGATCACCTGGGTAATTTTGAGCGGTGCCACCCCACTCCAGCTAAATAAATGATTCAGCTCCCCATTCAAACAGTCCAACCACGGCTCCAAAACTTGCGATCGCCAATCCTCCGGCGATAACGTCCATTGATAATTCCCCAACGCCAACCCCATCGGCTCCACGGCCCGCGCCAACTGCCCCGCCAAATTCAACAAACTGCACCCGTCCGGCCAATCCAACAATCGATAGCGCCACTTCGCCCGCAATACCTCATCCACCTGCCCCGGCACTGGCAGCGGTAAATCACCCACCCCAAACTGCCGCCGTAACTCCGGCTCCTTGCAAAATAAATGGGCGATCGCATCACATTCCAAATCCCCTGCCCCATAGGCAAATCGGTGCGTTGCCGTCGACCAATCCCCATCTTTCACACTGGTAATCGCCAACTGCGTCTGACCCACCTCCGTCTGTATCACTAGCCAAGTCCCCTGACCCGTATCCCCCTCAGGAAACTGCGCGATCGCCGCCGCCACCCCATCCGCCACAAACATCACCTGATCCGGCGACGCCACCAACTGCGATCGCAACACCGCCTCCCGCACATTGAATTGAAACGCCGCCGTCGCCCCCACCGGCTGCCCCACCATTACCCCTTGCACCTGCGCCAACACCTGCCGCAACTGCTCCGGAGACCACCCCGACACCGAACATAAAAAACGCGGCTGCTCCTCTTTCAAAATTTGACCGGATCGCGCCACCGCCAACGGCCGCAACAGCCCCGTCAATCCCTGCACCAACCAATGGAAAGCGATCGCCTGGGTTTCCGTCCAAGCAATTTTGGGCTCCAAACTCAACTCCCCCGGCAACACACAGGGCACCGCCTTCCCCAAGGCTTGCTTGAATTGTCCCAGCAATAAACCCCGAGGCTGTCGCCGGGCCGCCTGAAGACCCGCAAACCCCGTCCAGGGCATCGAAGGCGATCGCCGCGCCGCCGCATCCCACCGCTCTAAATTCCGCTGAGCCGGCGTCAAATAAATTGCAGCGGGATAGGTCGGCCGGTCCTCAACCACACTCCCCCAGCCAGCCCCCTTCGCCGGATGCCAACTCCAATGGATCGGAAACGCCTCCCCCGTCTCCCCACACCAGAGCACCGCCGCAATCTGCGACTCCCCCAAATCAATCCCCAAATACCAGGTGTGATCGTCCCCGTCCGAGGGCGCTTCTTCCGCCACCTCAGACGAATCCCAGGGATCCGCAATGGGATCCCCTGGGGGCACTGGCAAAGCCGTTGGAGGATCGGTGGAAGGATCGGTCATCTCCGGCGCATTCGACTCCGATGACTGCGGATGCTCTCCCCTCGGAGCGATCGCCTGGCGCTGGCTCATCCCTACTCCTTCTTCTTCTCAACCCCATCCGCATCCGGTCCCAGAGCATCCGCCAAGAACGCATCCAAATCCGCATCGATATCCGCCATCGGAGACGACTCCTCCGAAAACTCCGTCAAATCATCCAACATCTCCAAACTAAACTCCTCCTCAGGCTGCGCCGCCACCGCCGTCTCCTGGCTGTCCGTCGTCACCGCCGTCACATCCCCAAAATCCAACGCCTCATCCAGGGACGCGATCGTCTCCGACTCCGTCTCCCCCGCCGCCGCTAACCCTTCGGATAAATCATCCCCTAACCCCCCCAAGTCCAGGGACTCCTCCAGACTCGGCATCTCCATTTCCAGCGCCTTCAACGCATCCGCACCGTCATCCCCCAAGCCCTCCAAACCCAAGTCCGCGATCGCGTCTTCGTCCGCTCCTGCCTCAAGATCAGTCCCTAATCCGAGATCTGCCAACCCATCATCATCTGCGGTAGCACCCGCCTCAGTATCCGGAGCCAAACTCTCCAAATCCAGCTCCAACCCCGGATCCGCAGACGCCTCACCCCCCAATCCTTCCAAATCCAAATCCAAGCCCAAATCATCATCCGCCGCCGCTTCCGAAGACGCTTCCAAGTCCGCCCCCAAATCCAGGTCAGACCCCTCCTGCGATGCCGCTTCCCCATCGGCGGCATCCCCCCAAAGGTCACCGGCACCCAGATCGCCCTCCTCACCGGAAGCCTCTTCCAAATCAATTCCGGTCTCTGCGTCAGCGTCACCATCGCTCCCCAGAACCGCTTCTAACTCCAGGTCCACAGGGCGATCGCCGGCGTCTGCTTCTGCCTCCCCAGGGGACTCGTCATCGATCGCCAAATCGAGCCCATCGTCCTCGCCCAAACCACTTAGGTCTAACCCCCCATCATCTAGCCCATCGTCTAATTCGCTATCCTCATCCCCGAGACCAGCAAGATCCTCCAGCTCCGGCAACTCAATCGCCGCCGCCGCTTCCACCGCCTCATCCAACAACTCCGACACTTCACCATCGGCGGACTCCGGCAACGACTCCGGCAACTCCGCCGCCAAATCCTCCAAGCCCTCCATATCCCCAGAGGCTTCCACCGTCTCCGTCCCTAAATCCGGTCCCAAATCCAACGCCAAATCCTCATCCAACGCCAGGGAGGGGCCATCGGCCGCCCCGTCCTCTACCGGGTCCAAGGTGAATCCTTCATTGGCATCATCGCCGACCTCATCGCCGACCCCATCGCCGACTTCATCCCCCAACCCTTCCAAATCCAAATCCCCATCCAACTCAGCCCCCAGATCCACCGATTCCCCATCGGTCTCCCCGAAGTCAAGCTCATCCAAATCGACCTCAGGAGATGCCTCAGACCCTGCCGACCCTTCAAGGTCTAATTCCCCAGTCAAATCCAGCCCTAGATCGTCCCCAGTTTCATCATCCCCAGTTTCCGGCGAGTCGCTAGCTAAATCCAGGTCCAACTCCAGCCCTAAATCCGCATCAGCATCCCCCTCCTCCAGACCAGGTTCAATGCTAATGTCAGCCGCCTCTTCGTCTAAGTCCTCTAGGGTCGCGTCCAGCCCATCGGGCTCACCGCCCCCGCCCAACACGGCAAACCCAACCGCGGCCGCAGCGGCAGTCGCAGCCCCCAGTCCACCCATGCCCTCATCCTCCGTCGTCAAATCCCGAGTGGCGTCCGCCTCCTCCGAACCCTCCAGCTCCTCGAGTCCCTCAAAAGGATCCGCCGCCTCTCCCCCAATGCCCAATTCATCGAGATCGCTCGCGCCGCTCACCATGGATTCCTCGTCCCCAACGGCCTCGCCAGTCTCCAGCGATCGCGTCGCCGGCATTTCTTCTATAAGCGTTTCCATGGCGGGCAAGTCGGCCACCATCTCCACTTCCGGGGCAGAATCCGCGGTCACATCCTCCAAATTCGTTGACAGCTCAGCGCTGTCAATCCCCAGATCATCCCCATCCCAGTCCGAATCCACAGTCAGACTCGCGGCCGCTTCATCACCGCCAATCTCCAGCAGATCCTCCAACCCTTCCCCGGCATCCGCCGCAATCACCCCATCAACCTGCTCCTCCGTGGAGGCCACCGCCAACATCTCCTCCATCAACAGCTCATCGCGATCGCCCGCCGCCTCGTCCACCTCCGGCGCTCCCTCTGCGAGGTCCGCCACATCAATATCCATCAGCTCCGGATCCAGATCCTGGGCCAAGACCGCCGGATCCGCATCCAGCCCACTCGTCTCCTCAATCACCGCCGCTTCCGGATCCTCTGCCTCCGGCATCAACGGCAATAACCCCTCCTCCCCGTCCGGGGCGATCGCGGCAAAACTGGCCGCCGCTTCCGCCGCTTCCGTCGTGGAATCGGAGACTTCTGCCACATCATCCCAAACATTGCCGTCGTCGGACGGAATTACCCCCGCCTCCGCCATGGGGGTGGCCGCCAAGTCCACCATCACGTCCGCAACCCCTTCCGGCTCCGCTGACTCGAGACTCGATAAATCTTCACTCAGATACTGGGTCGCCTCGTCGTCATCCTGCCAATCCGGGTCCTCGGTCTCCGCCGTCGGCAATAAATCTTCCGTCACCTTCGGCTCATCATCGTCGCTCAAATTCACCAGCACATCGGGCATCTGGAAGGTCTCCTCCCGGCGCTGGCTCAGCATATCCGTCCGGACATACTGAATCACCGTGGCGTCCTCATCCTCATCCTCATCCATCTCGGGAAGGCCGCTCTCCAGATTAGGAATCATCAGCGGGCGCTCCCCTTGGGGATCCGAGGCTAAGGGACTCTCGTCCTCCACCGCGCCGGACTCATCGAGCAGGCTCTCAGCGCTGTCCCCATCCGCTTGGTCGAGTTCGTCGAGAACAACTTCCTCCTCCGATGGGGGTGCCCCAATGCCGTCCAGGGCGACAAAATCGATATCGTCCTCGTCCGTGCCGCCTGGAGAGGCCGCCTCGGGGGCGATCGCTGGGGGACGGTAGGACAGATCGGTGATATCCAATTCCCCGAGGGCAAAGGGATTATCCTGTTCCGCCAAGTCCGTGTCACTGGATGAATCCGTGACCCCCAAACCGCGGGTGGTCTCGCCCTCCGGCTCCAGGGTCTCCAGGGGAGTGGCGCTGGCTCCCGGTAAATCCATGTCAGGGTAGGGCATCCCGGCCAACGCTGGATCCGTCTCACTCAGGGGGGCAACGCCAGCGGCAAACTTGCTTTGGGCGATGCTATCGTCCTCGGGGCGATTACTGGCGGTGGTGGTCAACCGTCCCAGCCAATGTTCCAAAATGGCTTCACTTTGCTCCCCTAGGGTTTGGATCCGACTCAAGGACGACTCGATGGTGGATTCATACCGTTGGGTATTGGTCTGGAGGGCGGAAAATACCGTTTGCAGGGTGTCCTGAAGTTGCTCCAGCACCTCGTTGGACTGCTCATGGACCCGATTGATCTGGTCGCTATTCAGGGACGGCGTTGCTGGGGACGAAATGTCGCGATCGCCGTCATTGCCTTCCCCCTTAAACTCCGCCAGCAGTCGGCCCACCTGTTCCGTCACCGCTGTCTCAAGGCGATCGCGCAGGGGCTGCACCAAGTCATCCAGCATCTGGGACTGGTTGGACTGCTGCTGGGCGAGGGAATGATAATACTGGCGCTGTTGCTCCAGCTGAGCCACTTCCGCCGCCAAGCTTTTCTGCTGTTGCCGCAATCCATCCAGGTCGGACTTTAGGGGCGATAGGGTTTCCGCCCGCAGCTTCTGAATTTCTTCCTCGACCGATTTCACCACGGTCGAGCCATCGCCGGGGGTGGCCTCTGACCCCACCAGATTGCTCAGGGCACTTTGGGCTCGCCCAAGCACTTCCCGGGCGCGACTCGACATATCAGATGTTCCCTGCGACAAACTATTGTCTGCCGCCCCAAACTCACCACTGAGGAGCGTGGTAATGTCATCGACGAGCGATTTGAGTTGGGAGTCCCTGTCGAGCGTCACGATAAGGTCCTGGTAATGGTTGTCACCAACTTAACGGCAAATTTTGCAATTGGGCAGTTTTTGGCAACAACTG
>CAZZMD010000073.1:0-8773 GCA_964655355.1 uncultured bacterium
GGCACCGGTACGCTCTGGATCCAAACCGAGACCCTCCCCCTCCCCCCCCTGGGCGATCGCCCCCCGGTGGAATTTATCCCCCAATACCGCGCCATCTCCATTGAAAATCAGACCTTCAATCAGACCTTTGGACTGGAACAAAAGCGCACCCCCCTGACGGAATAGAAGTGCCCCCTTACCCCAGCATTTGATTCATGTACTACAATTAAGAGTGTTTCCTATGGCCTGCCTCCTATGGACTGACTGGATCTTGTGTGGAGGCAGACATAGGGGCAGATTGGAGCAGTAGCCCCAGCGGTTGAAGGCGAGGACACAATACCGGTGTTACCCTTGACCCAACACATTCACTGCCCCTTTCCGTACCCCATTACGCCGCAAGAATCCCATGCCACGTTCAAGCGCCAAAAGTAGTTCCGCGTCGAAGAGCTCCACCGCCAAAAGCTCCACCAAGGCGGCTGCTAAGCAAGCAGAGGAGTCCAAGGCAATCACTGCCAATCCGGAGAAGGAAAAGGCATTGAACATGGTGCTCCAGCAGATTGAGCGATCGCACGGTAAGGGGGCGATTATGCGGCTGGGGGATGCCGGGCGCATGCGGGTGGAGACCATTCCTACCGGGGCGATGACCTTGGACTTGGCCTTGGGGGGCGGCTTGCCCAAAGGGCGGGTCGTTGAGATTTATGGGCCGGAAAGCTCCGGTAAAACCACGTTGGCACTCCATGCGATCGCCGAGGTTCAAAAATCCGGCGGCATTGCCGCATTTGTGGACGCGGAGCACGCATTGGATCCGGTCTATTCCAAGGCATTAGGGGTGGATATTGATAATCTGCTGATTTCCCAGCCGGATACCGGGGAAATGGCCCTGGAGGTGGTGGATCAACTGGTGCGATCGGCGGCGATCGATATTGTCGTCATCGACTCAGTGGCAGCGCTGGTGCCCCGGTCTGAGATTGAAGGGGAAATGGGCAGCACCCAGGTGGGGGTCCAAGCCCGACTGATGAGCCATGCCCTGCGAAAAATCACCGGAAATATTGGTAAATCCGGCTGTACGGTAATTTTCTTGAACCAGCTCCGTCAGAAAATCGGGGTTACCTACGGCAGCCCAGAGACCACCACTGGCGGTAACGCCCTCAAGTTTTATGCGTCGGTCCGTCTGGATATCCGTCGGATTCAGACCCTCAAAAAGGGCACCGAGGAATTTGGGATCCGGGCGAAAGTAAAAGTGGCGAAGAATAAGGTTGCACCGCCGTTCCGCATTGGCGAGTTTGACATCATCTTCGGGCAGGGGATTTCGTCCGTCGGCTGTCTGGTGGATCTGGCGGAGAAGCACGAAATCATTGTCCGCAAGGGCGCTTGGTATAGCTACGGCGGCGAGAATATTAGCCAGGGTCGGGACAACGCGATCCTCTATCTCAAAGAAAATGCCGATGTGATGGCGAAGGTGGAAACGGAATTGACCCAGAAGCTAATCGAAAGCGGCGCAATTTATAACCGCAGTGGGGCAGAGGCCGCGCCTGAGGCCGATAACGGTGCTGCTTCCACCGGTGGCAAAGACGCAGGGGCCATTGAGGATGCGTTTTAAGACGGCGTACTCAGGGAGAAAAGCGATCTAAGCACCACCGCCGCTCACAACCAAACAATAGCCCCGAAAGCCTCATTTAAGACTCGCGGGGCTATTGGTATTCAGTGGTAGTCAGTCCACTGAAACGAGAAACTTAGGAAACTTAGGTCAGCGCTTCCAAATAGTCACGCACTTGGTTGCGGTGGCGAGGTTGACGCAGCTTCTGCAACGCCTTTGCCTCAATTTGCCGGACCCGCTCCCGGGAGAGATCCAATGCCCGACCAATTTCCGCCAAGGAATAGGGGCTGCCATGGCCCAAACCAAAGCGCATTTGGATGACATCCCGCTCCCGACTGGTCAGTTGCGCCAACAGGTTCTGTAAATCCTTCTGCAGGGACTCCCGCATCAGGAGGTCTTCCGGCGAAGCATCATCCGCCTCCAGCAAGTCACCCAGCTCGGTGTCCTTATCCTTACCCACTTTGGTCTCCAAGGACACCGCCCGGGGCACCCGCATCAGCACTTCCCGCACTTGCGCCGGAGTCATTTCCAATTCCTGGGCGATATCGTCCAAGGTGGCGGTGCGTCCCCGCTCCTGGGAAATCTTGCGCTGAGCTTTTTTGATTTTGTTCAGCTTCTCGGTGATGTGCACCGGCAGGCGAATGGTGCGGCTTTGGGTGGCGATCGCCCGGGTAATACCCTGACGGATCCACCAATAGGCATAGGTGCTAAAGCGATACCCCTTAGTGGGATCAAACTTCTCCACCGCCCGCTCCAGCCCCAGGGTGCCCTCTTGGATCAAGTCCAGCAGCTCCAGACCCCGATTCTGATATTTCTTGGCGACGGACACCACCAGACGTAAATTCGCCTTGATCATCCGCTCCTTAGCGCGAACCCCCTGATTCTGGATGGCGTCTAACTCGGCGATCGCCATTTCGGCCACTTCGGCCCAGCGCGCCTTGCCATCCACCAACAACGTCTTCAGGGCTGCACTGTCCATCTCCGCTTCCCGAGCCCAGCGCTCCTTGGACGGGCGATGCCCCAGATTCGACACCAGCTGATCCCGAATCGCCAACACCGACTCATACTGGGCGAGCAAAGCATCCTCCTGCTCCCCCGCCGCCTTCGTCCGAATCTCCAGCAGGCCCATATACCGCTGAATCTTCTGGGCTTCCGTCACCTCTTCATCCCGGCCCAGCAGACGAACCCGACCAATCTCCTGGAGGTACAACCGCACCAAATCGGTCGTCCGCCGCCGTTCCCGCTTCTTGGACCGGCTGGCAGCCTCGATCACTTCCAGCTCCACACCCCCCGAGGCTTCAGTATCTGCCTCAGCGGACTGGGCCACCACTGCCTGGGGCGATCGCCCATCTCCATCCCCAGCGGGCACGGCAATCACAGACCGCTTCCCCTCCGACGTTTCGGATTGGGGCACATTGGCATCGTTTAAATTTACAGGCATGGCGTTTGAGCTAAATCCTCGTGGTTGGTGCGCCAGTCGAAACCGGCTGTCGAACAGCGGTGCAATCCCCTCAAAATAGTAGAAACGTCGTTTCTGCGCGGCTATTCAGCGATCGCCGATACTCCTGGGAGCGACACGGGCAACCTCTGCCTCCCTTGAAGGAAACACCTTGCAAATGAAGGTTCCAGCAGGGCTACTCCAATCCCCCCTCCAACAATTCCCCAACCGTTGGATATCCCCCCGCCTGCCGACAAAATAATCCGGCTTCGTTATGGTGGGGCAGCGCCCCCAACATGGGAGATCAAATGGGCGATCAGAACCTTATGATCTCTATCCTAAGGAGTTCCTTAGAGACAGTCCGTGATCCAGTGGGCAGATGCTCATAATTTCCATCACCCCAAGAGTGTTAGCCGGATCGCAGTCAATTTACCGCCCATATCCCTAGATTTATGCGATCTAGATCACTACCATCAGCGATCCCCGCCTTTCTTTTCAAAAATTCATAAAACTCAGACGTTTTTGTAAACAAAGCCGCTAAAAAATGCCTTGAACCCGAGGACTTTCTTAAGGAATTTGGGAAAGCGCAAGGGATGTGATCATCCATAAAATTCTGTTTTGTTACACATTATTTACACTTCAACGGGGATCCCTCTTCCCTTGGGGAGCAACCCACGGCCGCTTCACGGGTCTCTAATTGGCAAGGTTGAGATCGGTTTCCAGGGACAAACGTTGGGAAACGTTACCCATCGATCCAAGGGTAAGAGTCCCGATCACGATCGCGGTGCTGTGGAGGATTAGCTCCCGGGATGAGCGTCCAAAATGGGCTGCTTGGATGAGTTGTTTGGATCAGTTGTTTGAACGAGTTGTTTGGATGAGTTGCTGGGGGGCGGGGATGGACGCAGCATGACGCAGAATAAATGACGCAGAATACGAAGTGATGGTGATGGAGGGTCATTGGGGATGGGTACAAGAGTGACGCGGCGGAATGGGATCGGGATTCGTACGGCCCAGGTCCGGGATGACCGGGTGGTGGGGCAGATCCATGTGTATGACGGCACCGGGAAGGGTAAATCCCAGGCGGCATTGGGGGTGGTCCTGCGATCCATTGGCCTGGGGATTGGCTCCGATTGGGAAAGTCGGGTGTTGCTGCTGCGTTTTTTGAAAGGGCCGGAGCGGGATTACGACGAAGACGGGGCGATCGCGGCACTTCAACAGGGGTTTCCCCATTTGATTGACCATGTGCGGACGGGGCGGGCGGAGTTTTTTGGACCGGAGGCCGTCACGAAGTTGGACCGGCAGGAAGCCCTACGGGGTTGGGATGTGGCGAAGGGGGCGATCGCCTCGGGGCTGTATTCGGTGGTGGTGCTGGACGAGTTAAATCCGGTGTTGGATCTCGGATTGTTGCCGGGGGATGAGGTCGCAAAAACGCTGAAGCAGAAGCCAGAGGAGCTGGAGATTATTGTGACCGGGCGGGGCGCGCCGACGGAGATGCTGGAGATTGCGGATCTCCATTCGGAGATGCGCCCCCATCAACATGCCGATGGGTCCACCTTGGCGGGCATCGAAGTCTATACGGGGGCGGGGAAAGGCAAATCCACCAGTGCCCTCGGGAAAGCATTGCAGGCGATCGGGCGAGGGATCAATTTGGATCGATCGCACCGGGTGTTGATTTTGCAGTGGCTGAAGGGGGGCGCGGGCTATACGGAGGATGCGGCGATCGCGGCGTTGCAGCAAAGCTATCCGGATTTGGTGGATCATCAACGCTGCGGTCGGGATGCGATCGTCTGGCGGGGGCAGCAGGAACCGTTGGATTTTATTGAGGCGGAACGGGGTTGGGAAATCGCTCGGGCGGCGATCGCCTCCGGCATTTACAAGACGATTATTTTGGACGAACTCAATCCAGCGGTGGATTTGGAGCTATTGGATGGGGAGGCGATCGCCCGGGATCTAAAACGCAAACCCAAAAATACTGAAATCATCATCACCGGACGCTGTTTAAATGAGCCGGCCTATTTCAGCTTGGCGAGTATCCACTCCGAAATGGTGTGTCACAAACACTACGCCGAGAAAGGGGTTGACCTGAAACGGGGGGTGGATTTCTAGGCGATCGCGCATTTAGGCGGAGATTGTAAGGGCTTATCACGGTTATCAAAACCACGAAAAGCCTGTGTCAGAATGATCCCAGGGGCATATGGCTGAGGTTGATGCGGGGGGTTACACCGGTCGATCCCGGCAGTGCCGCTCTGTGCTGAGCAATGGGATCTGGCGGGGGGACTGATCTGATGGGCATTGCATCGATAAATCCGGCGACGGGCAAGGTGTCACAGTCGTTTATGGCGATGGAGACCGATGCCATCAATACCTGTATTGACCGGGCCCATCGGGCGTTTCTGACCTATCGTCAGACATCGTTTGCGCAGCGGGCCCAATGGCTGCGGAATCTGGCGAAGTTGCTGGAGGAAGACTGCGAATCCCTGGGGGAAATTGCCACCCTGGAGATGGGTAAACCCCGAGCTGCAGCGATCGCGGAGGTGAAAAAATGTGCCCTGGTGTGCCGCCATTATGCCGACCACGGGGCCGCGTATTTAGCAGAGGAGGCGATCGCCACATCCGCCAGCTATAGCGGCATTCGCTACCAACCCTTGGGGGTGGTTCTGGCGGTCATGCCGTGGAATTATCCCTTTTGGCAAGTCATGCGGTTTGCCGCGCCGGCGCTGATGGCGGGCAATGTGGGGCTGCTCAAACATGCGTCCAATGTGCCCCAGGTCGCTCTCAAAATAGAAGCGCTGATCCGAGCGGCCGGATTTCCCGAGAATGTATTCCAAACCCTATTAATTCGCGCCGATCAAGTGGCGCAGGTGATCCAAGACGATCGCGTCAAGGCCGCCACCCTCACCGGCAGTGAGCCCGCGGGGGCGAGTCTGGCGGCGGAGTGTGGACGGCTCATTAAGCCCACGGTGTTGGAGCTGGGGGGGAGCGATCCCTGCATTGTGATGCCCAGCGCCGATTTAGAGGCGGCCGTCGCCACGGCGGTGACCGGCCGCACCATGAACAACGGGCAATCCTGCATCGCCATAAAACGGATTATTTTGCATGAGGCGATCGCCGATCAATTTTTGGCGCAATATATCCAGCGATTTGAAACCCTCACGGTGGGGGATCCCATGGATGCGGATACGGAGTTGGGGCCCCTGGCCACCCCCGGCATTGCGAGCGAGCTAGCGGGTCAAGTCAAGGACTTGGTCGCAGCGGGCGCAACAGTTTTGGTGGGGGGCGATCGCCCGGCTCTGCTGCAAGCCCTATCCCCCGCCCTGCGCCGGGGCAATTTTTATCCCCCCACCATCCTCACAGACATTCCCGACTGTCCCACCCGCTATGGCGAACTCTTTGGACCGGTGGCGATGATTTTCCGGGTCAGCAGCTTAGACGAAGCCCTGGCGATCGCCAATGAAACCCCCTTTGGATTAGGGGGAAGTGCCTGGACAGAGGATGATGGGGAAGCGGAGCGTTTTTTGGACGGCATCGAGGCTGGGGCAGTCTTCATCAATGGATTAGTGGCCTCGAACGTAAACCTTCCGTTTGGCGGCATTGGGCGATCAGGCTATGGGCGAGAACTGGGGGCGCCGGGCATCCGCGCCTTTGTCAATACCAAAACCGTCTGGCGTCGCTAGCCATGGCAGGCCGCCCCCGCCATGAAATCCCAGTTTCTCTGCCATTCTCTGTTGCCTAGCGCCCTTGTCTCTATCCCCTTTTCTTAGGCCCTGATTTACCCCATGAATACCGCTGAATTATTGGTGCAATGTTTGGAGCAGGAGGGCGTTAAATATGTCTTCGGCGTCCCCGGTGAAGAAAATCTATTTTTGTTAGAAGCCCTGGGGCGATCGCCGATTCAATTCATCACCACCCGCCATGAGCAGGGGGCGGCCTTTATGGCGGATGTTTATGGTCGCCTGACCGGGCGAGCGGGGGTCTGTCTGTCCACCCTGGGACCGGGGGCAACCAACCTAATGACGGGGGTCGCCGATGCCAACCTAGACGGGGCTCCCCTCGTGGCCATCACCGGTCAAGTTGGCACTGATCGCATGCACATCGAATCCCATCAATACCTGGATTTGGTGGCCATGTTTGCGCCGGTAACGAAATGGAATGCCCAAATTGTTCGCCCCACCAACACCCCCGAAATTATCCGCAAAGCATTCAAGCGGGCCCAGGCCGAAAAACCCGGCGCTGTTCACATTGACTTGCCGGAAAATATCGCCGCCATGGAAGTGGAAGGGTATCCCCTGGAACTGGGACAACCCACCACCACCTATGCCTCTTTTTCTGAACTCAATACCGCCGCCGGCTTAATTTCCAAAGCGAAATATCCGTTAATTTTGGCCGGCAATGGGGTCATCCGAAATCAAGCCAGCGATGCGCTGATCGAATTCGCCACCCGCCTTAATATTCCCGTGGTCAATACTTTTATGGGGAAAGGGGCAATTCCTTACACCCATCCCCTGGCCCTGTGGACCACCGGGCTACAAAAAAGAGATTTCGTAAGTTGTTGTTTTGATCGGACGGATTTAGTCATTGCTGTGGGCTATGACCTGGTGGAATATTCGCCGAAAAAGTGGAATCCCGATGGCACCACCCCCATTGTTCATATCAGTTTAGCGGAGTCCGAAACGGACAGTAGCTATATTCCCAAGGTGGATGTGGTGGGGGATATTTCCGATTCCTTAGTGGAAATTTCTCGCCGCGCCGATCGCAGTACAAAGCAGGATACCTTTATCAATGATGTGCGATCGCAATTGCAGGAAAACTATGAATCCTATGCCCAGGATGAGGCATTTCCCATCAAGCCCCAGAAGATGATTTACGATGTGCGTCAGGTGATGGGCCCCGATGACATTGTGATTTCCGATGTGGGGGCCCACAAAATGTGGATCGCTCGCCATTACCATTGCGATCGCCCCAATACCTGTTTAATTTCCAATGGCTTTGCGGCGATGGGAATCGCCATTCCAGGGGCATTGGCCGCCAAATTAGTGCATCCCGATCGCAAGATTATCGCCATGACCGGGGATGGCGGTTTTATGATGAACTGCCAGGAATTAGAGACAGCATTGCGAGCTAAGACCCCCTTTGTCACCCTGGTCTTTAACGATGGCGGCTATGGATTAATTGAGTGGAAACAGCAGGATCAATTCCAGCGATCGCGATTTATTGAATTTGGAAATCCCGACTTTGTGAAGTTTGCGGAAAGTATGGGATTAAAAGGCTATCGGGTGACTGCGGCCGATGAACTTTTACCCATCTTGAAAGAGGCTTTAGCCCAGGAAGTTCCGACGGTGATTGATTGTCCAGTGGACTATCAGGAGAATTTGCGATTCTCCCAAAAAGCCGGATCCCTAGGATGCGCAACCTAGGAAACCATTAAAAACGGGAGAGACAGTCCTAAAACTATCCCCCCCACAACGGAGTTTGAAACTACATCTTTGCAGCTCAATCGCTGCTTCCCTTAAGTCTAACCCTTGGGAACTACCACCAGCGAAGTTGCAGAACAGATTGTTGATTGAGGGCAATTTCTTCCTCTTCAATCCACTCCACTTTCTTGTAGGTGCCAAACACCCGATCCCACCAGTCTACGGCGAGACCAAAGTTGTGGTGCCACATGCCGTATTTGTGGTGAACATAGTGGACGGGCATGGGCATCCAGAAGCATTTCATGGGGTTTTCATGCTGGAGCTGGTGGGCATAGGCGGAGAAGGCGG
>CAZZMD010000074.1:0-7449 GCA_964655355.1 uncultured bacterium
TTAGCGCTTTGGCGCTGTTGCAGAGTAGCAGTCATGGTTGAATAATTACTTTTTCGAGGTATATATCCTGGCTGAGTCGCCAGTGAACACATACTAACATCAATATTTAGTTTTGTAAAGGAGCCTGTAGTTTTGTTCTCATTTCGCTGGGGGCAGCTCGGCTTATGGGTTGATGAGTGTCCGGTGGGGAAGGCGAGGGGGAGCGATCGCTGAAGTGTTGGGTCTGCCCTGCTTTCAGCGGGCTGGGGGTGTCCGTCGTTTCATGGCGGTTAGGGAAGAGCCTGGATTGGCGCGGAAGACTTTAAGGTCTGCTTTAGGTTCTCTTCGGTGAGATTTGTTAACGTCGTAACAGGCGCATGGGCGTCTGAATGGGGCTTTAGGCTCCGTCGTTGTTCAGAAAACTACACATTCTGAATTGCCGTGTTTCAAGAATTTTTACCGCCTCTCAATAGCCACAATTTGCCTTACCCCGATACGATTCATCCCATCGTGGTGCATTTTGTCATTGCGATGGTGCTGTTCGGGGTCCTGTGCGATGCGATCGCCTACTTCACGAAAAATAGTCGCCTCTATGAAGTGGGTTGGTGGAATCTATCGTTTGCGACGATTTCGATTTTTATTGCAATTATTTTCGGGCAAATTGAAGCGGGGTTGGCGACGCCCTATACCGCTGCTGCTGGGGATCTGAATCTGCATACCCTGATCGGTTGGTCCCTGTCTGGGGTGCTGGCGGTGATTACGGGGTGGCGCTATATCATTCGCCTGAAAACGCCGGAGACGTTGCCGGGGGCGTATTTGGGGATGAACGGGGTGTTGACTCTCATCGTTCTCTACCAGATCTATCTCGGCGATAAGTTGGTGTGGATTTATGGGCTGCACACGGAAGCGGTGGTGGAAGCGGCGCGGGGAGGGCTTCTCTAATGCTGGGACCTCTGGCTGGACTGCTTGCTACTGCTAACGGCCTGCCCTATGGGGTGCCGATTCATCCGAATCTGGTGCATCTGACCCTGGGGCTTTTTATTGTGGCGATCGCGTTTGATATTGTTGCTGCCCTGTTCCCATTGGAGCGGCCGCTGTTTAAGTTTTTGGCGATCCCGGTGGTCAGTTCCAATCTCTATGATGTGGGCTGGTTCAATATGGTTGCCGCAGCGGTGATTACCTTTTTTACGGTGGCGGCGGGGTTTTATGAGATTTTGCTGGCGGATCCCGATCCCAATCAATTGAGTCCCTGGGGGTTGAACGCTACGGAAACGATGCTATGGCACGGGGTTGGTGGCGTGTTGCTGTTGGGGTTGATCGTTGGGATGACCGTTTGGCGTGGGCTTCAGCGCTATGTCTGGCGGGAGGATCGGGCGCGGCAGGTGCAGTGGAGTTACCTGTTGGTGGGGCTGGGGGTGTTTGTGTTGATGTTTGCCCACGGCACTTTGGGGGCGCACCTCGGGGCCGATTTTGGGGTCCATATCAGCGCGGACCGGCTAATTCGAGCGGGATTGGATCCCAATACGCAGCTCTAGGCGATCGCCCTAGGGCATTTTTTTGCTTGGTTACGGCTTCATTGTTATCGCGCCGTTATTGCGCCACTTCTATTCAGGATTGGGCTAACGAAGATGAATCGACGAACGATCTTACTGTTGAGTGGGCTGGCGGCGCTAAATGCTGTGCTGAGCCTCTGGGTTGGACAGCAGGCTTACCGCTGGATGCCGCCCCAGGCGTCGGCGGAGGCGGTTTTGGTGGATAACCTGTTCAGCTTTATGACCACCCTGGGCAGTTTTATTTTCTTGGGGGTGATGGGCACGCTGCTTTATTCCATCCTGTTTCAGCGGGCCGCAAAATACGACACCAGTGATGGTCCGCCTATTGAAGGGATCCTCGCCCTGGAGGTGGTGTGGACGGCGATCCCCATTGTGTTGGTGATTTGGATTGCGGGCTTTAGTTACCAGACCTATTCCCGGATGAATATTTTGGGCAGTATTGAGACCCCAGGTGCCGGGGAGGCTGCTTTGGTGGCGGCGGGGACAGGCGATCGCCCCATTGAAGTGCGATCGCGGCAGTGGGCGTGGGAGTTTCATTATCCCGATGCCAAGGTGAGCAGCACTGAGCTACATCTGCCTGTGAATCAGCGGGCTAATTTCCTGCTGACTTCGGAGGATGTGCTCCACGGCTTTTTTATCCCCGCGTTTCGGGTGAAGCAGGATATTGTGCCAGGGCGTGAGATTGAATTTGCGTTTACGCCGATTCGTGAAGGACGGTATCGCCTGCGGGATTCGGAATATAGCGGCACCTATTTTGCGGCGAACCAAACCAATGTGGTGGTGGAATCGACGGATGACTATCAGCAATGGCTGGCCGCTGCGGCGTCGACTCCCCCGACTGCCGCTGAAAATGTGGCGTTTGAAGAATATAGCCGCACTACCGCCGCCGGGACGAATTTGGGCTGGAAAACCGTGGAGCCTGCCCCTGCCCCCGTTGTGAATTTCGCCAGCTCAGAAGCTGATCCCCACGAATAGATTGCTGCGAATGGATCGCCGCGATCGCCCCGAATAATACTCCGACTCAATACTCCGACGAACAGTGTCCCTACCCATCTCCCCATGAGTAACGCTACCCTCCCCGCCAATCTCCCTAGCCAGCAGCCCCAACCGGGCGCGCCGGATAATTGGCGTCGGTTTTTCTCCTTTAGTACCGACCACAAGGTCATTGGCATTCAGTACATTGTCACCGCCTTTGTCTTTTTCCTGTTTGGTGGATTGCTCGCCATGGTGATGCGGGGGGAGCTGATTACCCCCGAAGCGGATCTCGTTGACCGCACGGTTTATAACGGGCTGTTCACCATGCACGGCACCATCATGCTGTTTATGTGGACGTTTCCCATGCTCAATGGGCTGGCGAACTATCTGGTGCCGCTGATGATTGGGGCGCGGGATATGGCGTTTCCCCGATTAAACGCGGCGGCGTTTTGGTTGGTGCCGGTGTTTGGGGTGATTCTTACCGTGAGCTTTTTTGTGCCAGGGGGACCGTCCCAGTCGGGCTGGTGGGCTTATCCGCCGGTGAGTTTGCAGAATCCTACGGGGAATTTGATCAACGGTCAAGCGCTGTGGATTTTGGCCGTTGCCCTGTCGGGGATTTCTTCGATTATGGGGGCGGTCAATATTGTCACCACCATTCTGCGGATGCGTGCCCCGGGGATGGGCTGGTTTAAAATGCCGGCCTTTTGCTGGACGGTGTTGGCGGCGCAGTTGATTCAGCTCGTAGGGTTGCCGGCCCTGACCGCTGGGGCGGTGATGCTGCTGTTGGATCTCACCATCGGCACTAGCTTTTTTGACCCAGCATTGGGAGGCGATCCCGTCCTATATCAGCACTTTTTCTGGTTCTATTCCCACCCGGCGGTGTATGTGATTATCCTGCCGATTTTTGGGGTGTTCTCCGAGGTGCTGCCGGTGTATTCCCGGAAGCCCCTGTTTGGCTATCCGGTGGTGGTGGTGTCTTCCATGATCATTACGGGGCTGAGCCTGATTGTGTGGGTGCATCATATGTTCGCCAGCGGTACTCCGAACTGGATGCGGATGCTGTTTATGATCACCACGATGACCATTTCGGTGCCGACGGGGATCAAGATTTTTGCCTGGGTGGCGACGGTGTGGGGCGGCAAGCTGCGGCTGACCACGGCGATGCTGTTTGCCTTGGGTGGGATCTCAATGTTTTTGTTTGCGGGGATCACCGGCATTATGCTGGCGTCCGCGCCCTTTGATATCCATGTGAACAATACCTATTTCGTCGTCGGGCATTTTCACTATGTGATTTTTGGGGCGGTGGTGATGGGCTTTTATGCGGCGATCTACCACTGGTTCCCGAAGATGACCGGGCGCATGTATTTCGAGGGGTTGGGCAAAGTGCATTTCATCCTGACGTTTATTGGGGCGAATTTGAACTTTTTGCCGATGCACCCCTTGGGTTTGCTGGGGATGCCCCGACGGGTGGCGTCCTACGACCCGGAGTTTGCCTTTTTGAATGTGCTCACTAGCATTGGCGGATTTTTGCTGGGGGTGTCGACCCTGCCGTTTATTCTCAACATGCTCAGTTCCTGGGTGCAGGGCAAGGAGGCGGGGGATAATCCCTGGCGAGCGATCGGTTTGGAGTGGTTGGTGTCGTCGCCGCCGCCCCATGAGAATTTTGAAACCCTGCCGGTGGTGGTGTCTCGCCCCTATGGCTACGGCAGTGATGAGCCGTTGGTGGCGGCGCTGCCCAATGGTGCAACCCCTGACGGGGAGTCGCCGGAGTCGTCTTGACCGAATCATTTTGAGCAGTATTGATTAGACCGCGATCGCAACTGATATCGCCCCTGAAAACCACCCACCACGCCCATAACAAGGAGACCGTTTATGAGCGCTACTGAGTTAAATCCCGCAATAGAGACTGCCAATTCTGGGGCGGTCCATGAAGAGGAAGACCATCGCCTGTTTGGATTTGTGGTTTTTCTGCTGTCCGAAAGCGTGATCTTTTTCAGCCTGTTTGTGGGCTATATCGTTTACAAAACCAGCCTGACGGACTGGCTGCCCGCTGGGGTTGAGGGGCTGGAGGTGCGCGAACCGCTGATTAATACGGTGGTGCTGGTGTCCAGCAGTTTTGTGATCTATTTCGCTGAGCGGTTTCTACACAAGGACAATTTGTGGGGCTTTCGCGCCTTTTGGTTGTTGACCATGGCTATGGGCAGCTTTTTCCTCTATGGGCAGGCGGTGGAGTGGATGGGGTTGCCCTTTGGGGTAACGTCCGGGGTGTTTGGCGGCACGTTTTATTTGCTGACGGGCTTTCATGGGCTCCATGTCCTCACCGGCGTGCTATTGCAGGGGATTATGCTGGGGCGATCGTTTTTGCCCAATAACTATGAGGGCGGCGAGTTTGGCGTGGTGGCGACCTCCCTGTTTTGGCATTTTGTCGATGTGATTTGGATTGTTCTATTTATCTTGATTTACCTGTGGCAGTAGACCTGTGGCAGTAGGGGGATCCCATGATTATTGATGACCAGCAGTACGACGTCATTATTGTCGGCACGGGGGCGGGCGGCGGTACGTTGGCCCAAAAGTTGGCCCCCTCGGGTAAGCGGATTTTGATCCTGGAACGGGGCGATCGCATGGCCCTGGATAATCAAAATGTGGCCAATGTCGATGTGTTCAAAAAGGAGCGGTATCACGCCCCCGAACAGTGGTACGACCAGGTGGGGGAGCCGTTTTCGCCCCAGACAAATTATGCGGTGGGCGGCAACACCAAGATTTACGGGGCGGTGTTGATGCGGATGCGGGAGCGGGATTTTGAGGCGGTGCCCTATCAAGAGGGGGTTGCCCCCGAATGGCCCCTGAAGTACCGGGATCTGGAGCCCTATTACACTGCCGCCGAGGCGCTCTATCAAGTGCATGGGAATGGGAGCCAGGATCCCACGGAACCCGATCGCAGTGGAGAGTATCCTTTTCCGGCGGTGGACCATGAGCCGTTGATCCAAAAATTTGTCGATGCGATCGCCCAGCAAGGTCTTCATCCCACCCCCCTCCCTTTAAGCCTGACGCGCCAGACGGACGATCCCACCGGTGATTCGGAAGTGTTTGGAATTAATGCAGCGCTTCAGCATGGGAATGTCACCCTGAAAACCAATGCGCGGGTGGTTAGTTTGCACACCAACCCCAGCGGCACGGAAATTAAAGGGGTTCAGGCGGAGGTGGATGAGCAGGCAATCCTATTTTCGGGATACATTGTGGTGCTGGCTTGCGGCGCGGTGAATTCGGCGGCGTTGATGTTGAATTCAGCGAATGAGAAACACCCCACCGGGCTAGCAAATAGCTCCGACCAGGTGGGGCGGAACCTGATGCGCCACCAGATGAGCGTGATTGTGGAGCGCGGCGGGATCAATAATTCGGGCACGTTCCCCCGTAGCGTTAGCGTCAATGATTTTTATTGGGGCGATCGCGATTTTGAGTACCCCATGGGCCACATCGAAAATAGCGGTGGCCTGTTGCAAGATGTGATTTTTGCCGAGTCGCCCCCCCTCCTATCGGTGTTGGCTCAGGTGATGCCGGGGTCGGGGCTGAAACAGTTGGCGGTGCGATCGCTGGGCTGGTGGGCCCAAACGGGGGTGTTGCCCGATGCCAATAATCGGGTCCGGTGGCAAAAGGGCAAACTGCGCTACGAATTTACGCCGAACAATACGGAAGCCCACGATCGCCTGGTCTATCGCTGGATCGAAACGCTCAAAGCATTAGAACGAGACACGGGGTCTAAGCGCAGTGCGGTTTATCCCCGCGGCGAAGCGCCAACCCAGGTGGTGGGCTATCAATCGGGCACCTGTCGCATGGGGGGCGATCGCGCTTCATCGGTGTTAAATCTCGATTGCCGCACCCACGAGATCGATAATTTGTATGTGGTAGACAGCAGCTTTTTCCCGTCCTGTGCCAGTGTGGCCCCGGCGTTAACGGTGATCGCTAATGCGTTGCGGGTGGGGGATCATTTGCTGGGACGCCTTTAGGCCTCGCCCCTACCGTCCCAATTGCCAGAGCTGCCCCTTAAGCCAGCGATCGCCCCCGTCTCGACAGGTATATTGCTGCACGATGAGATGATTATCCGATTTACCCAGCGGCATATCTAAACAAAGCCCGGTGCGGAGATTGCGGATCTGGACGTAGCCGTTTAGTCGTTCCAGCTCCCAGAGTTGGGCCGATAGCCAGCGATCGCCCCGGTTGCGGCATTCATATTGCTGGATCGTGATGTGGTTTTCAGCGCGTCCGTCGGGCACATCTAAACATCGGCCGCTGCGGGGATTCTGGATTTGGACATAATCCCCGATTTTGTTGAGCTGCCAAAGCTGGGCTGATACCCATGTATCCCCCGCTTGGCGACAGTCATATTGCTGGATTTGCAGATGATTGTGCCCCTGACCGCCGGGGACATCGAGACATTGACCACTGCCCAGATTGCGGATTTGGATCGGCGCTCCCGCGTGTGCCGTGGCGATCGGGGGCGGAAGGGCGGCGGTCAAAATGGCGATCAGGGATGAATAGAACATGGCATTGCCTGTCTCGATCACACTTTTAGACTATAGACAAAACGTAGGTCAAAAAAGACAGGGCTCAAACCATAAAATCAAACAACAAAAAAAGTGGGATCAGAATTAACTCTGATCCCACCCATCAAAAAGGTTCTACCTTAAGGAACCAGGCTCAAATAGAGCCTGGCATCAGCTCCGATTAGCCGTTGATGGCAGGAGCTTGTAGCGCCACGGGAGCTGCTTCGCCAGCAGCCAAGTCCAAGGGGAAGTTGTGAGCGTTACGCTCGTGCATAACTTCCATACCCAAGTTGGCGCGGTTCAAAACATCAGCCCAGGTGTTAACCACACGACCCTGAGAGTCGATGACGGACTGGTTGAAGTTGAAACCGTTCAGGTTGAACGCCATGGTGCTGATGCCC
>CAZZMD010000075.1:0-6769 GCA_964655355.1 uncultured bacterium
AGGGGCTTTTATCGCGGAATTGGAGGGGCCGACTTAGCGAACGGGCTAACGGGATATCTCCCCTGCCGTCCCCTCACACTGCACCAATCACAACATTCACATACCTTCAGAGTAGCGGCTTCCCCCTGCCGTTAACCGATCCCTTAATGACCCACAACACGGACACATCTGCCTCCCATTCCTCCGATGAGCTAGATTCCCTTTCGCCCCAGGAGTCTGCTCCGGAATCCCCCGTGTCCGACGAGGCGATCGCCCCAGATACCCAAAATTCTCCAGACGCCCCGGCACCGAGTGCCAAATCGCGATCGCTCCTCTCCATTGCCAGCATCGTCGCTGCCGCCACCCTTTTAAGTAAGGTGGCGGGATTAATCCGGCAACAAACCATCGCCGCTGCCTTTGGCGCGGGACCGGTGGTCAATGCCTACAGCTTTTCCTACGTTATCCCCGGCTTTCTGCTGATCCTATTGGGCGGCATCAATGGCCCGTTCCATAGCGCCATGGTCAGCGTCCTGGCGAAGAGCGATCGCCGGGATGCCGCCCGAATTATCGAAACCGTTACGACCATTGTTGGCGCAGCCCTATTGATAGTTAGCGTCGGATTAGTCATAGGGGCCGCGCCGATTATCGACTTGCTGGCCCCCGGTTTAACCATGGATGCGGCCGAAGCGGCTCGCCAAGGCATCGACCCTGCCACTTTGACTGACCTGGCCCAAACCCGAGCGATCGCCATTCTTCAGCTTCAGGTAATGGCTCCGATCGCTCTGCTGGCGGGCTTTATTGGCATTGGCTTTGGCTCCCTTAACGCCGCCGATCACTATTGGATTCCGTCCATCAGTCCCCTGCTGTCGAGTTTTGTCACCATCGGGGCGATCGCGGTGTATGGCTTTGGCATTGCCAGCGACGGGGCGGCTCCCCATAACTGGATTTGGGGCGCGATTTTATTGGCCGGGGGCACCACCGTTGGGGCGCTGCTGCAATGGCTGATTCAACTGCCCACCCAAGCCCGTGAAGGTCTGGGAAAACTGCGGCTGCGGCTGGACTGGAAAAATCCCGGTGTTCGCAAAGTGCTCGCCGTGATGGGCCCCGCCACCCTCGCCTCCGGGATGCTCCAGGTCAACCTCTACACCGACCTCTACTTCGCTTCCTATATTCCCCAAGCCCCCGCAGCCCTCAACTACGCCAATTTGCTCGTCCAAACGCCCCTGGGCCTGGTCTCCAACATTATTTTGGTGCCCTTCCTACCGGTCCTATCCCGCCTGGCCGCCCCCAGCGATCGCCCGGCACTGAAGGACCGCATCCGCCAGGGGTTGATGATCACTGCCCTAACCATGCTGCCGCTGAGCGCCGTGATGGTCCCGTTGGCGCAACCGATCGTCCGGGTCATTTATGAGCGAGGAGCCTTCAGCCAAGGGGATTCGGCGTTAGTGGCGTCGGTCTTGCTGGCGGCCTCCCTAGGGATGGTGATTTACCTTAGTCGGGATGTATTGGTGCGGGTGTTCTATGCGATCGGTGATGCCCAAACCCCCTTCCGCATCAGCATGATCAATATTGCTGTCAATGTCCTGCTGGATTGGCTCCTGGTGCAACAATTTGGCGCGCCCGGCATTGTCCTCGCCACCGTCGGCGTTAATCTCACAGCCCTGGTTGCTTTCCTGATCATCCTCAACCATCGCCTCGGCGGTTTTGCCTGGCGGCAATGGATCCCCTCCTTCGGCGGTACCCTCGTCCTCGCCCTCGGTAGTGGTGCCCTGTGCTGGGGGCTGCGCTATGGCTTGGAACAGTGGTGGGGCACCCAAGGATTATTGATTCAGCTTGGAGAGGTGCTTATCCCCGCCGCGATCGCCCTGGGATTATTCCTGGCGATCGCCAGCCGCCTCCCCATTCCGGAAGTCAATCTCCTGCTCAAGCGCTTCCGACGCAGCTAATTCGAACCATGGCGGGAGCCCCCTCCAGTATTGAATTGGGACTGGATTGTGGTTGGGTTTCAACTGAAATGCAATTGAATTGACACAGACCAGCCTGGTATGCGCTCCAGTATCTGTGAACTTTCGTCATGACCCGTAGACATGGCGCTGGAATATCGTCAAAATGTATTCAGTGCTACAGAAATGGATTGCAGTCTCTACCCTGCATCGAGGATTTAATTCTGTGGCGATTTGCGATTTGCGGCTTGGGCGGAGGGCTCACCACCTCTGTTCTGGTCCTGGAATCGACAACAATACTGCAATCGGAGGATCGCGTTATGAGCTTGATTTACCGTGGATGTCGCTACGATGCACCTGTTTCCTCAGTGCATAGCCATGCTGGACCCCTGGGTGGGTACTATCGCGGGCGGCCCTGGCATCGGCGGGTGGTGGCGAGTATCCCCGAACAACCCGTGATGGAGCTGCAATATCGCGGCATTGCTTACAGTACTAATCGAGCAGGTCAAGTTATGCCCAGTAAGATGCCGGCACGGCGTCCCGCAGCCCCCACGTGGGCGATGCAGGCTCGTGCTTCCCATGCGAAGGTCACTGAGTCGGCGATGCGCCATCATGATGCCTTGGTTGGGCGTCTTGAAAAGCGTATTGCGATCGCCCGGGATCAAGGCAATGCGGAATTGGTGAAAATCCTAGAATCTGAGCGTCAGCAACTTGCTTAGGTTTAACGCTTAAATTTGGCGCTTAAATTCGTCGAGTAAATTTGGCGCTTGGATTTGGTGTTTAAATTCGTCGAGATTGTCTTGCTAGCGTCTCGTGTCTCAGCCTTTGATTGGGGGGGTGGTGAAGCCTCCAATCAAGGGCTTTTTTTGGGGGTGGCTTGTGGGGAGGGGGTTTTGATGGGTCGGGTGCGATGAATCACCCGATAGACCCGGGGGAAGTTCGGCATTCTCTCCCCAGGGCGTGATCCGTGCCCCACGGGGACTGCGATAGGATGACTTAGGTTTGCAGGATTAATCTGCAACATCAGTTTGCACTATCGCAAATTCACTTGTCGCATCAACAGCAGTCGCCGTCCGGAGAAGCCTGATTGACCTATGACCTTCGCGTCTGAAAACTTTGTAACCCTTGCGATCGCCGCCATCGCCGTTGGCATTTTAGGGTGGGGCTTTGCGCGGGCTCGCCCCTTTGGAAAAATTGGGATCTTAGCCTGGCTGCAGTCCGTGTCTCTGATGCTGCCCTGGCTAGCCTTTTTTATCCTGTTTGCCCTCGGCTTCTATATCAACTTGGTCGGCATCCTGGTCCTGCTGGGCTTCTCCACCGGTCTTTATATCTATCTGGGCAATCGCCTGCGGACGATGGCCAAGGATCTGCCCCCCGATGCCATCCCCGGCCGGCGATCGCCCCAACGGACTGACGCTGCGGATACGTCTGATGGCGGCGCTAATGGTGGTGCCAATGCGGATGGGGCGACCTCGCAAACGCCCGTCGTTCCCCAAGGTATGCCCGCTGGGGAGCCTGTGCCAACGGTTTCCATCCCCTCAGAAGATCTGCAAACCATGAAGGGGATTTTTGGCATCGATACGTTTTTTGCGACGGAGACGGTGCCCTATCAAGAGGGAGTTATCTTCAAAGGCAACCTACGGGGAGAGCCGGCGGAAACCCATGCCGCCTTGTCCGCCAAACTCAAAGACTTGATGGGCGATCGCTACACCCTGTTTTTGGTGGACGGTCCCGATAAACGCCCCACGGTGATTGTCTTGCCGGAGTCCGTTAAGCCAGTCCCCCAAACGGTTGTTCAATCTGTGTTGGCGGTGACTTTGGCGATCGCCACTGTCTTCACGACCTTTGAAGCCGCGGGTCTGATCCAAGGGTTTGATTTCTTCACGGACCCCACCCGTTGGCAGGAATGTCTCCCCATTGCCGGCGGTCTGTTGGCAATCCTGGGTACCCATGAAATCGGACATCAAATTGCTGCTCGCAAAGTTGGCGTCAAATTCAGCGGTCCCTTTTTCCTGCCGGTGATCCAGATTGGATCCTTTGGTTCGTTGAACCGTTTTCTTTCGTTTGTGCCGAATCGCCAAGCCCTGTGTGATGTGGCGCTGGCCGGTCCCCTTGCCGGGGGTGCCCTGTCCCTGCTGTTGTTGATGGTGGGGCTAGAAATTTCTCACCCTGGCAGCGCGTTCCAGCTCCCCTCCGCCTTCTTCCAAGCCTCTGCCCTGGTCGGCACCCTGGCCAAACTACTCCTGGGGGAGGATTTACAACAAACCGTCGTCGACGTGGATCCTCTGGTGATCATCGGCTGGCTGGGCCTGGTCGTCACCGCCATCAACGCCCTCCCCGCCGGTCAGCTCGATGGGGGGCGCGTCGTCCAATCCATCTACGGCCGCCGCACCGCCCGCATCACCACCGTCCTCACGGTCGGCGTCCTCGTCCTCGCCTCATTTGCTACTCCCCTCGCCCTCTACTGGTCCCTCGTCATTGTTTTCCTCCAGCGTGACCTGGAACGCCCCAGCCTTGAGGAGCTGAGCGAACCTGACGATGCCCGTGCCGCCCTGGCTTTGGTCCTACTGTTCCTGACCATCGCCACCCTGCTGCCCCTGACCCCCAGCCTTGCAGGCTCCTTAGGCATCGGTGGATAACGGATTCTTTAAGTTAGCCGGCTTAGATTAGCCGGCTTTCTCTTTTTTGCGTCTCGGGAAAGCCGCCACTGGAGCCGCAGATTCTCGCGCTGCCCGCGTCAGCAGCCCGGCCAAAATACAACTCGCCAACATTGAACTGCCGCCGTAGCTAAAAAATGGCAGCGGCAGGCCCGTCGTGGGCAAAGACCCCGTTGCCACTCCCACGTTCAACAGCGATTGCCCCACCAAAAACACCACACTGCCCGTCGCCACCAGCCGTACTGTCAGGGTCTGGGTCTTCATCGCTACCCACAGCCCCAGCGCCCCATAGGTGGCGATCAACGCCAATAGCAACAGGGATCCCACCAAGCCAAACTCTTCCGCAAAAACCGAAAAAATAAAATCCGTATACTGAATCGGCAAATTGGCCAGCTTCTGTTTCGAGAGTCCAAATCCGGTGCCCCCCACCCCGCCGGAGCCGATCGCCATCAAACTCTGGACTAACTGATAGCCATTGCCCTGGGGGTCGGCCCAGGGGTTCAAAAATGCAATAATCCGGCGCTGTTGGTAACTCCGCAGGCTGATACTAATGACCGCCAATAGCCCGCCCCCAAACGCCGTCCCCCATAAATAGGTCAACGGCAACCCCGACGCCAACGCCAACAGCCATAAACTCATCCCGCACAGGCTCGCCGTACTTAAATTCGGCTGCAACAGGATCCCCACCAGGGCGATCGCAACACTGCCCAACCAAAACCATCGCTGGCGATCGCGCAACTTATCCCACTGCCCCAACACCAGCGCCGAATGCAACACCAACAACGGTTTCAAAAATTCTGAGGGCTGTAGCGCCAACGGTCCCACCTGAATCCACCGGACCGCCCCATTCACCTCATAACCCAACCCCGGCACCAGCAGCGCCAACACCACCGCCAACATAAACATCACCGCCCAGGGGGCCGCCCGCAACCAAACCCGCAGCGGTACCACCGCGATGCCCTGCATCAGCACCAATCCCATGCCGATCCAAATCAACTGCCGCTTGCAGTAATACAACCCATCCCCAAAGGCGAGATCCGCACTGGCATAGGACGCCGACAGCAACACCACCCAGCCCAACACAATCCACAGCAGCGTCAGCCACCGCAAAACCCGCGCCTCTGCCGCCCATTCCTGACTATTTCCCCCCACCTTCCGCAGCAGCGATCGCAATTCCATCTCCCCAATGCCCTCTCAATAGCCACTTCAGAGACCACTTCAGACCAATACTCTAGTGCAATATCCCCTGCAAGATCCCGCAGCGCCCCCAACCCACCCTAGAAATACATTCTAGAAATATACCCAAAACAAAACCGTGCGCTCGTAGCGAACCTCCCTGAGGGTTTTAACACCCCAAAGTAGTCCTCCATCACACACGGTCTACCTAAATGCCGTTCGAACCAGCACCGTCGAAACAGGCCCCGTCCAAACAGCTCAAACTCGCAGCCAAACGGCCTACGCCAAACCCGTATTCAAACCAGGCTTACCCGTTGCCAGCTCAACCTTGACAATCTTGCCGCCCATCTTCATGATGCGCTGCTGCTCGGTGAACCAATTGTCATAGGGCACCAGCTTCGTGAAGTAAGTATTTTGCAACTCACGCTGGGTTCGGATGCGGGTCTGGCTTGGAACACAAGCCGTAACCTTAAACATGCGCATAATATTCGCCTCTCTCCTCAGGAAATACCGCAATAATCTGCCTAAATCGATTCCTAAACATTAGGGTCTGAGCGCTAGGAGATATCCTCTAGACTCATCGGACGGCGATCGCCCAACGCCCCTAAAAGACTCCACCTGCATCCCAGACCCTAAGCTCGACTTTGCCTTAGATCAGAAGGAAAACCACAACCACAACCCTCTGAACCAAACCAAAATCAACGCCCATCTAGCTCAAGCCAGAGCAGATGTAGTCGAAGTAAACGCCCATTTCCTTGCCAGCGTCAGCGCCAACAATACCAGCGGTCACTTCCTTCATAGCTTGGATTGCCTGAACGGTAGAACCGATGGGCACACCCAAGGAGTTGTAGGTCTCTTTCAAGCCGTTCAACACGCGCTCGTCCAAGATGGAAACATCGCCAGCCAACATAGCGTAGGTGGCATAGCGGAGATAGTAATCCAAGTCGCGGATGCAAGCAGCATAGCGACGGGTGGTGTACATGTTACCGCCGGGACGGGTCACATCAGAGTACA
>CAZZMD010000076.1:0-5945 GCA_964655355.1 uncultured bacterium
CATCCGCGACTGCCGCAGCACTGATCGCAAGGTCGCCTCGATCCACTGCGCGCCATTATAGAGCGGAATAACCACCGCGATTCCGTTGGTTGACATGGGTGTTAAGGGACTTTAGAGAGCATATTTATTGAAGGGCTTGTTATCGGATGGAGGGCTTGTTATCGGAGAGCTTGCCGAATGATGCCGCCAATTCGCTCGATGTCGCCCTCGGAGATATTCTGGCCAGTGGGCAATACAATGACCCGCGCAGCCACGCGGTCGGTTTCCGGCAGGTCGTTCACCCGTTCGGGGTAGCGCGCCTGATAGGGAGGAAGGCGATGACACCCCGGATAGAAGTAGCGCCGCGCCCGTACGTTATGGCGGTGCAGCACGTCGATTAGCTCGTCGCGATTGATGCCAGGGCCGCCTTCATCGAGCTCCAAAACGACGTACTGGTAATTGCGGCGCTCGGTCTCGTCGTACTCGAAGAGCCGCAAACGATCCACACCCTCTAGCTCCTGACGGTACTTATGGTAGTTGCGCCGGTTCACCGCCAAAATCTCGTCGATACAGTCGAAGTTGGTCACCCCCATCGCCGCGTGTAGCTCCGACATTTTGCCATTGGTGCCGATATCGACGATGTCATCGAGGGCGCGGAACCCAAAGTTTTGCATCAGGCGAATTTTGTGTGCCAGCTCAAGGTCGTTCGTTGCGATCGCGCCGCCCTCACAGGCCTGGAAAAACTTGGTGGCGTGGAAACTAAACACCTCGCACTGGCCAAAGTTGCCGATCGCCTTGCCCCGATGCGATGCCGAAAAAGCGTGGGCAGCGTCGTACATCACCATCAGATTATGCGATCCGGCAATGCGATCCAGCGCGACCGTATCGCAGGGCGTCCCCCATAGGTGAACGCCCACGATCGCCGACGTTTTGTCTGTAATCAGCGCTTCGATTTTCGCCGGATCGATGGTGTGAGAAATCGGGTCGATATCGGCGAATACGGGCGTGATACCGAGCCATTCCAGCGCGTGAACCGTGGCGGAAAACGTGAAGGCAGGAACGATAACCTCGCCCGTGATACCCAGCGCACGGATGGCGATCTCCAGTGCGATCGTCCCGTTCGCCAACGCGATGCACTCGCGCACGCCGAGGTGTTCCGCCAGCTTGCGCTCCAGCTCGCGAACCACCTGACCGCCATTGGTCAGCCACCTGCGATCCAAAATTTCCTCGACGATTTGGAGGAATTGCTGGCGATCACCAATGTTCGGACGGCCGACGTGAAGCATCTCATCAAAGGGCGGAACGGGCAGGCGGTCGGTACGTTGTGCTGGGGTCATAGAGCCGATCCTGAGAGTTAAGACGAGACGTGGCAGGGGACGCGATCTCTAGCGATGCGGATGTTTTCCCCACAGAGGCGATCGCCTCCAATAATGCTGCTTCTATATTTGGCCAAATCCTAGGGTCCGGTCCAGCAATAACCAGGAAATCACAGCCGAGCGATCGCCCCGCCGAAGCTCAGCAAAATATTCTCCAGTTGATTCGCCCGCGATTCCAACCGGGCCACCACCTCATCAACTCGACACCCACCGCAATTTTTGCCATTTTTGCAGCTGATTTTCCGCAACCATCGCAGTGGGTCAAAGCTGGAAGGGCAGCACGTTTGGCGGGTGGTGAAGGAGGCGGCGGCGATCGCCAGGGAATCGGATCCGAGTATTCCCCATGCGTCTCCCCATTGGTTCCGTCATGCTTTGGCGTCAGCGGCGTTGCAAGGTGGGGCAACGGTTAAACAGGTGCAGGTTTATTTGGGCCATGCCAGTGGGCAGACGACGCTGGATACCTATGCCCATGTGATTGGGGATGTGGCGATATCTGAGTTTATTTGATTTTTCGTAGGCTCTTAATGTTCTAATCATTTAGGTTTTTATTTAAGTCCTTATTTAGGTCCAGACGTAAGTTGACCATGCATCTGGATAATCTGTTGACTCGTTTCCTTAAAAGATTCAGGGACAAACTTCAAAAGTTCACTTTGAGAACCTTTGAAAATATGATTCAAAACAGCGTCGCTCATATCCTTAACAAATCCCTCAGGGCTCAGCATTTTCCCAACCTTTTCACCTTTCTTTGCGGCCAACAGTTCATGCATTTCCTGTAACTCAGGTTGGTCAAGTGAGTCAATCGCGTAACCAATATGGTTTAATGAACCCGCAGAAGCTTGCCATGCCAAGTCAGCACGGCTCACCAACTCTGTTACAACGTCCAACTGCATTGTGAATGCTTGCAAAACCGGTGCGGCACCTTTCACCATGCCCAGGACCCGTTTGATGACACTCACGACACTTTTAGGTTCTCCGGACTTCAGTTTTTTGTAATCATCAACAAGACCTTTTCCTTGCTTGATAATTGACTTTAAACGTACTGAAACATCCTTAGCTAGCTCAAGGGAGTCAAGCAATTTTTTACGTTCATCATCCATGGTTAGCTTCTTTATTGCTTTAGAGTCGTTGATTATTTTAGTTAGATTCTTAAATAATTTCTGCTTCTTGTCGATTTCTTTAATCATCTGATCAGAGAAAATTTTCTCAGCGATATCTAAAGATTTCCCCTGCTCAGACTGTTCCAAATCCTTTTTCTTTTGCTTGCGTTTTTTACGGTTCTGATTGGCCGCGAAGGCTCCACCAATCACGATGGCTCCTGCGCCAATGGCTCCTGCGGTAGCCCCTGGTTCTAAGTCCAGCGGTGCATCTATCACCAGTTGAGTGGACTCTGGTTCCACCTCCACAGAACCCCCTGTGGGCTTTGGTTCCACCTCCACAGAACCCCCTGTGGGCTTTGGTTCCACCTCCACAGAACCCCCTGTGGGCTTTGGTTCCACCTCCACAGAGGGTTTAGTAGGGTGTGTTTCTGTAGGGAGCGGCAATCCGGGTCGATATTCATTACAAAATCGGTTGCCTAGCGCTGCAAAAAACCAATGGTAATTGACATCAATATATTGAGGATCAGAGACCCGGGAGTTTACTCCAAACAATGAAAAGTGGATTTCTGATGCCACTAAGTGACCACTAGAACAGACGTAGGAAACATTCATCCCGACGTAGTGACTTTGTGGTCGGTCAAAGGCGACTTTAAAAAAAACTTGATGGACTGAGCCGACATGAGACTCCCTGAATAAATCGAAGAACTCCGTGCTAGGTCCACCATCATAATTAGCGATCCAAAAAGCGTTCACATTTGCATCGGATCGATTGATTAGCTTGCCGAGGCGAACATAGCCCGTGTTTCCTGTTTGTGCATGGGTCTTAGGACTTGCCAGCGAAAGAACTAGTGCTGACCCTAATGCGATCGCACTCCATTTTGATAGCATTTTGAGGGTTCCTTTTTGAACATACATCCATGAAAGAGTCGAACAAAGAGGTAGAGCCCTAATGAATTAAGCTACATATTGATGACAAGAAATTCCGGAAACCTGAAACTTAGCGATAAAGTAGCGCCACCGCGATCAGGAATTGTACAGACATGGTCGTCGAGGTTGAGTCCTGACAGAGAAAATGCGGTGTTCGGTGTTTGGTGTTCGTAGCAGTGCAGAAGCCAGGATCAGTCGCCATGGATCTGGAATTAGATCACGTATTCATATTGGTGGAACAAGGGGCTAAGGTCGCTGATCGCTTGCTGGAACGCGGCTTTCAAGAAGGGCCGCGCAACACCCATCCCGGGCAGGGGACAGCCAATCGGCGATTTTATTTCGCCAATGGCATGTTGGAATTCATCTGGGTGCGAGATTTCGATGAAGCCAGACAGGGACCGGGGCAAGGCTTACGTTTTTCTGAGCGAGCCACCGATCCGATCGCATCCCCATTCGGTATCGTTTTTGTCCCGGGGACAGATCCGGTCAGCCCCACAATGCCCTTTCCCGGCTGGCATTATCAACCGGCTTACTTTCCCCCACCCAGGGGATTCCACGTGGGGGCCAATTCTCCCCACATTGCCGAACCCCTCTGTTTCTATTTCCCATTCAAGGACCCGGGTGTCCCCAAACCGCAACCGACTCGCAATCCTCAGACCATTAGTGAAGTGATTATTGCCACGCCTTCAACGGATCTCGAAGGGGTGCTAGGGCTGGCTGCACGGTGCGATCGCCTCTCCATACCAACCGCCAGCGAACACCTCATGGAAATTACGCTGGATAACCATGCCCGAGGACAACGGTTAGACTGTCGACCGGCAATGCCACTGATCCTGAATTGGTAATGGGGCTGTCCTCCCATGCCGCCGCCGGTTGGAAAACACCCTGTCCAGATTGGGATTGGGGCGGGAATTCCGTACCGCGATCGCCCCTATCACTGGGGAACATTTAGCCTAATCTCCCTGGACATGGGGGATACAGAAGATTTTGGAATTATGAGCCCGCTGTCCTGAAAGGGCAAGGGAGCTGGGAAGAAAGGGGGGACAGCAATCGCGGTGTGATTCGTTACCTGCGATCGCCTCGGGGCTCACCTGGAGTTTTATCCATCTGGGAATGGGCAAGGCGATCGCAAAGGCGACCGTGGCTGTCATCTCTGCGTCATCACCGTTTCTCAGCCTAAGGGAACCATGGTTCAACAGCTCACGGGGTCTGCCTCTCGCCGGCTAAAGTCCGCCTCACGCCCTCCGATCCAGCGATCGCGCGGGGCAGTTCGCGAGCGCACCCCCAGACCGGTCTCCAGGGAATCCCTATCGGCGATGTCCGCGACGGATAGGGCGGATTTGTCCCCCTACACCGACAGCCGCCAGGTGGTGTTTGTGGATCGGGCGGTGGATAACCATGTGCTGTTATTGACAGGAATTCCGCTCCATATTCCCGTGGTGGCATTGGATCCGCGCCGGGATAGTTTGGGGCAAATCACCCACTGGCTATACGAAAATCCGGTGGAGACGGTCCATATTTTTGCCCATGGGGCACCGGGCACCCTGGCCTTTGGGGATCAGCTAGTCACAGAAAACACTTTGCAAGCCTATCGCAATCGCCTGAAGCGATGGTTTACGGAGCCGTCCGCTGCCACGGTGGTGCTCTATAGCTGTGAGGTAGGGGCAGGGGTCCAGGGACGGCGTTTTTTGGAGCAATTGCACCAACTGACAGGGGCGTCGATCGCCGCAGCATCCCACCGGGTGGGGGCGTCCTATCTGGGGGGATCCTGGGAGTTGGATGTGGCCGTCGGCAATCCTCGGTTTGAGGTGGTGGTCAATGCGGCGGTGCGATCGCGCTATGGCTATGTGTTGGCTCCGCCGGTCCTCCAGTCCATCGCCTCCCTGGAGGGCAATGGCACCTATAGCGCCCGCACTGCCGACAACATCCTGAGTCTGACGTTGACGTTTGACCAGGCGGTGAATTTCACGGACAACGGGGGAGCCTTGGCGGCCACCCTAAGCAATGGGGCGATCGCCCAGTTAACGGCCAATGCAACAGGCTCGACCCTGACGGTGAACTATCCAATCCAATCGGGCGATGGTTCGGTGGCGGATTTATCGGTGACCTCCCTGGCCTTGACCGGCGGGGCGACCCTTCAAAACGGGGGCGGTGAAGCGGCAAATTTAGCCCTGCCCAGCGGCGCGAATTTAGGCAATACCCGCAATCTAGAAATCGACAATACAGAGATTTTGGTGGGGGATATTGCCCTGGCCCCGGCGGGAGATGTGCCGGTGCGCGGTTCTTCCATTGCCATCCAATTTGGCGATCGCCTCCGCCAGACGAATGGGTCCGCCCTGGCGACAGATTTAACCAGCTCGGGCATCGTTTCTGTGCGCCGCGCCTCGGATAATGTCGCGGTGCCCTTAGAGCGGGTCACCTTCGACAACACCGGTCAGCAGACCATTACCGTGGTGCCCTCAGGGACATTGGATCCCAGCACCACCTATCGGGTGGATATTGCCGACAATCGTCTGGAGGATGATGGGGCGAACGAGTTAACCATCCCGGTCCAGCGAGATTTTAC
>CAZZMD010000077.1:0-4503 GCA_964655355.1 uncultured bacterium
TGCTGGTCGCTGGTGCGCGGTTGCGGGATGACAATTTGAGCGGGGCGTGGCTGCAGCGGGGGGATCTGCGGGGGGCGGATCTGCGGGGGGCAAATTTTAATGGTGCGGATTTGACCGGTGCCTATGTCAATCGATCAGACCTGCGGGGGGCGGATTTGCGGGGGGCGGTGCTGACGGATATTCAAATTAATGTGGCCCTCTACGACGATGCCACCCAGTGGCCCGATGGGTTTAACCATCGCAAATGTGGGGCGATCGGCCCTCGGGCGCAGTTGGGGGGGGCTTATCTTCACACGGTGAATTGTCGGGGGGCGGACCTGCGGGGGGCGAATTTCCTGGGGGCGTACCTCAGCGGTGCTGATTTTACGGGTGCTAATTTATCGGGGGCGGCCTTTAGTAGTGCAGACCTACGTCGGGCTCGGTTTACCGGGGCTTATCTCGTGAGTGCTCGTTTTAATAGTGCCCAGCTCGATCAGGTAGATTTTCGCGGTGCCGATATGACGGAGATTCAAATGGAGAATCCCCAGGGCATTACTGGCGCGGATTTTTATCGCGTTCAGGGGTTGTCCGGGAATCTGCGGGCCATGCTGTTGGGACGCCCCGCCACGGAGCTGGATGTATGGAATGGGTTTACGAAGCGCACCACCCGCGACAGCTTGGCGATCACGACTGACGCCTAGGGTTTTGTCCTAAGACTGCTCTGACGGCTGGGGTTCGCTGCGATCGCCGTCGGGGGCATCGGGCGATACGACGGCTTCCAGGGCTGCTCCCACCACTCGATGGTCTTCGTCCTTGGCTAAATATTGCCGAGCGGCGATCGCCTTAGGCTGCTCAAAAAATCTCAATGCCCGCGCTACCCGCCAGCGCAATTGCCACCACTCATCGGATACAAACGGCAATAGCAATTCCAAGGCGCGATCGCTAAAGTCCGTCTTTGACAACAGCGTCAACGCATCCACCGACGCCTCCATCACGCTGACATCTTCCCCCTGCACCCCCAGCTCGCACACCTCAAAGAGGGCGGGTAAATCCCGAATGATCACCAGAGACTCCAGGACGCTGCGGCGCACCAGCCAATTATCATCTCGCCGAAACGCGTCTAATAAATCCGGGACGACCGCTGGGCCGCAATTTCCCAATGCCCCTGCGGCTTCCGCTCGGACGCTGTGGTCGCCATCATCTAGCAATTTTTTGAGGGTCGGTACCGTGCGATCGCTCGGATACAGCCCCAATCCCATGGCAATAAACGACCGCACCAAAAAGTCCCCATGGCCCATCTGGCTCTCCAACAGGGGGACCGCCACCTCCGCCGGATAATCCCGCAACAACCGCATTGCTTTCACCCGCTCCTGGGGATCCCCATCTGTCAATGCTTGCTTAATCTGTTCGAGATCCATGGTTCGAGATTCGTTGCTAATTTCCTGGGTCCTCAACCCCGGCATTCACTCCCGCAGGAGGCTGCCAATCCTCAGTATTCCTGATTCCCTGATCGCTGACCATGCGGAAATCAACACCCTGGGCTCCTCCGCGATCGGGATTACTGCCTCGGGAGAGATTAGAAAAAACAATGAAAGATATCACTGTAAATATTTTGAAAGATGAATCCCGCCTGAGTGGCGGTACTTTTCAGGGGCAATGGTCCTGGGAATACAAAAAAGATAGATAACTTAACTAGGATCCCTCGCTTTTTAATCTTGATCCCGATTTCTGTGAGAGGTCTTAACGTCGCTACATGATTAAAAGTTTCGTAACGATTAAAGAGTCGTGAAAAGCTCCCTCGATACAATGCCTAGGACGTCCAGACCTGTTTTGAGAGGGGTCTGCACTCAGGATCGACCATAGATAAGCCAGATAAATTGACCCGTTAAGTTGTTTAGAAGTAGGCGACTTGGTCCATTAGAAATTGGAAACTGAGAGTCCGATTTTTGTTGGGGGAGGGATCAATCTAAATGGTCTTTATCGCTTCAGCTTGATCATCAGTAATGGGGATCTGAGGGATTGATTTTCGGTTGTTGATTCCCCTCCTTTCTGGTGGAAAAGGCTGACTCAGCATGCACTTTTGAAATTCAGGCGTACTAAAGCAATGACGCTGCCATTATTGACCTATCCACCGTCCAGTCGGAATCACCGGGTGAATGGTTTTGAGGTCCCAGGAGAGGAGAGCGTGGGCACACCGAGTGTGGATCTGCGTTTGGACTCGGGTGATATTGATCGCGTGATATCGGCGGCCTACCGCCAAATTTTTAACGAACAGCAGTTGCTGTCCTTTAACCGCCAGACGGAATTGGAATCCCAATTGCGTAATGGTCAGATTTCGGTCCGGGAATTTATCCAGGGGCTGGCAACGTCTCCGGTGTTCCGAGAGCGCAATTATGACTGCAGCAATAATTATCGGTTTGTGCGGCTTTGCGTTCAGCGGATTCTGGGGCGGGAGGTCTATGGGCAGCGCGAGGAGCTGGCCTGGTCGATCGTTCTGGCGACCAAAGGATTGCAGGGCTTTATCAATGACCTCGTAAGCAGTGATGAGTACGAGGAGAATTTTGGTGAGTCTGTGGTGCCGTTCCAGCGGCGGCGGATTTTGCCCCAGCGATCGCAGGGGGAGCTTCCTATTGCTCGGATGCCTCGCTATGGTGCTGACTACCGTCAGAAGTTGGAAGCGCTGGGCTACTTCAGTGGTCAGCCGCGATTCACCTATCGTTGGGCTTGGCAAAGACCGCCCTATTCCCCGGCGGCGCGAGCCATTGGTAAGGTGCTCACCCTGGGTGGGGCTGCTTTTGTGGCGGGGCTCGTCATCGCGAGTGCCCTGGGTGCCTTCGGATTGATTCAGATTTAGGGTCCGACGGTAATAAAACTTAAGGGTCTCTCATCGAATCGATCCCTATGATGGGTGTTGAGGAAAAATCCTCAGAATCCGGTTGTGGGCTGGTCTCCATGGTTATGTCACCTTGGTTCAGCGGCAGCGGGAGTGGTTTTATCACGGGCAGTGGGCTGGCGAATTTTAATGGGGGCGGCATTCACTCATGCAGTCACTCATAAAATTTGCGCCCGGGGTCAGTGGTGGGGCCGGGATGGCTTCCTCAACATCATCATCAATGCTGGTTCGGTAACGAGATTAGGGCGATCGGCGCTTGCCGGTGAGCCCCTCCTCCTAAGTCGGACATCTTAGACAAACAACGCAGTAGATAAGGAGATAGTTCGCATGGCTTTTGGTCCTGCATCTCGGTTAGGCGTCGCACGGTTTGAAGACACTGCCCCTGTGGAGCTTTTACCTGGCCGTTCTGAGGAAGAGGTGAATTCTGTCATTGCTGCGGTGTACCGCCAGGTTTTTGGCAACGCCTACCTGATGGAAAGCGAGCGTCCTTACACCGCTGAAACTCAGCTTAAGTCTGGTGATATTAGCGTCCGTGAGTTTGTGCGCCAGGTGGCAAAGTCTGACGCTTACCGCTCTCGCTTCTTCGATACTTGCCCTCGCTATCGTTACACCGAGCTGACCACCAAGCATTTGCTGGGTCGTGCCCCTGATGGCTTCCAGGAGACCAAGTACCACAGCGGTATTTTGGATACGGCTGGTTTTGAGGCGGATATTGATGCCTACATTGACAGTGATGAGTACCAGGAAAAGTATGGCGAGATGACTGTGCCTTACTACACCGGTTACAAGACTCAGACGGGTAAGACCATGGTGGGCTTTACTCGGATGTTTAAGATGTTGCGCGGTGCGTCCAGCAGCGACTTCAAGGGCAGCCTGGTGGGTAAGGGCGCGGATGTTTACACCTCTACCATTCAGGGCACGCCGTTGGCGGTGATTCCTCCGTCCACTGAGGATGCTCCCGGCTGGTCTTTCCAGGATTCTGGGGTGGCGGCTCGGACCCGTCAGGGTGTGGGCGCGAGCGATGCGGGCAAGGTGTTCCGCATTGAGGTCACGGCCTATCGCGCTAAGGCGGTTAATCGGGTGTCTAAGTTCCGCCGCAGCAACCAGGTTTTCTTGGTGCCGTTTGATCGTTTGTCGGATGAGTACAAGCGGATCCACCGTCAGGGTGGCGTGATTTCTAGCATCACTCCCGTTTCGTAGGTCGTTTGGGGTCAAGGTCGGCTGGATGGTTGAGTTCAGCGGACCTTGGCCGTTTTGGCTTATGGGAGGGGGCGATCGCTCAGGGAGTGTTTTTTGAGCATTTGTGAGCATTTGTTTGAAAGGGGCTCTTGGGCGATCGCTCAAGCTAGACACACTGGGGAAATTGATTGTTCCTAGGCAACCTGAAAAAGGCTTGGCTTGGGGGGATCTGACCCGTTGAAATAATCCCGTTTACACCGAATCTGGTGGTCCTACTCTGTGACTGTGGGCGCCTTGGAATCCGGTTCCTAGCAGCAGAAACTGGGTCAGATATCGACTTAGGTATTGATCCGAGATGTTGTGCCGTGGGCTTAGTCTCGCGAAAGATTAATATTATTATTAATTTTTTTATCTGAACTGATTAAAAAGGTTTTGATGGTCGCAGATTTTAT
>CAZZMD010000078.1:0-3779 GCA_964655355.1 uncultured bacterium
TGCCTTGGCGGAGGGGGCGGCGGAGGCTGAGAAGATGTTGAGCGCTAGCTAGTCACTGGTGCGAATTTGGGGTGGTTTGTGTTCGCTGCCCCAAAGTGTCTCCTCGGGAAAAGCCATCAAATGTGTTCGGTTTTGGATGAAACCCCTCTTTTCCGAGTGTGGAAGAGGGGTTTTTCTTGGATTTTTCCGGATTGGATTTTTTTGAGTCAGTTACCGTAAAAATTGGGGCAGGTTATGGTGAAAGAAATGTTTGATTTTGTAATTCCGTTGTTCCAGATTCGGTGGAATACGCGGGCGGTGTTGGAAGGGGTGACCAGCCAGTATCAGCCGCGGGCGATTCATGTGATTGCTCCCGGTCCTCAGGCGCGATCGCTCCAGGATCAGGCAAAAAATTGGGAGACGGCACCGCTGTTTTGCCATGAGGAAGAATCTTTTTTTGAGCCTTGTGGCTTAAGCAAAGAAACCATTTGCGCTGAGATTGATTTGGGGGAATCTTTATATAATCCCGGTTGGTTTTATCAGCAGTTGCTTAAGTTGGGGGCCTATGAAGGGATTGAGAATTTGAGCGAGTGGTATGTGGTTTGGGATAGCGATTTATTGCCGGTGGATACTTGGCCGCTTCTTCAGGAAACTGAGTCTGGGAATGACCATTCTTTTGCGCTGCTGCAGCATAAGAATTGGGGGAATCCCACCATTGTCGGCAAGTGGGCGACCTGGATTGAGTCGGTATTGGGCGTAGAACCGGCCAGTGATGAAGTGGGAACGTTCGTGCCTCACCATATGTGGTTCAAGCAGGAGAATTTGAAGGCGTTTGCTAAGCAGGTGCAATCCTATTTTGAGTCTGAGGATCACTGGCTATTGTTGATGATGCGATCGGCGAATCAGTTTGGGACCTTCAGCGAGTATTGGGCCTATGTATCTTGGATTGCTACCGAGGCTCCCCAGGATTTGAAGTACTATCCCTATGATGCTTACGGGGAAACTACCGAGCGATTTTTTGACGATGGGACCGGTTGGTTTTCTGCCAAGTTGCGCCAATCGCCTGCCATGGAAGGTCAGCCCGTTGGGGAAGATTTTTCGCCCTCTTATGAGGCGATCGCCCAATTTATCAAGGCAGAATATCCGCCGGATCCCTTGCCCTCCTCCCTTTCATTTGAAAGTAGTCCCCGCCACCTGAAAAAGGACCGGAAGAATATGCACATTGAAGAGTCGCGATCGCGCTGGAATCCTCGGGAAGATGTGGCTGCTGCTAAGTAGTCCCCTGGCATTGGAGTTTGAGTGACAACAGCACTCGGGGGGCAATCAATATAATAGATATGTTCCCCACAAGTGATGAAAAGATGAGTTGGGTTACAGAGGTCTTAATTATTTGCTCTCCTGAAGAATATGAGAACTCAGAAGAGCGCTGGTTTAGTCGAATCCCAGGGCACCCTGAAGCTGGTAAGGATCCAGTTCCGATCCAAGAAATTAACCAATGGTTAGAGGATAGAGACTTTTCACCTTTAACGCGACTCGATCACCACATTGAGAGCGAAAAAATGTTTGACCCCCTTCTCTTTGCAGATGCTCTTAATTTTCTCCCGATTGATGAATTTATGAGTTTCATCAAAAAGAGAAATTGGAGTGCCCCCAAGCAGTTGATGATTCTCATCCAGGACCAAGAAGAGTCTGAGTTCACTATTCACAAGATCTCATGAGCATTCCGTCGTTCATTTCTGTAACTCTTACCAAGGTAGAGTCTCTCCATTCATATGCCAAAAGGTGCCTGTGTTTTCTAGATTGAGTTCGTCAATTCGGGCTAATAATCCTTGAACAGAGGTTTGGGGAGTAATTCCATTTTGGTTGAAGTTGGTCATGCGGGTTTGCACTAGACCGGGGTGAAGAATGGCAACAGAAATACCCTTGGGTTTAAGGTCGATCGCTAGGGATTTTCCTGCCATGGAAACGGCTACTTTTGACATGCGATAGCCATAGGTTCCGCCGGAAGTGTTGTCACCAATGGATCCCATTCGGCTGGTCATAATAATGACTTTGGCGTGTTGATTTAGTCGAGGCAGCAGGGCATTAGTAATTCTTAGGGTGCCGATCGCATTCACCTCAAACTGTCGCTGAATACTATCAAAATCGAGATCGTCGAGGCTATTTCTTTCGACGATCGCTGCATTGTTAATCAGTACATCAATGGGGGTGTCTTTCAGGCGATCAGCTAGGGCCTGCACTGAATCTTCGGAGGTGATATCAATGCCGGTTTCCACTTGGATGCCCAGTTGATCTAGCTCGGGGGCGCTGGTGCGACAAACCGCGATCGCGCGATCGCCCCGCGCTGTCAGTTGGCGGCAATATTCCAAGCCAATGCCTCGGTTTGCACCGGTAACGAGATAGGTAGCCATGGTTGGGGATCTCCTGTTGCCGCGATGGGGAGCTGCAATTCTATGGCAACGTCGACAACGTCGTCATTCTAGATCCACAGTCCATGCAGTGATGCCGGGGGCATTGTCAGCTTAATGGTCGTGATAAAACTCACTGTTTACCATAGGCCACAAGGGAAACGCCGAGCACCACCAACACGGCTCCTGCGATGCGGGTCGGACTTGCGGTGTATTTAGTTAATCCAATCGCTCCGTAATGGTCGAGAAAAAGGGCTGCAATCATTTGTCCGGCGATCGTCAGAGCCAGGGCAAGGGCTGCTCCAATCTTGGGTGCAGCAAAAATCGTAGACCACACGTAAAATGTGCCTAAACATCCCCCCACCCACATCCACCAGGAGGTCTGGGACAATGCCGCTGCTGCCGGTAGGGGATACCGCGCCAAAACGCATATGGCTAGCGACGCCAGTGCTCCCGCCACATAGGAAATAAAGGTGACCTGCATCGCTTCGCCAACGTAGCGACGCAGTAGGGTATTAATAGCAACTTGAACTGGGAGGACTGCGCCTCCCGCCAAGGCTGCCAATAGATAGATTGTGCGCCCATTCATATTCGTTATTCCATCAACTACAACAGAAGGGATCTATGCTCCAAACCCGCCGTCAATGGTGTGCTGGGCCCCTGTAACAATGGAGGCTTCTGGACCGACTAAGTAGGCGACCATGCCAGCAATTTCGGCGGGCGTCGCATGGCGCTTAATCGCCATAAATGAGTGCATTATGTCCTTCATCGGACCATCGGCGGGGTTCATTGATGTATCCACTGGCCCCGGTTGAATATTGTTGACGGTAATGCCTCGATCTCCGAAGTCTCGGGCAAGCCCCCGAACCATTCCCTGCATGGCGGATTTGGTGAGTGCATAGGCTGAGCATTGGGGAACGGGCATGCGATCGCCATTGGTAGAGCCAATGACGACAATGCGCCCCCCATCATTCATGTTTCGGGCACTGTCAACGGCGGCATGGTAGGGGGCGCGAACGTTAACGTCAATCATGCGATCGACGTCGGTGGGGTCAAGCTCTAATGGGTTTCCTGCAACAAAAACTCCAGCGTTGATCACCATGATGTCGAGTGCTTCTTGCTCAGCGATGACCTTGCTTACGGCAACCCTATCCGCACTATCGACCTGAATGGCCTGAGCACCGGTTTGGGTTGCCAGTTCCTCTGCCACTTCGGCAGAGCGCATATAGGTAAAAGCTGTTGTTGCGTCCTCTTGAGTCAATCGCTTGACAATGGCTGCACCAATTCCCCGACTGCCTCCTAAAACCAATGCTTTTTTTGCTGACAGGATGGACATTGGGTAGTGCTGCGAAGTAATGGTGACGATGGTTAGATGGAAGGACTCCCTAGAAG
>CAZZMD010000079.1:0-3154 GCA_964655355.1 uncultured bacterium
TCGTCCATGTGGGTCGCGTGGAACGGGGCGCGATCGCGATCGGCGAAACCGTCACCGCCCAAATCGACACCGCCTGCCGCCGCCGCGCCCAAGCCAACCACAGCGCCACCCACCTACTGCAAGCGGCCCTCAAACTCATCATCGATCCCAACGTCTCCCAAGCGGGCTCCCTGGTAGATTTTGACCGGCTGCGCTTTGACTTCAACTGCCCCCGCGCCCTAACCCCTGAGGAAGTAGAGCAGGTCGAAACCCAGGTCAACACTTGGATTGCGGAGGCTCACGGAGCCGCAGTTGCTGAGATGCCGATCGCCGAAGCGAAGGAAAAAGGCGCAACGGCCATGTTCGGCGAAAAATACGGCGATGTGGTGCGGGTGGTAGATTTCCCCGGCGTCTCCATGGAACTGTGCGGCGGCACCCACGTGGGCAATACCGCCGAAATCGGCGCTTTCAAAATTATTTCCGAAGCCGGCATTTCGTCGGGAGTTCGCCGGATCGAAGCCGTCTCCGGTCCCGCCATTTTGGATTACCTGAATGTGCGGGATCAAGTGGTCCGCACCCTGGGCGATCGCTTCAAAGTGCAACCCGAAGCCGTCATCGACCGGGTCACCAACCTACAAGAGGAACTCAAGGCCACCCAAAAAGCCTTGGCATCAGCCAAAGCAGAACTAGCCGCCGCCAAATCCGACGCCCTCATCGCCGACGCCGAAACCATCGGCGATTACAAAATCCTGGTCGCCAACCTGGGAGAAGTCGACGCTAAATCCCTCCAGGGCGCTGCGGAACGATTACAGCAAAAACTAGGAGATGGCGCTGCCGTAGTCCTCGGCGCAGTCCCCGGTGAAGGCAAAGTGGCGATCGCCGCCGCCTTCGGCAAAGAAATCATCGCCAAAGGATTACAAGCCGGCAAATTCGTCGGCGCGATCGCCAAAATCTGCGGCGGTGGTGGCGGCGGTCGCCCGAATCTCGCCCAGGCCGGGGGACGCGACGCCAGCAAACTCCCTGAGGCCCTAAGCACCGCCCAAGGGCAACTCCAGGAGCAACTCAGTTAAAGTCCTCCCCTTCTAAATCCTAAAAACCTCCACATTTAGCCCAGCCCCGAAAAATCACACCGGGGCTGGCACCATCGCGGGCTCACTCCACCAGCTCAACCCCCTCGCCATAGGGGGAAGTCACATCCAAATCCATGGGCTCCGTATCCTCGGCATCATCCTCTACATCCACCGACTCTGCCCCCATCAAGCCCATATCCTCATCGTCCCCGCCCTCCTGCTCAAGCACCTCTGCCATCAGCAAAGGAGCAGGCTCCGGCAGCGGATCAATCTCCTCAGGGCTGAGCTGATCAACACTCACCAACACCACCGTAATATTGTCCCGACCGCCCCGAGCCTTCGCCCCCGCCACTAACCGCTCCACCGCATCATCCAAATCAGACGCCGCCCGCAGACAATCCGCGATCGCCGTATCCGACAACTCCTCTGTCAATCCATCACTGCACAGCAACAGCCAATCCCCCTGCTGCACATCCATCACGCTGATATCAATGTGATGGCACTCTTCCCGCCCCAAACACTGCATCAACACATGTCGCCAAGGATGATTCCGCGCCTGATCATCCGTCAGCTCGCCCATCTTGACCGCGCGAGCAACCCAGGTGTGATCCTCCGTAATCTGCTCCACCTGCTTATTGCGAATGCGATATAGGCGAGAATCCCCCACATGGGCAAACCACCATTGCCGCTGGCGATAGACCGCCGTGACCAGCGTCGTCCCCATATCCGCCCGCTCAGGATGGGCAACCTGATCCGTCAGAATCGCCTCATTCGCCGCCAAAACAGCCCGATGGAGCATGTCCCGAGACGCTGTTGAGGTCGTCCACTCAGACACCAACCGCTCCTTCACCGTGGTGGATGCAAGATGGCTAGCTTCCTCGCCGCCCGCATGTCCCCCCATTCCATCGGCCACCACAAAAAACGGATACTCTTGCTCGCCCACCACAAACGCATCTTGATTGGTGGTCCGCACAAGACCGGGATCAGTCTGGCCCGAGAAGGAGCATTTCATAGTTGTTCGATAGTCAAATAGGGCGTAAGGCTTGGTAAAACCCCTGATTATTCGCACACTATCCTAACCCAAGGGGTAGGACAGTCGTCTCCTAACATTCAACCCTTGCAAGGGAAAACGTGAAGTAGTGCATGACCGGGGAACGTTGGGGGGAGCTTAGGCGGATGGCGGATAACGCTAAACGCCATTGCTTTCCCCCGGGGTCCCTAAAACATTTTGTCGTAACGGTCGATTTTGCGCAGGAGTCGAATGCAGCTAATCCCTGGAACCAGGGTTAGGATACCCGCGATCGCCGCGATCCAGACCAACCCCTGAGCAATTAAAATCGCCGTACCAATGCCGAAGCTACCGGCCAAGATGGCATAGTTAGTGGCCACCTGCGCCTGGCCCAGCTTGCGCAACGCCCGATCCGTCTCAATGGACCGCACCCGCAGGCGCAAATCACCCCGCTCCAACTTTTCGATAGTGTCATCGATACGCCGCGGCAACCCCAAAGCAGTCGTACTGACCTGAGCCGCCTGACGACTGAGTTCTCCCAACAATCCCGACGTATCGGGACCGCTCCCATTTCCGTTCATAAGCTCCAGTGCGTAAGGTTTAGCGACTTCCATAAAATTGAAATCCGGATCCAGCCCCTTGCCCACCCCCTCCAGGGTGGAGAATGCCCGCATGACAAACGTAAACGTGGCCGGAAATCGGAACGGCTGACCATAGGCAATCTCATAGAGATCCTCACTGATCGCCCCGACGGACTGATCTTCAAAGGGCTGCTCCATAAAATTATCCAGCATGTACTGAATGGAACGCCGAATCGGTCCCGTATCCCCGGTCGGCTGGAGGGCCCCCAGCTCAATCAGGGAATTCATCACCCGATCGCCATCCTTCTGGGCAATGCCAAAGAAGGTCTCCAACAACTTCTCACGGGTAATGGTGCTCACCTGCCCCATCATGCCGAAGTCGTAGAAAATCAGCGCCCCATCCTCGGGAGACACCGCCAAATTACCGGGGTGGGGATCCGCATGGAAAAATCCACTGGCCAAAAGCTGCTCCAGATAAGCCTGTGCCCCCAAGGAGGCGAGGCGCGATCGCTGCA
>CAZZMD010000080.1:0-3099 GCA_964655355.1 uncultured bacterium
GCAGACGCAGCACGGTGACTCAAGACGCCATAGCGTGCCGGAACAAACCCGCAATAATCCCCCATCTCGCCCCTATCGCACCATGGGGTAGGGCACCAACGAAGCAGATCGCACCCTAGGAAGGCAACTGTGGGATCGGCGAAAAATGGCGGTAAGATAGCCAGGGAAAATTAAGGTACCGTTTGTATTTACCTACCCTAGCGAAAGTTAAGGAGATCTGAGTTGGGATAGACACTGTTCTTCAAGTGATCTTCTCCAAGTGCTCTCTATATGAGTCTATGGTCTTTTGACTCTGGTCTTTCGATCATTCGAGCAACTGACCTACGGTCTTTAATCCCTGGATATCGTGCAACGGTCCTATCCCACGACTCAATCCCTATCCCGCTGTCCTCCTACCTACCCTGTTTTTCGGCTTGCCGGTCATGCATATTTCCCTGAAGTGGTTGCGAGAATTAATTGAATTCGATTTGGACGCGGAGATCCTGGGAGACACCCTGACCCTGGCGGGCTTTGAGGTGGAGGACATTGACGATCGCAGCGCCTGGGCGGAAGGGGTCGTGGTGGGCTATGTCAAAACCCGCGAGCAACACCCCAACGCCGATCGCCTGAGTGTATGCACGGTGGATGTGGGTCAGGATGATCCGTTGACCATTGTGTGTGGCGCAAAGAATGTAGGTGCCGATCAGCGAGTGGCCGTGGGGACACCGGGGACCTATTTGCCCAAGATTGATTTGAAGTTAAAGCCGACGAAGCTGCGGGGCGTCAAATCCTTTGGGATGATTTGCTCCCTGTCGGAGTTGGGTTTGGCCAAGGAGTCCGAGGGAATTCATGTCTTTGAAGATAAGTCCCTAGATATTGGTCAACCGGTGGCACCGCTGTTGGGGCTGGATGATGTGATTTTGGATTTAACGTCCACGGCCAACCGTGCCGATGCCTTGAGTATGGTGGGGGTTGCCCGGGAAGTGGCGGCACTCCTAGGGGGTGAGGTAGCCCTACCGACCAGTGCAGCAGAAGCGGCATTCCCTCAAACGGGCGCAGCGGTCAAAGTGGGCATTGCAGAAACCCAAGCCTGCCCCGCCTACATCGGCACCGTGATCGAAGGGGTGAAAATTGGTCCATCACCGGAATGGTTGCAAACCAAACTGGATGCAGCGGGGGTCCGTCCCATTAATAACGTGGTGGACGTGACCAACTACGTGATGTTGGAGTGGGGACAGCCCCTCCACGCCTTTGACCGCGATCGCCTCACGTCCGTAGCGGGAGACGGTCCCCTGGATATGGGCGTCCGATTTGCCACGGCGGGCGAGTCGTTAAAAACCCTAGATGGTCAGGAGCGATCGCTCACCCCCCAAGCCTTGGTGGTCACCGCTGGGGATCAACCGGTAGCGATGGCCGGCATTATGGGCGGCGAAGCCACGGAAGTCCATGACGGCACCCAGGCATTGATGTTGGAGGCGGCTTTGTTTGAACCCGCGTCCGTCCGTCGATCCGGGCGATCGCAGGGGATACGCACCGAAGCTTCCACTCGATACGAGCGGGGCGTTAACCAGGTAGAGCTGGATATTGCCTGGCAACGGGCGATCGCATTGATTCTGGAGGTCGCCGGGGGACAGGTGGTGGACTACGCAGTTGGGGATACCCGCCCCGACGCCAGCGAGTTCAGCCATCGAATTTCCCTGCGACTGGAGCGGGTGCAAAAAGTGCTGGGCTGCGTGGAAGAGGCGTCTACGTCAAAGGATGCGGAGCCCGTCCAGCGGCATTTGCGAGCCGATGAAGTGGAGCGAGTGTTGACGGCGCTGAAATGCGAATTAACGGCAACCGAATCCGGCGACGACGACGGCGAAGGTCGCGTTTGGACCGTGACGGTACCCCCCTACCGCTACGGTGACCTAACCCGCGAAATCGATTTAATTGAGGAAGTGGCGCGGCTCTACGGCTATAACTATTTCTGTAGCACCGCCCTGCCCAAAACAGAATTTGGGTACTTACCCGCCGAAATTCAGCTCGTGCGCAAACTCCGATCCGTCTGTCGCGGCGCTGGCTTAACCGAGCTGATGCACTATTCCCTGCGCAAACCCGACGGCGATCGCCAGGTGGTGATCAGCAACCCCCTCTTGGCGGAATATTCCGCCCTGCGGACCAACCTGATCGACGGGCTGATTGAAGCCTTCCAATACAACTGGGAAAAGGGGAACGGTGGCCTGCTCGGCTTCGAGTTGGGGCAAATTTTCTGGTCCGATGAAAACGGCCTGCAAGAATCGGAAACCCTAGGCGGCATTATGGGCGGCGATCCCAGCATTGGCCGCTGGCAGCGGGGGGGCCAGGAACGCCCCATGAGCTGGTATTACGCCAAGGGCATCCTGGAGCAAATTTTCGACGGATTGGGGCTAACGGTAGAATTCCGCGCCGATCGCAGTGACGATCGCCTCCATCCCGGTCGAACGGCATCCCTGTGGACCCGAGGCGATCGCCTGGGTATTTTTGGGCAAATTCACCCCCAATTAGCCCAGGAACGGGACCTGCCCCGCGAAGTTTACGTGTTCCAAATGGACATGGAGATCATTTACAAAACCCTGGTGACCAACGCCCGCCCCAACATCCATTTCAAAGCATTTTCCACCTATCCCGCGTCTACCCGCGACCTGGCATTTTTCGCACCGATTGACACCTCCGTCGCCGATCTGGAGCGCGCCATGGGGAAAGTCGGCAAACCGTTGCTAACCCAGGTGGAATTGTTCGATGACTATCGCGGCAAGGGCGTACCCGAGGGACAGCGCAGCTTGGCATTTCGGCTGGTGTATCGCAGTCCCAGCGGCACCTTAACCGATAACGATGTGGAACCGGTCCATCAAAAAGTCCGGGATACCCTAAGCGAAAAATTCGGCGTCACCCTCCGCAGCTAAATCCGGCGGACAAATTGGGGCAATCCTATGGGACCAGGACCATCATTGGCTCTGGTCCCATGCTTATTGGTTGGGTTCATTGGGAATGGAGTTAATCGGGCTGAGAGGATGAGGCTGGAATGACCGAGTTAGACAACCGAGTTATACCAATTCTCTAAATTCCTGCGATTGAGAGTCCTTCATGGAGCCAGTCCCA
>CAZZMD010000081.1:0-2638 GCA_964655355.1 uncultured bacterium
ATTGCGGGTTTGTTCCGGCACGCTATGGCGTCTTGAGTCACCGTGCTGCGTCTGCCGATTTCCTCAAACCCTGAAGGATGGTGCTGGCTGTTCGCGCATTGCTTTTGTTAAACGGGCTGTTAAACGAGCTCTAGATTGTATACAGCATACGGATCCAATGGTCTTAACCCATTATCCTAGGGATGAGGATCCAGGGTTGAAGAGTGTCCTTATAAACTCTAGATAAGCTCTGGAAATTGTTCTCATAAGACAGGATAAAGCATAGCCCTCGCTAGAATATCAACGGGGAGCTGTGGTACCGGGTATCTTGGGTATAGAAGTGCTAGCGAAAAAAAGCGGTTTCTCCTGCGATCGCCCTCCAACCACCGGATCAATCACTGATGGGAGCGTGGATTTCGGACCTCTACCTGCCTTGGTCGGGCTGCCCGTTGCCCTCACCTTCACCGCACTGTCTCCGTTTGGTGACGCTGAATGAAATACTGCTCTAACCCAGCTTGCCCCCATCCCGAAAATCCCGATGAAGCCGTCAACTGTCAGACTTGCGGCACACAGCTACTGCTGAATGATCGCTATAACGTGATGAAGGCGTTGGGGCAGGGGGGCTTTGGAGCAACGTTCCTGGCGGAGGATACCTCCCTACCGGGAGAGCCCAAGTGCGTGATTAAGCAACTTCGACCGGCGACTACGGCTCCCCATGCCTTTGAGATGGCGCGAAATCTCTTTATGCGGGAGGCGAAGACCCTCGGTAAAATTGGTAACCATCCCCAGATTCCCCAACTCCTCAATTTCTTTGAGCATCAGCAGGAGTTTTATCTGGTGCAGGAGTTTGTCGATGGTTTGACGTTGAAGGCGGAAATTAAGAAGAACGGTCCCTACAGCGAGGCAACGACCCGGCAGTTTTTGAGTGAAGCGTTGCCCATTTTGGAATATGTCCACAGCAACAAGGTGATTCATCGGGATATTAAGCCCGATAACCTGATCCGGCGGGAGCAGGATAAGCGGTTGGTGTTGATTGATTTTGGGGCGGTTAAGGATCAGGTGAATCCGGCGTTTGGGGGATCGGACCAGACGGCTTTGACGGCAGTATCAGTGGGGACGCCGGGCTATGCGCCGCCGGAGCAGTTATCGCTGCGTCCGGTTTATGCCAGTGATGTCTATGCCCTGGGGGCGACTTGCATTTATTTGTTGACGGGGCGATCGCCGAAGGATTTGGATTATCACCCCAGTACGGGGGAAATGATGTGGCAGAAGTATGTCCACATCAGCGCCCACTTTTCCAATGTGCTGAAAAAGATGTTGGAAATTGCGGTGCGCAATCGCTATCAGAAGGCGGAGGATATTCTGCGGGCGTTGGATCTGGAGCCCTATCTCGATGATCTGGCCCAGAGTATGTCGAATCCGGTGAATACGGAGCCGACTCGGCCGGATCCCATGGCGGCGCGGCGGGGGATGGGGGGCTCGCCTCGGGTGTCGGCCCGGACGGCGCGGATGGCGAAGGCGATTCGGGCCCGGCGAGCTGGGGTTCGGGGGGATAGCAGTGGCAGTGGCAGTTTCTCTGGGATGACCGGGGGCAGTATGGATAGCGGTGGCCAGCGATCGCCCCGCAAGTCCAAGCAATCGGCGATGCCCTGGCTGAAACCCCGGGATGTACAGACCTATTACGCTAAGGGACGGCGGGACTTTTCTTCCCATAATCTCAGTCGCGGTGATCTCCAGAATGCGGCTTTGAGTGGCTGTATTTTTCGGGAGTCGCGCCTGGAAAAAACCAAGCTGCAGGGGGCGGATTTATCGGGGGCAGATTTTGCAAAGGCGAATCTGACGGGGGCGGATTTGCGGGAAGCGACCCTCAGCCGGGCGTATTTTCATGCCAGTAATTTGTCGAAGGTGGACTTTCGTAAGGCGGACTTAACCTCAGCTAATTTTACGAATGCTAATGTGGCAGGAGCCAATTTCTGCGGGGCAAATTTGTCGGGCGCGAAGATCGATTCGTCCCAACTTGCGATCGCGAAGACTAACTGGATGACAGTGATGCCCAATGGAAAACGAGGATTATTCTGAGTCCCTTTCCGAGTCTCCTTCCCAATCGCCGTCTGAGCTTCCCTTGGCGGGGCGATTGTCTGAGTTAGCACAGTTTTTTTTGAAGTTGGGGGTGGTGGGGTTCGGTGGCCCGGCGGCCCATATGGCGGCGATGCATGATTGGGCGGTCACGCGGGAACGGTGGCTGACCGATGAGGAGCTGCTGGAGGGGATCGCCACCTGCGAGATGTTGCCGGGACCGGCGTCGACTCAGCTTGGGATTTATATCGGTTATCAGCGGGGCGGGGCGATCGGGGCCCTGGTGGCGGGGATCTGTTTTATGGCGCCCGCTTTTGCCATGGTGTTGACCCTGAGTTGGGCGTATTTTGAGTTTCAGGGGGTGCCCCAGTTGTCGGCGCTGCTGGGGGGGGTGTCCCCGGTGGTGGTGGCGGTGGTAGCGGCTTTTGCCTGGAAGTTGATGAAAAAGTGTTTGGTCAACAAGACCACGGGGCAGCTTCAGGGGGTGGCGATCGCTTTGGCGGTGACAACGGCGATCGCGGTGGGACTGTTGAAGTTGCCGGTGCTGTTGGTGTTGGCGATCGCTGGGATCGTTGGGATGGCG